>CACGDZ010000004.1 GCA_902571955.1 uncultured Pelagibacteraceae bacterium | reverse complement strand
TAGTAAAAGATGCTGATTGGGTGGTAGAGGCAGTAGTAGAAAGAATTGATATTAAACATAATATTTATGAGAAGATATTTAAGAACAGAAAAAAAGGTGCAATAGTTTCATCAAATACATCATCAATTCCAATTAAAGTTCTATCAGAAAAACTAAATGACGAAGAAAAAAAAGATTTTTGTATCACTCACTTTTTTAATCCCGTCAGATACATGGGATTGTTAGAAATTGTTAAAAACGAAAATAATGACTTAAATAAAATTAATTCTTTAAAGAAATTTTGTGAAGTTGAGCTTGGTAAAGGAGCAATAATTTGCAACGATACACCAGGTTTTCTCGGTAATAGGATTGGTGTTTACGCTATGCAGGTTGCTATGACGGAAGCATTCAAAATGAAACTTTCAATAGAAGAAGCAGATGCAGTTTTTGGTAGACCGATGGGTATACCTAAAACAGGAGTATTTGGATTGTATGATCTAATTGGAATTGATTTGATGGCTGATGTATTAAAAAGCTTTATTAAGGAACTTTCAGATAAAGATGAATTTCAAATTGTTGCAAAAGAAATTCCATTAGTAAAAAAATTAATTGAGACAGGCTACACCGGCCGTAAAGGAAAAGGTGGCTTTTATAGAATGAATAAAAGTGGAGATCAAAAAATTTTAGAAGCAATTAATTTAGAAACAGGAGAGTATTCAGCAACAAAAAAAATAGATTTAGGAATTGAGACAGTTGAAATAAATAATTTAATTAATCGAAAAGATAAGTTTGGTGAGTATGCTTGGATTGTTATCTCAAAAATAATTAAATATGCATCTTCACTTGTTCCAGGAATTACTGATAAGTTCAATGATATTGATGAAGCTATGAGACTTGGATTTAATTGGGCAATGGGTCCTTTTGAAATGTTGAAATCTATAGGGGTAAAGAATTTCTTTGAAAGAATTGATAACTTTGAAAATAATAAATTTTTAGAAAATTTATCAAAAACAAAAGATGAAAACTTTTATGGAGAAAGACAAATTTATACAGACATTCAAACTTTAGGAAAAATAAGGCCATCAGCAATTAAAGTAGATAAAAATAATTCAGCTGAAATTCATCGTTTTAGAGATTTTAATATTGTTGAGTTTACGACAAAAGCCTGTGCATTAGATTATGACTCGATGGATGCATTGAAAAATGCAACTGACAAACCTTTAATAGTAATTAATGAAAGCATGCAATTTTCAGCAGGTGTGAATTTAAGTTATACTATGAATTTTGCTGATAAAGGTGATTTTAAGTCAATTGAAAAATTTATTAAATATTTTCAAGATACTTGCAAAACTTTAAAATACTCTAAGTACCCAGTTGTGTCAGCACCTTCTGGACTTACACTTGGAGGAGGCTTTGAGGTTTTAGTTCAAAGTAATTTTGTTGCCTCACACACAAATTTAGTTATTGGATTAGTTGAAACTATTGTTGGGTTAGTTCCTGCAGGCGGAGGATGTAAAGAAATGTTGTGGAGATGGTTACAAACAGAGGAAGCAAAATCAGATCCAGATTATGCCCCACTAAAAGTTTTTGATATTATTGGTTATGCTAAAACAGCCACATCTCCAATCGAGGCTGAGCCATTAAAGTATTTAAGACCAGAAGATAAAAAAATAATGAACAGAAATAGCCTTTTTGAGGAAGCAAAAAATTTAATTAATCAAAATACTGATTTTGTTCCTCCAGAAGAGTGTAAATTTAATCTTTCTGGAAAGCCGTTGAAAGATAAAATGATTAAAGTTTTAGAGAAATTATACAACGAAAAGGTAATTTTAGATCATGGAATGTATGTTGGAACTGAGCTTGCAAACGTTTTAAGTGGTGGAGACACTACTATTGAAAAAGTATTGTCAGAAGATGATCTGTACAAACTTGAACTAGATTCTTTTATGAGATTGATAGAAACAAAACAAACTCAAGAAAGAATTAAACATACATTATCGACAGGTAAACCTTTAGTTAATTAGAATTAAACATTCTAAAGGTTTTAATATAATCAGGTCTTAAAACATAAATTGCCTTATTACCTGTTTTAATGTTAGTTAATATATCTAAGCCATAAACTACTTTACCAATTGGAGTATATTCACCTTGATAAATTGGAATTTCTTTTAATGTAATAAAGAATTCACTATCTTCTGTATCAAATTCTGTTGCTCTAGCAAAACCAACACTTCCTTCTGTAAATTTAAAATCGTTGCTAAGTTCTGATTTTAACAATCCCAGTCCAGATTTTCCGCTACCAATTTTAGAATAATCTAAATTATTTATATTTCCATACTCGATATCTCCAGCTTGTACAAAAGTATTTTCTGAAACTTTATAAAAAGCAGAACCATCATACATTTTTTGTTCAATTAAAATTTTAAACCTTTCCACCGCTTTAGGAGAAATATCTGGATAAAGTTCAATTATTACATTTCCACACTCAACATTCATTACTACAATATTATCTGAATTATTAAAATTAAGTTTACTTAAATTATTTTTTTCCACAAATAGACATTTATTTTTTAATAAAAAAAAAGATGTAAAAGCAAAAATTGAAAGACAAATTAAAAATATAAATAAAATTTTTTCTGATTTTGAGGCTTTAATTGTTTTAATCATAAAATATTTTTATCTATTTTAGCTAAATTTATTTTTATAAAATTCACTTTGTTATTTAGAATTTTGTCACTATTAATTTTATCTTCGATTGTTTCCTTATCAGTCATTAAAAATGAAAAAATTTCTGCCATATCTTCAGATGGGATAGATTTAGAATATTCTGTTAAAAAACCATCAGTTTTTTCATATAGATCTAAATTTAATCTATCAGAACAAGTTGAACATTCAGCATAATTAAATGATGTTAGATTAAAAGAAGAAAATTTATCCTCATTAAAATATTTAATGTGACTGTTTTGTATCATATGAAAAATTTCATGGTGCATCATTCTTTCAAAATATTTTTTATTAAAATTAATATCTAAAATTAATGTCCTGTTTTTATTATCAGGTATTCCCCCAGTATTTATTTCAGAGATGAATAAATTTTCACAAAATACAATATATTTTAATTTTATCTTATTAAGAAAATTAGAATTATATCGATTAAGATTTTTTTGAATTAAAGGAAATTTTGAATCTAAATTATTTTTATTAACTTTATCGCAAGAAATGTTCTTATTTACACCAATTTTAAAATTACCTTTAGCACTCAAATAACGAATATTATTATTGTTTTTTAATTTATAAATTTCTAAATTTGGAATTTTTATCAGATTATATATTTCATCAGCATTTACATGCGAAATATGAAAAATAAGAATAAATAAAAATAAAATTTTCATTAAATTATTATAGACGAATTAGGTGTGATAATATTATCTTAGATTATTAAAAAATGAAAAAAGAAAGAAACAAAAATCCAATTCAACCAGTTAGTGGAACTAAAGTTCCAAGATTCGCTGGTCTAAGCACATTTGCAAGACTACCTGAACTAAGAGATGTGGAAAGCTGTGATGTTGCAATTGTTGGAATTCCGTTTGATGCTGGGACAAGTTATCGACCCGGAGCAAGATTTGGTCCGCAAAGCATCAGGCAAGCCTCTAGACATTTAAGAACTAATTATCATCCTAATTATGATGTTGAGCCTTTTAAAATTCAACAAGTAGCTGATGCTGGTGATATCACTTGCAACCCATTTAGTATTGATGAAGCAATAAAACAAATAGAAATAGGTGCGACAGATTTATTAAATAAGGTTGGAGGAATTATAAGTTTAGGTGGAGACCATACTATTGCTGTACCATTGTTAAGAGCAATCAATAAAAAAAATAAGGGCCCTGTATCTTTAGTTCATTTCGATGCCCACTTAGATACTTGGGACACATATTTTGGTGCACCTTATACTCACGGAACTCCATTCAGAAGAGCTAGGGAAGAAGGATTATTTTTAGATGATGCTTCTATGCATGTTGGAATTCGAGGACCACTTTATAGTAGAGATGATATTAAAAATGATGAAAGTTTTGGATTTAAAATAATTCATTGTGATGAGTTTCAAACAGAAGGAACCGATAAAATAGCAGAAAGAATTAGAAAAAGAGTTGGAGACAATCCTTTATACTTATCAATTGATATTGATGTTTTAGACCCTGCATTTGCTCCAGGTACTGGTACACCAGAAATTGCAGGGATGACTACAAGAGAAATGGTAAATGTTTTAAGAGGTTTGTCTGGATTAAATTTAGTTTCAGCTGACGTTGTTGAGGTTTCTCCAGCATATGATCATGCAGAAGTAACTTCTTTAGCAGCAGCAACTATTGTTTATGAATTAACAAATTTATTTGCAAAATCATAAAGAAAAGATACCTTCAAAACATGTTAGATAAAAAAAATTTTTATATTAATGGAGCATGGATAAAACCTAATAGCTCTGAGGAAATTAAAGTAATTGATCCAGCTACAGAGGAAAACTGTGCTGTAATTACTTTAGGAAATAAAGCAGATGTTGATTTAGCAGTTAGTGCAGCAAAAGATGCTTACGAGTCTTGGGCTTTTTCCTCTAAAGAAGAAAGAATTGGATTATTAGAAAAACTTTATGAAAATTATAAAAAAAGATGGGCCGATATTGCAGAAGCCATAACTCTTGAAATGGGTGCTCCAAAAGATTTTGCAACAAAATTGCAAGCAGGTACTGGAGCAAGTCATATAAAATCATTTATAAGATATTTAAAAAATTTTGAGTTTGAAAAACCATTGGGTGAACATGCTCCTAACCAAAGACTTATTTATGAACCAAAAGGTGTATGTGCATTGATAACACCATGGAATTGGCCAATGAATCAAGTTTGTTTAAAAGTAATGCCAGCAATCGCCTCAGGATGCACTATGGTTTTAAAACCATCTGAATTAGCACCGTTATCTTCAATGATACTTGCTGAAATTATTGATGATGTAAAATTTCCAAAAGGAATATTTAATTTAGTTAATGGTGATGGAGCAATAACTGGAGATGCTTTAACAAGTCATCCAGACATTAATATGATTTCTTTTACAGGTTCAACAAGAGCCGGAGCTCTTATTTCACAAAATGCAGCTAAAGATTTTAAAAGAGTAAGTTTAGAGCTAGGTGGCAAAGGAGCAAACATAATTTTTAAAGATGCTGATCCTGAAGCTATTGAAAGAGGTGCTCTAAGATGTTTTAGAAATTCAGGACAGTCATGTAATGCACCAACAAGAATGCTTGTTGAAAAATCAATGTATGATGAGGCAATTGAGAGATTAAAAAAATATACCGAAAGTTTTGAAGTTGGTGACCCTAAAAAAGAAGGTGAACATATTGGACCAGTTATTTCAGAAACTCAATATAACAAAATACAAACTTTAATTCAGAAAGGCATTGATGAAGGTGCTAAATTGGTTGCTGGAGGAACAGGTAAGCCGGAAGGACTAGATAAAGGGTATTTTGTTAAACCAACAGTATTTGCGGATGTTAATAATGATATGGAAGTTGCAAGGACAGAAATTTTTGGACCTGTTTTATCTGTAATACCGTTCGAAACAGAAGAAGATGCAATAAAAATTGCTAATGATACTGCATATGGACTAACAAATTATATTCAAACCCAAGACTCTGAAAAAGTACAGAGAGTTGCAAGAAAATTAAGATCTGGAATGGTTGATGTAAATGGAGCAGGTATTGCTGTTGATGCACCATTTGGAGGTTTTAAACATTCTGGAATAGGTCGTGAAGCAGGTGAACATGGTCTTGAAGAATTCTTGGAGGTAAAAGCAGTAGGTGGATGGAGTTAATTTATAGAAGATTTTTCTTTAATACCTTCTAGGAGTTTTAAGCATTTTTTTAATTCATCTAAAATTATAAATTCATCAATTTTATGAGCTTGTTCAATTGAACCTGGGCCACAAACAACTGTACTAATACCTATTTCCTGAAATAGACCTGCTTCAGTCCCGAAAGAAACAACTTGTCTTGAGTTATCCCCTGTTAAGCTTGAAATTAATTCACATGCATCAGATTTACTTTTTCTATCAAATCCAATTATTTCTCCTATAATATTTTTTTCAATTGTAGCATTAGGAAAAATTTTTTTCATATCTGGAAGTAAAACTTCGTTTGCATATTTATCTATTTCCTGATTTAAAAATATACCATCTTCTTTAACAACAGGTCTTGTTTCCCAGTTAACATGACATTTATCTGCGATTACATTATGTGCTATTCCTCCAAATATTCCTCCTATAGATAATGTAGAATGTGGAGGATCAAATATAGAGTCTTCAGGTTTTCTCTCTTTAAGTCTTTCTCTTAATTCCATTAATTTATTTACATATTTTGATGCGTATTCAACTGCGTTCACACCTTTATTAGGTGTTGAACTATGTCCAGCTAGACCTCTAAAATATGTTGTGTACTCATAACATCCTTTGTGTGCATCAATGATCTTCATGTTGGTAGGTTCGCCAACAATACAAATACCATCTTTAATATTCCTTCTTTTTAACTCTTCAATTAATATTGGTGCTCCTATGCACGCTGTTTCTTCATCAAATGTAAAAGAAAAATGAATATCTCTATTTAAATTAGTTTTTGAGTAAATTGGTGCATATGCCAAAGTACATGCAATAAAACCTTTCATATCACATGAACCTCTTCCATATAATTTATTCTCCCTAATTGTTGCAGTAAAAGGGTCTGAGCTCCAACCCTTTGAAACTGGGACAACGTCTGTATGACCTGATAAGATTATTGGTTTTTTATTATTTGAACTTTTAGCTTTAAGAGTTGCAAATAGATTTACTCTTTTTTTTTCTTTATCATAAGTTCTAAAAGAGGTAGCGCCTAATTTTTTTAAGATATTATCACAATAATCAATTAAAGCAGTATTATCTTCTCCTGAAATAGTTTTGAAACTAATTAGATCAGTTAATATTTTTATTGAATTTTTGAATAAAAGTTCTGAATTATTTTCTGTACTCATAATTTTCATCCATTATATATTAATTATATGAAAGAACAAATTACCTACGATATTTTTGATAAAGTTGATATTAGGGTTGGCACAGTCATTTCTGTAAGAAAAAATGAAAAGGCTAGAAAACCTTCTTTAGTTGTTGAAGTAGATTTTGGAAAAGAAATTGGAATTAGACAATCTTCTGCCCAAATTACTCACTATTATAATGAAGAAAATCTTAAAGGAAAACAAGTAATAGGTGTTTGTAATTTTCCAGAAAAAAATATAGCTGGTGTAGTTTCTCAAGTACTTATTCTTGGCTCAATAGACAAGGAGGGCAAAGTAATTTTGGTCCATCCATCTCAAAAATCTGAGAATGGTTTACCTATTGCATAAAAATGCATCCAGAAATTTTATCTATAACATTGTTTGGAATTGTAGCTGCTTATTCACCAGGGCCAAATAATTTTGTAGCATTTTATTCTGGTTTTAATTTTGGTATTACTAGAACTCTTCCACACATTATAGGAGTGACTTTTGGTTTCCCTTTTTTATTACTATGTGTAGCTTTAGGATTAATAAATGTTTTTAAACTTTATCCACTTATTCAGGAAATATTAAAATACCTTGGAACATTATTTTTAATTTATCTAGCATATAAAATTTCTTTCTCTAGTTCAAAAAATCAAGAAAACAAAAATAAAAATCCAGTAAAATTTATAGAAACATTTATTTTTCAGTTTTTAAATCCAAAAGCTGTAATTGCTTCAATTATACTTGTATCAACATACATTCAAGTAGGTGAAAATTTTGTAAGTCATACGACTCAAATTGTTATATTGGCTCTGTTAGTCTCAGTAACCAGTATTACATTATGGACATTTTTAGGTAAATTCTTTAGGAAATTCGCGACAAATCAGAAATTTATTAATTATTTTAATTATGTTATGTCACTGCTTCTTTTATTAAGCATATTAACTTTTTATTTATAACATGAAACCAGGAAACAAAAATACTTATAATTCACTTAAAAAAATTTCAATAGATGGTAAAGATTTTAAATATTACTCATTACTAGAAGCGGAAAAAAATGGTCTAAATGGTATAAGTAAACTTCCTAAATCTCTCAAAGTTTTGTTAGAAAATTTATTGAGATATGAAGATGACTTGAGCGTTACAAAGTCTCAAATAGAAGCTGTAAAAAAATGGTTAAAAACAAAGAAATCTAAAACTGAAATTGCTTATAGGCCGGCGAGAGTACTCCTTCAGGATTACACTGGTATACCGGCAGTTGCTGATCTTGCAGCAATGCGAGAAGCTGTAAAAGAAAAAAATAAAGATCCTAATACTATAAATCCTTTATCTGCAGTAGATCTTGTAATTGACCATTCAGTTCAAGTAGATCAGTCAGCTAAAGCTGATTCATTTGAAAAAAATGTAGATATTGAATTTGAAAGAAATGGAGAAAGATATTCTTTTTTGAAATGGGGACAACAAGCATTTAACAATTTTAGAATTGTACCACCTGGTACAGGAATTTGTCATCAGGTAAATTTAGAGTATTTATCAAAGGTAGTGTGGTCAGAAGAATTCAAAGGCGATAATTATTTGTTTCCTGATACCTTAGTTGGAACTGATAGCCACACAACAATGGTAAATGGATTATCTGTTTTAGGATGGGGAGTTGGTGGAATTGAAGCTGAAGCAGGAATGCTTGGGCAACCAATATCAATGTTAATACCTGAAGTTATTGGTTTTGAGATGAAAAATAAAATGCCTGAAGGAACTACAGCAACAGATTTAGTTTTAACAGTTGTTAAAATGTTAAGAGATAAAGGAGTTGTTGGAAAGTTTGTTGAGTTTTATGGAGAAGGTTTAAAAAATTTAACTCTTGCTGATAGAGCTACAATTGCGAATATGGCACCAGAATATGGTGCTACATGTGGGTTCTTTCCCATTGATGAAGAAACTTTGAAATATTTAAAATTTTCAGGAAGAGATCAACATACTGTAAATATAGTTGAAAATTATGCTAAGGAACAAGGATTATGGGCAAGTAGTGATTTAGAATTTACTGACATCATATCTTTAGATATGTCTACAGTTGTTCCAACTATTTCAGGTCCCAAAAGACCTCAAGACAAAGTACCTTTAACAGATGCACCAAATTCTTTTAAAAAAGTATTACAGGAAGCTACAAGCAAAAATGAAAAATCTGTTTCAAAAGTGGCTAATACAGATTACGATATTAAAGATGGTTCTATATTAATTGCTGCAATTACTTCTTGTACTAATACTTCAAATCCAAATGTTTTGATTGGAGCAGGACTTTTGGCAAAAAAGGCAATTGAAAAAGGTTTACAAGTTAAACCATGGGTAAAAACCTCTTTAGCACCTGGATCTAAAGTAGTTACAGACTATTTGGCAAAAGCTGGATTAAACAAATATTTGGATAATCTTGGCTTTAATTTAGTTGGTTATGGCTGCACAACCTGTATTGGAAATTCAGGTCCACTTCCAGAAAATATTGTAGAAGCAATCCAAAAAGAAAATATTTATGCAGTTTCAGTTTTATCAGGAAATAGAAATTTTGAGGGAAGAATTTCACCACATATAAAAGCTAACTATCTGGCCTCACCTCCACTTGTTGTTGCATACGCGATAGCTGGACATATGGAAGTTGATTTATACAAAGATCCACTAGGAAAAAATAAAGATGGTAAAGAAGTATTTTTAAAAGATATTTGGCCTTCCAATAAAGAGATTGAAGAAACTTTAAAAGACTCTCTAAATGCAGAGATGTTTATACAAAGATATTCCAATGTAACCGAGGGCCCAAGTCAATGGCAAAAAATTAAAACTGACAAAAGCAGCATCTACAATTGGGATGAGGGTTCAACATATGTAAAAAAACCTCCATTCTTTGACTCTTTATCAGACGAACCAGAGGGATTTAAAGAAATAAAGGATGCAAGACCATTATTAATATTAGGGGACATGGTAACTACAGACCATATATCACCAGCTGGAAGTATTCAAAAAGATAGTCCAACTGGTGAATATTTTATGGAACATCAGATTTTGCCAAAAGATTTTAACTCTTACGGTTCAAGAAGAGGAAATCATGAAGTTATGATGCGAGGAACTTTTGCAAATATAAGAATTAGAAATGAAATGGCACCTGGTACAGAAGGTGGTTTTACAAAGTTATATCCGGAAGAAAAAGTTCTTCCTATCTATGATGCAGTTGTTGAATATAAAAAAAGAGGAACAGATTTAGTTGTAATTGGCGGAAAAGAGTATGGAACCGGATCGTCTAGAGATTGGGCAGCTAAAGGAACAAAATTACTTGGGATAAAAGCAGTAATCGCAGAGAGTTTTGAAAGAATTCACCGATCTAATTTGATTGGAATGGGAATATTGCCGTTACAATTTATCGATGATGTGAATAGAAAAAATCTAAAATTAATTGGTTCTGAATTAATTAGTATTCTAAATATAGAAAAGGGCGTTAATCCTTCAGACGAAGTGACAGTCGAAATTAAATATGCTTCTGGCGAAATAAAGAAAATTAAAACTTTATGCAGAATTGATACAAAAAATGAATTAGAGTATTATAAAAACGGAGGTATTCTGCAGTACGTTTTAAGGAATATGATTTAGTTATGGACGAAGATTTATCAATTATAAATACCAATACTAGAAATGAAAAAATTAAGAATTTTTTTGTAAATAATAAAATTAAAATAATTTCAGGTATAATCATTTTAATAATTATCATAGTGGGCGTTTTTAGTTACGATAAATATTTAATTAATAAAAAAAAGGATATCTCAGATAGTTATAATTCAATAATCATTGATTATTCAAAAAAAACAAAAGAAAAAACAGCTAGCAGTCTAATTGAAATTATAAATAAGAAAGATCCAACTTATTCACCTTTATCACTTTACTTTATCATTGATAATAATCTTGTAAGTGATCAGTCCAAAATCAATTCATTGTTTGATATATTGATAAAGGATACTTCATTAGACAGTGAGATTAAAAACTTAATTATATACAAGAAGGCACTGTACAATGCAGATAACGCTCAGGAGAGCGATCTTCTAAATATGTTAAATCCACTAATTAATTCAAAAAGTGTATGGAAATCACATTCTTTATATTTAATGGCGGAATATTTTTATGCAAATAGTCAAAAACAAAAAGCTAAAGAATTTTTCAACCAAATAATAGCTTTAGAAAATTCAAATCCAGATATAAGGCTTCAAGCAGAGAAAAGATTGAACAGAGACTTGAGTGAATAAATTAATTTTTACTTTCATTGCATTTTTTTTTCTTAATAACTGTTCATTAAATGAAAACTCCAGAATTTGGAAAGATAAAGAAAATAAATTAGAAACAAATAAAAAAATAACAAAAGTTTTTGCAGAAGAAAATATAAGTGTTTCAGAATTTAATAGAGATTTAAAATTAGATCTATCATCAATAAAAATAAATAATAAAAAAAATGAAAATCAAAATAATCTTGGTTTACAAAATTACAAAGGTGAATTAACAAAGATTGGTAACTTTAAATTTTCAAAGTTAGAGGAACTTAATCAATTAGATTTCAAACCAGTTTTTTTAAACAATGGAATAATATTTTTTGATAAAAAGGGAACAATTATAAGGTATGACAATAATCAGAAAGTTATTTGGAAAATAAACCATTATTCAAAAGGTGAAAAAAAATTAAAACCAAAACTTAATTTATTAGTAGATGGTCAAAATCTTTTTGTAACTGATAGTATAGCAAAATATTATTCTGTGAATATTAGTACTGGAGAATTAAATTGGTCAAATAATAATGATTATCCGTTTAATTCAAATATTAAAAAACATAAAGATAAAATATTTGTTATCGATTATAAAAATACATTGAGATGTTTTAAAATTAAAGATGGTTCTGAATGTTGGAATTTGCAAACAGAGGACTCATTTACAATTTCAAATATTAAATATTCTTTAATTATTTTAAACGATAATGTTATTTTTAATAATTCTATAGGAGATATTACAGCTGTAGATATTGAAACAGGTTTAATTACATGGCAACTACCTACGCAGAGTAGCTCGATAATAAATGAAACTTATAACTTTAAGACTTCTAAACTAGTATCAGATGGAAATTCAGTATTTTTTTCAAATAATAAAAGTCAGTTTTATTCAATTGATTTAAAAACAGGAACAACAAACTGGATAAATGAAGTTAATTCTAATGTAAAACCTATTTTGGTTGGAAATCTAATTTTTACAATCTCAAATGAAGGTTATTTATATTTAATTGACAAAAATAAAGGCAATATAATTCGAATTACAGATCTATTTATGAATTACAAAGATAAAAAAAGAAAAAATATTTATCCAATTGGTTTTGTAATTGGAGACAAAAACGTATTTTTGACTAACTCAGATGGTAAAATGGTCATAGCTGGGATTGAGGATGGAAAAATAATAAAAATTGAAAAAGTTTCTGGTGGATTAGTATCTGAACCGTTTATATTTAATAACAATTTATATGTAGTAAGAAATGGTTCAATTGTACAATATAACTAAACATGTTCTTAAAATTTTTAGAAAAAATTGGTAGAAAAAAAGTTGTATTAGATAGAGGACCTTCACATCCAAATTTTAAAGAGGCAAAGCCTTGGATGAACCGTTACTATGTTTTGATGAGGTATCGACCTAAATGGTTTCCATTCAATATATTAATTCATGAGATGCTAGCAGATGACCATGGAGAAGGAGTTCATAATCACACATTTCCTTATATCACTATAATTTTAAGAGGCGGTTATTGGGAAACATTAAGCACTGGCAAGTTTTGGCGTCCACCAGGGTATATTGGTTTTAGATCAGCAAATAATTTGCATAGAGTAGATTTGGAACCAGGAACTAAACCATTAACTTTATTTATCTCAGGTCCATTCGGGCTAAGGAAAGGACCAAGATCAGAGTATGGTATTGACTTTAAAACTAAAAAAAATTGATGCCAAAAAAATTTGAAAAAGAATTTATATCTTATTGTGAAATTCAAAATTTAGAAGTTAATCCTAATCAAATTAAAGTTATTAAAAAATTAGAAGATTACCATAATAGTAATTACAAATCATTTTTTTCAAAATTATTTTCCAAACAAAGAACTAAAAAAGGATTTTATTTATATGGTGGTGTAGGGGTTGGTAAAACAATGATTTTAAACTTCTTTTATGATCATCTTGAAGAAAAAAAATTAAAAAAGCATTTTAATGAATTTATGTTAGGTTTTCATGATTTTGTCCATGAGCAAAAAGAAAAAAATGAAGAAAATGTAATCAATCAATTTGTCAAAAATTTAAAATCAAAAGCTTCATTAGTTTATTTCGATGAGTTCCAAGTAACAAACATTGTTGATGCAATGATTTTAGGAAAACTATTTGAACAAATATTTAAAGAAGATATTAAAATTATTCTTACTTCAAATACTAAAATTTCAGAACTTTATAAAGAAGGTCTTCAACGTGAACAATTTATACCTTTTATAAAAATAATGGAAGATCAATCCATCGAGTATGAATTAAAAATTGAGGATGATTATAGAAAATCTAATGATAATCAAAAACAAAGATATTTTTTTCCACTTAATCAAGAAACCAATTTTAAGATTAATAAATTTTTTAGAACTATAACAAAGAATAAAAAACAATCTTCAATAAAAATTAATGTAAAGGGAAGAGAATTTAAAATAGAAAACTTTTATGAGGGAATTGTTAGATGTGACTTTACTCAACTTTGTGATCAAAATTTAGGAGCAGAAGATTATTTAGAAATAGTTAAAAACTGTAAATTTATGGTAATAGATCAAATACCTCAATTTAATGATGTAAATTCAAATCAACAACAACGTTTTATCACTTTGTTAGATGTAATTTATGATAAAAATATTCCATTAGCAGTTACAGCTGATATAAATTTAGATCAATTTACCTCTTCAAGATTATTAGAAAAATCATTTAAACGAACCATTAGTCGTTTGTATGAGCTTACATCGAACGAGTATAATTAATGAAACAAGAATTTTACAATCTTCATATTAAGACCAATGGTCAAAAGTTATATGAATTTACTAATGATACAATTCATTGGATTGGTCAAAATAACTTTAAAAATGGTATTCTTAATTTAAGTATTCAGCACACAAGCGCCTCATTAATTGTTCAAGAAAATGCAGATCCAGATGTACAAACAGATTTAATAAATTATTTTGATAAATTAGCTCCTATGGATAACAAACTATATGTTCATACTACGGAGGGAAAAGATGATATGCCCGCACATATTAAATCTGCATTAACAAATAATCAAATTTCTCTAAGTGTGAAAGATAGTGAATTGATGCTTGGAACTTGGCAGGGCATATATTTATTTGAACACAGATTAAAGGCTCAAAAAAGGATTATAATTCATCATTTTATTGGAGAATAAAATTAAATTTACTTTTTCTTCAAAGATTGAAACGCTTCAAGAGCTGCAGCTCTAGCTTTTTCATGAACAACAATAGGGCCTGGGTAATCTTTGCCAATAATTGTTTTTATAGCTGCTTGATACTTTAATTCCATTTCCCATGGCTTATGAATGAATTTTTTTGGTACTTTGCTTAATTCAGGAACCCATTTTTTTACATAAAAACCTTCCTTATCAAATTTTTCTCCCTGCAAAATCGGATTAAATATTCTAAAGTAAGGTGCAGCATCAGCTCCACAACCAGCAACCCATTGCCATTGAGCTACATTATTTGCTTTATTGAAATCTAATAAACAATTTCTGAAATGTTTCTCACCTTCCGTCCAATTAATTCTTAAATGTTTTACAAGAAAGGAACCAACAACCATTCGAATTCTGTTGTGCATCCATCCAGTTTCATATAATTCTCTCATTCCAGCATCCACAATAGGATAGCCAGTCATTCCTGATTTCCATGCCTTTAAAAATTTCTCATTTTTTACCCACGGAAATTTATCAAATTCTTTTCTATAATTACCTTTTAAAAATTCTGGAAAATAATTAATTAAACTATGTGAAAATTCACGCCACCCTAATTCATTGATATATTTCCTATAGCCAATTCCTTTAGATTTTATTTCATTGCATTTTTGCCAAATAGTACTTACATGAATTTGACCATGTTTAATGTATGGAGACAATTTTGATGTACCCTCGATCGATGGATAATCTCTAGCTGTTCCATAATCTTTAATTTTTTTTTCAATTAAATAATTAAGAACTTTTTTCGAATCATTTTCAGAAACTTTCCAGTATTTCTCAAATTTTTTATACCAATTTTTTTTTGGTAAAATTTTTTTAGGTTCAATACTGTTTTTAAAAAAAGAAATTAATTTAATTTTTTTTTTTACAACATAATTTTTGTTTGGAGGCAAACTGAGATATTTCTCCTCAGCATTTCTCCAGAATGGACTAAATACTTTAAAAGGTGTACCATCATTTTTAGTTACTTCTTGAAACTCATTAAGAATATTTCCTTTAAAATATTTGAACTCAACTTCATTTTTCAGAAAAGCATCTCTTATTTTTTTTCCTTTAGTAATTACATCTGGTTCATATATCTTATTCCAATAGACAGAAATATTATCTTTTTTTTTAATTTTTGATAATATATCTAGCTCGTCTCCCTCCAATATTTGAAGATTGATTTTGTATTTAAATAATTCTGATTTAAATTCCACTAAAGACTTATATAGCCACCATTTTTGTGCTTCTCGTTTTTTATCAAAATAAGTTTTATTATAAATGAACAATGCAATAACGTTATCATGATTTTGACTTGCAAAAGATAGTGCAGGATTATGTTCAATTCTAAAGTCTTCTCTGATCCAAAATATCGCATTTTTTTTCATGTGAGTTTATTTTCTGCCCTTAGATAGCAGTTGTTTGTAAAGTTTTACATCTGCATTACCTTCGCATCCTATTACCAAAACATTAGAACTTTCGTTAAGTTCTATAGTTTTTTTAATTTTAGTATTATTACAAACTCCTACCAGGCTTATAATACCAGGTGCAGAGCACTCTCCACCAATTATTGAATTTTTACTAAGCTTTTTGTCTTTCAACATCGCTACAGTTTTAGCAATATTTCGATCACTTACAGACACACAACAATTGCTCGTTTTTTTCAATATTTGCCAAGGAATATATGACATTTCATTACATGACATACCACCCATGATGCTCTCCTTTTTAATTTTAATTTTTTTTAATTTATTGTGTTTTATGCTTTGAAGAACACAATCAGCTCTATCAGGCTCAACAATTATTATCTTTGGAATTCTTTTAAAATATTTTGTAACACCAGTAACTACACCAGCAGCCATACCACCAACACCAGCTTGTAAAAAAATATGGGTTATATATTGATTTGTTTGTTTAGAAATTTCTTTGATCATTATGGAATACCCTGCCATAGTAAGTTGAGGGACTAATTTGTAATCTTTTGTTGAAACATCTTGTACAATTTTCCAATTATTTTTTTTTGATAATTTCTTACATTCGTTGAGTGAATTTTCATAATCTCCTTTAACTCTTATTACTTCAGCACCGAATTTTTTAATTTCTTTAACTCTTGTGTCACTAACATATTGACTAACAAAAATTTTACATTTTAACCCCAGCCTTTTCGCGCCCCACGCTACAGATCTTCCATGGTTCCCTGCAGTTGCTGAGGAAATGATTATATTTTCTTTTCCTTTAGATATTTTTTCAACAGCATAAGCACCACCCAAAGCCTTAAATGATTTTAAATGAAATCTTTTAGATTCATCCTTATAAAAGATATTATTTAGTTTTAAATTTTTTTGTAATTTATCAAGTTTTAATAATGGAGTTGGTTTATAATTTTTCCAACTGGAAATTGATTTAAAAGCGTTTGTTAATAGTAATGAAGGAACAAATCTTAAAACATAATTTCTTTTAAAACTAAAATTATTATTTTTTAAAAATTTTGTGAGTGTCCAGTTTTTAATGCTTTTTAAACTCTTCACTTTAACAGTCTAAAGTATTTTGTCTTTCCCATTGAGTTACAGGTTTGGACTTATCGAAGTTTTCTATATTATCAAATTCATTAATTTCAGATTTTCTAAGTTTTATATAACTATTGATTGTTTCTCTTCCAAAAGCGTCATTCATTTCTTTATTATTTCTTAATAGTTCAAGTGATTCTTTAAGTTCATTTGGTAGTTTTGGCAGGTCAGGGTACTTCTTGTAATCTGTGTACATGTTACAATTTAAAGGTTCGCCAGGATTGATTTTATGTTTTAATCCATTCAAACCTGCTGCTAACACACTTGCTTGTAATAAATATGGATTTGCAGATCCATCCATCAACCTCAATTCAAACCTTCCAGGGTCTGGAATTCTTATCATATGAGTCCTGTTATTTCCTGTATAAGATATACTACTTGGCGACCAAGATGCTCCAGACTTAGTTGGGGGTGCGTTAATCCTCCGATAGCTATTAATTGTCGGATTAAAAAAAGCAGATAATGAGGAAGCATTTTTAATTACTCCACCTAAAAAATTGTAAGCCATTTTACTTAATCCAAGTTTGTCTGATTTCTCTAAAAATTTATTTTTTTTTCCATCCCAAACTGATATGTGGGCATGACAGCCATTACCTGTTAGGTTTTCGAATGGTTTAGGCATAAAGGTTGCTCTTAAACCATGTTTTTCAGCTAAAGTTTTTACCATATATTTAAAAAAAGTATGTTTATCCGCTGTTTTTAGACAATCATCATAGTCCCAATTCATCTCAAATTGACCATTAGCATCCTCATGATCATTTTGGTAAGGACCCCATTCCATCTCAATCATGCAATCACAAATCTCTTTGATTAAATCATATCTCCTCATTAATGCAGATTGGTCGTAACAAGGTTTAGATTGAGTGTCTCTCGGATCTGCAATTGAGTTTCCATCTGGTGAGATTAAAAAGTATTCGCACTCTACACCTGATTTCATCGTTAAATTTTGTTTTTGTAATTTCTTTATTTGATTTTTTAACATTACTCTTGGGGAAGCTTCTACAGGTTTACCGTCCATCCACAAATCAGATGCAAGCCATCCTACTTCTTTATTCCAAGGTAATTGAATTAAACTATCTGGGTCTGGAATACCAAACATATCACTATCTGCAGGAGACATATCTAGCCATGCTGCAAAACCAGCAAATCCTGCCCCAGCAGTTTGCATTTCTTTAATAGCATGAACAGGAACAAGTTTTGATCTTAGTACACCAAAAAGATCGACAAAACTTATTAAGAAGTATTTAATTTTTTTTTGTTTTGCTATTTTAAATAAGTTTTTAGCCATTTCTAAGGCTACCACAATTATTTGAAAAATGAAAAGATAGTTTCTTTATAATAAATAAAATTAACTAAAATTATTAGGATAATTGCAAGAATTACTCCATACTTTGCTTTTGGAAAAGCTACACCTCTCATTTTACTTGGTCTTAGGTGTTCGTTTTTGTCTTCACTCATTTAAATCATTAAAAAGGGCGCTACAATTGTGTAGCGCCCATATTTTATTTTACCATTCAGTAATATTACTTTTATGGTCATTAGCACTGTGCCTTTTTCTGGATAATGCATTCAGCTCATCACTTTCAGATTTGCTCGTAATTACAGTCCATCCTATCCACACAGCAATTAACACAAGAACTAGTATAAATTCACTAGACCCTGCTCCAGGATAAACCGATCCACCAACTTCTTCGGCTGGCTTATTAAGATGATCTATCCAGTTTGATACTGTTGCCATATTTTTCTCCTTTACCTGGTTGCTGATGAAACTGCTTTTTCGTCTTCTTTAGCACTTTCCATCATTTCATAGTCTAGTCCAGCTATTTCAACTTCACGCGGGATTCTTAATTTACCCATACCATTAAGAACTTTAGCGATGATATAGCCAGGTATTAATCCTAAAACAAAGAACATTATTATTGCTCCAATAAATTGTCCTAATGGATTAATTGTTGCATAAGTTGTTCCATCAAACATAGCTCCAACACTGTAACCAGATGAAGGATAACCATTTAAGACGAATCCACAAATTACAAGACCTACAAAACCAGCATAACCATGTACAGCTACTGCGCCAACTGCATCATCAATCTTGAACTTTCGTTCTACCCAGTAATGAAGTTTGTAAGCAATAACAACTCCGATCATACCAATAACTAATGCTTGAATTGGATGATATAAGTCGTTTCCTGCAGATGCACATATAATGCCAGCTAGTCCACTTGAGTAAGTCCAGAAAGGATCACCTTTAGCAATAACATATCCAGCCAATAAACCTCCTGACAATGACATCAAAAAGTTCATTGTAATTCCACTTAAAGTAGTGGGTGTAAGATAGATATTAGTTGCTGTCCAGAATGAGATACCTTCCATACCATACTCTGGGCCAAGATCATATATTGGAACGTTACAAGCTGCATAAAATCCCCAAAATCCTGTATAAATTAAGAACAATCCAATTGTTACTAACCAAGGATTTCGTGGACCAATGTTTCTTGGCTCACCACTTGATGAAAATTTTCCTATTCTTGGACCTAAAACCATAAGCACACCTAAGGCAAACCCACCAGCAATAGCGTGAATTACACCTGATGCATATGCATCATGATAACCTAGGATCTTAAGCATCCAACCATCAAAGTGCCATCCCCATGACGCATCTATTGACCAGAAAACAGATCCTATTGCAATTGCCAAAACTCCAAATGCAAAAGTTGTTATTCTTTCAATAACTGCACCCGAAACTATAGATGCTGCGGTCCATGAAAATAAAAGGAATGCTGCCCAGAACACACCCATTATATGGTCGTTAAGATTAATTGCCATAAGAGCATTTGTAGGATTAGCAAGATCATTTCCTCCAAATCCTCCACCTAATACAAGCCCTGTACTTTCTGTCATTATTGACGGAGCTAATCCAGGTCCAGTTGGAAAAGCCCAATAAATCCACCAACCAAACAAAAACCAAGTTACTGTTACCAACGGTATCAGCATTGTGTTTTTCATAAGAGTATGTTGATGGTGTTTGTATCTTGAAGCTCCAACCTCATACATACAGAAACCAACGTGAATTAAAAACATTAGTACCACTGTTGTCCAGTAGTAAAATTCTGTAAATATCGTGGTAAGAGCACCTAACTGATCAGTCATATTCTCTCTCCATATTTGTTTAACAAAAGCCTATTAAATTTTATGAGTCGTTACAATTATAAAGAGAGTGAAAAAATCCAGTTATGAACACTAGATTTAAAAAATAATCAACTATTGATTGTAATATTAAAACTTCAAGTAAGCTTTTTTCAAATCAACAAGAGGATGTTTGGGTGACATTTGAAACTTAACTAACAGCTCTCTTGCAATCATATCTCTATCTTGTTGATTGTTAGGTAACTTTATTGAACTTGGAATAGTTACCCAACCATTTGCATTTCTGCAAAAAACTGCAGGTCTATCTTCTTCATAACCCATATGCACATCTTCCAACCAATTTAAATCATCCCATCCCATCGCTTCTATATATTTTTTTAAAAAAGGCGTAATTTTACTATAATCAGGCAAAAGATTAACGTCGTATCTGTAACCAATAGATTGACCAATCATTTTTTCTCTGGCAGTTTCTTTCTTTTTACCTAATTGACCTTTGACTTCTCTTGATTTTGATACTTTTTTATTTTTTTTCTTTGGCATAGTTACCTCTATATTTTGTGGTAGTTATCAACACCAACTGTGTAGTTAGTTCCAGCTAATGGTACTTTCGCTAATGCCGATGCTTCTGATGTTAAAGCAGCTAAATCCTCAGGCTCTAAAGAGTGTATATTTGTTTTACCACATGCTCTAGCTAAAAGTTGAGCCTCTAAAGTCATTGAGTGAAGATAATTATATACCCTTAGTGCAGCATCATCAGGGTTTAATCTTGCTCTTAATTTAGGATCTTGAGTGGCAACACCAACTGGGCAACGTCCCGTATGGCAGTGATAACACTCACCTGCTTTTACTCCCATCTCTTTTTCAAAGTCAGCTTCTGGGATATCTTTGTTACAGTTTAATGCAATCATTGAACCAGTACCAATTGCGATTGCATCAGCTCCAAGAGCTAAAGCTTTAGCCATGTCTGCACCATCTCTTATTCCACCAGCATAAATTAATGTTACTTTTCCAGTTTTACCAACGTCGTCGATCGCTCTTCTCGCTTCTCGAATTGCAGCTATACCTGGAATTCCAGTGTTTGCAGCAGCAATATGTGGGCCAGCTCCAGTAGAACCTTCCATTCCATCTAAGTAAATAGAGTCTGGATCGCATTTTGCAGCCATACGCACGTCATCATAAACTTTAGATGCACCTAATTTTAATTGTATTGGCACTTTATTTTTTGTTAATTGTCTAAGCTCTTCTACTTTTAAAGCTAAATCATCTGGACCTAACCAGTCAGGGTGTCTAGCTGGAGATCTTTGGTCAATACCAGATGGTAATGATCTCATCTCTGCAACTTGGTCAGTAACTTTTTGACCCATTAAATGTCCACCCATTCCTACTTTTTGACCTTGTCCAATAAATACCTCAATACCATCTGCCAATTGTGCGTGATGTGGGTTAAAACCATATCTTGATTGAATACATTGGTAATACCATTTTTCAGAATATCTTCTTTCATCAGGTATCATTCCACCCTCACCTGAACATGTAGCACTACCTGCCATAGTTGCACCTCTTGCTAAAGCTGTTTTTGCTTCATAAGATAGAGCACCAAAACTCATTCCTGTAATATAAACTGGAATATCTAGCTCAATCGGATTTTCACATCTAGGACCAATTACAGTCTTTGTTTCACATTTTTCTCTGTAACCTTCGATTACAAATCTAGTTAATGTTCCAGGTAAGAACACCAAATCATCAAAAGTAGGAATTTTTTTCATTAATGCCATTCCTCGCATTCTGTATCTTCCTAATTGAGCCTTTATATGAATGTCGTCTATTACTTCAGGTGTGAAGATAGCGTTATGACCTAATAAACTTTTGTTTCTTTTACCTTCTTCGTGAGTATGTACATCTGCTTTTCCACCAACACCTTTTCCATTCTTTTTAACTTTTTTACTTTTTTTCTTAGGCATTAAATTGCTCCCTTCTTCTCTGTAGGTTCTAAATTATCATAATTCCAAAGTTTTTTACCTGCTACAATTTTTTTCATTTTACTTACATCAAAATTTTCACCAATCTCAGCAACCTTTAATTTTCTTTTAAGCCAATCTTGATCACTTGATGTTAATTCTGAATCTACAGCATCACTACCATATGAACCAATTTCTCCACCTACGAAAATTGTCCCATCATACATGGAGTCTCCTAAGTTAATTCCAACATCCCCAAGTATAATTATTCTTCCTCTTTGCATCATAAAACCTGTAAATGCACCTGCATCTCCACCAATTATGATAGTACCACCCTTCATGTCAATTCCGGTTCTGGCACCAACACTACCTTTACAAATTAAATCTCCACCTCTAATTGCCGCACCAAAACATGACCCAGCATTTTTTTCAATTACCACTTTACCAGCCATTAAGTTTTCTGCACATGACCATCCAACTCTTCCGTTAATTCTGACTATTGGACCATCACAAGAACCCATTCCAAAGTATCCTAAACTTCCTTCAAAAATTAAATTCAGTTTATTTAAAATACCAACTCCAAGACTATGTTTACCTTGTGGGTTTTTAATAACTATTGTTCCATACCCTTGGCTCATTAAGTTATCAATTTCTTTATTAGCTTCTGGAGCTGTCATGTCTTTAACATCAAGCTCGGTTCTTTTATTGAAATCTACATCGTAAGTACCAAAGTAATAAAAGTTTTCTGCTTCATCAGGATTAAAGAATTTTTGTTGAGTTCTTCCTGTTAATACCTCAGTGTGCATACCCATTGATTGGGCTTTTGATTTTTTCGACACAGTTTTTAGATTTGCCATACTTTCACCTCCCCATCAAATGGATCATATGTGTCAATTTCTTGTGGTAATACAGACCTAATTGCGATTTCCTCTGATCCCATTGCTACTAAATCATCAGACTCATACAAAACCAAAGGTTTTGCAGCCATTGTATCTTTAGCCATACCTAATGAATCTTTAGTTGCAACAAAGTAAGTGAAAACTCCATCAAGACCAGTTAATGATTCTTTCATTCCTTCTTCTAAAGTTGCTCCATGTCTCATTTTTTCTGCAATATAAACTGCAATTAATTCTGAATCACATTCAGACATAAATCTCATTCCCTTGTTTTCTAAAACTCTTCTGTTATTCCAATAGTTAGTTAATTGTCCATTATGTACTACAGATACATCACTAAATGGATAGCCCCAGAAAGGGTGAGCAGACTTAATATCCACACCTGATTCAGTTGCCATTCTAGCATGACCGATTGCATGTGTTCCAACTACTTTATCTAAACTATATCTGTCACAGACCATTTTAGCATTTCCAAGATCTTTAATTACCTCTAAAGATTTTCCCATAGAAAGAATTTCAACTCCTGGAATACTTTCAATTCTCTGCGAAAAGTCTAACAAATCTTTTGTATCATAATCAATCTCATATCTTAATGAGTAAGGAAGAGTTCTCTCTTCTTTAACAACTTTTGCACCCATCTCAGCCAAAGTTTCATCTACAATTTTTTTTCTTTCATCGTAAACTGACACATCTTCCATAACAGATGAACTTCCTTCTCCTACGTTTTCTCCAACTTTAAAACGCATAATGAAGTTTTTTCCATCTGTATCTCCATATAAAGCGTAACCTGTAGAATCTTCTCCTCTATGCTTTAATGCTTGGAGCATTCCTTGTAATTCGCTACCAACATTTGAAGATTTCCCTCTATGAATTAAACCTGCTATTCCACACATATATTTATACCCTTTCTATCTATTTCTGTGACCTACGGTAGACAATCAAGATAAGTATCCAGATCCCATTGTGTAGTTGCACCAAGAAATCTTTCCCACTCATCGTTTTTGTACCAATGGAAAACTTTATACATTTCATCTGGCATTGCAGATTTGATGACTTCATCCTCTGCCAATCTATCTAAAGCTTCACCTAAACTTAATGGAAGTTTTTTAACATCTTTACCTGCTTTTTGAGCTTCATAAATATTTCTAGACTCAGGAGCTGCTGGTTTCATCTTCTTACTTATACCTTCATCGCAAGCTTTTAATAAAGCAGCACCTAGTAGATAAGGATTATGCATAGAATCTACCGATCTATATTCAAATCTTCCTGGAGCAGAAACTCTTAAACCACAAGTTCTATTTTGATATCCCCAGTCAGCGTAAACAGGAGCCCAAAAACCTTGATCCCATAATCTTCTGTAAGAATTTACGGTTGAAGATCCAAGAGCAGTTAATGCTGGCAAGTGCTTCATGATACCTGCAATTGATTGTAAACCAATTTTACCTGGTAATTGCATATCTTTTGTATCTGGCATGAAAGTATTAGTTCCACCTTCAACATAACTAAATACCTCCTCAACACCCGGAAGTGTTTTGTTTCCAAGTTTGTTTAGTTTAATTTTCCCACCTTTCCATAAAGACATATTTGTATGACAACCACTTGCAGAAACACCCATAAATGGTTTTGTCATAAAGCAAGCTATTAAATTATGTTCTCTCGCAACTTGAGCACAAATTTGTCTGTAGGTTGATAATCTATCTGCATTCCTTAAAACGTTATCATAGGTCCAATTTAATTCTAATTGACCTGGCGCATCTTCATGGTCTCCTTGAATCATATCAAGACCCATTGCTTTTGCATATTCGATTACTTTCATAAATACAGGTCTTAATGACTCAAATTGATCGATATGATAACAGAATGGTTTAGAAAAACCTTTACCTGTAGGAGTTCCATCCTCATTTTTTGTTAACCACATCATTTCAGGCTCAGTACCAACTCTTAATTCTAGACCATGTTTTTTCTTAAATTCATCCATAAAAATTCTTAGATTTCCTCTGCAGTCTGAAGTTAAATGACCACCTGGATTTTTTCTTTCTTCTCTGTTTCTAAAACAAGTTACAAATACTCTTCCAACTCTTTTATCCCACGGTAATTGAACAAAAGTTTCAGGATCAGGTATCCCAACAAGCTCCATAGCTTCTGGTCCATAACCAATATAATTATTGTGACGATCTAAAAATAAGTTTGCGGTAGCACCGTATACTAATTGAAAACCCCTTTCGGCAGTTCTTTCCCAATGATCAGCGGGTATACCTTTTCCAACAACTCTACCTGTTACAGAAATGAATTGATAATAAATATAAGTGATGCCAAGCTCGTTAATTTTTTCTCTAACTTTTTTAACTAATTTCGCTCTACCTGGCTGGTTAACATGTTTCTCTAGATCTGTCATTTTCACCCCTCAATGAATTTAATTTATTCAAACGTAGCTGAAAAATTTATTTGTGTCTAGGCTTTGAGTCTAGCTCCAAGGAAACGGACTGTTCGAAGTAGGGTGAAGTTCACCCTTCTCGTAACGGTTGAATCTAAATGGTTTTAATAAATCACTTTCAGTACCAAGAATTTCTTTTGCAACAAGTTCTCCAACCCCAATCATTTTATAACCATGATTAGCATCTGCAATCATGTAAACGTTTTCAAAAAATCTATCAAAGATTGGAAACGAGTCTGGTGTCATACATCCAAGTCCACCCGATGGTCCTTTTCTATATAAATCAGATTTACCCTCAAATCTTTTTTGACAATGCGCTAAAGCTGAACACCACATTTCACTAAATGCATCAGTCGTTTGATACTCAGGAGATTCAATTCCATAAGGATCAACATTAACTTGATCAAAATGTTTTTTGACTATGTAAGGTGAGGTACCACCTTGAACACCTAATCCATCAATATCAGGTTTATAATAAATTCCCCAAATTTTATCTGTTAATAATTTTTTAGTTTTGTCTGAATATAATGGAGCAGTAGAATCGACATGAACTACAGGTGGTTGTTTTCCATCATTTGTTTTCAAAAAATCTGGTTCAACACCAATAACACCTTCTTGTAACATCCAGTAAGTCCACATATCAGTTTCATGCATTTTTCCATCTTTACCTTTTATGTTAGCTGTCTTAGGTAACTCTAACATATTCCAAAAATCTCTCGCCCAAGGTCCTGCACCGATAACAACCTGTTCACATTCAATTATGCCGTTGTCCGTTTCTACTCCTGTAACAGCTTGACTGTTACTTCCTTTTTTAAATCCTGTTACCTTTACACCTTTTATCACTTGAACACCATTTGACGTAGATTTACTCTCAAGTGCTTTAATTGAATCTTTGTTAAATGCGTATCCACCTTTTTTTTCATGAAGAACAGAAGTGATACCTTGTGCCTGCCAATCATCAAAAATACCCTTCATATAATTTGAACAATCTTTTTCACCTTCTATGAAGACTGACTCGTATCCAATAGCTTTTTGTTGCTCGTAAATAGTTGCAACATCTTCATGCATTACCTCAGGTGATATTTGCATATAACCAACTGGATTGTATTTAAATGCTTTAGGATCACTCTCCCAAACAGAAACTGAGTGAGCCATTAATTCTCTCATTGCTGGTTGAAAATAATTATTCCTTACAACACCACATGCAATACCACTTGCACCAGCTGCAGTATCTTTTTTTTCTAATACAATTATGTCACCAGGATTTTTGTATGTTTCTGAAAGTTTCCAAGCAGTACTTAGTCCGTGAATTCCACCACCGATGATAACTACTTTTGCCTTCGAAGGTAATGTCGTCATTTAAAAACATTATTTTTTGGCAGAGGTAATTAATATAATTATTTATAGAACTAAAATTTATATATAAAAAATAGATACTTCGATTTTACTTAAAAATTTGGCTAATAACTTATGTTTTTTAAAGTAATTAAATAATCATTGAACTCTTTAATAAAAGACTCACTTGGCATTATATTTTTAATTCTCTGATCAGTTGAAGTTTTTTCAAGCCTAAAGAATCCTTTTTCACAAGCCTCTGTAATTATTAAAGCAGATTTAGGTCTAGAAGTTTTAAAAAGTTTTGTTTTTAATTCCTCTACTGATAATTTTTTATCTTCTTTATAAGCAGACATTACCAACAACATCATATGATAATGTGAAGGCGATTTTCTAAAAAAATAATTACTTGACGTATGAGATTGTCTCATTTGATCTTCCCAAAAATCTAAGAGTGTTTTTTTTTCTTTGGGCATGATCTTTCTTTATGCTCTAACTCTTGACTTTGTTGGATCGTAGAATGGAAATCCAACTACCTTTGCATTAATTCGTTTTTGGTGTCCGTCTATTTTTCCAACTTCTACCTCTGTTCCAATTTCAGAATATTGTAAATCAATTCTGCACAAAGCAATATTTTTGTTTAAGGTTGATGATAAACATCCACTAGTAACTATACCTACTTGTGATCTACCTATGTGCACACAGTCTCCATGACCAGCTATTTCTTTACCATCAAGTTCTAATCCTACTAATTTCTTTTGAGGGTTTGTTTTTCTTTTTATTAATTCCTCTTTACCAATGAAATCTTCTTCTTTTGTTTTCAAGGGAACAGCAAAACCTATGCCAGCTTCAAAGGGATCTTGTTCTCCGTCAAACTCAGCACCAAATAAAATTAAACCGGCCTCGATTCTAAGTTTATCTAGAGCTGCAAACCCAGCTGGAATGAGCCCATGATCTTTACCTACTTCCATTAATTTATCCCAAACTTCTGGTGCATGTTTTGGATGACACCATATCTCATAACCTAACTCACCAGTATAACCAGTTCTTGAAACAATTAATGGTATACCTTGAAGTTCTTCTATTCTACAAATTGTAAATCTAAACCAGCCTAACTCGTCTATCGAAGGCTGTGTTGGTGTTGTAAAGATAATTTTTTTTAAAATTTCTCTACTTTTAGGACCTTGCAAAGATACATTGCTTATTTGGTCTGTAGAGTTTTTAACTATAGCATTAAAATTCTTTTTCTTTGCAATTTCTTTTAGCCATTCTCCACCATACTCATCTCCACATATCCATCTAAAACCTGTTTCGCTTAATCTTAAAAGAGTTCCATCATCAAACATCATTCCATTTTCATAACACATTGCGGAATACACAACTTGTCCAACGGAAAGTTTTTTTATATTCCTTGTGAGGGTGTAGTTCATTAACTCTTCAGCATCAGGACCAATTATTTCAAATTTTCTTAGCGATGATAGATCAATTAATACAGCATCATTTCTGCAAGCATTGTACTCATTAACCAAACCATGTTTGGTGTAATCATTTGGAAGCCAAAATCCTCTTGCATCAACAAAGTTTCTAGTTAATTTTGAAGTTCTTTCATAAAAGCCAGAATTTCTAGTAAGTTTATTTTCAGAGTCTGCTTTCATTCTAAAACCAAATGACTTTCTAAATTCTTTATTTTTGTCATAAGTTCTAACAAATATATTAGTAGGATTCCATGAATTACAAGGATCTATATCACTTGGACATGCAGTTGTTCCTATTGTTAAATCTTTTAAAGCCTTAAACATTACATAATCACCAGGCCTTGAATAAGATTCATCAGAAATTACAGAATTTAATCCTCCAGCAGAAGTGTTAAAAAACAAATTAATTGCATGCCAACCTTTTTGTTTCTGAACGCCGTATTTTGACATACTTTCAGTTAAATTATCTGAGCAGTTTGGATGACCAAAGTATCCTGAGTCTTCATAATATTTTGAAGTACATGCAAGGTTAAAAGTATCGTGTTTTCCAACTGTATCTCTTATTACTTCAACAAGTGGTTCATGATCTGTGTCGTAAAATTTAGAGAACAAACCTGGTCCTGGGAAAGTATTACCCATGAATGTTCTTGTGGTTTGCCAGTCTAATCCTTTTTCAATTCCTTTTTCTAATTTTTTTGTATCGAATGCCACAAAGTCGGAACATTGTCTGCCAGTTGGACTTATTACCTGTATATAATCTCCTTCCTTAACCTCATAAGATATACAACTTTCTTTCTTTATATTCTCTTCATAAACAGGCTCGAAAACAGGATCAGGAATTACATTTAATTCCTTATCGTTAACAATTTTAGCTCTTTTAACGAATATAGTTAAATCAGTTGGTGGATTTTGTTTTGTAACATCCATATCTTTTCCAGGAGCTGCAAATATTGCATAACATTTATCTTTTGACTTAAATTTAATTTTTTCACCAGGCTCTGTGTCTAGATCAAATATTATTGATGATTTTGAATTAGAAATTTTTAAATCTCTTTTTTTTAATTGATAGTTGGTAGCTAAAATTGTTTCATCATTGCTATCAAGAATATTTCTTATAAAGTTTTTTTCATTGTTTGATTTAAGATTTAATATTCCAACATCTGAGTTTCCATCTTTATCAAAACAAATAATCTCACATATTTGATTTCCCTCGTTATTGATTATTTCTATTTCATCATCAGGAAAAATTTGAAAAGCAGTAAGAGCACCACCGTTAACAACATGTCTTTCAACTCCAGGTGGTAAAATATTTAAACCGGGATACTTAATATCTTTACTTGTTCCTAACATTTTAATTTTTTAAATATTGTTATATTTTTTATCATTATTTTTATTGTTTAAATATATATATATTTTTTAGAACTAATAATTCTTTACCTACCTATTCTTTTTGTCATAGACTATTGATATTAATATTAATAGAGGGGTATACATGAAAAAAATAATATCATTACTGTCTGCTCTAGTTATTTCTGTAGTAAGTTTTGCAGGAATTTCTAACGCTGATAGCAAGAAGCCTATCGTTATCCCAACTCATAACTGGTCAAGTCAAATTGTAATGGCTTACGTTATTGGTGGGATTTTCGAAAGCATGGGTAATAACGTTAAATATGTTAACGCTGACTCACAAGCAGTTTATGAGTCAATTAGAATTGGAGATGTAACTATATCTCATGAGGTATGGGAATCTGCATTTGGTAAATCTTTTACTACTGCTTTAGATAAAGGTGGTTTATTAGATTGGGGTGATCATGAAGCAAGAACTCTTGAGGATATGGGATATCCAAACTGGGTTACTGAAAAAGGATTATGCCCAGGTTTACCAGACTGGACAGCCTTAAAAAATCCAGATTGTGCTAAAAACTTTACAACACCTGATTCACCAGATGGAAAAGGAAGAATGTTGGAAGGTCCACAAACTTGGCATGGTGACTTAATTCCACAAAGGGTTGATGCACTAGGTTTAGGTGATTTATGGTGGGTTAAATTTGCTGGAAGTGCTGATGCACTTTGGGCAGAGTTAGCTGCAGCTGAGAAAGAAGGAAGAGGAACAATTATCTTCAATTGGACACCTAACTTTACAGATGGTGCTGGTTTTACATTTATTGATTTCCCTCCATACACAGCTGGTTGCAGACCAGAGGATGGTGGAGATGGTAAATGTGGTTCTCCTGATGGATATTTGAAAAAAGCAGTTCATGAGGATTTCCCAAAAACTCATCCTAAAGCAGCAAAAGCGTTTAAAAAAATGTCATTCTCTACAAGTCAAATTGGTGCAATGGCAGCTTTAGTTGACGTTGACAAAATGACTCACGAAGATGCTGCTAAAAAATGGTTAGCTGATAATAAAAAAGTGTGGGAAGAATTTACACACGATCATTAAGGTTAAACATAATATAAATTTTAAATCTCCCCCAACTTGTTGGGGGGGATTTTTTTTTATATGATTTTGTGTAAAATAAATTCATGAAAAAATTTCTACTTTTTATATTATTAAGCTTTTTAATGAGCACTTCTGCATTTGCACGTAGCACCGGCTGTAAAGAGGGTAATTGTGATAATGGTTATGGCAAGTGGGTTTACACTGATAAAACTACTTATGAAGGGGAGTGGGTTTCTACAAAAAAAGAAGGACAAGGTGTAGAGACTTGGCCAAATGGATATATTTATAAAGGTGAATTTAAAAATAGTGTTTGGAGTGGAATTGGAACGTTAACATTTCCGGATGGCTCCACTTATGAAGGGGAGTGGGATAATGGTTTTATGAATGGTCAAGGAATATTTACTTGGGCTGATGGAAAACAAAAAAAAGGTATTTGGAAGAACGGCAAGTTACAAGAATAATGTCTAAAGAAAATTATATTAATAAAATTAAAGATTTACCTGAATCTTTGAGACAATTTATTGGTCTAATATTTATCACTCTAATAGTAATTGTATCTTTTAGTATTTTGAATGGAATTTTTGGACAAGGTGATGATTTGGTAAAAAGAATGAAGTTAGAAGAGGAAAGAATTGCTGAAGAAAAAAAACTAAGTGAGTTAATATCTAAACTACCCTCTGGAATATTAGTTTCATTTGATGGAACTGATCATTACAAATTAACGGATGAAGTATATGAGCAAGTATGTAAAGCTACAAAACTAATTCCTCAAAGAGCAATAATGGGTGCTAATTTTTTAAATTTTAGAGCACATGAGCTTTATACAATTAATGGAAATAAAATTGATGAGACTTTTGTCAAATGGGATGAAGAAAAAAACAAATGTTTTGCTGGTTTTACAGTTAGTGGAAATAATGTAGGTGTTGATGAAAGTATTACTATAAGCGGAGAAGCTTTAAGTTTTTTAAGTACTGGAATTGATACAAGAGTTTATTTTATTAAAAATTTTTAATGAGGAAAGGCAACAATTATTAACATTTTAATTTTATAGGATTTAATATAACTTTAAATTAATTTATGTCTGAGACTGTAATCAAATGCGAGTCGGTTTATAAAATTTTTGGACAAAATGCCAAAAAGATGCTTGAAGAATCTAATGGCAATGTAGATGCAAAAACTTTTCAGGAAAAAGGATGTATAGTTGGAGTTAATAATGCTTCTTTTGAAGTTGTCAAAGGAGAAATGCTAGTAGTGATGGGATTATCTGGTTCGGGTAAATCAACTTTGCTTAGATGTATATCAAGACTAACAGATGCAACAGGTGGAAAAATTTTCATAGAGGGTCAAGATTTACTTGAGTTAAATAATAAAGAATTAATTGAACTTAGAAGAAATAAAATGGGAATGGTGTTTCAAAGTTTTGCCTTGTTACCCCATAAAACTGTAGTTGAAAATATTGCCTTTCCTTTGCAGATTAAAGGTACCAATACTGAAGAAAGTATTAATAGAGCAATGGAAATGGTAAAATTAGTTGGACTTGATGGAAGAGAAAATTATTTTCCTAGAGAGCTTTCAGGAGGACAACAACAGAGAGTAGGGATTGCAAGATCATTAGCAGTAGAACCTGATATATGGTTTTTGGATGAGCCTTTTTCTGCATTAGATCCATTAATAAGAAGAGAAATGCAAGATGAGTTTTTAAGACTTCAAGAAAAATTACAGAAAACTATCATGTTCATTACCCATGATTTTGATGAGGCATTAAAGTTAGCTGATAGAATAGCAATTATGAAAGATGGTATAATTGAACAATTAGATACACCTGCTAACATAGTATTAAATCCAGCAACTGAATATGTAAGAAAGTTTACTGAAGAAGTGCCGAGAGAGAAGGTTTTAATAATTGAGGATGTGATGGATGCTTCGATTAAAAATAATTTAGGAGATTTAAAAGTATCAAAAGATGAAATTATAGAAAATGTTGCAGAAAAAATACTTACTCAAGAAAATTTAGTAGGAGTAATTGACTCAAATAATAATATTGTAGGATCAATTAAACCTTCAAAAATAATAGATACAGTTTTTGGAGGAAGAAAAAACGGTAGTTAAAATATGGAGTATTTAAAAAAATATCCAAAATTATTTCAATGGTTATTTTTATTAATTGTATTTTTTGCTTTATGTTTTGCAATTGATGTTCCTGAAACTTATAAATTTATAAGAGGCCAGGCTGAATTTGTTAAAGATCCAAACCAAAGTGTTTACTTTTTTCTAGGTAAAGAGGTTAGGTATTATGCCTTTGATGTATTTTGGAGATTGCCTCCACTTCTAGGATGGCTGCCTATTTGGATAAACGACTCTTTATTTTTCTTAATGAATGAATGGATGCCAATGGAGTTTTGGAACGAAGATACCCAAGAATTTAAAACTCGACCACTGCTTTTACAAATAAGTAGAAATTTAACTGCATTTATGACTTTTTTAATCGAATTAATTAGGGAAATTTTACTTGGAGGTTTAGAGACTATTGTTGCATTTACTAGCTGGGATTTTATCGATGCTTATCCTTGGTTAGAATTGCCGGGTTTACCTTGGACAATTGTTGCAGCAGGAGCAGCGATACTCTCTTATAAATTAAGTGGAAAAGGATTGGCTTTGTTTGCAGGTTTAACAATGATCTATATTTCTATATTTGGTCAATGGAAACCTTCAATGCAAACACTTTCTTTCATACTTGTTGCAGCTCCACTTTCATTTATTTTTGGTTTAGGACTTGGTATTGCGGCATACAAAAGTAAACGTGTTGAAAAAGCATTGTACCCAATTCTTCTAGTGATGCAGACTATGCCACAATATGCTGTATTAGTTCCTGCACTTGTTCTATTCGGAGTTGGTGATCACGCTGCTGTAATTATTACTATGGTTGTTGCAGTTCCGCCAATGATTTTGCTTACAATTTTAGGCTTAAGAGCCATACCACCGGAAGTAATTGAAGCAGGAAGAATGAGCGGGTGTACTAATTGGCAACTAATGCTTAAGGTATTAATTCCTACAGCAAGACGAGATATTTTAATTGGAGTTAACCAAGTTATTATGGTTTGTTTTTCAATGGCAGTTATATCTGCTTTCATTGGTGCTAAAGGTTTAGGATTTAATTTATTATTAGCTTTGAACCAACTTAATATTGGATTAGCATTGGAAGCAGGATTGTGTATTAGTCTAATTGCAATTCTTCTTGACAAAATGTCTTTGGCTTGGGCAAATAAACAAACAGATTATTTTGGTAACCTGACATTTTTCCAAAGAAATAAAAACGTAATATTTTTCGCAGCTTCATTCCTAATTGGAATAATTCTTGCATATGTTGGGACTTTTATTTTCAAAGGTAGTTTTAATTACTTGTTTGAAATTCCACATAACAAAGGAATATCAACAGCAGATTTTTGGAATAAGGGGGTTGATTGGATTTTTGATACTTTTTTCGTGTATATAAAAGCATTTAATACGTGGTTAATTCAAGATGTGCTTCAGCCGATGAGAGCTTTATATTTAAGAATGCCTGCTGTTGCCACATTGGTACTAGCGGTTGGTGCAGGATATTTAATTGGAGGAATTCGATCAGCATTAGTTGTTGCTGCTTTGACTTTATTTATAGCATTAAGCCCATGGTGGGATAGAGCGTTAGTTACATTATATATGGCAACTTTTGGAGTAGTTATTTCTTGTTTAATAGGATTTACAGTCGGAACATTATGTTTTCAAAATAAAAAATCAGCAGCGTTTATGCTGGGTGTTTGTGATATATTTCAAACATTCCCATCATTTGTATATCTAATTCCAGTAATGATGCTTTTTGGAATTACAGATACTTCTGTATTAATTGCAGTAATTGTTTATGCCACAATTCCTGCAACAAGGTATACAATTGAAGGTTTAAGAAGTGTTCCTGTTGGCTTACATGAAGCAGCAACAATGTCTGGTGTAAATAAAATTCAAAGATTAACAAAAATTGAGTTTCCATTAGCATTTCCACACATGATGCTTGGTTTAAATCAAACAATAGTTTTTGCTTTATTTATGGTGATAATTGGAGCCTTCATAGGGACGGAAGATCTTGGACAATACATTTTAAAAGCACTGTCAGATAAAAATGGAGCCGGAATTGGTTTAACTTTAGGTATCTGTGTTGCATTTATAGGATTGATCTTTGATAATTTGATTAGAACTTGGGTTGGAAAAAGAAAAAAACATCTTGGTATAGATTAGTATTTTGAAAAAATTTATTGTCTCTATTGATCAAGGAACAACCTCGTCAAGAGTTGTTTTGTTTGACACTAAAGGGAACATTAAATTTATTTCTCAATATGAATTTAAACAATACTTTCCTAGAAATGGCTGGGTAGAGCATAATCCAAATGAAATTTGGTCGACAACACTTAAAGCATTAAAGCAAGTAATTAAAAAAGCTAAAAGTTTAAAAGGTAATATACTTACTATTGGAATTACAAATCAAAGGGAAACTACAATTTTGTGGAATAAAAAAACTGGAAAACCTATTTATAATGCGATCGTATGGCAAGATAGAAGAACCCAGGAATATTGTAAATCTCTAAAGAATAAAAATTATGAAAATACTTTTAGAAAAAAAACAGGTTTATTTATAGATCCTTATTTTTCTGCCACTAAAATAAAATGGATTTTAGATAATGTTAAAGTTTCAAAAAAATTACTAAAATCTAATAATTTATTGTTTGGTACGGTGGATACCTTCTTGATCTGGAAATTAACCAAAGGTAAACAGCATTTAACTGAAGCTACCAACGCAAGTAGAACCATGTTGTTTAATATCAATAACAATAAATGGGATAATGAAATTTTACAGAAATTAAAAATTCCAAGGAGTATCTTGCCTGAGGTAAAAAATTCTGCAGATAATTTTGGAAAAACAGATAAGAGAGTTACAGGAAAAGAAATATCTATTTCAGCTGTTTTAGGAGATCAACAAGCAGCAGCTGTAGGACAAGCTTGTTTTGAAAAAGGATCTATAAAAAGTACTTATGGTACTGGTGCTTTTGTAATAATGAATACTGGATCAAAAAAAATAAATTCAAAAAATAAGTTATTAACTACAATTTGTTATCGATTGAATAATAAGACTACGTATGCTCTTGAAGGATCTATTTTCATAGCAGGAGCAGGCGTACAATGGTTAAGGGATAAAATTAAATTAATAAATAATGCTTATGAAACTGAAAAAATAGCTAAATCAACAAAAAGCAATAATGAAGTTTATGTTGTCCCAGCTTTTAGTGGAATAGGCGCACCTTATTGGAGACCTGACGCCAGAGGTTTAATAACAGGACTTACAAGAGATAGTGATTGGAAAACTTTAGTGAGAGCAACCGTCGAGTCTGTTGCTTATCAAAGTTATGACTTATTTTATTCAATGAATAAAGATGGTTTAAAGCCTAAAATAGTTAAAATTGATGGGGGTATGGTAGCTAATAATTGGTTCTCACAGTTTTTGGCAGATGTAATTAATTTAAAAGTAATTCGACCTAAAGTCTTAGAAACCACTGCTTTAGGTGCAGCTTTGTTTGCAGGTTATCAATTAGGAGAATTCAAATCATTAAATCAAATTAAAAATACATGGAAAAAAGATACAGCTTTTAAGCCGAAAATTAATAAAAAACTAAGAAATCATATATTGCATGGTTGGAAGCAAGCAATTAAAAAAACCTTAGCATAAAGATAAAATGAAAAAAATATTAATTGTTGGTGCTGGAGCTATGGGAGCTGCTTTCTCGATACCATTGTTAGATAATGGTCACTCGGTTACATTAACAGAGCCATATAATTTTAAATTATTAAAAAAATTAAATTCAAAAAAAAAAAATCACCCATTATTAAATATAAATTTACCAAAAAAATTAAAAATAAATAAATTTTCAAGTGACATTTTAAATCGCAAATGGGACTTAATTGTAATTGCTGTGAGTTCTATTGGAATAGACTTGGTTGGAAAAAATTTATCAAAAGTTAGACTTAAATCACCTATTTTAGTATTAACAAAAGGTCTTAAATTAGATGGTAGAAATTTAATTTCAATGTCTAGTTTATTAAGAAAGTATAACAAAAATTTAAATATTTCAGTTTTGAAAGGCCCATGTTTAGCAAAAGAATTAGCTAGAAAGGTTAAAAGCTTCACAGTTGTTGCAAACAAAAATATTAAAATTGCAAAAAAAATTGGAAAATTAATTTCAACAAATTATTACCAAACTGAATTTAGTAGAGACGTTAATGGAGTTGAGTTTTTATCTGCAATAAAAAATATTTATTCAATGATAATTGGATCTGGACAATGGCATAATACATCATCGGCTTTGTTCAGAAAATCAATTGATGAAATGAAATATCTTGCAAATTATTTTAAAGGAAAAAGGGAAACTGTTTATGGTCTGGCAGGTTTAGGAGATTTATACGTAAGTGCACTGGGAGGAAGAAATAGTAAAATGGGAGAATATCTAGGTAAAGGCTATACTTATAACCAAGCAAAGAAAAAGTTTATGAAAAATGATACAGTAGAGGGTGCTGATTTAGCAATGGAAATTACTCCATTTGTATTTAAAAAAATTAATAAGAAAAAAGTTCCTTTAATGATCTCTTTATTAGAGGCAATTGTTAAAAATAAAAAATTAAAAATTAAATATTAATTTTTTATTTATTTAAAAAAGTCTCCATAGAGTCATCCATCGCTTTTTCCCAAGGTGTATGATGAATTGGTGCTACCGATCCAGTCACAGGAGATGAAAACGACTTATTTCTATAAGATAGAATATCCTCTACTTTATGATGTTCCCATTCTTTGAAATGTTTTCTAATTAATTCAAAATCAATTTTAGGATAGTCCGACATATCATGAAGCTCTTTGGTATATTCTGTTTGAAAATCAATCATTTGATCAGGATTTTCTAATTTTTCCTCCATAGAAACCCACTTATTGATATCTTTATCTATTTCGTCATTACCAGGCATTTTTATTTTACCCATGATCACATCTCTTGCGTACCATCCCTGACAGTCAAACATGTTAAATGTGTGAAATTGATCCTGCATTCCTAAATATAAAAGTTTATGATTATCTTGCCACACAACTCCTTTATAAAGCTTTGGTGGATATAATCTGTTATGTGTTTTTAATTTTAAACTTTCATCTAAAAAAGGAAAATGATGCAGATACCCAGTACACAAAATGACTACTTCTGCATTTTGCTCTGTTCCATCTTTAAATATAGCTTTTTTTCCATCTAATTTTTCTAAATAATGTACTTCTTTCATGCCATCTGGCCATTTAAAACCCATTGGATTATGTCTGTAACCAATTGTTACGCTTTTAGCTCCGTATTTATTACATTGTAGAGCCACGTCTTCTGCAGAATAGCTACTTCCTAAAACAATTACATCTTTTCCTCTAAATTCTTCAGCATCTCTAAAATCATGAGAGTGCATTATTCTTCCTGGAAAAGAATTCATTCCTTCATATTCAGGAATAAAAGGTACAGAAAAATGACCTGTAGAGACTACCACATAATCAAATTTATCATTTAAAATTTTATTATTAACTTTATCTTGGTAGCTAATTTCAAACTTATCATTTTTGTAAACAGTATTTGTGACCCTAGTATTAAATTTAATTTTGCTTTTTATATTACCTTTACTAACTCTTCCTAAAATATAATTTTGCAGCACTTCTCTTGGAGGGAAAGAGGGAATTGGCTTACCAAAATGTTCATCAAAAGAATAATCAGCAAATTCCAAACACTCTTTAGGTCCATTAGACCACAAGTATCTGTACATGCTGTTAGGAACAGGATCTCCATATTGATCTGAACCAGTTCTCCAGTTGTAGTTCCATAAACCACCCCAACTTTCTTGTTTTTCAAAGCAAACTATTTCAGGAATTTTTTCTCCTTTATTTTCTAAATGCTCAAATGCTCTTAAAATTGAAAGTCCACATGGACCAGCACCAATGATTGCTACTTTTGACATAGAATTTTTCCTATCATTAATAAATTTATAAATATATCTTACTAACAATTTTAAAAAAAATAAAATTATATTTTGTTATGGGTATTAATTGGAATTATCCAACCACTATGTGGATAGGAGAAAATAGAATTGAAGATTTAACCTTAGCCTGTAAAGAGTTAAATATTTCAAATCCATTATTTGTAACAGACAAGGATTTAATTAACCTAGATTTAATAAAAAATATAATATTAAGATTAAAAAAAAGTTTTGAAAATTTAGCTATCTTTTCTAATTTTACGGGAAATCCAATTGGAGAAAATGTAAAAGATGGCGTTAAAGTTTATAATAGCGCAGACTGTGACGGCGTAATAGCTTTAGGGGGTGGAAGTGGTTTAGATGTTGGAAAAGCTATAGCACTTATGTGCAACCAGTCACGACCAATATGGGATTTCGAAGATATTGGTGATTACTGGACAAGAGCTGATAGTTCTAAAATTTCAAAAATTATTGCAGTTCCAACCACTGCTGGAACAGGATCCGAAACAGGTAGAGCATCTGCAATTATAAATAAAGAAACAGGTGTAAAAAAAATTATTTTTCACCCAAAAATGTTACCTTCGATTGTTATTTTAGATCCTTTACTTACATTAGATTTATCTCCAAGATTAACAGCAGCAACTGGAATGGATGCACTAGCTCATAATTTAGAAGCATTTTGTGCACCAGGATATCATCCAATGGCTGATGGTATAGCAGTAGAAGGAATGAAATTAATTAAAAATTCATTAATTAAAGCATTCACAAATGGAAAAGATGTTAAGGCTAGAATGGATTTGCTTTCAGCTGCTTCAATGGGCTCGACTGCATTTCAGAAGGGACTGGGTGCAATTCACTCATTGAGCCACCCAGTAAACGGCAAATTTAACGTTCACCATGGTTTATCAAATGCAATATTTATGCCTTATGTTTTAACATTTAACAAACCTTCAATTGAAGATAAAATAATATCGATTTGTGATTATCTTAATTTAAATAAAAAATTTGATAGTTTTTTAAATTGGATTTTAGAATTAAGAAATAATTTAAATATTCCACATAAATTGTCAGATATAATGGATTGTAATAATATTGATCTAGATGAACTTTCCTTAATGGCATTTAAAGACCCATCAACGGGAGGAAATCCCAAAAAACTATGTCAAAATGATCTAAAAGAAATGTATATAAAAAGCATTTCTGGAGAATTATTTTAATGAAAAAAATATTAATTGTAGAAGGAAACTTACGAGAAGAAAATCAAAGTTTTTCTGCAGCTGGTATTCAAACACATACGGAAAGTCTTAAAGATAGTTTGGCGTACTTTACAAATAAATTAGAAACCCACGTGGTTAATCCTTCATCAGATGAAAATATTGATAAAAATATTGATGCACTTGAAAGCTACGATGGTCTTATTTGGGGTGGAAGTAGTTTAAATATTTATAACAATACCCCAGAAATAAAAAGACAAATTGAATTTATGAAAGAGTGTCAGAAAAAAATTAAAAAAATTCTAGCAATATGTTGGGGTATGCAAGTAGCTGTGACTGCAGCAGGAGGGGAGGTAAAAAAAGCGACAAAAGGATCTCATAGAGGGATTGCCTCAAATATTGAAATTAATGAAATTGGTTTGAATCATCCACTCTATAAAAATAAAGGTCAAAAATTTAATACACCAGCATTTAATTTTGATGAAGTAGTTACACTACCAGAAAATTCAATTTTATTAGCCTCAAACTCAATAAATAAAGTTCAAGGAATAAATTTCAAAGTTGTTAACTGTAATATATGGGGCCTTCAATACCATCCTGAGATTACTTATAATAAAATGATCAATTTGATTATTTTCAGAAAAAAAAGACTTTTAGAAAAAGGTGCATTTAAAGATGAGAATGAGATAGATAATCACATCAAACATATAGAAACTGAGAATAATAAATTAGATAAAGTTTCTAGAATGAGAGAATTAGAGAATTGGTTAAACTACTTAAATTTAGAATAAACCTTCAATTTCACCTTTATCATTCAATTTTATTGAGTTGGCCGCAGGAACTCTTGGAAGCCCTGGCATTGTCATAATTTCTCCACACACAACAACTATAAATTCTGCTCCAGAAGAAAGTCTTACCTCTCTTACAGGTAAAACATGACCTGTGGGTGCACCTTTTAAATTAGGATCAGTTGAAAAACTGTATTGAGTTTTCGCAATACAAACAGGTAACTTACCGTAACCTTTTTCCTCAAAATCTTTTAATTGTTGTCTAACTTTTGTATCTGCTACCACTTCAGAGGCGCTATAAATTTCTTGCGCAATTTTTTCTATTTTTTTGAATAATGGAAGATCATCTTCATATAAAAATTTAAATGTATCTTTTTTATCTTCACAAATTTCTGTAACATTTTTAGCCAGTTCAACAGTTCCCTCACTTCCATTTGACCAATGAGTACATTTAGAAGCTTTCACTCCTTGAGTTTCACAAAAATCTAACAATGTTTTCATTTCATCTTCTGTATCAGTAATAAAATGATTAACTGCAACAGTAACAGGTAATCCAAATTTTCTAATGTTATTTATATGTCTACGTAAATTTACCATTCCCTCTTTTAGTGCTGATACATTTTCTTTTTTTAAATCTTCTTTATTAACTCCACCATGCATCTTAAGTGCTCTAATAGTTGCTACAATAACTACACAGTCTGGTTTAAGTCCTGATTTTCTACATTTAATATTTAAAAATTTTTCAGCTCCTAAATCTGCTCCAAATCCTGCTTCTGTTACAACATAGTCAGATAATTTTAGACCCGCTTTTGTTGCAATAACAGAATTACATCCATGAGCTATATTTGCAAAAGGTCCGCCATGGATTATTGCTGGATTATTTTCCAAAGTTTGAGTTACATTTGGCCTTATTGCTTCTTTAAGCAAAACAGTCATTGGACCCTGTGCATTTAAATCCTTTGCGTAAATCGATTGTTTATCTCTGGTATATCCAATCGTAATATTACCAATTCTATTTTCTAAATCTTTTAAGTCTGTAGCTAAACAAAAAATAGCCATTAATTCAGATGCAACAGTGATATCAAAACTATCTTGTCTTGGATAACCATTAGCTACTCCTCCTAGATCAACAATAATAGATCTTAAGGATCTATCGTTCATATCCATTACTCTTCTCCAAACAACTCTCCTAACGTCAATGTTAAGCTTGTTTCCCCAATAGATATGATTGTCAATTAATGCAGATAATAAATTATGAGCAGATGTAATTGCATGAAAGTCACCAGTAAAATGAAGATTGATTTGTTCCATCGGTACTACTTGTGCGTAGCCACCTCCAGCAGCCCCTCCTTTCATTCCAAAAGATGGACCAAGACTTGGCTCTCTTAAACAAACAATAGATTTTTTTCCAATCTTATTTAAACCGTCATTTAAGCCAACTGAAGTTGTGGTTTTACCTTCACCAGCTGGAGTAGGGGTAATAGCAGTAACTAAAATTAGTTTGCCGTTTTCTTTTTTAAGAGTGTTTAAATATTCAAGATTTATTTTAGCTATATGTCTACCCATTGGACTAAAAGCAAAATTTTCATCTGGTACACCAACTTTCGATAGAATGTCTTTTATGGGTTGCATCTTAGCTTCTCGAGCTATTTGAATGTCAGATTTTACTTCAGTCATAAATAATCAAATAAATTAAAAGTTTTTTATCTGTGACTTCTTATCCCTTTTTGTTATTTTTGGAAACTTCTAAAAAATATATATAAAAAAAATAAGCACTATTTAAATAGATTGTTATAAAATTAAATAATGCAAAAATATTCTATATTTAACTTAGTTAAAAACGCTTTTACTAACCATGAAAATTGGGATCTGGCCTGGAAAGACCCAACTCCAAAAGAGGAATATGATGTTGTAATTATAGGTGGAGGAGGCCATGGACTAGCCACAGCATATTATCTAGCTAAAGAGCATAATATTACCAATGTAGCAATTATAGAAAAAGGTTGGATAGGTGGTGGAAACGTTGGACGTAACACTACAATAATAAGATCAAATTATATGCATGATGAAAATGGTCTTTTCAGTGAGTTTGGAATGGATTTATGGAGAAAAATGAGTCAAGATTTAAACTATAACGTAATGTTCTCACCAAGAGGAATAATTAATCTTGCACACTCTGATGCACAAATGAATGCTTACGCTCGAAGAGGAAATTCAATGAGATTAAATGGAATTGATGCAGTTTTACTTAATAGAGAACAAGTTAAAGAAATAATTCCAATGGCTGATTTTTCTGAAAATGTAAGGTTTCCAATTTTTGGAGGATTGATGCAGCCAAGTGCAGGTACAGCAAGACATGACGCGGTCGCTTGGGGTTATGCGCGTCAAGCAGACTCTATGGGTGTAGACATAATTCAAAACTGTGAGGTAACAGGTTTTGAAGTAACTGCTGGTAAAATAAAAGGAATAAGAACTTCAAGAGGAAATATAAAAGCTAAAAAAGTTGGTATTTGTGTTGCTGGAAGCACAAATATTTTAGCAGAAAAATTAAACATGACGTTACCAATCGAAACTCATTTACTTCAAGCATGTGTTTCTGAACCAGTAAAACCAGTTCTAGATAATGTAGTTACTTTTGGTGCAGGACACTTTTACGTTAGTCAATCAGACAAGGGCGAGATGGTAATGGGTGGTGATCTTGATGGTTATAACAGTTACGCTCAAAGAGGAAATCTTCCAACATTGCAACACGTGTTAACCGAAGGAATAGCGATGATGCCGTTTTTGAGTAAATTAAAAATGCTTAGAACATGGGGTGGTATTATGGATATGTCAATGGATGGATCACCTATAATTGATAAAACACACATTGAAGGTTTATATTTAAATTGTGGATGGTGTTATGGTGGTTTTAAAGCTACACCTGCTTCAGGTTGGACATTTGCACATACGATTGCACAAGACAGAGTTCACGAATTAAACGCTGGTTATAGTTTAAATAGATTTAGTTCAGGTAATCTTATTGATGAAAAAGGACTTGGTACTAAAACTTGGATATCATAAATGCTTTATATAAATTGCCCACATTGTGGAATGAGATCTCAAAATGAATTTTCATACGGTGGTGATGCAAGCGTTAAAAGACCAGAGCTCAATAAAGAAATTTCTGATAAAGAGTGGGATGATTTTGTTTATAACAGAAAGAGTTTAAGAGGAAAACATCTAGAGCTTTGGCAACATATTTCTGGATGTAGACAATGGATTAAGGTTGAGAGAGATACTGCAACCCATGAAATTTTTAAAACTTTTAAAGCTGATGAGGAAGTTGCTTAATGACTCAAGCTTTTAGAATTGATAATGGAGGATTAGTAGACAGGGAAAAAAAATTATCCTTCAAATTTAATGGCAAAACATACTTTGGTTATCAAGGGGATACATTGGCATCAGCTTTATTGGCGAATGGAGTTCATTTAGTTGGAAGAAGTTTTAAGTACCATAGACCAAGAGGCTTCTTTGGTGCTGGAGTTGATGAACCTTATGCGGTAGTTCAACTTTATAGAAATGGTGAAACTGAACCAAATGTTAAAGCCACAGAGCAGGAGTTATTTGAGGGTTTAGAAGCAAAAAGTGTTAATTGTTGGCCAAGTGTTAATTTTGACATAGGTGCAATAAATAATTTTTTGAGAATTTTTTTACCAGCAGGTTTTTATTACAAAACTTTTATGTGGCCAAAAAGTTTTTGGTATCGAATTTATGAGCCTTTCATTAGAAAAGCAGCTGGTTTAGGCGTAGCTTCAACTAAACATGATAAAGAAAGGTATGAACATAAGTACGAATATTGTGATTTGTTAATTGCAGGCTCGGGACCTTCAGGATTAGCTAGCGCATATGCTGCAGCAAAAAATGGAGCTAAAGTAATTTTAGCTGAAGACAAACCAAGATTTGGTGGATCTTTATTAACGAGCGATGTCAATATTGGCAATCAATCAGGAAAAGATTGGGCTGAAGGAATAATTGCAGAACTTAAAACAATGCCCAATGTTGTTGTAAAAAATAGATCTCAAATTTTTGGATACTATGATCACAACATGCTTGTAATGTCGGAAAAAGTTAGTGATCATTTACCATCAACTAAAAAATATCACCCTAACAAAAGGTTATGGTATATTCGAGCAAAAGAAGTTTTGATTTCCTCAGGATCAATTGAAAGACCAATAGTTTTTGGAAATAATGATACACCAGGGGTAATGCTTTCTTCAGCCGCTAAAGAATATTTAAAAGTATATGGTGTTTTAGTTGGAAGAAAACCATTAGTATTTACAAATAACGATAGTGGGTACGAGACAGCAATAGAATTTAAAAAACATGGAGTAGATCCAATTGTTTTAGACTCAAGAAAAAATCCTGAGTCAGAAATAATTGATGAGGCAAAAAATTTAGGAATTAATATTAAAAATTCATATGTTGTTGTTGCAGCACAAGGATACAAAAAAGTAAAATCGGCAGATATCGCAAATATTTCTGAAGACAAAAAACAACTTGGTAAAATAGAAAATATACAATGTGATTGTATTTGCGTCTCAGGTTTTTGGACACCAACTATTCATTTAGCCTCACAATCAGGAAATAAAACAAAGTTTAAAGAAGAAATTGATGCATTTGTGCCAGGACAATCAAAACAAAATGAAATTACTTTAGGTGCAGCTAATGGTGTATTTTCACTAGAGGAAACTTTAAAAACATCATTTACAGCAGGAAGTGAATTATCAAAAAAAATTACTAAAAATGATTATAAGATAGCTATTCCAAATGTTGTTGAGAAGAAATCTTCTCAGCATGATAAGTTTTGGTGTGTTCCATTACCAAAAGGTAAAAATTATAAAAGATTTTTAGATTTTCAAAACGATGTAGCGGTGTCTGATGTAGAAATAGCTTTAAGAGAAGGGTATCGATCTATTGAACACGTTAAAAGATATACCACTCTAGGAATGGCAACAGACCAAGGAAAAACAAGTAATTTAAATGGATTACAATTAGTATCCGAAATTGAAAACAAAGTTGTTCCTGCAGTAGGCCATACGACTTTCAGGCCTCCATATACTCCTGTTTCTATTGGAGCAATAGTAGGGAGAGAGGTTGGAAAACATTCAAAACCAACAAGAAAATCTCCAATGCATTTATGGCATGAAAAAAATAATGCAGTCTTTGTTGATGCAGGTGTTTGGTTAAGACCCAGGTATTATAGAAGAGGAAATGAAAATTTATTTGAGGGGTCAAAAAGAGAAGCAAAAAATGTAAGAACAAATGTAGGTGTTTGCGATGTAACTACATTAGGTAAAATAGATATTAAAGGACCAGATGCAGCGGAGTTATTAAATAGAGTATATACAAATGCATGGTTGAAGCTACCAGTTGGTAAAGCTAGATATGGTGTAATGTTAAGAGAAGATGGAATTGTAATGGATGACGGAACAACTACAAGAATTTCTGAAAATCATTATCATATGACTACGACAACAGCTCAGGCAGCAAACGTTCTTTCGCATTTAGAATATTATTTGCAACTCGTTTGGCCTGAATTAAATGTGAATGTAGTATCAACTACAGAACAGTGGGCTGGAGCAGCTATAGCTGGACCTAAATCTCGAGATTTATTACAAAAATTATTTCCAAACTCTGATGTATCAAATGAAGGCTTACCTTTTATGGGCTATATGGAGGGAGATTTATTTGGTGTAAAAGCAAGAATATATAGAATTTCGTTTTCAGGCGAGCTTGCTTATGAGGTAAATGTTGAGTCTGATTATGGAAATTTTATGTGGGAAAAAATAATTGAAGCTGGTGAAGAATTTAATATTCAACCATATGGAACTGAAGCATTATCAACTCTTAGAATTGAAATGGGACATGTTGCAGGATCAGAACTTGATGGTAGAACAATTCCATTCGATAACGCCTTAGAAGGTCTTGTTAGTAAAAAGAAAGATTTTATTGGAAAAAGATCGTTACAAAGATCTGCATTTATAGCTGAAGATAGACAAAGAATAGTAGGCGTAGTTCCATTAGATAAACAAACAAGTATACCAGAAGGCTCTCACTTAGTTAAAGATGATAAAGCACCGTTACCAAATCCAAAATTAGGTCATATCTCTGCATCTTGTTGGAGTGTTGAATATGATAATCCTTTTTCTTTAGCAATTTTGAAAGATGGAAAAAATATGATAGGTCAAAAACTTTTTGCGATGTCACCACTTAAAAACAAAGTAATACCAGTTGAGATAGTTTCATCACATTATGTAGACCCGAAAGGTGAAAGAGTTAGATCATGACATTAATTTCAGCTTTATCAAATGTTCATGTAAAAGGTCAATTCGGAGATTATAAAGGTAAAAATGAAAATGATATACTTAAAATATCTGAAATCAAAAATTTATTAATTGTTCAAATAGTTCAGTATAAAAATTCTTCAGTTTCATTTGAGAGTATTGAGATTGATGGTTTAAAATTAAAAAATGAACCTTTGGCCGTAGTATTTAATGAAAATACAAGGATTATGTGGAATGGGCCAAAAAACTGGCTTTTAGTTTCAATAAAAAAAAATTTAATAAAAAATGTAGTAGATAAATTTAAAGATACAGATTTTGCTGTAACAGATTTATCTCATTCTAGAGCTATTATAGAAATCGAGGGAAATGATACTATAGAAGTTTTGAAAAAAGGATGTCCTTTTAATTTTAATAAATTAGATAAAAACAATTCAATTAACTCAACTTATAATGGAATAGCTTTTACTGTAGATAGGTTTAGTGATAATCCAAATAAAGTAAGGATATTTGCGCTAAGAAGTTTTGGTGAATCTTTATATCATTCTATCACAGATGCATCTCTAGAGTTTGGTTTTGAAACTATATTAACTTAAGGTTTCAATCTCTTGTTGCAATATAAACACCTATAGAAGTAATTAGAAATCCAATTAAATCTAAGCTAGTTAAACTTTCATTTAAGAAAAGCCATGCCATAAAAGCAGACGTTGCTGGGATTAAAAAAAATATAGAAACAGTTTTGCTTGCTGAGTTATTTTTAATTAAAAACATTAATATTGTAAACGCGCCAAATGAAACCAAAAATATTTGATGGCTCATTGCAATAATAAATGTTTGTGAGAAATCAATATATGGATCAACAAACAAAATAATTATTGATAAATGAAATATACATCCACCAATAGCTTGATTCATATTACTTACAGACAATGGCAAGTTGTTGCTTAATTTTTTTTGCCATAAAGTTGAAAATGTAATTGCTAATAAGGCTATTATTGTTGCGATCAATCCTGTTGCTGGTATTTTAGAACCAACATCAAAACCTAATACAAGTCCTGAACCAGCAAATCCTAACAAAACACCTATCCATTGTTTTGTAGATACTTTTTCATTTAAGATGGGGCCACTTAATGCATTTGTGAGAACTGGTTGAAGGGTTACAATTAAAGCTGCTATTGCCGTAGGCATTCCTATTGAAATTGAGTAAAAAACACCACCAAGATAAAAACCATGAAATAAGACACCGCTAAAAAAAGATTCAAAAAAATTTCTTTTGCTTACTAGAATTTTTTGTTTTGAATAAATTGAAAATAAAAAAAAACCGAAAGCAACTCCTGCAAATCTAAAAGCTAGAGCAGCAAATGGATCACTATTGTCTATGATAGGTTTGGTTGTTATGAAAGCGGAAGACCAAAGAAGTATAAATATGAAAGGAAATATTTTAATCATCTTGTTTAATAAACAAATAAATCAAATAAAATCAAACAAATCGGTACCTATTATGAACAAATTAGAAGTGGAAATGAAATACCAAATCACCTAAGGTTCAACCATGAAGTTTAAATTGTTTCGAATTTTATCAATTATTCTGTCTTTCTTCTTATTGACAGGCTTTGTGCCTATTCTTTCATTTGTTGGCCCAGGTGTAACTGCTCTTACTTCAGGTAATATCTATAAAGCTAGTGCACAATTTATAGTTAATCAACGTATAGAGAAAGAAACTGGAAAGAATTCTTTAGCTTTAATTAAAGAAACGTTGATCGAAGAAACAGATATAAAAATAAAAAAAAATTCATTTGATGAAGATTTAAGACAATTAATCGAAACAAGAATTAAAATGACTAGACAAAAACTAGATAATCAAAATTTACAAAAACTGCTTAAAAAGCGAATAGAGGTTACTAGATCAATACTTAATATAAGTAATATTACTCAATAATATTAAGATATATTAAGTTCTCTTGTTTAGTTTCTTTACACCACATTTCATAGCTTTCACAAACCCTCCACAAGTGATCAAAAGCTCTTTGTGAAATTTCTAGTGGAAAATGACTCTTAGTATAATAAAGCTTTGGTATCTTCATTAAAAATTTTACCATAGAATCTTTTTGTAGTTCTAAAAGTCTTAAAGTTTCTTGATTTATTTCTTTTTTAGTTATTTGGTCAATAAATTTATTATTCTTAAGTTCTAAAAACCATTTATCATGAAATTCTCCAGAACTTAAAATGTCATATTCCTTAGAAGTCATAAAAATTTCAAAAGCTTGTATATTATTGATTTCAGGATTTTGTTTTTTAATTTGAATTATATTTGAATAAACAAATTCAGCAGCTCTCAACACATATGGCTTTTCAGTCTTGTTAGACATAAACTAGTTTTTATGCTTAACCATGGCTGAATGAGCCAAAATTAAGTTAGGATCCAAGAAAACTTTTGAGGATTTAACATTTTTAAATGATTTAAATGCAAAAATTGCAATAGGGAGCTCTGTACAACCTAAAATGATTTTTTTACAATTCATTTTAATCAAGGAATCAATTGCAGGTTTAATTGCTTTTGCTGCTGCCTTTACATTACCCATTTTAACTAATTTAATTGCTTTATTAACTGACAATTTTTGTATTTTTTGAGATGGCTCAATTAATTGATAATCTTTTTCAAAAAATTTTTTATAAACTCCAGTTTTAAGAGTACCCTCAGTTGCTAAAAGTCCAACTTTGGAGTTTTTCTTACATTTTTTTTTTGTAAATTTGAAAACTTCTTTTGGCATATTGATAATCGGAATATTAATTTTATCCTGCAAATCATCGAACCAATAATGAGCTGTATTACAAGGTATAACTATAAATTTACATTTATTCTTTTCCAAAAGTTTACAGCCTTTAAGCAAACTCTTTAAAACTTTCTTATATTTTGCTCTACTTGATTTATTTGTAGATTTGTCTGAAAGATTTTTAGTTTGAGAGCCAATAGACTCAGGTCTTCCAGGAATATTTGATTTATTATAAAGAATAAATAATGGATACTCTTGATCAATTTTTCCTCTATTCAAAACTGCAAGTTTGTTACAAAAATCAAGACCTGCTTGAGTTCCCATTCCACCTAAAATTCCAATCATATATTTGATTAATTTATTAATTTTTTATCTTAAATCTATAATTAATAATTGTGTTTAAAGATTGTTATTAAATTTAAATAAGGTATTGGCTGAATAATAAATTTATTAAAGCTAAATAAATTTTTCAGCCAATAGGAAGTTGTGAAATTATGCAGTTTTTAAGTTAACTGCTGAAGGACCTTTAGGACCATCTTCAACATCGAAAGTCAAAGCTTGACCCTCATCTAAACCGTTCATACCAGCATCTCTTACTGCTGAAACATGTACAAACACATCTTTTTCTTTATCTTCTCTTTCAATAAAACCAAAACCTTTGGTTGGATTGAACCACTTTACTTTACCTTGTAGACTCATATTTATCTTCTTACTTTTTGTTATGTTTAATTATTACTTATAATTAAGTAATATTCGCTTTCTTTAGATTTTATTGGGTTTTGTCAACAAAATAGATCAATAATTAAAATAATTTTTTAAATATCGTCAATAAGCATAGTTAAATAAACGGAATTGATGTCTTCTTTATAGTGTGCAAAAGGTTCGCATACTGTGAAGCCGGTTTTTTTGAAGAGTTTTCTTGCTGGTATAAAAAAATCACCTGCTCCTGTTTCAATACTTAATCTTTTTATTTTAAGCTTTTTAGCTTCATTAATTAAATGATTGATTACATTAATCCCTTTGCCTTGCATTCTAAAATTATTGTGAATTCTTATAGATTTAAACTCTCCGTGTTCTTTATCCAAAAATTTTAAAGCACCACAACCAATTAGTTTTTCATTATCCCATAAACTCCAAAATTTAATTGATGGTACTTTTAAACCTGGAATATCTAGGACGTGAGCACTTCCCTCTGGAGAAGCGGCTCTAAGCTCAACAAAATGTTTAGTAAGAAGCTCATTAACTTCAGGATTATCAAAATTGCCTTCTATTGATTTTAACATTTATACTAAAGTTGTGATGTGACCCATTTTTCTTTTTTCTTTTATATCTTTTTTTAAATAATCAAAGAAAAATTCATTTTCATTAAACTTTTGTATATTTCTATAATGAGTAATTTGATTGCCAAGCAAATTCATCATTTTAGCATTAGATATTTTTTTTAAAGTAATTTGCTCTAAACCACATACAGCTCTTACATGATTTTCAAATTGACTCACATTAAAGGCATTTATTGTTAAATGTCCTGAGTTATGTACTCTAGGTGCAATCTCATTAACATAGAGATTATCATTTCTGTCAATAAAAAATTCTACACATAAAGTTCCTACATATTTAAGCTCTTCAGCAATTAGCATTGCCCAATCTTTAGATTGATTAAAAATCTTTTCATTAATCTCGGCAGGTATTTTTGAATATTTTAAAATTTGATCTTCGTGCGAATTTTCTATTGGTTCATAAATTTCATATTTATTATTACTAAACCTTGTAATTATAATTGAAATCTCTTTTTTTAATTTAACAAGTTTTTCAAGAATATATCCTTTTGAAAAATCAATATTCAATGAATTAAGTTCATTGCCTGATTTAATTGGATATTGACCTTTGCCATCATACCCAAGTGTTGTTGTTTTAAGGATTCCTGGTAAAAAATCTTCTAAAGCATCTATGTCAGATTTTTTTTCAATTGAAACATATCTTGTTGTTCTAATATTTAAATTATTAACAAAATCTTTTTCAGCCAATCGATGTTGAATTAATCTGTTAACTGAAGGTTTTGGCAAAACAGGTTTAAATTTATTTATTTCATTTAATGTTTCAAAAGGAATATTTTCAAATTCGAAAGTGACCAAATCAACTTGACTTATAAATTCTTTTATTTTTTCGTTATTATCATAACTTCCATGAACAAATTGATTACAAAAATTTTGTGCTGGCGCATCTATATCATCACAAAAAACAACAGTTTTAACATTTAATTTTTTAGCTGCTATTGCAAGCATACTTCCAAGTTGACCACCCCCAATGATACCAAGAGTAATTTCTGACATTTTATTTTGGAGATTTCTTTACAGATTTAGTTTGTGATGTTCTAAAATTTTTAAGTTTTTTTCGAACATTTGTATTTTGATTAGCAATTATTGCTGCTGCTAATAAAGCAGCATTAATAGCACCGTCCTCTCCTATAGCAAGCGTTCCTACAGGAATTCCTTTAGGCATTTGTGCAATTGATAACAAACTATCCAAACCTCTAAGTTTTTTACTTTCAACAGGAACACCAAGTACTGGCACATGTGTAAGTGCTGATACCATACCTGGAAGATGAGCAGATCCTCCAGCACCTGCAATAATTACTCCTATATTATTTTGCTCAACTTTTGCAGCATATTCATACATTCTTTGTGGTGTTCTGTGAGCAGATATAATTTTTGTTTCAAATGAAACTCCAATTTTTTTTAAGGTTTTTTCGGCTAGTTTCATTACTTTATGGTCAGATTGACTTCCCATTATGATTGAAACTTTTAATTTAATATTTTTTTTCATGAAAATTGATCAATCTGTTTATTTCAAAATTAATTTAAAATTTCAATAAAATTAATAGTATTTAAAATACATATTGATTAGAGTTAAGCATACTATGAATTATAAAATTGACAATCTTCAATATTGTAATTGGTCTAGGAAAATCTTTGAGATCAATAGATCTGCTGGATTAGATGCCGTACATGTTACTATTGTCTACCATGAAGATTTTGATGAATTTCAACTGGAAATAAAAAAATGGGAAAAATTATTTCAAGAAAATTCTGATTTAATTTTTCTTGGTAAGAATTTTCAGGATATTGATAAAGCTAATAAAGAAAACAAAACTGCAATATTTTTTGGTTTTCAAAACTGTTCACCAATTGAAGATGACATAAATCTTGTTGAAAAGGTTCATCAATTAGGATGCAGATTTATGCAACTTACTTATAATAACCAGTCTTTGCTAGCAACAGGTTGTTATGAAAAAGTAGATAGCGGAGTTACAAATTTTGGACGTGAGGTTATAAGAGAAATGAATAGAGTTGGCCTCGTGGTAGACATGTCACATTCCGCAGAAAAAAGTACTCTAGATGCAATCGAATTCAGTGAAAAACCAATAGCGATTACTCATGCCAATCCTTCTTTTTGGCATCCAGCTAAAAGAAATAAATCCTCAGATTTATTAAAAATTTTGAGTGATAGTGGTGGCATGTTGGGTTTATCATTATACCCTCATCACTTAAAAGATAACACAAATTGTACTATAGATAGTTTTTGTGAAATGGTGGCAAAAACAGCTGAAATAATGGATGTAAAAAAAATAGGAATAGGATCAGATCTTTGTTTAGATCATCCAGACTCTGTTGTTGAATGGATGAGAAATGGTTCTTGGTCTAAAAGTAAAAATTATGGTGAAGGTTCGAAAAATAAACCAGGTTTTCCTAAACAACCTGAATGGTTTCCTGATGCAAGAGGGTTCTCAAATATTAAAAAAGGTCTAAAAAAAGCAGGTTTTTCAGATACCGAGACACATGGAATACTTGGAAATAACTGGTACAATTTTTATAAAACAATTTAATTATGAAAGTTGAATTAAGAGACCCGAATAAGATAATGAAATTATCAAGGCTAGGATCTTTTCATCAATCAAAATTATCTTTTTTAAGAAGTTTTCTTAATGAATTTAAAGAGTGGGAGTATAAGAGAGATTTATTTAATTTAAATGAAAATGGTTTTGGAGAAGCTGTTTATTCATTTAAAAAAAATAAAAGAGTTTATTCTTTAATTTGTTTTGCAAATGAAATCAAAGATGAAGAAAGATCAGACAGAGTTATTGCAACAAAATGGGATGCAGCTTTTACATTACATGATGGAGTTCCTACAAAAAAAGACATTGAAAGATTAAAAAATGAAGTTCCAAAACAAGAAGTTGGCAGACTTTCTTATAAAGAATTAACTTTATCGAGAGCAAACAAATCAGTAAGAATTTATAATCATGTAGTTGAAAGTTTGAGCAAAGGTAAGCAGCCAGATTTAAACTTATTATCTAAAGTAGGCTATTTATATAGGACTACAGCAGTATATGGCTCAGGCAAATTTGGTCTTGCAGATCGATTCAGAATTAAAAATCGTGAAGAAATTAATGGTCCATTCAGATTAGAAATGATGTTGGTTTATTTGGTAAGACAATTTACTTTTGATCAAGTTAATCATGTTGCTTATCATAAAAATCCAAAAATAGCTGTTAAGCTAGATGATAATATTTGTAAAAACTTGGGAATAGGTAATTCCACAGGCCTGGGTATGGCTCCATTTATAGTCAATCATCCAACTCTATTAAATAATTGGATTTTAAGTAGAGAAAAAGCACTTAAAAAAATTAGAGAAATCAAAAATGTAAAAGGTGAAGATAGAGATCTATTTACAGATTGTATAAAAAAATCATTAAAAAATATTACAAGCTGGAATACTGATAGCGAATATCAGCAAAAAAAAATTTCTTCATTATTAAAGGATGTTGAAAAATTCTTAAATTTTATTGATAAAGATTTTAATTTTAAGAGCGAATATCCTTTTAACAAAATCTATCAATGGTTAGAGGACAATACTTGTGAGGAATGTATTGAATACATTGTGTCAATAATGATGGAACCTTATAACGATATTATAAATCCTTTGGTAAAAGAAATGAGTTCAGAGGAAGAAAAATATTTTAATATTCCAACTTATAGAAAAGTTGAGGAATTACGCAACATCATTGAAGCAAAGTATCCTAATATTTTAGATATTAATTTTGAAGAAAAAGAAAATAATAAAAACTTTTGGTTTATTTCAAAAAACAAAGAGGAACCTAGATTGGCGGATCGTTTTGAAGAACATGGATCAGAATTAGAACAACCTTTAGCAATAGCAAGAGATATAAAAAAACTTTATGACAAATTATTAGTCTCAAAAAATAGTTTAACTATTGCTGAGTTTTTAACATCAAATTCTGAGTTAAGACATGTTGTAAGAAGAGCGTTCATTGTAGAAAAATTTCCTTATTCAGAAATACAAGATAATACAATTGGTAAAGATTTAATGCCAATTGATATGCTAAGACTAAAATTATCATTTTTTGGGGCATTAAAATTTGATCCACGATCTGACAAATGGTTAAGAATTTGCATGTTCCAAGGTGCTCCACTTCCAAATGAGTTAAAAAGTTATGACGAGCAGTGGGTATATAAAACAAATATTTAATAATGAAATCACTGAGTGAAATTGAAACTACTGTTAAAAGAGCTTCAAAGGCAGCAGGATATTCTTGGGGAGTTTCTGAGGAAACAGGAAAAAGTATAAGGTTGTTAGAGTTATTTAGTTTACCGGGTATTAAGCACCTTAATGAATATTTTAATGAAAAAAAAAAAAGTAAATTTGAAAATTTAAATTTAATTAGTGAAAGTAACTCTTCATCAAAAAATCCTTACTGTCCAATTACTTTAGGTGTTAGTTTTTTAGATCAAATAAATACTTTAGAACATTTAAAAAAAATTCAATTTAAAAATGTTGCTTATCCAATAATTTTTATTTCCTTTATAAGTCGTTCATCAGAAATTATTGGAAAAAAAATTTATGTAAAAATGGATGAAAAAAAAATTTTACTAAATTTAAATGTAAATATTAGTTCAAATTTTATTGAACAAGAATTTCCAAAATTAGTGAATACAATTGAGTTAAATCTACTAGAAAATGAAGATAACTTTACAGATGATGAGTGGAATAATTTATACAAGTTATCTGAAGAAACTTTTGTTGAAGAAAGCGACAGTTTAAAAAAAGGTGCAGCAGGTGCTGGTTTGACTGATAATGACTGATAAAACTGATGAAAAATATGTTAACACAGATACTGAAGAATTAAACAATATTTGTGATGAATGCAAAGAGGAAGATGAGAGTGTCACTCAAAATTTAATTCTTACTGGATTTAAATTATGTAAATCTTGTAAAGTATCTAAGACGATTTTTCCACTTTAACTGATTTGACTAACTGGAAGCATATTCATTCTGCTCATCACAAATGAGATAGATAAAAATGCAATAATTAAAAAAGACAGAAGCACAATACCAAATGATTTAAAATTAGATTTTAAACTTAGTATTTGTTTTGTTGAAATTATTAAACCTGCAAAAATCCAAAACTGAGTAAGAAAAATTATTGGTATCATTAAATCTGGTGTTACAGCGAAAAATCTTAACAATCCAGGGGCATGTGCGAAACCAACTGCTGTTAAAACTTTTTTGAAAGAAACTTTAGTTTGTTTATCAGGAAATAATTTTACTCCAATTACAAAAATAAAAATTGCCCATATAAGCCAAGTAATTATTGCAGTTAGTCCAGACATTGCGATAGCTGTTTTAATAATCGTATTTGCTGCTACCGCTCCAGCGATACCATCTAGGATCATTATAATCCCAGCAAAGTAAATTGATGCTTCTCCAAAATTTTTATTATCTGAATAAAGAGTTTTGTCTAATTTTATTGACTTAAAAATTATATTTAAAAATTCAGCAAACATTATTTTTTTTTGTTTTTATCTTTTTGAGCTCTATAAGAAACAATTAATGGAAATATTATTAAAGCAATAGCAATAATAATGCAAACTGCTATTAAAAAACTTTTGGTCATTTCGTTAAAAAGGGGAGCTAAACTTAGCTCCCCCATAAAATATTAGCCTTTTACAACTTCTCTTGTATTTGCGTTGAAAGACTCTTTGAATGGAATATCCACAACTACAGCATCTACAGGTGTTCCTGGTGTGTCTGAGTATTTTTCTGGAAGATGAACTTTAAACTTAGTTCCAACTTTATTTTTTGGAAATCCATTATGGTTTAAAGTTCCGTCAAATGGAACATATCCCATAGCAATATTGGTTTTCTTTTCTGGATGCCACCATGGTGAAGTAATAAATCCAACTGGATCTCCACCACTTTCCGGTGATACTAACCAAAAGTCTGGTGCATAATCATCAATTGGTTTACCGCCTAACTCCATTCCAACTAATTGAAGTTTATATGGTTTTTTTCCAGCTTTTATGTCTTCTTTCATTTTCTCTAAAGCATTTTTACCAACATAATCAGCTTTTTTATTCCATTCACCCTTACCAGATAATGAAACTTGATAACCTAAATTACATTGAAACGGATTATGTTGTTGATCCATATCTTGTCCCCAAGAAAGAATTCCAGCTTGAATTCTTCTATGGTGTGCAGGTGCAATAACCATCAAATTATGTTTTTTTCCTGCATCTAATACTGCATTCCACATATCTTCAGCATATAAAGTTGCATTTCTTAAATATATCTCGTAACCAGCTTCTCCTGAAAAACCAGATTGAGAAATTATACAACTTCTTCCACCAACTTTTGCCTCTGCTAATCCATAGAAAGGCATGTTATCAAAATCAACTTGGTCTCCACAAAGGTCCTGCATTAAAGCTTTTGATTTAGGACCTTGAATTTGTACTGGACACGCATCGATTTCTTCAATTGTGCAATTAAATCTTCCATCTGCATTTACACCTTGTAAATACATTCCAATATCAGAGTCTGATAGTGAAAACCAAAATTCATCTTTAGCAATTCTTAAAAGAATTGGATCATTTAAAACTCCACCATAAGCATTACACAAAATTACATATCTTGCTCTCATAGGAGAAATTTTTGTTGCATCTCTTGTTATAACATAGTCAGTAAATTTTTCTGCATCTGGTCCTTTAACTCTTATTTGTCTTTCAACAGCAACATTCCACATTGTTACATGGTTAACGATTGCATCATACTCAACCATTGCTCCACCATCTTCAGGTTTTACGTAACCTCTTGGATGATAAATTCGATTGTATACAGTTGCTCTCCAACAACCTGCCTGCATCGATAAATGCCAATAAGGTGACTTTCTTACCCTTGTTGAAATTAATAATTCAACTTTAGTTGGCCCACTTTGTCTTAAATTGTATGGTACTTCTCGATCAGACTGATCAACAGAGGTAACATGTTGTACTTTAGTATAGTCAAATTCTTTAGACATAACTATTCTCCTTCAACCACTTGTTAGTTTCCTTCAAGCCGCCGAATGTATAAATGTGGAAGTTATCAGTATGCGATTTAACTTTCCCAATTAAATCATTAGGGTCTTTAGGTTTCAATAAATCTAATGCCTTACTAAAATTAGATTTAAGAAAATTTAAGGAATTTTTTGCACCTACAATATTAGCAAATTTAATTAAGCTAGATATTTTTAATGGCCCAGTAATTCCCACATGCACTGGTACGCTTTGTTTAGAAATAAAATCTATAATAGGCTGAGGATCTAGTAACCACTGTGTTACAATATAATCAGCATAAGGCTTTTTATCTATCATAGCTTTTTCTAATTCTGAGTCGGATATATCAGGACTCCCCTCTGGGTGTCCAGCAATTCCTATTTTCATTTTTTCAAAATAACCTGTCTCTAAAAGTTGAAATGAACTATCAAATTTCCCTGCTGGCTCTCTTCCACCACCGATAATTAACGCTTGTTTCACCCCTCCATCTTTACATTTTGAAACATAATCTTTCAGCTCTTTTTCATCATGTATTGATCTAGCAGGAAAATGAGGCACGGGGTTAAACCCTTTTTTTACAAGCTCTGCTGCTTTATCAGCAGTCTCCCTGTAATCACCTCCAGGTAGCAGGGTAATGTAAACATCAGACAATGCTGGAACTGTATCAACTTCAGTTTTAGGTCCTATTTCCAGTGAAAAATTCATAGTGAGGATCTTTATTTATTTTGAAATATGAGTCTAGAAAATTCGGTGTAACAAAGTATCTATTATTTTATCTGGCCTCTATGCTTTTGGATCCTTCTTCCGTATTCTTGAGTGACCCTATCAAAGACAATTGCTAAAGCAACTATTGCCAATCCATTCATCATTCCAAGAGCTAGATATTGGTTAGAAACAGCTCTTAATATTGGTACGCCAAGGCCTTTTACACCTATCATAGAGGCAATTACTACCATAGCTAAAGCCATCATTATTGTTTGGTTTACACCAGCAAAAACAGTTGGTAAAGCCAGTGGAATTTGAACAGATTTTAATTTTTGTGCCGTGGTTGCTCCAAAAGCTTCACTGGCTTCTAAAGTCTCTTTGTCTACTTCTCTGATACCTAGATTAGTTAATCTAATAATTGGAGGAACTGCATAGACACAAACAGCGATTAATCCTGGGACCTTTCCAATGCCTAACAACATTAAAATTGGGATCAAATAAACAAAGCTAGGAATTGTTTGCATCATATCCAAAACTGGAAGAATTGATTTTTCAGCTCTACTTGATCTTGCCATTACAATCCCAATTGGTATTCCAACAACAATACAAATGATCGTGCAAACAGTAATAATAGCAACTGTTGCCATACAATCTTCCCACATACCAAAATATCCAATTAATAAAAAAGCAATTCCGCTACCTACAACTAATTTCCAACTTCTTGAACCTAACCAGGCTAATCCACAAATTATTCCAATGATTATTATCCATGGTGTAGATAATAATAATTTTTCTAATGATACTAAAAAAAATAATAACGGATCAAAAAATGCTTCTATACTGTCTCCATATTCTCTTGAAAAATTTCTAAAAGCTAAGTCGATACCTTTTCTAAGCTCCATTTGGGATCTTCTTCCCAGCTCTGGAAATTCAGTAAAAAACTCCATAAATAAAAAATTTTTTACGAGCCTATATTATATAGGCTCGTAATTTAAAGTTTAATTATAAACTTTTTTTGATTTTTTTTGCTGCATCAGAAGACACCCATTTTGTCCAAATATCTTCATGCTTTATTAAAAACTCAACTGCAGCATCTGATCCTTTTGCTTGGTTGTCAGCCATGTAAACCAACATTCCATTCATAACTGTGCCTGGATAAGTTCTTTTTTCAACATAACTAAGAACGTCTTTTCCACCAGTCTTTGCAAAGTTAGCACTTACAATTGAGTTAACTTCTGATTTGGTCCAAGCAGTTGGTTTTGGACTTGCACAATCTTGCTCAGCAAGAGTTATACAATTATCCCAGTTATCTCTTCCTGCAAAAGGAACACCAAAGTCAACTGGTTGTAAATTATATTTTCCAACCATTGATGTAGGGTTCCAATAATAACCAAACCACGGCTCACCAGAATCTGAAGCTTTAGCTATAGAACCATCTAAACCTGCAGCTGAACCTGGATCAATAAGCTTCCAACCTTTTTTCTCCATCTCAAATGCTCTGTATAGGTTTGCATTTGCTAATTGACATCCCCAACCTGCTGGACAACCCATGAAAGCACCTTTTGAAGGGTCTTCTTTATCAGGGAACAAATCAGGACGCTCTAAGATTTGAACAGCTGTCATACCTTTAAGCTCCGGGTGTTTTTTTAAAGCCGCTGGGTTTAACCACCAACCTTCTCCAAGACCAGTAATTGGCGCTTTATTCGCAATGATTAATCTTTTCTCACTTACCGCTTTCTTTAAAGGAGTATAAACTGCATTCGCCCATTGTTCAGGGTTCATGTCAGGTGTTCCTTTATCATTCATTGAGGTAAATGTAGGCATAGTAGCACCAGGCACTAATTCTACATCACATCCATATCCCTCTTCTAGAATTATTTTATCAACGTTTGCCATTAACTCGGCAGATGCCCAGTTCTGTTCGGCAATCACTAGTTTTCCACACGCATTTGCAAAAGAAGTCATACCAAACGCTAAAATCGCGGAAAATAGAATTGTTTTTAATTTTTTCATTATATCTCCGTTAGTTAATTTTCGATTAAACACTACAACATATCGACGAAAATATTGCAAATATCTTTCAACTCTTAGTTGAAGTAAAATTGTCTTTAATTGCAATTTATTCAGTAATAAAGTTTTTTTATGAAATTTTCTGCAAATTTTTTTTTCAAAGAATTTGTCTATATTTTAAATTGCAAAACTGTATTTCAACAAATCATTATAAGAGAGTCATAAAAATTTAGCTTTGATTAATTCCAACTTAAACAAGGAGGTTTAATAAAAGTTGAAATGAAAAAGTTATCACAGATACTCGATTTAAAAAAATTGAAAGTAGTAAATAAAAATATTCATAAAGCTCACGGATTACCAAATGAATGTTATACCGATCTTGATTATTTATCTATTGAGAGAAAAAAAATTTTTGAAAATAAATGGGTGGTAATTGGTGTTGGTAGTTCTGTACCAAATATTGGAGATGCGAAACCATTTGATCTGCTAGGAATTCCATTAATTATTTTAAGAGATAAAAATAATAAAATAAAAGTTTTTCATAATGTTTGTAGTCATCGTGGTTTTAAGATTCTACAAGAAAAATGTAAAATTAAAAATGTAATAAGATGTCCATATCATTCTTGGTCTTATGATATGAGTGGTAAATTAATAGCTACACCACATATCGGTGGAATGAATAAACATAATTGCAATAAATTTAGTAAATCACAAAGTGGTCTCAAAGAAGTTAGATCTTATGTTTGGTTAGATTTAATTTTTGTTAATTTAAACAAAAATGAAATTGATTTTGAAAAATATATTAAACCTTTGAATGATAGGTGGAAAAAATTTTGGTCAATTAAAGATAGAGATTTAACAGTTTACTCAAAAGATTATGGTTATTTTAATTTGAATGCTAAATGTAATTGGAAATTTGCAATAGAAAATTATTGTGAAAGCTATCATCTCCCCTGGGTTCATCCTGGATTAAACTCTTACTCAAAAATTGATGATCATTATCATATTCAAGGATTACCAAATCGTTTTGCTGGTCAAGGTACTGTTGTTTATAATCCAAGATTTAAAAGCAATCTAAAATTTCCAACTTTTCCGAATTGGCCAAAAGATCAAGAACACATTGCTGAATACGTTGCTTTGTTTCCAAATGTTATGCTTGGGATTCATAAAGACCATTTTTATGCTTACTGGTTAGAACCAGTAAATAATGAATATACAAAAGAACATATGGAAATTTATTATGTTGGTAATGAAGCAGCAAATTCGAAAAAATTTAAATCACTTAGAAAACAAAACTTTGAACTTTGGAAAGGTGTTCAAATTGAAGATTTAAATATAATTGAGGGAATGCAGGGTGGAAGAAAATCACCATCTTATAACGGGGGAAATTTTTCACCTGCGATGGATAATCCCACCCATCATTTTCACAAATGGGTTGCAAACAATATAATGAAATGAAAGGATAAATTATGAGAAAAGATCTTATTTCTAGATTAAATGAAGGTCCAATTATGTGTGCAGAAGGATATCTTTTTGCAATGGAAAGAAGAGGATATTTATCAGCAGGTCCATTTGTTCCTGAAGTTGTTTTGGAACACCCGGAAGTAGTCACTCAGTTACATCGAGAATTTATTAGAGCTGGGTCAGATGTTGTTCAGGCGTTTACATATTATGGTCATAGAGAAAAGCTGAGAATAATTGGCAAAGAACACCTCTTAGAACCAATGCAAAAAGGTGCTCTTAAAATTGCAAAAGATGCTGCTGCAGAGTTTAAAGATTTAGATCTTATGGTTTGTGGAGATGTGGCTAATACAAATGTATTTGATCCAGGGGATCCTAATACTCACAAACAATGTCAACAAATGTATGAGGAACAAGTAGCATGGGCAAAAGAGGCTGGTGTTGATTTTGTAATAGCTGAAACAATAAATTGGACAGAGGAAATGAAAATAGCGTTAAAAACAGTTAAAGATGCTGGTCTTATTGCTGTTTGTAATTTTGCAATTCCAAGAGGTGACAAAACTAGAGAAGGTCATAGTGCTGAAGATGCTTGCAAAATGATGGAAGATTTAGGTGCAGATGTAGTTGGTTTAAATTGTTATCGAGGACCTGAAATGACAATGAAATTATTAAAAAAAGTTAGAGACAAAGTTTCATGTCATGTTGCTGGACTTCCAGTACCGTACAGAACAACAGAGGAAGAACCTGGTTTTTTAAATATAACTGATCATGGTTGCAATTGTATTCCTGGGGATAATGCATTCCCAGTAGCTTTGGACAACTTGTTATGTAATAGATTTGAAATGGCAGAGTTTGCTAAGGATTGTGTTCAAAATAAAATAAATTTTATTGGTATTTGTTGTGGAGCAGAAGCTCACCACGTTAGGGAAATGTCAGTTGCAATTGGTAAAAAACCAATTTCAATGAAATATATGCCTGATATGAGCAAACATTTTCATCATGGTACAGATAAGTCTTTGAAAAAAGTAAATAAGGAAATTAAATACTAATGGAAAAACATGCAAAAGTAGTAATCATAGGAGGGGGTGTAGTAGGTTGCTCTATACTTTACCATTTATCTAAATTTGGATTAAAAGATTGTATTTTACTTGAGAGAAACGAACTTACCTCAGGCTCGTCTTGGCACGCAGCAGGAAATGTTCACGTTATTTCATCTGATCCTAATATCTCTAGGATGATGGCTTATACAATAGGCTTATATAAAGAAATAGAAAAAGAGTCAGGACATTCTGTAGGCTTTAAACCCAGTGGAGGTTTTTATTTAGCTTCAAATGAAGTGTGGGCAGATTATTTAAAGAGAGAAAGATCAAAAGCAAGATATATGGGACTTGACCAAGAATTTATTTCTTTGGAAGAGGTAAAAAAGAAAAATCCATTAATTGACCCTTCTAGATATTTGCTAGCTTTATGGGATCCTATAGATGGTGAAGTTGATCCATCGGGAGTTACTTATGCTTTTGCAAAAGCTGCAAAAGTTCATGGTGGAAAATACTACACTCACACTGTAGTAAAAGATACGAAACAAAAAGAGGATGGAACATGGGATGTCTTTACTGAAAAAGGAAATATCAATGCTGAAATAGTAATTAATGCAGGTGGTTTGTGGGCTAGAGAAGTTGGTCAACTAGCTGGGCTTAATCTTCCAGTTCAACCAATGGAGCATCATTATTTGATTACAGAACCTATTCCAGAAATTGAAGCAATGGGTGACCAAAGATTGCCTATAGGAACAGATTTTGAGGGAAATATTTATTTTAGACAAGAAGGTAAAGGAATGTTGCTTGGAACTTATGAGCCAAAATCAACTCCTTGGAAAGTAGAAGGTACACCAATGAATTTTGGCCATGAGTTACTTGAGCCAAAGTTAGATAATATTGAAGATAGACTTGCAATAGGTTTTGAGAGAATGCCAGCGCTAGAACGTGCAGGTATTAAGAATATAGTTAATGGACCTTTTACTTTTGGTCCAGATGGAAGTCCTCTGATTGGTCCAGTGCCAGGAATGAAGAATTATTGGGTTGCGGTTGGTGTTATGGCTGGATTTTGCCAAGGTGGTGGTGTTGGTAAATGTATAGCAGAATGGATTATTGATGGTGAACCTTCAATTGATGTTTGGGCAATGGATGTTGCTCGTTTTGGAGATTATGCATCACCTCAATATGGGACAATAAAATCTTCAGAAAATTATGAGCGAAGATTTATTATGACTTTCCCAAATGAAACTTTACCAAAGGGAAGAAAACAAAAAACTACTGCACTATATGATCGTTTTGTGAATCAAGGTGCTGTAATGGGAGATAGTTTTGGATTAGAAAATGTTTTGTGGTTTGCAAATAATAAAGAAGATGCTCATGAAGATCCCACTATTAAAAGATCAAGATCTCATGATTATGTATCAAAAGAAGTTATTAATGTAAGAGAAAATGTTGGCTTAATTGAAGTTGCAAATTTTTCAAAACATGAGTTTAAAGGTCCTGATGCTAGAAAATTTTTAGATTACTTAATGGCTGGAAGACTTCCAAAACCTGGAAGAATATCTTTATCACCAATGTTGTCATTTAGAGGAAAATTGTGTGGAGATTTAACAGTAGCTTGTTTGGATGAAAATGAATTCATGGTATTTGGATCTGGAGCTGCTCAAGCAATGCACAGACGTTGGTTTGAAAGTCATTTAGATAAATTTAATTTAAGTTACTCCAATAAATCTGATGAGTATCATGGATTGTCTGTTGCAGGACCTAATTCAAGGAAAGTTTTAGAAAAAATTGTAAGAGATGATGTTTCAAATGAAAAATTTAAATTTAGAGACTCAAGGAGAATGTTTGTTGGTGGTGTTCCAGCAATAATAAATCGAATTTCATTTACAGGTGAACTTGGGTATGAAATTTATGTAGCACCCCATTATCAATTAAAATTATACGAGGAATTAATGGAAGCAGGAAAAGAATTCAACATTAAACCTTTTGGTATAAGAGCATTAATGTCAATGAGGTTGGAGAAGAATTGGGGAGCTTGGACTTTAGATTATAGACCAGATTTTACCGCAAAAGAGACAGGGTTAGATGTCCTTATTAATTGGGATAAAGAGTTCATTGGTAAAGAAAGTGCACAGAAGGATAATTCATCAAATAAACTCATACCATTAATTATTGAAACAAATGATATTGATGTAACAAATAATGAAGCCGTTATGAATGGAGATCAAAGTATTGGCTATGTAACTTCAGGTGGGTTTGCTCATTTTGTAAACAAAAGTGTAGCGTTTACTCTTGTTGATCAAAAAAAAATTAAATCTGAAAATAAAATTCAAGTAGAGATAAATGGAGATTTATTTAATTGTTCAATTATTAAAGAACCACTTTACGATCCAAGTGGTCAAAAGATGAGAAGCTAATGGCTCAAAAAGACGTAGGAAACAAAATTCCAATTTATAAACTTAAAACCACAGATGAAGTTATGAGATACTACGATGAGTGGGGAGATAAAGATAAATACAATAAAGATATGGTTGATTGGAATTATTCAGGACCAAAAGAAACCGCAGAAACATTTAATGTGCACGAGAAGAATAAAGATATTTTAATATTTGATGCTGGATGTGGTACTGGTTTAGTTGGTATAGAGCTAAAAAAATACGGTTTTAAAAATTTTCATGGAGCAGACTTATCACAAACTTTATTAGATTCTGTTCCAAATAATCTTTATCAAAAATTAACAAAAGTTGATCTTAATAAAACAATTGATGCAAAAGATAATTCATATGATGCTGTTATGTGTGTTGGAACATTTACTTTTGGACATGTGAAACCAAATGCCTTAGATGAATTTGTAAGAATTACAAAATCAGGTGGGTTAATTTGTTTTACTATTAACGAAGGTATTCATGAGGAATATGGGTTTGATAAAAAAATCATAAGTTTAAATCAAAATAATAAATGGAAAGAAATAGAGTTTTTTAAATCAGACTATATTGCTAGTAAAGATGTAAACGCTTGGCTAGGTTTATACAAGGTTACAAAAAATGTATAGACCTTTACCCTCATATCTTACGATAAAAGAATCTAAAATTGATGGCTTGGGATTATTTTCCAAAACTAAAATTGAAAAAAATTCTTTTATAGGGATTACACATGTGAAAAACATTGATTTCCAAGACAACTATATAAGAACACCTCTTGGTGGTTTCTATAATCACTCAAAAAATCCAAATGTTATTAAATTATCATCAGATACACTTCCTAAATATGACTTTGGTCAGAATATTGAAGAAAACATTAAAGAGACGCTGGAAGATAAAAATAATAATAATTTAAAGTACTTTTATTTAGTTTCATTAAAAGACATTGAACCTGGTGAAGAAATCTTAGCAAAATATACATTTTATGAATTTTGATATATTGTTTGCCAAACTATGAAATTTAAAAGAAAAATAGCTCCAGAGATAAAACCAAAACAAAATTTTATATCAAAAAAAAGATTAAGAGAGGATCAAATTAATTTTGATAAACTAAGATCATATCGGTTAGATCGAGTAAAAAAAGAATTACAAAAAAATAATTTAGAAGCATGTATTTTATTTGATCCGGTGAATGTTCGCTATGCTTTAGATACTGTAAACATGAGTGTCTATAATATGCATAATTTAACAAGATATTGTTTTGTTCCAGTTAATGGACCAAATATTCTTTATGAATATTTTAATTGTGAAATTTTATCTAAACATTTAAATCTAATTGATGAAATAAGACCTGCAATCACATGGGACTACTTCAGTAATGGAGATCAGGCAAATTTACAATTATTGAAATGGATAAATGAGGTTAAAGATTTATCCAAAAATTATTTTAAATCAAAAAAAATTGCAATTGATGTATTAAATGGTCCTGCGGTTGCAGCTTTAAATAAAGAGGGTATCGAAGTTGTAGATGCAAAATTTATTTTAGAACAAGCAAGAGTAATTAAGTCACCTGATGAATTAACCTGCATGAAAGCAGCAATAGAAGTTGCAGAAAAAGGTGTATCAAAAATGAGATCAGATCTTAAGGCAGGTATGACAGAGGATGAATTGTGGTCAATTTTACATAAAACAAATATTGAAAATGGTGGTGAATGGATTGAGTGTAGAATTTTATCTTCAGGAGAAAGAACGAATCCATGGATGCAAGAGAGTAGTAATAAAGTTATGCAACAAGGAGAAATTGTTGCTTTTGACACAGATATGGTTGGTCCCTATGGATATTGCGCAGATATATCAAGAACTTTTGTTGTTGGAAATAAATTTGATGATAATCAAAAAAAAATTTATGCAATGGCTAGAGACCAAATAGATCACAATTATAGACTTATAAAACCAGGGATGAGCTTTAAAGAATTTATAAATAAATCTTGGGTACTTCCAGAGGAGTATTATGGTAATAGATATTCTTGTATGGTTCATGGAATTGGATTGTGTGATGAGTGGCCTCAAATAAGATACCCGACAGATGGAGGTGAAGAGGGTGGAACTTTTGAAAAGAATATGACAATTACACTTGAGAGTTATATTGGTAAAGTTGGGGACAAAGAAGGTGTCAAACTTGAACAACAATACTTAATTGGTGAAAATGGGCTCGAATTGATGTCCCATCATCCATTAGAAGATATTTAATGAAAATTATTTTAGTAATGGGGTTACCAGGAGCTGGCAAAACAACTTTGGCAAACGAAATGGCACCCCTTTTAAATGCAAAAAGATTAAACGCCGATGAAGTAAGAAAAGCTTCAAATGATTGGGATTTTTCTGAAGAGGGAAGAGTAAGACAAGCAAAAAGGATGGCTGAAGCAGCTTTGAAAATTAAAGCAGAAGGTCATTATGTAATTGCAGATTTCATTGCACCAACACCTAAAGCAAGAAGCTTGTTTCCATCAGATTTTAGAGTATGGGTAGACACAATTAAAGCAGGAAGATTTGAAGACACTAATCAAATGTTTGTTAATCCTAAGAATTTTGATTTTCATGTGACAACTCAGGATGCAAAATATTGGGCACCAAAAATAATAGAGGAGATAAAAAAATGACACATCAATGGGATAACAAAAAACCAACAGCACAAATGCTAGGAAGATGGCAACCTTTTCACGATGGACACTATACTTTGTTTAAAGAAATTATTAAAAAAACAGGACAAGTTTGTATTCAAATTAGAGATGTGCAAGGTGTAGATGACAATCCTTTTGATTTTGAAACAGTAAAAAAAAACATTGAAGACAGATTAAATCCTGAATTTGAAGGGCAATTTAAAATAATGTTAGTGCCTAATATTACAAATATTTGTTATGGTAGGGGAGTCGGATATAAGATTGAAGAAATAGTTTTGGACGAAGAGACTCAAAAAATATCGGCTACCAAGATAAGGGCAAAAATGAGAGAAGAGGGAAAGTTAAAATAAACTTAAATGAACGATAGACTCAAGACTATTGTAGATTTAGATAAATATCCAATACACAATTTAAATTCACCAATAATTAAAAATCTAATTAAAAATTGTAAAGAAGAACTTAATCAATATAGTTGTTCAACAATTCCAAATTTTATTGTTCCCAATGCACTCAATGTAATGAATCAGGAGTTAGAGGAACAATTAGACAAAGTTTACATGTCTAAAGAAAGTATAAATGCATACTTATATGCAAAGGACGATCCTTCATTACCAAAAGATCATCCAAAAAGAACTTTTATGAATAGATATAATGGGTACTTAAATTCAGATTGTTTTTCAAAAGACTCCGAGATGAAATATCTTTACCAAACTGAGGAACTTTTAAAATTTGTATCTGCATGTTTAGGCATTTCACCTATTTACAGATGGGCAGATCCTTTAGCATGTCATGCGTATAATGTTATGAAACCAGATGGAGTTCTCCCATGGCATTTTGATAGTTGTGAATTTACACTTAGTTTAATGATACAAAAACCTGATAAGGGAGGTGTATTTGAATATTGTCCAAATATCAGAGGTCCTGGAAAAGAAAATTTTGAGGAAGTTCAAAAAGTTATAGCAGGAGACAGAACTAGAGTAAGACAATTAAAGTTGGAACCAGGAGATTTACAAATATTTAAAGGTAGATTTACTTTGCATAGAGTAACAAAAGTTGAAGGACAAAAATCAAGATATATGTGCATTCCAGCTTATGTTTTAGATCCATGGAGAGTTAACACTCCAGAGCACTCGAAAGCTATTTATGGTAAAGTTTTACCAATTCATATAGAAAGAAATCAGGCTAGATCCGATGGATTAACTGATTAAATGACTAGTAACATTAAAATTAAAAAAATTAACAATCAAGTTTCATCAATTACCATTGATGAACCAAAAACTTATAACTCTTTATCATTCAAAAATCTTTCAGATTTATTAAAAGCTTTGAAAAAATTAGATACTGATAAAAAAGTAAAAGTAATAATATTAGAGGGCGCAAGTAAAGGATTTAGTGCAGGACATAATTTAAAAGAGGTGAGAGGTTTAAAAAAGAGAAACAAATATTTAAAATTATTTAATCTTTGTTCAAAAGTAATGCTACAGATAGTTGAAGGCAGAAAACCTGTAATTGCTAAAGTTCATGGAGCAGCATTTGCAGCAGGTTGTCAATTAGTTGCAAGTTGCGATTTAGCATACAGCACTAAAGATGCATTTTTCGCTACTCCTGGTGTAAATATTGGCTTATTTTGTAGCACACCTATGGTTGCTGTTAGTAGAAAAATAAATCGAAAACCAATGATGAAAATGTTGTTAACAGGAGAACCTATCAGTGCGGATTATGCTAAAGAAATAGGTTTAATTAATGATTTCTTTTCAAAAACAAAATTGAATAAAGAAGTAATCAAAGTAGCAAATAAAATTGCTTCCAAATCTAATCTAACAATAAAAATTGGAAAACAAGCTTTTTACAAACAATTAGAAATGCCTTTAAAAAAAGCTTATGCTTATACAAGCAAAATGATGACGCTTAATATGATGGCGATGGATGCTAAAGAAGGAATTACTGCTTTTCTAGAAAAAAGAAAACCAAATTGGAAAAATAAATAGTGATAAAAAATATTTTAATAGTAGTTTTTATTATTATTGGTGTATTAGTAATTTATAATTTTAAAGATCATAATCAAAAAAGAGCGATTGAAGCTTGTGTGGCTGGAAGCAAAACATTAGAAAAACCAATGACTGCTTCTGAAGCTAGAATATTTTGTGAGAAACAGATCAAAAATAATTAATGAGTGATATAAGAGAAATTCTTACAAAATATAAAACTATTGCTATGGTAGGAGTAAGCAATGATCCCAAAAAAGCTTCAACTATTGTAATGAAATACATGCAAGAATATGGATATAAAGTTCATCCAGTAAACCCTAAAGCCAAGGGTCAAAAAATTTTAGGGCAAGAGGTTTTTGCTAAAATATCAGATATTAAAGATAAGATTGATATCGTAGATGTTTTTAGACCATCTAAAGAAGTCTATGCTATAGCAGAAGATACAGTTAAAATTGGGGCTAAAGTTTTATGGTTACAGCTTGGTATACGAGACGAAAAGGCAAAAGATTTGATGGAAAAAAATGATATTAAGTATGTTGAAAACAAATGTACTAAAATGGAATATCAAAAATATTTTCTGAAAGTTAGACAGGCGTTTCCAGTGTTGAGTGACTAATGAACAAAGTAATTAAGTTTTTAGATAGTACTTTTTTAGACTTGGGTCGACAATTTAAGTGGACTTACTTGCCACCATTAATGGTCTATATGGCTGCCGGTATATCTGGTTTAACAGGTATTGTTGGCACGTTCTTTGTAAAAGATTATTTGAATTTGTCTGCTGCATTTTTAGCAGGCTTAGGTTTTTGGGCAGGAATTCCTTGGGCATTGAAAATGCCATTAGGTCATCTAGTAGATCTAATTTGGGAAAGAAAAAATTACATGGTTTACTTTGGAGCTTCATTGATAGCTCTTAGTTTGCTGATTATGTATGGGTTAATTATTCATACAGAAGATATGTCTGAAATTTTTTCGGTAGAGACATGGTTTGTAATAAGTGTGATTTTAGCTCCAGTTGGTTACGTGGTTCAGGATGTTGTAGCTGATGCTATGACAGTTGAGGCAGTTCCTTTGGTTGATGAAACAGGAAATGATTATTCTAAAGATCAAATAAAATTAATGCATACAACAATGCAGACACTTGGAAGGTTTGCCATTATTGGTGGTACAGTACTTGTTGCATTAGTTAATGTAATTTTGTTTAGAGATGTGGAAGGCCTTGAGCAGGCTGATAAAATAAATTTATACGGAACTATTTATATTTATGCTCTTGTAATACCTTTGGTTTCTATACTAGGTGTAATTTTAGCCAATTATTTAAGATATAAAAAAATACAAACTTTAAAATCTAAGGGGTTAGAATTTAAAGAAGAAAGAGGTAACGAGAAAACAAAAATTAATTGGTGGATATTAGGAGGTAGTTTAGTTTTTGTTATTTTCACATTATCTATTGGTTCATTTAAAGTACCGTTTGCACAAGAAATTGTTTTTATAGGTTCTGTTATAATTATTTTGTTTTTAATGTTTAAGCTTATTAAGGAATTACCTCAAGAATTAAGATTAACTATTGTAGGTACAGCAGTTATTATTTTTATATTTAGAGCTATGCCTGGACCTGGACCAGGATTGACATGGTTTGAAATTGATGAGCTTGGATTTAATGAGCAGTTTTTTTCTGTCCTCTCATTACTTGCATCAATTTTAACATTAGCTGGTATTGTTTTATTAAGACCGTTTATGGCAAATAATTCAATTGCTAAAATAATTGTTGTTTTAAGCATTGCAGGAGCAATTTTGTTTTTACCAAGTGTTGGAATGTATTATGGTTTTCATAATTGGACAGCTTCATTAACAAGTGGCGTAGTAGATGCTAAGTTCATTGCATTAATAAACACAGCTCTCGAATCCCCTTTGGGACAAGTTTCAATGATTCCTCTTTTGGCATGGATAGCAAAAAATGCTCCAGCACATTTAAAAGCAACTTTTTTTGCAGTTTTTGCATCCTTTACAAATCTTGCGTTATCAGCAAGTGCACTAGGAACTAAGTATTTAAATGAAATCTTTACTGTTACAAGAGAAGTAAAAGATAAAGTTTCAGGTGAAATCCAAACAACAGCAGATTATTCTGAACTAGGGATTTTATTAATTGTTGTGACACTTTTGACATTAATTCTTCCAATATTATTTGTAATTATTATCAATAACAGTAAATACAAAACATCTGAGTAATTATTTTAAATGAAAACTATTTTTAAAGTATTAATTTTATTATTGATAACTTCGAATTTTTCAAACGCTGAACTATTAAATCCAAATAGCAATATTAAACCGAGAGAAGTTATAAAGATTCAACTTAATGGGCTTCAACAAAATGACTCTAAATTTAAAGATAGTGGAATTGAACAAACATGGAAATTTGCTCACCCAAATAACAAGAGAGTTACAGGACCATTAAGCAATTTTAAGATGATGTTAAAAAGTGACTCTTATGGGATGATGATAAATCACTTAAGTCATACAATTACTGAGCTTGGAAGTAGTGACAAATGGGCACAATTTGAGGTAATCATTCTTGATAAAAACAAGATTTATCACAAGTTTAATTGGCAAGTTGAAAAGTATACTTTGGATGGAAATTTAAAAGACTGTTGGTTAACTACAATGGTATCTAGCCCGATCCCTCTAGGAAGCTCAATTTGATTTTAAACATACATTTTTGTTTCGTAACAATTAAAAATTTAGTAGGAATCCTTGAATGAAAACAAAAACCAAAGTTGTAGTAGTTGGTGGAGGAGTCGTAGGTGTTAGTGCTCTTTATCACTTAGCAAAAAAAGGTTGGTCCGATGTTGTTCTTGTTGAGAGAAAAGAGTTAACTTCAGGATCAACTTGGCACGCCGCTGGTTTATTGCCTTTGTTTAATATGAGTTATTCTGTAGGACAACTACATAAATATGCAGTTAATCTTTATAAAACATTAGAGGAAGAAACCGGAAAAAATGTTGGCTTTAGCGTTGTTTCAAATATTCGTTTAGCTAGTACAAAAGATAGAATGGATGAGTATCATCAATATGCAGGTGTTGCTCGAACTATTGGAGTAGATGTAAAATTCTTGAAACCGGAACAAGTAAAAGAAATCTGGCCTTTATGTCATACAGATGACTTAGTTGGCGCAATACAACACCCCGAAGATGGATATATTCAACCAGCAGATTTAACGCAAGCATTAGCAACAGGTGCAAGAAATAGAGGAGCAGAAATTTATAGAAACACAGCTGTCCTATCAATGAGACAAACTAAAGATGGATGGATTGTAGAAACAGATAAGGGATCAATAGAGTGCGAACATGTTATTTCTTGTTCTGGAAATTTTGCTAGACAAACAGGTGAAATGGTAGGATTAGATATTCCAGTAATACCAGTTGAACATCAATACATTGTTACAGAACCGCATCCTGCAATTCAAAAAAGAAAAAAAGATGGATTACCAGAAATGGGAGTTTTAAGAGATAGTGATAGCAGATGGTATATGAGAGAAGAGGCTGGAGGATTAATTTTAGGTCCTTATGAAGATGGTGCACCAGCTTGTTATGTAGAGGGGCCATCAAAAAATTCTGAATATGAATTATTTCAAGAAGACTTAGACAGATTAGCTCCACATATAGAAGGAGCAATTCATAGGGTTCCTGCATTTGGAGAAGTTGGAGTAAAGAAAGTTTATAATGGAGCAATCTGTTATACTCCAGATGGTAATCCAATAGTTGGTCCTGCATGGGGACTTAAGAATTTTTGGATTAATGAAGGACATAGTTTTGGAATAACAGCAGCAGGTGGTGCAGGTTGGCAACTAGCTGAGTGGATCGTTGATGGCGAACCTACAATTGACATGTTAGGAGTAGAACCAAGACGTTACGGTAATTATGCAACTAAATCTTATTTAAAAGCAAAAAATGAAGAAGCATATAGTCATGTATTTATTGTCCATTATCCAGATGAAGAAAGACCAGCAGCAAGACCTCTAAGAACAGCTCCTTGTTATGAACGAATGAAAAATTTAGGCGCTGTGTTTGGTCAGAAGTTTGGATGGGAAAGACCTAATTTTTTTGCAACAGATGGAATGGAACAAAAAGATGATTGGTCATTTAGAAGATCAAAATGGTTCGACGCAATTAAGAAAGAATGTCAAAATGTAAAACAAAATGTAGGCCTTTTAGACATGACTGCATTTGCAAAATGTAGAATTAGGGGCCCGAAAGCTGAAGAATTTTTAGATTATTTGGTAGCTAATAAACTTCCAAAAAAAATTGGAAGGATAAATTTATGTCATGCTTTGAACACTAAAGGTGGAGTGCATTCAGAATTTACGATAATGAAAGAAGCAGAGAATAGTTACTATTTAGTTTCTGCTGGAGCAAATTTAAGATTAGATCATGACTGGATACAAAAATGGATGCCCGATGATGGATCAGTAATATTTGAAGATTTAACAAACAGCACAGGAGTTTTAGTTGTAGCAGGACCTAAAGCTAGACAATTAATGCAAAAGGTTTCAACAGATGATTTCTCTAATGAGAATTTCAAATGGCTAACTGCTAAAAATGTAAATGTTGGATATGCTCCAGTAAATGCGATGAGAGTAAACTTTGTGGGTGAGCTTGGTTGGGAATTACATCACCCAATTGAATATCAAAATCATATTTTTGATAAATTAATGGAAGCAGGAAAAGATTTAGGAATCAAACCTTTTGGGATTAGGGCTATGAATAGTTTAAGAGTTGAAAAATCTTACAAACTAGTTGGTACAGAATTATCAATTGAATACTCACCATACGAGTCTGGTCTTGATAGATTTGTTCATCCAAATAAAGGAAATTTTATTGGTTTAGAGGCACTTAATAAGTGGAGAGAAAAAGGTTTTGATAATAAATTGGTCACTTTAGAGGTTCATAATACTAAAGATGCAGATGTGCTTGGAAATAACCCAATTTTTAAAGATGGAAAAGTTGTTGGAAGAGCAACGAGTGGTGAATTTGGATTTAGATTAGATAAATCAATAGCTCTTGCAATGGTTAAACCAAATTGCTCAAATGTGGGCGACAAATTACAAGTTGATATATTAGGTGAAATGTACGACGCTACTGTCCTGGATGAAAGTCCATACGATTCAGAAAATAATTTATTGAGAGCTTAATGAAAATTTTAGTAGCTGTAAAAAGGGTTATTGATTACAACGTTCAAATAAGAGTGAAAGAAGACGGAACGGGTGTAGTTACTGACAACGTTAAAATGTCAACCAATCCTCCTGATGATAATGCAATAGAAGAGGCTGTAAAAATAAAAGAGGCAGGCAAAGCTACAGAAGTAGTTGCAGTAACTGTCGGTGAAGATAAAGCTCAAGAAACTGTTAGGAAAGCTTTAGCGGTTGGTGCGGACAGAGGTATTCATGTGAAAGTCGATGGAATTTTAGAACCACTCGCTGTTTCAAAAATTTTACAAAAAATAGTAGTTAAAGAAAAACCAGATTTAGTATTTATGGGCAAACAAGCAATAGACGATGATTGTAATCAAACAGGTCAAATGTTAAGTGCTTTATTAAATTGGCCACAAGCAACATTTGCGTCAAAGATAGATATTAAAGATAATAAATTGGAAGTAACTAGAGAAATAGACGAAGGTCTTGAAACAATTGAAATAAATGTTCCAGCTATTGTAACTTGTGATCTTAGGCTGAATGAACCAAGATACGCATCACTTCCAAATATAATGAAAGCTAAGAAAAAACCTATAGAGGAAATAGCTGCTTCTGATTTAGGTGTAGATATGTCACCAAGATTAGAACAATTAAAAGTAGAGGAACCTCCAAAAAGAAAAGCAGGTATAAAAGTAGCAAATGTTGCTGAATTGGTTCAAAAATTAAAAAATGAGGCGAAGGTAATTTAATGACTGTTTTACTTATAGCAGAGCACAATAATAAAGAGTTAAGACCGTTTACTCTTAATGCAGCTACAGCAGCATCTCAAATTGATTCAGATGTTCATGCTGTAGTTATTGGTCAAAACACTGCAGATGCTGCAAAACAATTATCTGAACTTCCGGTAATTAAAAAAGTATTAAGTGTGGAAGCAGCCCACTATGAAAACTTCACAGCAGAAAATTTTGCTCCGGTGATTGTTAAACTTGCAGAGAATTATTCTCACATTGTTTGTTCAGCAAATACATTTGGAAAGAACTTGATGCCACGAATTGCTGCTCATCTTGATACATCACAAGTAAGTGACATAATTAAAGTAATATCATCAGATACTTTTTTAAGACCAATTTATGCAGGTAATGCTTTTGCAACAATTAAGAGTAATGATGCCAAAAAGTGCGTAACAATTAGACCTACTTCATTTGATCCATGTGAGAGCACAGGTGGGTCAGCTCCAATTGAAAAAGTAGATGCAAGTGAAGAGTTTTCAAATACAAAATTTATAAAAAGAGAAGAAATTAAATCTGATCGACCCGAGCTTGGAACAGCAAGAATTGTTGTATCAGGTGGTAGAGGAATGCAAAGTGGGGATAATTTTAAACTAATTACAGAAATTGCTGATAAATTAGGTGCAGCAATTGGCGCATCAAGAGCGGCAGTAGATGCTGGATACATAAGTAACGATCATCAAGTAGGTCAAACAGGAAAAGTGGTAGTGCCAGATCTATATATCGCTGTTGGAATTTCAGGCGCAATTCAGCATCTAGCTGGAATGAAGGAAAGTAAAGTTATTGTTGCAATTAATAAAGACGGTGAAGCACCAATTTTTAGTGTTGCAGATTATGGTCTTGAAGCAGATTTATTTGAGGCAATACCTCAGTTCATGGAAGAACTGAACAAATTAAACACTATACAAAAATAATCCTTACAGTTAAAAACTAGGTAATGTCTAGAGAATCTATGGAATATGATGTTGTAATCATTGGTGGAGGTCCATCAGGGTTATCAACTGCAATAAAGTTAAAACAACTAGATCCAAATCTAAATGTTTGTTTATTAGAAAAAGCATCAGAAATTGGAGCCCATATTTTAAGTGGAAATGTATTTGAAACACGTGCTCTAGATGAATTATTACCAAATTGGAGAGAGTTAAATTCTCCAATTAACACAAAAGTAACTAAAGAAAAATTTTTATTTTTAGGAAAAACCAAATCTTTAAGTTGGCCAACTTGGCTACTACCTGCTGTACAACAAAATCATAAAAATTATATTATTAGTCTTGCAAATTTATGTAGATGGCTTGCTGAACAAGCTGAAAATTTAGGTGTGGAAATCTTTCCAGGATTTCCGGCAAGTGAAATTTTATATAAAGAAGATGGATCTGTTAAAGGTGTTACAACTCAAGATATGGGCATAGACAAAGATGGTAATAAAAAAGATAGTTTTGAACCTGGTATTGAACTTTTAGGTAAAGTAACTGTTTTTGCAGAAGGTTGCAGAGGTCATTTAGGTAAACAATTGATTGAAAAATTTGAATTAAACAAAGGTAAAGATCCTCAACAATACGGAATTGGTTTCAAAGAAATTTGGGAAATAGAAGATAAAAATCATGAAGAAGGCTTAGTTATGCATACAGCTGGATGGCCATTAGATAACAATACTTATGGTGGTAGTTTTATGTATCACGCAGAAAATAAACAAGTTTTTCTAGGTTATGTAATCGGTTTAGATTACAAAAATCCGCATTTATCACCTTATGATGAATTTCAGAGATTTAAAACGCATCCAGCAATAAAAAAAATAATAGAAGGTGGAAAAAGGATTTCTTACGGTGCAAGAGCTTTAATTGAAGGTGGATTTCAAAGTTTGCCAAAAATGTTTATGCCTGGAGCTTTACTAGTTGGTTGTGACGCTGGAACTTTAAATATGCCAAAAATTAAAGGTTCTCATACAGCGATGAAAAGTGGGATCATTGCAGCCGAAACTATTAATGAACACTTAAAAGAAAACAAAGATTTATCAATTTATGAAAATAAATTTAAAAATAGTTGGTTATATAAAGAGCTTTATGAAGCCAGAAATGTAAAACCTAGTTTTAGTTGGGGGCTAATTTTAGGAATTATTTTTACAGGAATAGATCAAATTTTATTTAGAGGAAAACTCCCTTTTACTCTTAAACATAAACACGCTGATCATGAAACATTAAAACCTGCAAACCTAATGCCTAAAATAGATTATCCAAAATATGATAATATTATAACTTTTGACAAAACAAGTTCAGTGTATTTAACTGGAACCAATCATGCAGACAATCAACCTGTTCATTTAAAACTTAAAGATCCTGATTTACCAATTAATTATACTTTAGAAAAATTTGACGAACCTGCTCAAAGATATTGTCCTGCAGGAGTTTATGAGGTTCAAAAAGAAAATGATGTAAATAAATTTGTAATTAATTCTCAAAATTGCATTCATTGTAAAACATGTGATATTAAAGAACCTTCTCAAAATATAACTTGGGTTACACCGGAAGGAAGTGGTGGTCCAAGATATGGAAATATGTAATTAAGATAAGTCTATTGCAAACTTTTTCAAAGTTTCAATAGGTATATATTTAAGGGTGTTTTCGTGAGTTCTTTTCAAAAATATTGGACATCCTTTACCTGCTTCAACTGCTTTTGCATACCAACTAGCACACAAACACCATCCGTCTCCATCTTTTAAACCTGGAAACCCAAATTCAGGATGTGGAGTTATTAAATCGTTACCTGCTTCTTTCATCCACTCTAAGCATTCGGTAGTAACTTTAGCACAAACTGTATGAAGTCCATGATCATTTTCGTCAGTGTTACAACAACCATCACGAAACCAACCTGTTAAAGGATCATTTGAACATTCTTCTAGATCTTCACCTAGAACATTTTTTTGTTTCTCGCTCATTTAAATTTTTGTAGGATTTGGTTGACCTTTATAAACTTCTTCAGGGTCGAATTTTTTTTCTTTCTCAAGAAATTCCATTTCAACTTTTCTTCCGTTTTCTATTGGTCCCATAGGAATAGATCTATAAAAACATGATCTATAGCCAACATGACAACTAGCTCCATCACCAATATCAACGGTTAACCATATTGAGTCTTGATCATCATCAATTCTTATTTCAGTAACTTTTTGTGTAAAACCACTTGTTTTACCTTTGTGCCAGATAGCTTTTCTCGATCTACTAAAATAGTGGGCCTCTTTAGTTTCAATTGTCTTTTTTAGAGCTTCTACATTCATATATCCATGCATTAAAATATCTTTTGTTTTTGAGCACATGGTAATCACAGGGATGAGTCCATCATTATCAAACTTGGGTGAAAGAAGATTTCCTTCTTCAATATCGTAGATATTTTCTCTTTTTTTGAACATACGGGGTGATTATTTAACACATATCTAAATATATTAAATATTTTTAATTTAAGGTATTTACTGTATAAAAAGGCGCTATGAAATTAGTAAAAGACACAGATAACAATAATTTAGAGACAAAAAAAGTTTCAGACAAAGAAGCAGAGGAAGCAATCAGAACAATTTTGTCATGGATGGGAGAAGATCCAAAAAGAGAAGGATTGTTGGAAACCCCTAAAAGAGTTGTAAAAGCATTTAAAGAATATTTTCAAGGCTATAACGAAGACGCAAAAAAAGTATTAGATAAAACTTTTGGTGATGTGGAAGGTTATAGTGATATGGTGGTTCAAAAAAATATTTCAGTTCAAAGTCATTGTGAACATCATATGGCTCCAATTATAGGAAAAGCACATGTTGCCTACATACCAAATGAGAGAGTTGTGGGATTGAGTAAAATTGCAAGAGTAGTTGAAATATTTTCAAAAAGATTACAAACACAAGAGAGATTAACAGTACAGATAGCAAACAGCTTAATGGAAGCGTTAGATGCAAAAGGTGTAGCTGTTACGATAGATTCAACCCATCAGTGTATGACTATGAGAGGTATTAAAAAGGAACAAGCAACAACTGTAACTAATTTTTACTTAGGTCAATTTAAAGAAGACCTGAGTTATCAAAATAGATATTTACGATTTATCAGCACTGAGTTAAAAGACTAGTGTGTCTGACCAATTTAAAGCACTAATTCTTAATCAAGAAGATGAAAACTTCTTACGTGAAGTTAAATCTATTGATAAAAGTTTTCTAAAGCATGGAGATGTAACCGTAAGAGTAGATTATTCTGACCTTAATTTTAAAGATGGAATGATTTTAAAAAACGGTGGACGATTAGTAAAAGAATTTCCACATATTCCAGGAATTGATTTTTCAGGAAAAGTAATTGAAAGTGAAAATACAAAATTTAAAGAGGGAGATGAGGTAATTTTAACCGGATTTAGAGTTGGAGAAATATTCTTTGGCGGATATTCACAAATTGCAAAAGTAAATGCAGATTTTTTAGTAAAAAAACCTGATAGCTTAACAACCAAACAAGCCATGATTTTAGGTACTGCAGGTTTTACCTCCTTAATGAGTGCTTTTGCAATTCAAGCAAGGGAAAGTATTTTATTAGGTGAAAAAGTTAATGATGTTTTAGTTACAGGTGCAACAGGAGGAGTTGGTAGTGTAGCAATCATGGCATTAACCAAAATGGGATATAATGTTTCTGCTGTTACTGGAAAAGATTCAAAATCAGATTACTTAAAATCATTAGGTGCAAAAAACATTATAAATAGGGCTGAATTTGACAAAGATCCACGACCAATAGATAAAGGTCTATGGGACGGAGTGGTAGACACAGTTGGTGGAAAAATTTTGGCAAATGCAATTGCTCAAACAAAATCAAATGGGATAATATCAGTGTGTGGAAATGCAAACAGTAATGAACTTAATACAAATTTATTACCGTTTATGTTGAGAGGTATTAAAATGTGGGGCATGGACTCTGCTAATTGTAGTATAAAAAGAAGAGGTTTTATTTGGGGAGAAGCAAAAAATTTAATCGATTTTGATTTATTAGAAAAATCAGTTTTAACAGTAAGCTTGGAGGAATTGATTGAGACTTATCCTAAAATTTTAAAAGGTGAAATTTCTGGAAGAGTATTAGTTGATTTAAATAAATAATGGATTGGGATAAATTAAAAATTTTTCATGCCGTAGCAGAAGCTGGTAGTTTTACAAACGCCACTGTTAATTTGAATCTTAGTCAATCTGCTATAAGTAGACAAATTCAATCTTTAGAACAAGATTTAAAAGTTCAACTATTTGAAAGACATGCAAGAGGATTAACTCTCACAGAAAATGGAGAATATGTTTTTAAAACAGCTCACGAGGTTATTACAAAACTAAAAGAAGTTGAAACATCACTGGGTGATCAAAAAAGTAAACCTTCAGGAAAATTAACTATTACAACTGTGAGAAGTTTTGGTACTCACTGGTTAACACCAAGAATTCAAGAATTCATGAGACTAAATCCAGAAATTGAGATTGAACTAGTTTTCGACGATAAAGAGCTAGATTTAAGTACTCGGCAAGCAGATATTGGAATTTTCATGAGAAGACCAAAACAACTTAATTATATTCAAAAAAAATTAGTGGATATTAAATATTATATTTATGGGTCAAGTAAATACTTGGAAAAAAATGGGATGCCTAAAACAGTTAATGATTTAAATAAACACAAATTTATTTCATTTGGAAAAGGAGCACCTTCACCAGTTTACAATCCTGATTGGGCTTTAAAAATTGGAATGCATGATGGAAAGAAAAGAAAATCAATTATGAAAGTAAATAGTGTAAGTGGATTACTATATGGTGTTGAGTCTGGTGTAGGATTAGCTGCATTACCAGAATATTTGGTATCAAATTCTACAAACATAATAAAAGTCTTACCCAAAGTAGAGGGACCAATAACAGAGGCACACTTCGTCTACCCTCAATCACTCAAAAATACAGCTCGAGTTCAAGCTTTCAGAAACTTCTTATTCAGTAAAATAGGCGACTGGAAATAGAAAATCTCCAAAAATTCCTAAATTATTACAAAATTGAAATCTGCGACACTATTGCGATTGATAATCATTCTCATTGAGAATAGTTCTCATTCTCAATAAAAACATAATAATTAAGGAGTTTAATGAGAAAATTATCAATTTTGGCGTTAATTACAGCTTTATTTGCATCAACTTTCGCGATCGCAAATGAGGTTAATGTATTTAATGCAAGACATTATAAGGCTGATGCTGAAATGTATGGAAAATTTACAGCAGCTACAGGAATTAAAGTAAATTTAATTAATGGTAAATCAGGAGCACTAGAAAAAAGAATAGCCGAGGAAGGAGCAGATTCTTCAGCTGATCTTTATATTACTGCGGATGCTGGAAGATGTGGCGCAATGGATGCTAAAGGTTTGCTTCAAAGTGGTTTATCATCCGCAACAATCAAAGCATCTGTTCCAAAAAACTTCAGAACAAATAAATGGGTTGGAGTAGCAAAAAGAGCAAGAATAATTTATTACTCACCTGAAAGAGTTAGTGGTGCTGAGTTGTCAGGTTTAACTTATGAAGGTTTAGCTGATCCAAAATGGAAAGGAAGACTAGTAATAAGAAAATCTAGTAACATTTATAATAAATCACTTGTAGCTTCATTAATCGCAAATAATGGAAAAAAAGCTACAGCCGAATGGGCAAAAGGTGTTGTTGCTAATATGGCAAGAGAGCCAAAAGGAAACGATAGAGCTCAAATCATGGCTGTTGCAGCAGGAGAAGCTGATATTGCTGTAGCTAATACTTATTATTTAGCACTTATGCTTTCAGGTAAAAAAGGTGCTGAACAACAAGAAGCTGCAAAAAAAGTAAAAGCGTTTTTCCCTAATCAAAATGATAGAGGAACACATATGAATATTAGCTGTGCTGCTTTAGTTAAAGGTGCGCCTAATAAAGCAAATGCGATTGCACTTGTTGACTTTTTATTATCACCAGAATCTCAGGAACACTTTACAAACAATACCTTTGAGTTTCCTATGATTGGTGGTGTCTCTCCAAGTCCATTAGTAGTAAATAATTTAGGGCTAGATTTTAAACAAGATTTAGCAACTAAAGTTTCAACTTATGGAAAAAATCAAGCGTCTGCATTAGAAGTTATGACAGCGGCTGGTTGGAAGTAGCATATAGTGAAAAAGAATTTATTTAATTTTAATTTAAGTAATTCTTCTGTCATGAGTGGTTCACTTGAGGGTCAGATAACATGTGAACCATGCTCATTAGAGTGTGAAAAAATTAAAAGAAAAATAAATAATAGAAAATTATCTGAGATTGAAAAAGAAGAGGCTCTAGACATCCTCACTCCTTTTAAATGATGATATATTTCTTTTTAGACAGTGCCCACGTCACTCTCCTTTAGGATTTTTACCCTTTCCTAGAAATTGTCGTGGGCATTAAAAAAATATGATTGAAGGATTTAAAATACCACAAGTAACTTTTAGAATAAGAGAAGGTGACACTTCAGATAATGAAATTGCATGTGCAATTGGAGGAAAGTGGACAAACAAGTCTACAGATGATTTTTTTAAAAATAAAAGAGTTATTTTATTCAGTTTACCTGGAGCTTTTACACCAACTTGTTCCTCTCAACAATTACCTGGGTTTGAACAAAATGCTAATGAATTAAAAAAACTAGGTATTGATGAAATTTATTGTTGCTCAGTAAATGACTCATACGTAATGAATGCTTGGGCTAAAAAGATGAATATTTCTAACGTAAAAGTAATTCCAGATGGCTCAGGACTTTTTACAAAATATATGGGAATGCTAATTTCTAAAGATCATGATGGATTTGGTCAAAGAAGTTGGCGATATATGGCAGTTATTAATGATGGTATTGTTGAAAAATGGTGGAAAGAGCCAGGAATTAATAATTCAGGTTCTGATGATGATCCATATATAGAAACAACACCAGAAAACACACTAAAATACCTTTCTGCATCAAAGTAAAATTATATTAAAAAAATTTTTTTATACTATAAGACCCTTAATGGTAAAAAAATTTTAATATTTGGTTTTTCTCATCCTTATTGATTTCTCTAGGTGTATTAATTCCAATAGTCACTGTTTTTTTTAGTTTTTTTGAGGAAACTTCAAATTATTATCAAATTTTAAAAGAAACTTTTTTATTTGAATATATTTTAAACTCCTTTGTTCTATTAGTTTGTGTTTTGATCTTTACTTTCATAATAGGAACTACTTGTGCATATTTAGTTTCATTTTATAAATTTCCTTTTAGTGATTTCTTTAAATGGGCACTTATACTTTCTTTTGCAGTTCCTCCCTATATTTATGCATATTCTCTGACAGCTTTTTTTGAAAATTATGGTACGGCGTTTACAATCTTAACGAATTTATTTGGAGAAGGAGAATATAATAAATATATTCCAAAATTTGATGGTCTTTTTGGAGCAGTTCTTTCACTCTCATTCTCATTATATGCCTATGTATATATTCTTTCTAGAGCATCATTTTTATATCAATCTCAAAACCTAATTGATCTAGGAAGAAGTTTAGGTTTTTCGAAATTTAAATCTTTATATTCCTTGATATTACCAGCTGCCAGACCAGCTATAGTTGCTGGTTTATCTTTAGTCGCTATGGAGACATTAGCAGAATTTGGTGCAGTTGATTTTTTTTCAATAAATACTCTAACCACGGGTATTTATAATTCTTGGATTACATTTGATGATTTAGCTTTTTCAAATAGGTTATCATTCTTCTTACTTATATTTATTTTTGCTTGCTTTATAATTGAAAATTATTCTAGAAAAAAAGCTAAATACCATTTTAATTCAAGAGGTGGATTTAAACAAAAAGAAAAGATTAAATTAACTGGAAAAAAATCTTTTTTTGCATTTTTGTTTTGTTTTATTATTTTATTTTTAAGTTTTTTATTTCCCTTAAGCCAAATGTTATATTGGACAATAAAGTTTCCTGAAAATCTTTTTGATATTAATGTAATTTCACTTACCTTAAATACAATTTATTTAGTTTTTTTATCTAGCCTTATATTGATTTTATTCTCTCTAATTTCAAATTATGGAAATAGGGTTTCAAGAAATAAAGTTTTAAATTTTTTATCAACAATATCTATCTCGGGTTATGCTATTCCAGGTATCATTCTAGCAGTAGCATTTATCACATTTATTGCTTGGTTTGATGAAAATATTGTTAAGACCTTAGGTTTTTTATCTATTAAAAAAATCTTTATTGGTTCTGTTCTTGGATTGGTTTTAGTTTACTTTGTTAGATTTTATTCGTTAGCATTTAATGGAATTAAGTCAGGTTACGAAAAAATAAATATTTCAGTTGATGAAAGCTCATATTTACTTGGTTATTCTAAGCAAAAAACTTTTCTAAATATTCACGTTCCTTTTCTGAGAAATTCACTTTTATTTGTGGCAATATTGATTTCTCTAGAAATTATAAGAGAGCTTCCAATAACTCTAATTTTAAGGCCATTTAATTTTGAAACTTTTGCAACAACTGCCTATATATCTGCATCTGAGGATTTATTAGAAGCTGCAGCAGTTCCGTCATTATTTTTAATTTTAATTGCAACTATATTTATTATATTTACAGCTAAATATATTCTAAGAGAAAATGAAAAATAATTTTTTAGAAATTAAAAATGTTGATTTTACAATTGGTGGAAAACCTAAGGTTAAAAATGCTTCATTTGTTATAGAAAATGAAGGAGAGACTTTATGTATTTTAGGTCCCTCAGGAATTGGAAAAACTACGATACTAAGAACTATCGCTGGTTTAGAAGAAATTGAAAAAGGGTCAATTAGATTAAACGGAAAATTAATATCATCTAAAGATAAACATGTTGAACCTGAAGATAGAAATGTATCTTTAGCTTTTCAGGATAATAGCTTGTTTCCACATTACACTGTGGAAAAGAATATATTGTTAGGCTCTGAGAGAAATAAAACAAAAAATAGAAAAAAACTAAGTTTAGAGGAAATAATTGATTTATTGGATATTTCAAAAATACTAAATAAATATCCTCATGAAATAAGTGCTGGAGAGGCACAAAGAGCTTCTCTTGCAAGATCTTTATTAACGCAACCTGATCTATTGTTATTAGATGAACCGTTATCGAATGTTGATCAAAGTTTCAAAGAAGAAATTCAAGTAAGATTAAAGAAAATTTTAAGTAAATTAAAAATTACAACAATAATTGTCACCCACGACTCTTACGAAGCTTTTTATTTAGGTCATAAATGTGCAATTATATTAGATGGTCAAATAAAACAGTTTGACGATCCTTATAATGTTTATCATTTTCCAAATTCAGTAGAAGTGGTTAATTTTTTAAATCGTGGAATTCTAATTCCAGCAAAAGTAACTGGAGAAAATTCATTAGAAAATAAAGATCTTGGAACAATTAATGGTAATTTTATTAAGCATTATCCAAAAGGATCGAACGTGCAATTATTATTACAGCCAGAGGATCTTGAGCACGATGATAAAAGTAATCTAAAATTAGAAGTAGTTGATAGAAAATTTAGAGGTACCAACTTTATCTATACCCTAAAAACTAGTAGTGATTTATTAATACCTGTATTTGTTCATTCTCATCATGAACATCAGCATGAGGCCGACGAAAAGTTTGGAATTAAAAGACCGATTCATATTGATCACATAGTTTGTTTTTAATAAAACAAGCTAATGCTTTCAAAAAAAACAATTATTTACCAGAGGTATGCTGGATATTTCGCCACATATGCTTTCAGTAATTCCATTTGGAATAATTTGTGGAGCAATTGGAGTTGAACTTGGTTTTAATCCCTATTTAGTTTATGCAATGTCCTTCATTATTTTTGGAGGTGCTTCTCAAATAGTTTTTTTGCAACTTTTATCAGGAGGTGCGTCGAGTTTCGTTGCTATTACATCTGTTGGAATTATAAATTCTCGACATTTATTGTACGGAGCAGTTTTATCTGAATATTTGGATAAATTATCTTTAATTAAAAAATTATTAATATCATATGTAATAGTTGATCAGGGCTTTGCTGAGTCTAATAAATTTTTTAAAAAAAATAGATCCGAAGAATATTTGCATTATCATTTAATAGGCACTGGATGTACTATGTGGGTTTGTTGGCAAATTGCTACACTTTCAGGAATTATTTTAGGATCGTTTGTTCCTGAGGAACTTGGATTAAAATTTGCAATCCCTCTAACATTTATTGCTATTGTTGTTCAAGACTTAAAAAAAATTGACCATGTAATTGTAATGATCACTTGTGGTTTAAGCTCATTGTTATTTTTTGAAGCCCCATTTAAATCTTATATAATTATTTCACCAGTTATTGCTTTATTTGTAGCTTCGTTATTATTGAGGTTAAAAAAGTGACTTTAGTATCAATCATCTTTGCTGGTATATTAACTTACTTCACTAGAATGACTATGGTTGCATTAATCAGTAGAGATATGTTGGGAGATAAAGTCAAAGCTGTATTAGAATATGTTCCATCTGCAGTATTCCCAGCCATAATATTTCCTGGAATATTTATAAATGATTTTGGAACTTTTATAGAAATGAACGATCCAAAAATTTTTGGAGCATTAGTTGCAGTTATTGTGGGTTATTTTTCAAAAAATATTATTGCAACTATTTTAGCAGGATTAGTTTCTTATTGGTTTTTAATTTTTGTTATTTTTAGCTAGCACCTAACTTAATATTACTTCTAATATTGCTATCCATTAACTCAGGTTTAGATAAATTAAGATTTGACATTATTTCAGCATATTCATCAGCGTTATTAACTTGAAGTCTTGGATTTGATTTTTTTTTCATTTCCAATAGTACTAACGAGTTTTCCGTTATAATCATGTCCTGGATAAAGCAAAGTATCATCAGGTAATTTAAGCAATTTATTAAATAAGGAATTATAAGCATCTTTTGAGCTACCATTTTGAAAATCTGTCCTACCTGTTCCATTAATTAGAAGGGTATCCCCAGAAAATAAATATTTATCCATTAAAAAACTGTAGCTGTCTGAAGTATGACCTGGTGTATACATCGCTTTAATTTCAATTTGATCAATTTTAATTATTTCTTCATCTTTTACTTTGATTTCTACTGTATCAGCAGGTGTGTGCTCTCCCATGATTGTAGAGCAATTTGTAACTTTTTTTAATTTTGAGGCACCTGTTATGTGGTCTGCATGTATATGTGTATCAATTACTTTTACAAGTTTAAGATCCAGTTCATTAAGTAGACCTAAATAGCTTTCAACATTCTCAATGACAGGATCAATTATTACTGCTTCGCGACCTTTTGCCGATGCAATCAAATAAGTGTAAGTAGACGATTTTTGATCAAATACTTGTTTAAAAATCATTTTTCATTAATATCAAATTATTGTGAATACCTCTACTGCTACATTTAATTGGTCTTGTAAACATACTTGGAAAAGAAGCGCAAAAAATACCGCTTGGTGTGTATTAGGTTGTGCCATAGGTGATTTTGGTACAATTTTATTTTTTCAATTAACTGGAATTCCTTTTCCAGTTTTAGGAATTATGATTTTAGCAATTATTAATGGTTTGATTACAAGTATTATTTTAGAAACAATTATTTTAATGACACAAAATTTTAATTTTATTGAAGCGTTTAAAACTGCTTGTGGAATGAGTTTAATCTCAATGATTAGTATGGAAATCATGATGAATTTGACAGATTATGTTTT
>CACGDZ010000003.1 GCA_902571955.1 uncultured Pelagibacteraceae bacterium | reverse complement strand
TAAGTATTCAATACCAATATTGCCTGTAATTCTATTAGACTCTGGTATTATTATTCTACTTTCGGGTTCCTCTGAAGCTTTGTTAAAACACTCATCAAAAGTTTTACATGGCAAAATCTCAGCTTTAGGATCAATTGAAATAGCTGCTAAATGAGAATATGCACCAAAGGTTCCCTGAAAATAAATTTTACTCATCAATTCTTATATTCCATTATTTTTTTTAAGGCTAGATAATCTTCTTCTGTATCCACTCCTATTGGAGATGACATAGCAAGTGAAACATTGATATCAATATTATTATCTAAGGCTCTTAACTGCTCTAGTCGATTTTCTATTTCATTTTTAGATTGATCCAAGTGAACAAATTTTTCTAGACAATCTCTTGAATAACAATAAATTCCAATATGGTGATAAATATTTTCTACCTGCTCAGATTTTCTTGAAAAGGACACAGCCTTTGGAAAATGATCACTGTCTAGGCTATTTTCAGTAATGACCTTAACAATATTTTCATTCATAAGGTTTTTATTATCTTTTATTTTTGCGGCAAGAGTTCCTAAATTAGAATTATTTTTTACCATTTTGTCATTCAAACTTTTGATATCATCAATATCGATTGCTGGTTCATCACCTTGCAAATTCATAATAAAATCAACATCTCTAACATTTGATTTTTTAAGTGCTTCGTAAATTCTATCTGTTCCTGTCTTATGTTTATTGCTTGTTAAAATAGCATTGAAACCATTACTTTTAACATCATCAATAATTTCTTGATCCTCTGTAGCTACAATCACGTCTCCAATATTGGCTTCTCCAGCTTTTTTAGACACATGTGATATAATTGATAAACCATTTATTTTTAATAACGGTTTACCTGGAAGCCTAGTCGCAGACATTCTAGAGGGTATAATTACTAAAGTTTTCATTATATTTTCAAATTATTATACTCGTTAAACAACTATAGAGGCAAATTTATACATTAAATTTTAGCTTTTTTTTAATTTATCGTGTTATACGTTCACTACAAAATTTAGAAAAAATGGATTCTTTCGAAATAAATAAAATAGTTGCTGCAGTTTTAATGGTTGCCCTGCTTGTTATCGGTATTGGAAAATTATCTGATGTTATATTCCATGTAGAGAAACCTGAAACGCCTGGTTATTCAGTTGAAGTAGAAGCTGCCACTACTATATCCACAACCAGCTCAAGCACGACGTCAGACAAAATTGATATATCAGCATTGATGGCAATGGGAGATATTGCTCATGGCGAAAAAGTTTTTAAAAAATGCGCAGCTTGTCATTCAATTGTTAAAGGAGGAAAGAATGCTATAGGTCCAGCGCTATATAATGTTGTAGGAAGAAAAGTTGGAGCGGTTGAAGAATATAAATATTCTAAAGCATTAGCAGCGTATGATAAACAATGGACTTTTGAAGAACTAAATGGATTTTTAATTAAACCTGCAAAATGGATTAAGGGAACAAAGATGGCATATGCAGGTCTTAGAAAAGAAAAAGATAGAGCCTCTGTAATAAAATATCTAAATGAGAATTCAGACAGCCCTTTGCCGCTACCTTAATTTTCCAAAACAATATAATAATATACTTTTTTGTACGTGAACTCTATTGAGTGCTTGTTGCCATACGTGAGATTTCGTACCTAAAAAAATACCATCACTTACCTCATCTCCTCTTGGCAAACAATGTAAAAAAATGCAACTTTTTTTTGCATAACTCATTAATTTTTTATCGATTTTAAAATTTTTAAATGCTTGTATTTTTTTCTTCTTATTAACTCTATCATTTAAAGAAATAACTTTGTCAGAAAAAATCACATCAGCACCTACAACTGCTTTTTTAGCATCATTATAAATATAAATTTTTTTATTATTTCTCTTGACCCAAGCTCTAACTTCTTTTCCTGGTTCAAATTTTTTTGGACAACCAATATTCAGCTTGAAAGAAAATTTTACTGATGCTGCTATTAAACTATCTAAAACATTGTTGGAGTCACCTATCCAACAAATATTTAATTTAGAAATTGGTTTCTTCTTTATTTCCTCAACAGTAAAAACATCTGATAAAACCTGCGTTGGATGAGATGAGGGACTTAAACCATTGATGACAGGTATTGATAAATATTTTTCAAAATTTTCAACCTTTTTATCACTATCAGTTCTAAGCATAAACCCATCACCATAAGTAGAAAGAATTTTAGCCGTATCAGCAATACTTTCTCCACCTTGACCTAAATGAAGTTCATTAGATCTTAAAGTCAAGGTGCCACCACCTAATTGTTTGATAGCTAAATAAAAGCTTAATCTTGTTCGCAAACTAGATTTCTCAAACATTTGAATTAATAACTTTCCTTTTAAGGGTGCACCTTTATCAACCTCTAAAGTACTAAGTTTTTTTCTTAAATTTTTTCTTTTTTTAGCATCAATAATAATCTTTCTAAGATCTTTTGCGGGTATATCTTTTAAATTGATGAAATGATTCATATTATTTAATCTGTGAACAGACCTTTTCAATAATTTTTATTGCTAAATCTATCTCATTTTTTTTAACATTTAATGGAGGTAAAATACGAACAACGTTTTCTGCTGCTCGTATAGTCAATAGCTGATTATTCATCAATTTTTTAATAAATTCTGTTTGATCTTTATATAACTGTATTCCAATCAAAAAACCTTTTCCTCTTATCTGTTTAATCAGATTTGGATATTTTTTTTGAATTTTATTTAGTTTAAATAAAAAATATTTTGATAAAATTTTTACATTATTTAAAAATTTCTTATTTGATATGATATCCATTACGGTGTTTCCAACGGCCATCGCCAAAGGGTTTCCTCCAAATGTTGATCCATGAGTACCTGGTGTCATGCCCGATGCAACTTTTTTATTCATTAAAACTGCTCCAATAGGAAATCCTCCACCTATTCCTTTCGCAATTGGTACAATATCAGGTTTTACTTTAGATTTTTCAAAAGCAAAAAAATCACCAGATCTTCCTATTCCACATTGAACTTCATCAAGGATTAACAATATTTTTTTCTTGTTACATAATGCTCTTAATTCTTTTAAACACCAATCTGGAATCACTTTAATTCCTCCTTCACCCATAATTGTTTCAACCATAATTGCGGCTGTATTTTTATTGATTTTCTTTTTAAGAGTATTATGATCACCAAAGCTAAAATGATCGAACCCTGTTACTTTGGGAGCAAACCCCTCTGTCATTTTCTTTGATCCACTTGCAAAAATTGCTGCTAAAGTTCTTCCATGGAAAGAGTTTTTAATACATAAAATTCTATTTTTGTTTGGTTTTCCTATTGAGTAAAAATACCTTCGAGCTACTTTTATTGCTGCTTCTGTAGCCTCAGCACCACTATTTTGAAACATTACATAGTCTGCAAAAGTTTTTTTACATAACTTTTTTGCCAATTTTTCACCTTCGGGAATTTGAAATGCATTTGATACATGCCATAATTTTTTTGACTGATTTTTTAAAGTTTTTATTAATTTAGGATGAGCATGACCTAAAGAATTAACAGCTATTCCCTGCACAAAATCTAAATATTTTTTTTTGTCAGTGGAATATAAGTAGCTTCCCTCGCCATATTCAAATGAAATTTTTTTTCTATTATAATTTTTTGCTAAATAACTCATAAGTTCAGTTTGTTTTATAAATTTTAATTATTAGATACAAGTTATGATTGAAAATGAATTTTGTTTTTATATTCAATTTATTGTTGATAACTCTATTTTTTTCATTGTTTAATTTAATTTTATATCAGTATATTGTTATGAAATTAAAAATATATACAACATATAGAAATGAGCTGGACAGAGGAAAAAGTAACAAAATTAAAAGAATTATGGGGAAAAGGAAATACCGCTAGTCAGATTGCACAGATCATAGGTGGTATAAGCAGAAATGCAGTAATTGGTAAAGCTCATCGTTTGAATTTGTCTGCAAAAATAAAGACGCGCTCAGCTCCCTCTAACCAAAATTTTGAGAATTCTAAAGATGAAAAAAACATTAAGTTAAAAAGAGGTCGTAGGAGTAAATTTAAATCTTTAATTATAGAAAAAGATTTTGAACCGGAAAATCCTAAACAGTTAGAAGAATTAGATGAGAGTTCGTGTAAATGGCCAATTGGACACCCGAATGAGAAATCATTTTATTTTTGTGGAAGAAATTCACTAAAAGAATTTTCATATTGTAAGTTACACTTGCTTTATGCATACCAACCAAAAAATAAAAAAGATGATATTCCTAATAAAGAAGAGGTTCCTGAATTTATTGAAAAAAAAATTAAATCAGCGTAGATATTGTTAAGGTAATTTAATATTTTTATTTATTTGAGAAATATTTATCGGTTGAAAACTGTCCACCATCTCTCCACATATAGCAATATTTTTTAACTTCTTCATCGAATAATCTTAAGCTCGGTACGCCTATATCAAAATTAGTTTTATATTTTTTAGTTGGTACATTGTCGTATTTTAAAAGCCTGAGCTGATCTCTCGTTAGTAATGGTCTAGGCATAATTTCAAACAATTTAGCAGAAATAGTTGCCAAAGATAAAGGTATTGGTAATAAAATTCTTTTTTTATCAATAAGTTTAAGTAATTTAATTAATATTTCCTTAAATGTTATTATCTCAGGCCCAACACATTCTATTATTTTAGAACTTATCTTTTTTGATATTATATGATGTATAATATCCGTTAAATCTGAGCAATGTATAGGAGCAAATTTGGTATTACCACTATAATAAAGAGGAAATATAGGAAGTCTATTTAACAAAGTCATAAAATTTGTAGTAAAATTGTCATCAACTGAATATACTATTGAAGGTCTTAAGATTGTAGATAGTGGAAAATTTTTTAAAATTTCATTTTCCCCTTCAATTTTACTCCTAGCATAATTTGAGTCTATTGCTTCGTTAATTCCCAATGCTGATAGGTGAATAAAATGTTCAAGATTATATTCTTTAGAGAGTTTTGCTAAAAGAGAGGGAAAAATTGTGTGAATATTTCTAAAAGTATTACCTTTTTTTTGTTCGAATAAAATTCCAACTAAATTAATACAAATGTCAGCTTTTTTAAAAAGTTCTCTTATCTTGCTTTCCTCAAATATGTTTGACTCCACAATATCAATATACCCTACATTAGCTTGGGTTTTAATAATGTAACTTTTTTGATGAATATTCCTTGTTACTACAGTGACTTTATAATTATTTTTTGTAAGTTTTCTTATTAAGTTTCTACCAATTTGGCCACTGCCACCAAAGATTAGACAATTTTTTGCTTTCATATATATATGTTTAACAATGAGTAATAATATTCAATTGTACAAAAATGATCTACCAGATGATTTGAAATTAGGCAATATAATAGCTGTAGATGGTGAGTTTATGGGTTTAAATGTAAGACGTGATCCATTATGTTTAATTCAAATATCTTCAGGAAATTCAGACGCACATATAATTCAGTTTGATAGAGGTAACTATTCAGCGCCAAATTTAGTAAACCTAATGAGAGATGATAAAATTACTAAAATTTTTCATTACGGAAGAGCAGACATGGCACATATCAAGTATTATCTTAAAACAGAAACAAACAATATTCTTGATACTAAAATTGCATCTAAGCTAGCTAGATCGTATTCAGACAATCATTCATTGAAAGCTTTAATCAAAGAATTTATAAATATTGACATAAGCAAACAATTTCAAAACTCAGATTTTGGAGGTGATTTAACAGCAGCTCAACTTAAATACTGTGCTAACGATGTTATATATTTACATAAAATCCATGAAGAATTGATTAAAATTCTAGATAGAGAAAGTAGATTACAACTTTATAAAGACTGTTTAAAATTTTTAAAAACAAGAGTTGATCTTGATTTAGCCTTATTTAAGGAAGATGTCTGGTCCCACTGATGAATAATAAAAAGTTCACATCAATTGCAAAAGATGTAATTAATCTGGAAATAAAAGCTCTTCAAAAATTAAAAAAAAATTTAAATAATGAATTTAACAAAGCTGTTATTCAAATAGCCAAGTGTCAATCAAAAGTAATTTTATGTGGGGTGGGCAAAAGTGGTCTTATTGCCTCCAAAATTGCTGCAACATTATCATCGGTTGGTACACCATCCTTTAATTTATCAGCTGGCGATTCTTCACATGGAGATCTCGGAAGTATTTCAAAAAAAGATATTCTAATTTTAATCAGTTACTCAGGACAAACAAATGAATTAAAAAACATAATTCAATATGCAAATCGAAATAAAATATTGTTGATAGGAATAGTATCTAAAAAAGAATCAATATTATATAAAGCATCAGATATAAAAATATTAACTCCTCAAGTAAAAGAATCTGGAGGAATTGTGCCTACTTCAAGTACTACAACACAGCTAGCAATAGGCGATGCTATAGCTATCGCAACTATGCAATATAAAAAATTTGGGAAATTAGATTTTAAAAAAATTCATCCCGCAGGCAGTCTTGGGGCACAATTAAAAACTGTAGAGGATGTTATGGTAGTAGGAAAAAAAATTCCTTTCGTTAATGAAAACATCAAAATGAAAGAAGCTTTAAAAATTTTAAATAACAAAAAATTAGGCGTCTTAATTTGTCAAAATAAAAAAAGAGAAACAGTTGGTATTATTACAGACGGTCAAATAAGAAGATTTAATCAAAAAAAACATAGCTTGCAGACAGTAAAAGTAAAAAATATTATGACCAGAAAACCGATTGCAATAGATAAAAGCGATTTAGCTGCAAAAGCTCTTGCTCTAATGAATAATAAAAAAATTACGTCTTTATGTGTTTTTAAAGGAAAAAATCTCAAAAAAACTATTGGAGTAGTACATATTCACCATATACTGCAGTCTAATATATCCTAAATGAAGAGAAAAATTGTTTTTTTATTTATAATTTTTTCTCTTATATTTGTTTTATTTTTACTTTTCAAAAACACTAAGCATATATCTTTTAAAGAAATTGAAAAAAAAGTTGAAAAACCTGGGAACATTAAAGATGAAAATGAAAATGAAAGTATTTATAGTTCGAACATAATTAAAGATGTAAGTTATTCATCCAAAGACAGTAGAGGTAATGAATATATAATTTTTGCATCCCAGGGAGAAATTGACTATAAAAATACTAACGTTGTTTATCTTACAGAAGTACAAGGTCTTATAAAATTAGAAGACTCAAATAAAATAATTATAAATTCTGATTATGGTAAATATAATATAAACAATTTTGATACTATTTTTTCTAAAAATGTAATAGTAGAATATTTAGATAACACAATTAAGGGAGAATATTTAGACTTTTCTATTAAAAGAAACTCAATGATAATTTCTAAAAATGTAATTTATACAAATTTTAAGAATGTTTTAGAAGCTGATTTAATTGAAATAAATATTAAAACAAAAGACACAAAAATTTCTAGATATAATAACAAAGAAAAGGTAAACGTAAAAAGTAAAAATTGAAATGGCAATAATTAAAAAATTCAGAATAAAATCATTTAAGAATATAAAATCTGTAATTGAATTTGAAAATATTTCTATATCATATGGAAATAGAATTATTTTAGATAATATAAATTTTAAAATCAATGAAGGTCAAATCTTTGGAATGCTTGGACCAAATGGGGTTGGGAAATCTACAATATTTAATCTAATTACAGGATTGGTTAAGCCCAGAAATGGAAAAATTAAGATACAAGGGCAAGATGTTACAAATTATCCAATATATTTAAGAACTAAAGAATTTAAAGTTGGTTATGTTCCCCAATATGGTGGTTTTTTTGGTGATTTAACTTTAATTGAAAATATGAAAGCAATCAGTGAAATTGTTATAGATAACAAGAATTTAAGAAATGAGAGAATAAATTATCTCATTTCTAAATTTGAACTTGACGGTTTAAAAGATATTAAAGCTAAATATTTATCTGGTGGCCAGAAAAAAAAATTAGTTATAGTTTTATCTCTTCTTAGTTCTCCAAAAGTATTACTTTTAGATGAATGTTTTGCTGCTTTAGATGTGTTAACTATAAAAATGTTACAAGAGACTATAGTAAATTTACAACAAGAAAGTAATATAACAATTTGTATATGTGACCACCAGGCAAGGGATCTTCTTGCTTGTGTCGACATTGCTATGATCCTTAGCAATGGTAAAGTAATCGCTCAAAATACTCCATCAAATTTAGTTAAAGACATAAATGCCAAAAATGCATATTTTGGTGAAAGTTTTAAGTTTAATTAATGTTTGATGGTCAATTCAATAATAATTAATAAAAAAATAAAAAAATTTAAAAAAACTATAACTGTTAGTGGTGATAAAAGTATTAGCATAAGGTGGGTTTTACTTTCGTCATTAGCAAATGGCATCTCAAAATCAAAAAATTTGCTAATGTCAGAAGATGTTTTCGCAGCAATAAATTGTATAAGAAAATTTGGAATTAAAGTTATTTTCACTAATGGTGTGTGTAAAATTTTTGGTAAAGGTATCAATGGATATAAATATAAAAAAAATATAGTTATAAATGCAAAGAACTCTGGTACTTTAGGGAGATTAATACTTGGTTTTTTAATTAACACACCTTATTCAATAAAATTAATTGGAGATAAAAGTCTTTCTAAGAGAGACTTTAAAAGAATATCAGACCCATTGAGTAAATTTGGAGCAAAATTTAAATTAACAAAAAATAAAAACTTACCTCTTAAAATATCTGGCTCTGAAAAATTAAAAGGAATTAATTATTTAGAAAATAGAGGGTCAGCACAATGTAAAAGTACAGTAATTTTCGCAGGAATGAGAGCTTATGGGACCACATATATAAAAGCAAAAAAATCAAGAGATCATACGGAGCTACTTTGTAAATATCTTCACTTACCTGTCTTAGTGAGAAAAAAAAAAAATTATGATTTAATTAAAATAAAAAAAATAAGAAAAATTAATCCTTTAAACTACGATATACCTGCCGATATAAGTTCCAGTGCTTTTTTTATTGTTTTAGCTGCGCTTAATTACAAGTCTAAACTTGTAATTAGAAATGTAAATATTAATCCTTCAAGAATAGGAATAATAAAAATCTTATCAAAAATGGGTGTCAAAATTAAACTTACAAATAAAAAAAAATATAAAGGAGAAAAAAAAGCTGACATTAATGTAATTGGTCCCAAATCAATAAAACCAATCAACTGTCCCACAAAATTAAATAGTGAAGCAATTGATGAATTTTTAGTTATTTTTCTTGTTGCAGCAAAAGCTAAAGGAGTATCGTATTTTAAAAATCTAGAGGAATTAAATCAAAAAGAGAGTCCAAGACTTAAATGGGGTCATAAAATTTTGAATGAAATGGGTATTAAAACAGTCGTAAAAAAGAATTCAATAAAAATATTTGGAAATCCTGAGTTAAAAATAAAAAAAAATATAGTTATTAAAAATTTTCTTAAAGATCATCGTGTTTTTATGTCAAGTGTAATAGCTGCTCTGTCCTTTGGAGGTAGTTGGGAAATACATGATAAAGATTCAATTAAAACATCATTTCCAAATTTTTTAGAAATATTAAATCAATTTAGAGATATATGATAAAAAGAAAAAATATTTTAAAAATTGCAATTGACTCACCTGCTGCTGCAGGAGCTGGTACTCTAGCCAAATCTATATCAAAACATTATAATTTATTCTATCTTGATACGGGTAAGATTTATAGATTTATTGCATACAATAAAATAAAAAATCCTAAGAAATTTAATCTAATATTCGTGAAATCAAAAATCAAAAAACTTAAAGTAAGAGATTTAACTAACAAAACTCTTCTGTCAGATAAAATAGGCACAGAGGCATCAAAAATTGCAAAAAATAAAAAAATAAGAAAAATAGTCCATTCTTTTCAAGTAAACATTGCTTATAATCCACCAAAAAAATATAAAGGTTCTTGTCTTGATGGAAGAGATATAACATACAAAATAGTCCCAGATGCAAACTTTAAATTTTATATTACTGCTAACCTAAAAACACGTGCACTTAGAAGATATAAAGAGTTAAAGGAATTAAATAGAGAAATATCTTACTCTGAAGTTTTAAAAAGTATTAAAATACGTGATAAAAATGACCTTACTAGAAAAATTTCACCATTAAAAAAAACCAAAGATTCTCTATTGATTAATACGACAAACCTTACTAAAAGTGCATGTTTTTTAAAAATAAAAAAAATAATAGACGAGAAAAAAAATAGTTAATGGAAATTTATAAAGATTTATCAAGTCCGGCTTCAAAAGAATTTGAAAAACTCTTAAATAGTCAGCTCTCAAAAATTCAAATCGAAGAAGGAAAAATAATTGAGGGAAAAATAAACAAAATCACAGAAAAATTTGTTTTCCTTTTTGTTGAAGGTTTAAAATCTGAGCCTGTTCTTGATATAAATGAATTAAAAAGTATGGGGTTAACTGATAAAATCAAAATTGGAGAGTCTATTCCTGTTCTCCTTGAAAAAATTGAGGACAAACACGGTGAAGTTTTAGTTTCAGCAAGCAAAGCTCAAAAAATTAAAGGTTGGGATAAATTAGTTGAAGCTTATGAAAAAAATGAACCGATTATGGGCAAGATTACCTCAAAGTGTAAAGGTGGATGTATTGTTGAACATATAGATACTGGTTCATTAATGTTTCTCCCAGGGTCTCAGATCAGCGATAAACCGCTCAAAGATATTAGTCATCTGATGAATGAACCACAAAAATTCGCACTTATAAAGCTTGATAAAGTTAGAGGAAATGCGTGTGTTTCTAGAAGAGAAATTATTTCCTCTTTTAAAAAAGAGGATAAAGCAAAAATTATCGAAAAATATAAAGTTGGGGATATTATTAAAGGTGCTGAAGTAAAAGGTTATAGTACTTTTGGATGTTTTTTCAATGTTAACGGGGAACTTGATGTATTGGTCCATTTACAAGAAATCTCCTATTCAAGAGTAAATCATCCTGATGAAGTTTTTAATATTGGAGAAAAACACGATTTAAAAGTTATAAGTGTCGATAAAGATAAATTACAAGTTGGATGCTCAGTCAAACAATTATCACCTGATCCTTTCGAGCACATAGAAAATTATGAACTAAATAAAAATTATAAAGTTAAGGTAGTCAAAATAATGGACTTTGGGGCATTTTGTGAACTAGAACCGGGTCTTACAACTCTACTTCATTCTAGTGAACTTAGTTGGACAAAAAAAAATGTTTCTGCTAAAAAAATGTTTAAAATTGGTGATGAGATAGATTGTGTAATTACAGAAATTGATAAAGACAAAAGACGTGTAGCAATTTCTCATAGATTAACACAAGAAAACCCTTTTGAAACTTTTGAAAAAAAATATCCTGTTGGTTCAATAGTAGAAGGTGAAATAGTAAGTAAAAATGAATACTCACTGTTTGTAAAAGTTGAAAACTTAGATGTTGACGCTTTTTTACACTGTAATGACCTTACTTACTCTAATAATGGTGAAGAAGAACTGACAAAATACAAAAAAGGTGAAAAAATAAAAGTAAAAATTTTAGAAATTAAAAAAACTGATCAAAAAATTAGAGTTGGTTATAAACAAACTCAACCTGATCCATTTGATTGGTTTAAAAATAAATCAAAAAACCAAACAATAACCGTGAAAGTTATTTCTACAGATAATAAAGGTTTAACAGTAAGACCTGAGGGATGTGAAATGGATTTCCAAATTAAAAAATCAGCAATAGCGATTAATGCATCTGATGCAAGACCTAGTAGATGGACAGGTGGTGAAAAATTAGACTGCGCAATTGCTGATTTAGATCTAGATAAAAGAAAAGTTATATTAAGCATCAAACTTTTAGAAGAAATAGAAAAAAAAGAAGCACTGGAAAAATATGGATCTGAGGGATCAGGTAAAAATTTACCTTTTTCATCTTTATCTGAAGATTTAAAAAAAAAAGATGAAGAGAAAGATTAATATTAGCGGAAAGATTTAAATTGGCTGTTGTAAAATCTAAGCTTTTAAAACAACTTTCAAACAGCTATCCAAATTTCCTTAAAAAAGATTTAGAAAAATTTACTAATATAATTTTAGATGAAATTAAGCGTGCCCTTAAAAGAGGTGACAGGGTTGAACTGAGAGGTTTTGGTGTATTTTCAACAAATATTCAAAGAGCCAGGATCAGTAGAAACCCCAAAACCGGTGAAAAGGTAAATACTCCAGAAAAGAAAACAATTCACTTTAAAATGTCAAAAGACTTGTTTAAAAAATTAAACAATGAAGAAGAATAAAATATTCATAGCTTGTGACAGTACAAATATTCAAAGAATAAAAGAAATAATAAAGAAATCAAAAACTTCTAAGTTAAAAATTGGTTACAAGTTTGGATTAGAGTTTTTAAATTCCAAACATGGAAGAAAGTTTGTTTCACAATTAAAAAATCAAATAACTTTTGGAGATTATAAATTTTCAGATATCCCAAATACTTGTTCTTCAGCTATAAAAGCAATTAAAGATCTTAAATTTAATTATTGCACAATGCACATCAGTTCAGGATTGGAGGCATTAAAAGCAGCAAAGAAATCTTCTGGTAGAACTAAATTAGTTGGAGTAACAATTTTAACGTCTTTGGACAATAAAGCTCTTAAAGAAATTGGTTTTAATAAAAGTGTTAAAAAATTAGTTCATCATCAAGCTAAGTTAGCAAACAAAGCAAAATTAGATGCGGTTGTTTGTAGTGCTCAAGAAGTTAAAATAGTTAAAAAAGTGTTTAAAAAAGAAATTATTACACCAGGAATAAGATTTAATTCAAAATTAAAGTCAAACATAAATGATCAGAAAAGAGTCTTAACTCCTAAACAAGCATATAAAAATGGAAGTGATTGGCTTGTAATTGGAAGACCAATTACAAATGGTAACATTAAAAATAATATTCAAACATTAATCAATCATTTAAACTAATGAAAGGTTGTAAGATTTGTGGGATCTCAGATCTCGATACTCTCAATTTTATAATCAATCATCCATTTCCACCTCAATTTATTGGCTTTATTTGTAACTATAAAAAAAGCTCAAGATATGTTGAAGTTGAAAAGCTAAATGAGTTACTGAAATTAGATAAAAAGAAATCTAATTTTGTAGCAGTGCTTGTAAAACCTGATGAGAATATTTTAAAGGAAATTAAACATCTGCCCTTTGATTATTATCAAATTTATGACAGCACACCTGGTGAAATAAAAGAAATTAAACATAAGTATAATAAAAAAATTATTACTGCTCTGACTGTATCTAATCAATATGACATTAATAAATACAAAGCTTTTGAAGATGTTGCAGACATATTACTTTTCGACTCTAAAGGTTATGAAAAAACTCAGTCATTTAATCATAATCTTTTATATAATCTAAATAGTTCTAGGCCAATTATGGTCGCTGGTGATATCAAAACTGATGATCTAAATAATTTTAAAGATAAGCCTTTTTTAATAGATGTCAGTGGTAATTTAGAGTCAAAAAAAGGTGTTAAGGATATAAATAAAATTGATAAGTTTTTAAATACAGTCCATAATATAAGTTCTTAAAAATTATCTATGACAAAAAATTCATATAAAACAGGTCCAGATGAGCTAGGTTACTATGGTGAAGGTGATGCTGCTATGGGAGGTATGGCAGTTGGTGAAACTTTGATGCCTGCTTTACATGAGTTAAATCAAGGATTTGAACAAGCAATTAAAGATAAAGAATTTTTAGATGAATTTGCTTATTATTGTAAACACTACATAGGAAGACCATCTCCTTTATATTTTGCAGAAAATCTTTCTAAAGAATTAGGAGGTGCACGCATCTTATTTAAGCAAGAACATTTAAATCATACGGGTAGCCACAAGATCACAAATAGCTTGTTTCAAGTATTGCTTGCAAAAAGAATGGGTAAAAAAAGTTTAATTTGTGAAAGTGGTGCGGGACAACATTATAGTGCAACTGCAGCAGTAGCTGCCAAATTTGGAATGCCTTTAATTGGAGTAATGGGCGAAGTAGATATAGCAAGAGTAAATCAAAATATTATTAAAGCAAAACACTATGGAGCAAAGTTAAAAGCCGTACCAGGAACTTTAAAGGAAGCTATAACAGATGCAATCAAAACTTGGACTACAAATCCAGACTTTGCTTATATATGCGGGTCTGTTGTTTCCTCGCACCCATTTCCTAAAATTGTTGCATTTGCACAAAGTATTATTGGAAGAGAAATAAGAGAACAATCACTTGAACAAGAGGGAAAATTACCAGATATGATTGTTGGCTGTGTTGGTGGAGGAAGTAATTTCGCGGGAGCAATATATGATTTTCTTGATGAACCTAGTGTTTCTAAAATTGGGGTTGAGGCTCATGAAACTGCAGCACTTTCAAATGGAACACCTGGAATTATGCAGGGAATGAAAACTTACATGCTGCAAACCGACGATGGTGCAAAATCTTTAGGAGGCATGAGTTTGGGTGCAGGTATAACTTACTTTTCAGTTGGTCCACTTCACTCTTATTTAAGAGATCAAAAAGCAGTTACTTATTCATCAGCTACTGATCAAGAAATGCTTGAAGCATATAAAATTATAGCAAGAACTGAGGGAATTTGCTCTGCATTAGAACCTATGGCAGCAGCTGCAGAAGTTATCTTCAGACAAGCAAACAATAAACCTAAAGATTATACTATTTGCTTATCTCTATGTGGGCGTGGTGAAAAAGATCTGGATACTATCCAAGAAAATATTGGTAAAGATTTTGAGTGAACGATTTAAAAAAATATTTGAAAATAAAAATCCAAAAACAAAACTAGTTTCGTATTTTGTTGGATGCTACCCTACTCCAGATCAAAGTTTTGAACTAATCAAGGAAGCAATTGACAATGGGGTCTCCATTTTAGAAATTGGGTATTGTACTTCAGAGGCTTCAGCGGAAGGACCTGTAATCAAGGCTGCTCATGATCATGTTTTAAAAAGTGGATATTCTTTAAACGATACTATTAAACTTGTTGATAAAATAAGGTCTTACAACAAAGATGTAGGGATCCTTTTGATGGGCTACATTTCTAATCTATATAGATACCCGATAAAAAAATTTGTAACTGATATTAAAAAAGCTGGCGCAGATGCTGTACTAGTAGTTGATGCACCTCATGAATTAAAAGAAGAAAATGAATTAAGAGATGCTTTAAATGACAATGGTTTATCACTTATTAAATTAGCAGCACCTACTACAGATCAAAAAAGGCTTGAAGATATTATTAAAATATCCTCTGGTTTTATTTATCAAGTAAACGTTAGTGGTGTTACTGGAGTAAAATCTGCTGATGAAACTGATGTTACAAATTTTGTTAAAAGAATCAAAAAAATAACAAATATTCCTGTTTGTTCTGGATTTGGAATTAAAAGCCCTGAAGATGCAAAAAAAGTAGCTAATAGCGGTTGTAATGGAGTTATTGTTGGATCAACATTTGTCAAATATATTCAAGATAACTTAAGTGCCCCAGATTTAACACAAAGTTTTGGGAAACAAGTTAAAAGTTTTTCAGAGGTATTAAAATAAAATGGTCAATTGGATAACAAAAATAATTAAAGCAGGTGAAAAAATTAAAACTGCTATACGTGAAAGAGCTACAAAAGAAGATATTGCAAAAAGTGATTGGACATCTTGTTGCAAGGGTCCAATTTTAAAAAAAGATTTAGAAGAAAACTTATGGGTATGTCCAGATTGTAAGCGTCATCATAGAATTAAACCACATCAAAGATTTGATATTTTATTTGGAAAAAATAATTATGAGGTTTTCAAAACTCCAATACCAAAAGATGATCCACTAAATTGGACAGATTCTAAACCTTACAAAGAAAGATTAAAAAATGCTCGGAAAAAAACAGGATTAGAATGTGGAATGATGGTTGCCTCTGGAACTATAAATAATATTAAAATTACAGCTGTAGCCTCTGATTTTGATTTTTTAGGAGCTTCAATGGCAGCTGCAGAAGGTGAAGCTTTTTTATATGGAATACAACATGCCATAGAAAATCAAACACCTTTTTTATGTATTAGCGCAGGTGGTGGAATGAGAATGATGGAAAGTTTAATATCATTATCTCAAATGACAAGAACAACACTTGCAATTAATGAATTAAAAAAAAATAGACTTCCGTATTTAGTTTGTATCACTGATCCAACGGCAGGTGGTATAACTGCATCATACGCTATGTTAGGTGATATTCAAATTGCAGAACCAGGTGCTTTAATTGCATTTGCGGGTGCAAGAGTAATTCAAGGAACTGTTAAAGAAGAACTTCCTGAAGGTTTCCAAAAAAGTGAATATGTTGAAAAAACTGGTTTTGTTGATTTCATTGTTGAGCGTAAAGATCTTGCATCTAAAATTGGAACTTTATTATCAATATTGTTAAAGAAGAATTCTGATATAAGTGCTGAACAAAATGAAACTTCAGAAGATTCTCAGCAACTTTCAAAAGTTGCATCCTAAAGAAATAGACCTATCACTTGATAGAATTAAAAATCTTTGTGAAAAACTAGGAAATCCACAAAACAAAATTAAAGCAATATCAATTGTAGGAACTAATGGTAAAAATTCTACGATTCAAGCTGCTTATTCAATTCTAAAAGAAGCAAATTTTGAATGCAATGTTTACACAAGTCCGCATATTCAAAAAATTAATGAAAGGTTTATTTTCAGTAACCAGGAATTAAATGATGATGAGTTAGCTGATTTATTGGAAGAAGTTGAAAAAATAAATAATAATCAACCAATCACAGTATTTGAGATGTTATCAGCTTGCTTTTTTTATAAAGCATCGCAATATCCAGATAACATTAACTTAATAGAAAGTGGCTTGTTTCATCGTTTTGATGCTGTAAATATTCTAAAAACTAATCTGGCAAGCATTGTCACATCCATAAGCAAAGATCATCTAGATTGGCTTCCAAAAGATAAACAAACAATCAAACAAATTATATTTGAAAAAACATCTTCACTTTTAAATTCAAACATTATTGTAGCCAAACAAAACACTAAAGAGACGATGGATTGTATTAAAAAGACTATCTCTCAAAATAAATCTAATAAAGTATTTTTTAATGATGATTTTAGTTATTCAGTCAATGAAAATGATTTCTTCTACTATGAAGATAAATTTGGTGGATTAAAACTTCCTATGCCTAATGTGCTTGGTCAATATCAATTAGAAAATATATCTACTGCAATCGCAACTCTAAGAACTTTAGATCTTAAAATTAAGGATGAACACGTAAAAAAAGGTATTAAAAATATATCTAGCTTAGCTAGGCTTCAGGAAATTAAATCTGGTAAATTAAAAGAATTAGTTAAAAACAACAGATTTATAGTAGATGGAAGCCACAATGAAGGTGGTGCTAAAGCATTAAATGAATATCTTCAAAGCTTGAGTTGTAACAAACATATTATAATTGGAATGATGGCAAACAAGGAACATGAAAAATATATCAGTTACTTTAAAGATGTTTCTTCCATAACAACTATAGATTTAAAAACTCAGCCTAACTCTATTAGTGGAAAAGATTTGAAAGAAAAATTCAAAAGTATGACCAATGTTCAATATCAACCAGATATCAAGCAAGCGATTAAATCAATTGATTTAAAAGAAGGTGATCTTTTATTAGTTACAGGATCTTTGTATGGGGCTGCTGAAGTATTAAGTTTAAATTAAATATTTTTATCTAAAAATTCTTTCATATGGCTCTCAGGAACTCCACCAACTTTTCTATCTACTTCAACACCTTTTTTATAGATAATAACTGTTGGAACACCTCTAATGCCAGCAGCTGAACCTGTATTAATTCCACCATCTTCAACATCAGCATAATAAAAACCAGCTTTATCTTTATATTCATCAGATAATTTATCCATTACTGGTTTTAGTGCCTTGCATGGTCCACACCACTCGGCTGAAAACTGAATTACTGAAACATCTTCATTTTTAATTTTAGTATCAAAATCTTCGTCTTTAAAATTTGTAAGCATACATCCTTTCTATAAATTGCAGTCTTAAAGTCAACTAGGCAATTTCATATTTTTTTTCTATAGACATAATAAATTCATTTATTTCATCTAATTTTTTTAGCTCCTCTTCATCATCTCGATTTGATGCTTGATCTCTTAAGGTGTCAATTTCTTGGTAAGCCATTCCTATAGTTTGCCATTTTTCTCTATTTTTACTTAAAATTCTTCTGGCGATTTCACTTTTAATATTTTTATATAAATCTGGTGGCAAAATTTGTGGTGCTTCTTGATAGATAATTTTTTGACCAAACCAACTACATCTTTTATCTTGAAACTTGTCCAACATTCTTAATTTATCTTCCCAAGAAGAGCTATGCCAAGTTTTAAATAATTGGGTGTCTTTATTAGGAATGAATTTTTCATATAAAGTTTCTTCAGGTAACAGATCTTCCTGGGTTTGAGTTTGAGCTTTTTCTTCAGCGGCTTCTCTATTAATGATTTGAATATTTTTACAAAAATTTTCACTATTTCTAACTATTTTTGCTCTTTTCTGGATTGTTTCTAAATCTAAGTCAGCATATACCTTCTCTTTTAATGCAAACTTTTTATCTAAAACTACAGGAGCTTTGTTGGTTTTGATTACTCTAAACGCTTTTGGACTAAACTTTTTTAAATAAACTTTAAGATCATTTATTGATAAATTTAACAAAGGTTCAGGATCTCTTCTTAAATCAAATAAATATCCCCAAGATGCATATGATGGATGAAAACAATGATCTGGATGTAATGTAGAGACAAGATACATCATATTTTTTCCCTTAACATTTTCGAAAATTGAATAAATCCCCTCACTTTTTAAGATAGTTTCAACGCTATTTTTTGTAGATGTACTTAAAAAATTTTCCCAATTGTCTTTATGTTTATCTTTTATAATTCTAAGAATTTTTAAGCTTGTGAACGCATCATGATAAGCTGTATGTTGTTGAGATGTATCAAATCCTTGTTGTCTAGCTAAGCCTTCTAAAGCTAGACTTTCATTTCCAGCTTCTGTTAATTCAGTCTTTAATGTTTCAGGATTTAAGGTTTGAGCTACTCTTGCAACATGCAAACCATCGTGCTCTTTATTAGGCGAAGAATGAGTAATATAAGGATATCTGTTCCCTTTAAAAAAATTAAAATGAAACATTCTCCTATCAAAATTTAAGTTACTCCAGCCCATAAACAATGCTGGACCAGCTTTGGAGAAAAAATTTTCTACTGCTCCTAAAAAATCGTAATGCGAGTAATTGCCTTTAGTAAGTAAATCAATACTTGTTGAGTTAACAAGTAACGCTTTGGCTGAAGGCACTTCTCCCTCAGGCATACGCCCACGAATATTTAGCTTACCAATTTCTTTTAAATTTTTATCGACAACTACAGCACCTACTTCAATTATTGATCCCCAAATTGTGCTATTTGTTGTTTCTGTATCATAAATTACTATTTTATCCATAAAATCTTAGGTTATATTCGATAGCTCATTAAATTTATTTAATCTTCCCAAAAACAAATTTTGATAAACAATTAAATCATGTCCTTGAATTTTAAATTCTTGGAATAATTTATCTACTGTGCAAACCAAAATTACACAAGAAGTGATATTGGAGTTATACACAATATTATGAGCTAATGAATAGGCGCTTGTTTGAAGAAGCCATGAGTCGATATACTCAGCTTTTTTGGGTTTATTACTTTGTTTAAAATCAATTATTGTTTCTTTTCCTTCATACACTCCAACACAATCAGCAGTACCTGCATACTTCTCTGGGTAATAAAGAGTGCATTCCACCCCCCAAATTTCATCCAATCTATTTTTTAAACCTTTTTCTATAATTTCTTTAGCCATTAATTTGTATTGTTCGTTATCTTCAAAAAAACTTAAATTCTCTCTTCCAAGTAAATAAGATTCTAAATAGTTGTGCATTTGAGATCCCCTGCTACTTGCTGCTTTTGTAATTGCTTCAGCTTCTTTTTGCCCAGTTCTTTCTCTCCAATTTGCCAATGCCGCTTTATCTTCTTCAGATCGAGTTGCATCTAAAATTGAAGTGACACTTGGTAATTTTGTTTCCCCTAATAAGTATCTTCTAATACCATCAACTGTTGCTCTTGATGATTTTGGATAATCATATTTTTGATTCCACTGCATGAGATTTCTTATAGACGTTATTAAAGAAAAAAAGAAATTAATTTTTAAGCTGCCTATTTCGTTCAACAAATTTTTCCACGTTTTCAGTTTGTACAGCTTTCTCAACCTGCTCGGGATCTTTAATGTTTTCTAAAGTTCTTGAAATTGATCTTGCATCCGTTCCAAATTTATCAACAACTCCCATAGCATCTTCTAATTTTTTTCTAAGAACTATAATGTTGTCAAAATGTTTAGAAAATCTTGTACTGATTGTTTTTAAATGATTATAAATTTCAGTTGCACCTTTTTGTACTTTCAATGATTGAAACCCCATATGTAAAGATTGTAAGTAAGCAGAAAGAGTATTAGGCCCACATATTACAACTTTGTATTTTTTCATTAACTCTTGAGTTAATAATTCTTTTGTACTTGGATCTTGGTATTCAGTTAACTCTTTGTATAAGCTTTCTGTAGGAGCATACACAATCGCAAAATCAGTAGTTTTTGGTGGAACAATATATTTTTCATTAACGCTTTTAGCTTTTGCTTTAAACGCTGAGGCTAATTTTGCTCTAGCATCTGCAACAGCCCTTTTGTCTTCCGCGTCATGACCATCGGTAATTGCTTTAAATTTTTCTACAGGAAAATGACTATCTACAGGAACCAAAACATCTCCTTGAAGCTTTATTGCAAATTCCACATTTTCACTTGTATCTTCCTTCATTTTTACATTCGTCATGAATTGAGAGGCTGGCAGCAAATCTTTAATAAGAGCGTCTAGGCTAAATTCTGCAAGAGTTCCATATTTCTTAACTCCAGCTAAAATTTTTGTTATCCCCTCTTGGCTTTGATTTAACAATTGTACTTGTTGGTTAAAATTACCAACCTTTTCCTCTACCTTAGTTAAAGTTTCAGTCATATCTTTAGTAACCCCAGTTGATAGGTTGTTAAATGAAGTCGACATTGCACCAAGTGAGCTGTTAATCGTAGTATTTAAAGTATCTTTCAAGCTCGAAATTTCTAATTTTAAATTAGATATTTCTTCAGCCTCTTTATTTTCGTTTTCTTCTTTAGGTTTAGATTTCAAATTTAAATATAGGATGGCTAAAGCCACTCCTAATAATAAAACCAAAATAATTAATAAAACTGTATCCATGATTCGTATGTTATACCTCCGTGATTATATTTAAAGTTTTTTTCAATTTACTTTTACGATTAAGTTGTTTTTTAAAGTAACTTCTGCAAAAAATTCTCTTCCAGAATTACTTGTTAAATGGGGTCTATTGCTGCCAACCAAAATGCCATTAGACTTATATTCCGCACCAAAAATGCTAGTTTCTGTGTAATTAAGCTTTTTGCCAATATTAGCCTTAAGCTTTTTTTTTGAACTATAATTAAAAATAAGCATTAATTGAGTAACCTTTTTGGAACCTTCCCCATCATTATTTCCTTCATATCAGAAAATTCTGTTTCCACATGATTTTGAACTGTTTTTATAAATGATTGAATAATTTTTTTACTAAAACCTAAATTTATTAAAATTTTTTCTGCCTCTTTAACATTTTCCGTAGAAATATAATGTTCAGCTATAGATAAATATCTAAAAAATAATTCTTTTTGGTTTTCAGTTTTAAGCTCAGGAAGTTTTAATTCCATGAGGTGACCCTTGTCAGTTATTTGATAAATATCTTTAGGCAATGATTAGACGTTCCAGAGTGTTAAAAGTTTTATTTATATTCTTTCTTTTTAAAGTGCACTCCCATACATCAATTACTTTCCAGCCTAATTTAATCAGTTTACTTTTGTTAATAAAATCTCTTTTCTTATTAAGCTCTAATCTTTCTATCCAATATTGAGTTTTTGTTTTTGGTACATTGCTATGAGCACAGCCATGATAGTGCCAATAACAACCATGAACGTTTATAATCGTTTTATGTTTATTTATTACAATATCAGGTTTACCAGGTAGTTCCTTTTTGTGAATTCTAAACCGATAACCATTTTTATAAAGTAAAGATCTAATGGCTTTTTCAGGTTTGGTATTTTTTGATTTATTATTATTTTTTTGAAAATTTCTCATTTAATTTATTTAATATTTGATCTTTAGACATTCTGTAAATATCAAGATTTAATTCTATTTGGTAAAGCTCCTCTATAAAATCTCTAAAATCTCCAACTTCACCTCTTTTGTATGCTTGCTCTCCTGATGTGCTTGATTTTTTTTTAAAATATAAAGCAGAGTAAGCCTGTACAACTCCTTTTGAACTAAACATAATTGGAGATTTACTTATTGTTTCTAGCTCATCAGAATAATTATTTGTGGGTTTATATAAAAGACACAAACTATCTTCTTTATAAACATAATAAATTTCCCACAAAGTTCTTGCCAATTGTCTTCTCCACTTCCCTTTTTCTTCTGACAAAAATCTATTTTTTTCATCAGTTCCTGATCTTATCCCTGGAAAAAAAGATGGAAAATATGCTGCACTTACCCAATTAAATAAACCTCTATCCCATCTATATTTTTTTAAATCAATATTTGATATTTTTTCATTTAGATAACTTGCATACTCATATGCATTGTTAAATTTTTTATCTAAATCAATTTCCATTGAGTCTTTAACCTCAGTTGTTAATTTTTTATCTTTAATTAAGTGAAAAGGAACTTTGAAAGTTTTTGTTTTTTTCGATTTAAACTCTTTTTTTTTTTAAATTACAAATTTCTTAAACTTTAAATTACCTTCATCATTAAAGCTTCTTATTTTAAGCTTCATCTTGTTCTTCTCCTGTAAAATTATTTTCAATATCTGATCTATTTTTGTCCTCTAAATATTTCTCTAAAAAATCTTTTTCTGAAATATAACCTTGGGTTGCGTTATCGATAAATTCATCTAGTTCTAAATTTTCATAAAATTCATTAGCACTGACATTTGAATTTTGATAAAGCTCACTAATGTCTTCCCAATTTTTTTGATCATTATGAGTTTGTGCGTATTTTAATAATTTTTTTTTATACTCATTATCTGGCAATATTATTGATTTTTTCAAAAGCTCCTTAAAACATTTTGAAAAAATCAGAGTTCTTATTCTTAAATCTGAATTCATATCAGACTTGATTCCTAACTTTTTATTTAAATATATAACTGGCTGCCCCATATTAGGTTCCTCATTATGAAAGTCGCAATAAAATAATTCCTCCATTTCTTTTTCATAAGTACCGATCAGTGATGATTTTACTGGAACTTGTTGTTTCTGAATTTCTTCTTTAGTTTTTACAACAAACGGTCGGAAACCCTCAGAAGTAGCAATATTTTTTTCTCCACTAACCATGATAATTCTGAATCTTGCTGTTGATGAATCTATTTCATCTAGAGTTCTATTCATATTTTCAGCAATCAAAACTTTCTTTTTAAAAAAATCAATTTTGTCAGTTAATGGATTTTCTAAATCACCCCATTGAACTTCTTTTCTATAAGCATCTCTATAAGCTTCTACAAATATTTTAATTTCTGAAAATTTAATCTCAGGAAAATTTTTTTTTACCTCTTTTTTAACTCTTTCAAGATTTTCTTGAAAAACATAATAATGATTATTTTGAGATGAGGCATAAACTCTAATGTCACTATTTTGTTCATCATTACAAATTATATTTATTCTATTTGTATAATTTAAAAATGGCATTTTTATCCCTTAAGTTTCCTTGCTCTAACGTCTAAATCTTTTTTACCTAGTTCAGAAAAACCTGTAATGCTAATTTCAAAATCAGGTTCAGTGGCTAAAAAATCAACCCCATTTCCTATAGTTTCAATATCTGTAATTTTTTTCTTTTCAGATATTGATACACCTTCATCTTTAGTTAAATTAAAATGTAGTTCTGGATTATAACATTTAAAAGAGTTTTTGTTTCTAGCCCTATAAGCGAATCTTACTCTGACTTTCATTGGAAAATTACTTTCCTCACATTCATCTGTTTTAATTACTTTAAAACCTCCATCAATTTTAATTTCTTTAACCATTTTTCTTTGACTTGGCGAAGGTGGTGGAGGAGGATTAACTGGTGGCAATTCAGGATTTTCAAATATTACCTCTTTCTGAATTATTTTTTCTTTTTCTTGAATATCCTCGAATGTAGGTAAATCATCTGAGAATGTTTCAAGATCAAGTTGATCCTTCTTATCGGTTACAAAATTAAAAATTGTTGTAAGACTAGATTTTATATACTGAAAGACTTTTTTGATATCTGGATCATATGAATTCTCAATTTCAGGATGGTTCATATTCCAGCTATCGTGAGCCATACCCTCAGAGTCGCCCAACACCTCAATTAAATTATTTTCTTCCTGTCCATCAACCCACAAAGCAGCATATGCACTTTTTTGAAATTTAAAATATCTTGCTTCATTTGGAATTTGTAAATTGCCTCTCAAAAATATAGGCCTTATGGGCTTATCTGAACTCTCTGTTTTTTGAAGTGCAACATTAAACCAACCAAATTTTATTCCTGTTTTGTTTAAATATGATTTTAAAAAAGGTAATTTAACCTTAAACTTAAATACAATTGGTTTTTTATCAAAGTAATCGTGTTTAATTTTTTCTAATTGACTATCACCTATTTCATCTAAATTTAATACTGTTTCAAAATTATATTTTTCAACATCGGAGATGAAATGCTTCTTGTCATCTGGCATTGTATAAACTTCATCAAAAAATGATAACCATTTTTCAGATAACATTCTTTCTTTAATTAAAATTTCTTTAATATTTTCAGCTGAGATAATTTTCCCTTTATAGTCAATTTTCATCGTACCAATCAAAATACTTGGAAAAAATCTATTTAAATATTTTTTGAAAATTCTTTCCGCTGTTATATCGTCATGTGGCTCTGGAATTAATATTGAAAGTCCCGTATCATCTTTATTCCTTTTTATTCCAGTTAAATTTTTAAAGTCTTCAATAATATCCTTATCTAAAATTGGTAAACTTTCTTGTTGGTTTTGTTTCTCTTTATTTTCTTTTGAATATCCATAAAATCCATATGGATTCATTTTTTTTCCTTGATAACTATATTTATCCAAAAATTGTATACCTCTTAGAAATTCCTTTTTATTCTCTTTGTCGATTGACAGCGCTAAAAAACCTCTAAGTTTAGAAGCTAACATGTATACGTGGCGACCCAACTGTCTTCTTCCTAATTTACCACCTGTTTTTGATAACTCTGAACCCATAAAAAATCTTTCATAATTTTGATTATCAGTTTCAATGAATGAGCCTGTTAACCCATTTGTGTTGAAACATTCAATTATGATAACTCTAATTTTTTTATCATTTATAGGATAAATTTTATTTTTTGGATTAATTTTTAAAATTTCTTGCATCCCAAAAAGATATTTAGAATAAAAACTGGCATCATTAATTATTTTTTCAGAAATTTTAACTATTACAGGCTTGTTTTTATTTAATTGTTCATCTCCTCTGTTTTGACCATCCTCATTAGCAATATTTGTATTTAATTGCTTTTCTTCTGTATTAAAACCTTCTAAAGATGGAGCAAAATATAGACCACTTCCCCATTCTGTTTTGACCCAATGTGGTTTTGAACTATTAACCATATTTAAAAATCTTTTTTTAATGCGTAGAAGCTACACAGAAAGAAAAAAAGGTGTAGCTTCGCACGCATTAAAATTTGCACAGTTAACTTGCTAATTGCAACTTTTGAACTTAAGCATAAGACAAAACCAGGATGCACTCTGGCGAGAGGTTTGCTATAAGTTCTAACGATAGAGTTGCATACCGTGTATGACAACCTCCTCTTTACAACGTGCATCAATTCTTTAATATTTAAAATTTTATTCATCCCAATATGATTTCTTTTGGTTTTCTCTAATTTTTTTTCCTGCATTATCCCATGCTTTAAGCATTGATTGATAAGCTTCTTTTACATCCTTTAAGATTTTTCTTTTCTCTGCCTCTGTATAGGTATATCCAATTTTTGTTTTAGGATTATAAACGGTAGATAAATTTTGAACATTTTTTAGAGCTCTTAATAGTTTTGGAACTCTAATTGATGAAAATTCTCTAAATTTTTTTTCAGGAGACCAGTTTTTTGTTTTTTGCCTAGCACCTCTAAATTCAACGATATTTTTCTTTTCCATAATATCAATTTTTATACTTAAAATAAATATACTTGTCAATAGTATTTATTTGTTATATGTATTCTATATAATAAATACAAAAAAAATTAAGATTATGCTTAAAATTGCTGAATTATTTTGTGGTGCAGGGGGGTTTGCTGAAGGTGCAAGAAAAGCAGGTTTCAAGCATGTTTGGGGTGTAGATAACCATGAAGATTCATGTAAATCATTCAAGAACAACCAAAATTGTGAGGCTTATTTTGAAGATATTAAAAATTTTGCAAAAGAAGATAATTTAAAAAAAATTAAAAAAGAACATGGTAATATAAACGGACTTCTATTTGGATTTCCCTGCAATGACTTCAGTCTTGTAGGAAAGAATAAGAAAATGAAGGGTGAATATGGAGGTCTTTACAAATATGCATGTAATGTATTAGATTTTTTTCAACCAGAATACTTTGTAGCTGAAAATGTCACTGCGCTTGGAAAAAAATTAAAATTTAATTCTTCAAAAAAAGAAAAGGTTGATGAAATATTTGATAAGGAACAACTGCAAAATGATAATTATAAAAACTTTAAAAAAATAATGGGTGATCTAGCAAAGTGTTCTAAACATGGATATACAATATATGCTGATAATTATAAATTTGAGGAATATGGTATTCCACAAACAAGGCATAGAATTATATTAGTTGGTTTTAGAAATAATTTTTTTACAGAAAATAATATAAGCTTTAAGAGACCTGAGAAAAGTAATAACGAGTTGAGAACCTGTAAAGATGCTTTAGAAAATCCCCCTATTCCAGAATGGGCTCAACATCAAGAACTGACAAAACATGATGAAAGAGTAATAAGAAGATTAAAAAAGACACAAGAAGGTAAAAACGTCTGGGACTTGGGGGACGATAAAGACGGTCTTCCTGGTGTTAAAAAGGCGAGAATGAGTCACATTTATAAAAGATTAGATAGTTCTAAACCTGCTTATACTGTAACGGGCAGTGGTGGAGGTGGAACTCATGTTTATCATTATAAAGAACACAGAGCATTAACAAATAGAGAAAGAGCAAGACTTCAAACTTTTCCTGACAAATATAATTTCAAAGGTGGAAAAGAGTCTGTAAGAAGACAGATTGGGATGGCTGTACCCGTGGATGGTGCCAAAATTATTATGAGAGAAGTAAAAAAAGCTCTAAATAAAAAAAATAAACCAATCCCTTATCATCATGACTGGATGATTAAAGCTAATACTAAAGAACTTTACTTTACTGGTAAAGAGAAGACTTCTGATTGAATAGTACAATAAAATATTTATAATTACTTATGGAATTTCTTTTTATATTAAAAATTTTATTTCTTATAGGTGTTGTTATTGCGCTTTATGCTGTGATAAGAAATTTAGATATTATTAAAATTATTCTTATTTATTGGAAAGACTTAATTTTTAGAAAGTAATTTTACTATTTTTTTAAGACCCATTTTATTATTGGATGACTTAGAAATCATCATACAAGCCTCTGATTTTAGTATCTCTCCATCCTTTAAAATACGTAAATTATTTGCTTTTAAGGTTTCTCCAGTAGAAGTGATATCTGTGATTATTTCTGAAGAGCCTGTAAAAGGATAAGCTTCGGTAGCACCTAAACTATCGATTAATTTGAATTGGGTAACACCCTTTGAAAACAAAAATTCCCTTGTTAAATTTGGATATTTTGTTGCAACTCTTAATCTTTTCTTTTTCTTATCTTTAAATTCAAATGCAATTTCTTCTAAATCCGCAACAGTTTGCACGTCTATCCATTGATCAGGAATTGCGATTACTAATGTGGCCTTACCAAAATTATATTTTTTTAAAACATTTATTTTTTTTTGAGTGTTTATTTCACTCTCTTTTAATAAATCAAAACCAGAAAAACCTATATCCAAAGATCCATCTCCAAGTCTTTCGATGATCTCTCTTGCATGAAGATATAAAATCTTAATATTTTTATATTGCTTTATTGATCCTAAAAGATCTCTTTCTCCTCTTTCAGAAATGAGATTTAATTTATTTTTTTTAAAAATATTTAAAACATCTTTTCTAAGTCTACCTTTGCTTGGAATTCCAATATTTAAAATATTCTTTGTCATTAGTAATTTAAGTTTAAAGCAGCACCTACTGCCGGAGTTTGTTTTTTTGATCCTAAGTCTGAAATTAGGCCATCATAACGACCACCATTGATAATATTTTTTAATGAATTTTTAGATTTAATATCAATTTTAAAAACCATTCCGGTATAATATTCTAATTGCCTTCCAAAGGATGCTGAAAATACTACATTTAATTTTGAAACCTTGTTATTAGAAATTGGAAAATATTTTTGATCTACAGCTAAATTTATTCTGTTTTTTTTAAAAAATTTATTTAACTCAATTGCTGCTTTATTTATTGGACATTTAATTTTTAAGAAATCTTTAATTATTTTTGAAACATTTTTTCCTTTGCTGGCTCTTCTAGGATCTTTTATTTTCTGATCAAATCTTTTTAATATTTCATTTATTGTTCTTCCGGCTACAACATTTGATAAATCTTCTTTAAGCATTTTCAAGTAACGCTTTTTATCTATTTCGACAATTGTTGGATCAACATCTGAATTAGTTTCTAATCTTCTTAATAAATCATTAAAATATTCCTCTCTCCAGAAGTGTCTGGACAATCTTAGCTTCCATCTCTTTGGAATATCCAATTTTGAAATTAACAAATTAAATATTTCAACATTTCCAATAGTAAGTGTTCCTGAGGAATATTTGATATTTTTAAGCGATTTAAGAGATGTATTTATAATTTCTTTATCATCATTTTTCTCATCCTTAGATCCTAAAATTTCAAATCCAATTTGATTTCTAATGATCGAGTCTTTTTTGTTTTGTGATTTTCGATAAGCTTGACCACTGTAGAAAATTTTTTCCTTACCTTTTAAATTATTTTCTAAATATCTTAAACAAGATGCAATTGTTAAATCTGGTCTTAGACATAACTCACTTCCATTTTGATCCGTAAAAGAAAAGATTAATTTTCTAAAGTTTTCTCCCGATCTTTGAACAATATGATTAGCCTCAATTACTGAGGGTAAATCAATATATTTAAAACCCTTAGATTTTACTGATCTAAGGATATTTTCAGATAAGTTTTTTGACTTCATCGATTAAATTTTCTTTTGGAAATGTTTTATTATTTTCACCCTTAACACCTTTAAGGCTTTTTATAGTGACTGTATTTTCATTAAATTCATTTTCACCACATATAATTGCAACATCCAACTCGCGTTTATTTGCTAGGGTTAGTTGCTTACCTAAATTTTTCTTTGTATCTAAAAAAATTTCAGCATTGATATTATTATTTCTTAATAGATCTAAAATTTCATAATAATTTTTAAGATATTTTTCATCCATTACACAAACTAAAACTGGTTTTTGACTATCTACTTTTATTTGATCTAATTGCATCAAAGCAAACAACAATCGATCCACTCCAAAACTAATCCCAGTGCCTGGAATATCCACACCTTTAAATCTTGAGATTAATTTTGCATAGGCTCCACCAGAACAAACACTACCTATATCGACCTCTTTACCTTTATTATTTGTGACTTTAAAATTTAAATTTGTTTCAACAATGAAATCTGAATAATATGCCAATCCCCTAACAATTGTAAAATTTGTTTTGACCTGATTTAAATTTGAACTGTAACCCAATACTTCAAATACTTGTTCTAATTCTTGTATACCTTCTTGAGACAGTGGATTTTTTAATGTTTCTTTTAATTCATTTAAATCTTTAATTTTTAGAAAATTAAGTATTTCAGAGGCTTGTTCATCGTTTAAATCTGCACCCTTAGTTATTGCGCCACTTATATCTTTTCTCTCTTTTTTAAGTAAATCTTCAACACCTTTTAAACCAAAACCTGGTTTGTCTAATTTATCAATTGCCCTAATTACTTTTGCTTGCTTTTCTTTTGATATTTTTAAATCATCAATTAATCCTTGAACTATTTTTCTGTTACTAACGTTGATTGTAAATTGATCTTTTTTTAGACCACAATCTAACAAAGTACTTGATATTAAATTGCAAAGCTCCGCATTTGCTTGTGCAGGATTAACATTTCCAACAATATCAAAATCCGCTTGCATAAATTCTCTGTACCTTCCATTACCAGCCTTTTCATTTCTAAAGACATTTTGAATAGCATACCTTTTAAAGATTGATGGTAGCTCTTGATTATTTTGAGCAACAAATCTAGCTAGTGGGCTTGAAAGGTCATACCTAAGAGTAATGCTTTTTTCTCCATCCTGAAATGAGAATACATCAGACATAGGATTAGCGTCATCTTCTGCCAAAAAAGATCCTATATTTTCACTTATCTCAAACGAAGGGGTTTCCAGAGCCTCTGCTCCAAATTTAATAAAATTATTCTCAATAGCTTTTAAAAGCTTTTTTTTGAGAAGAAGTTTTTTATCCCAACGATCTTCAAATCCTGAAGGTAATCCAGGAATTAATTTTTTTTCTTTATTCATTTTTTGGTACCCGGGCTGAGAGTCGAACTCAAACTTAAAGTTCCACAAACTTCCGTGCTAACCATTACACCACCCGGGCTTATCCTCTTTGTTTTTATCTTATTTTATGTGGATTTAAAATTATAATATAAATAAATAGCCTACTGGCTATGGAAACAGTTTCTGTGAGTACTTCTAAAAGTCTTTCTGTATGTAATATTTATATTCATGAGCAGTCTTTTAGACAAAAAAAATTAATATTCAAGGTCTAAATATAAAAAGGACGTTAATCTATTTGATAGATAAAACGCCCTTTTAAATAATTTCTAAATTAGTCTATTTTTTTTAAATTAACTGCAGAAGGACCTTTGGGACCATCTTCTAATGTGAATTCAAGTTTATCACCTTCATTGAGATATCGCATACCAGCAGCTTTTACCGCTGAAGCGTGAACAAAGGCATCTTTTTCTTTATCATCTCTTTCAATAAAGCCATATCCCTTTTTACCATTATACCATTTAATTTTTCCTTGTAGTGTACTCATCTTATTTCTTAGTCCTTTTGTTATTTATTATAACTTAAAGTTAATTTCTTTTACGATTATTTCAAGATGAAACTTTTGGTGGTGGCTGAGGAAGGATTCGCACCTCCGACACAAGCCTTTTCAGGGCTCTGCTCTACTCCTGAGCTACTCAGCCTTATTTATCCCCTAAAGATAATTCTTCCTTTAGTAAGATCATAGGGAGTCATTTCTACTGTAACATTATCACCAATTTAAAGAGTGACTAACCCCCAACTCATAGAGTTGGGGGTTAGCCCCCTTGTAAAACTCGAATTCTGTTTTTTCTCAGCTTTCCTGCTGTATGAGCAGTAACTGTATGCCCATTTTCTAATTTAACTCTAAACATAGCATTCGGCAGTAAATCAATTACTGTCCCTTTAAATTCTAATAAGTCTTGTTTTGACAAATTTATTTTCTCCTTATCCTTTTTACTACAGATTGAGCGTGCCCCACTAATCCTTCGTAATTTGCAAGTGTTATAACTGATGGTCCAAGACTTTCAATACCCTTTTTTGATAAGTTTATGTACGAAATTCTTTTATAAAATTCATTTACACTTATGCCGCTTGAATATTTTGCAGAACCATTAGTTGGCAATATATGGTTTGATCCAACATTATAATCAGTCATTGCCATCACTGCATATTTTCCTAAACATACTGAGCCTGAGTTTTTTATTTTTGGAACTAACGATTTATAATTTTTAATATTTAATTCCAAATGTTCTGGTGCAATTTTATTTACAACACTTGTTATTTTAGCGTCTGAAGAAATATACATAAGAATTCCATTATTAATTAAACTTCTTCTTGCAACAGAAGCTCTTGGAATTTCTTTTAATTGTTTAGTAATTTCAATTTTTACTTTATCTAGCAAATTTTTATCTTTTGAAATCAATATACATTGTGCAAGAATATCATGTTCAGCTTGTCCAATTAAATCACTTGCAACCCACTCAGGATTTGAAAATTTATCACAAACTACAGTCACTTCTGAAGGACCAGCAGTCATACCTTCAATTCCAACAACACCAAAAACTTCTTTTTTTGCTGCTGCAACATATGCATTTCCTGGACCAACTATTTTATGAACTTTTTTAATTTTTTTAGTCCCGTAAGAGACTGCTGCAATAGCAGAAGGGCCCCCAATAGAATAAATTTCTTTTATTTTGCATTTTTTTGCGGCGTATAATACGGCTGGATTTTGTTTTCCTTTATGGCCTGGATTAATCATAACTATTCTCTTAACACCTGCAACAATTGCTGGAATAGCATTCATCAATACACTCGATGGGTATGATGCAGTAGAACCGGGAACATAAATTGCAACTGACTCTAAAGGTACGTATTTATATTCGAGTTTATTTTTTAATTTATCTGTATAAGAAATATTTTTAAATTTTTGAAGAGAATGAAATTTATAAATTCTATTATAGGCCGTATCAATTGCCTTTTTTACTTTTTTATCAAGTGAATTTATAGATTTTTTTATTTGTTTTGAGCTTGGAATAATTACGTTGTTTTGATTAAATCTTTTCTCGTATTTTAATAATGCTTTATCTCCATTTTTTTTAACATCTTTAATTATATTTGTTACAGAAATAGATTCTGATTGAATTTTTTTTTTTCTCTTTAAAAGTAAATTCTCTAATAATTTGTCAAAATTTTTACTGTTACTATTTAATATCTTCATAACTATTTAATTTCACTTTGATCCTCTAATCTTGCTTCAATTGTTTCTGTAGTTAAAGCAATATGAGCATTGTTGTTAAATATAAGATTTATTTCATAAACATCATTATTTTTCAAATAATCTATACCTATTAGTTCTAAAACTTTTTCTTGATTTGATTGATCAATGTTCTTTGATCTTACTTTATCAACAAAATCAAACCTACAAATGCTATTAATTTTTTTATCTTCCTGATCACTTTCAACCTTGGTTCTTTGAATTGATAATAAAAAAACCTTATTGGATGCGAGATATTTTATATCTGCAACTTTTACTTTAGCCCCTGAACTACAAGCTGAAATAATTTGCAAACCTTCTTTGTCACTAGCAATTATTTTTGCTAAATATTTATTCACTATTTTAATCTTTTAATTTTAACGCCAATTTTTTTTAATTTATTTTCAATTTTTTCATAACCTCTATCTAAGTGATAAATTCTATTAATATGTGATTTACCATTTGAAACTATAGCTGCTAAAACTAAAGCGACAGAAGCTCTTAAATCACTAGACATTAATTCAGCTCCAATAAATTTAGTATTTCCTTTTATCATAGCAATATTATTTTTAATATTTATTTCTGCTCCAAGTCTTTGTAGTTCAGCCACATGCATAAATCTATTTTCAAAAATATTTTCTGTAATTGAGCTTTTGCCATCTGCTTTGCACATTAAAACCATCAATTGTGCCTGGAGGTCAGTCGGAATACCTGGAAATTCTTTGGTTTTTATATTTTTTATTGATTTTATCTTCTGAGGTCCTTTAATAAAAATTTTGTTTTCGGTAGTTTTAATTTTAGATCCAAATTTTTTTAGTACTTTTATTTCTGTATCGATAATCCTAGGATTAAAATTATTAATTTGTAAATTGCCTTTTGCAAGTGTTGCGGCTATACAGAATGTGCCTGCTTCTATTCTGTCGGGCATAACGGAATATTCAGTTTTATTCAAGGAATTTACTCCAATAATTTTACACGTCCTACCTGACCATTTAATTTTTGCTCCAGCTTTATTTAAAAAATTTGTAAGATCTTTGATTTCAGGTTCAATCGCACAATTTTTCAAAATAGTTTTTCCTTTTGCTAAACATGCAGCAATAATAGAATTTTCAGTTGCTCCAACACTTATTTTTGGAAAATTTATATTTGTACCAATAAGCCTTCCTTTGGATTTTGCCAAAATATATCCATCCTTTAACTCGTATTCCATCCCAAGCTTTTTTAGTGACTCTAAATGATAATTAACTGGTCTCGCACCTATTAAACAACCACCTGGTAAAGAAGTTTTTGATTGGTGATGTTTTGATATTAATGGACCTAAAACCAAAATTGAACCACGCATTGTTTTAACTAAAGAATAGCTAGCAAAAGTTTTCATATTTTTTTTATTTATAATTTTTGCCGTTTTTTTATCTCGTGATAAAATTATTTTAGAACCAAGGGACTTTAATAAATTTAACATTGTATTAATGTCTCTAACCCTTGGTAGATTTTTGATAACTACAGGTTTATCAAATAATAATGTTGCAGCTAATATAGGTAGGGATGCATTCTTAGAACCTGAAATTGAAACATTACCCTTGATTTTACAAGGACCATTAATCACAAACTTATCCATAAATTACTTTTTAATCTTAGCAACTTGAATTGTGGTTTGACCCTGATATTTACCGTTCTTTGATTTATAAGTTGTTTCTGGCTGAGTATCTGATTTGAAAAATAAAAATTGCGCTATTCCCTCGTTTGAATAAATTTTTGCAGGGTTAGGTGTTGTATTACTTAGTTCAATTACAATATTCCCCTCAAATTCATTTTCAATTGGAGTAACATTGCAAATAATTCCTGTCCTTGCATAAGTGCTTTTTCCAACACAAATACATAAAACGTCTTTCGGTATTCTAAAATATTCTACTGTTTTAGCTAATACGAATGAATTTGGAGGTATAATACAGTGTGGTCCTTTTCGTTCTATAAAGTTATCATCAGAAAAATTCTTTGGATCAACCAAAGAACTATTTACATTAGTAAATATTCTATATTCATCAGAGATTCTTACATCATATCCCATGCTACTTAATCCATAGGAAATTTTACCTTCAGAAACTTGATGATCCAAAAATGGCTCTATCATATTGTGCTCTTCGCACATTTTTTTTATCCAAGAATCAGGTTGAATTGACATTATTTGTTTTTCTTTTTATTTTTTTTCTGAAAAATTTTTCTTTTTTTCAAATTTTTTCTAAGCGCCAAGCTTAAACGCTCATTTTTATCTTTAGAGTTCATTCTTTATTTGGGTTAGTCAAAAAATCTAGAGAAATTGGTTTGTTTGGATCTAGTACTTGAGTTTTGTTTTCTTCTTTTTTGGACCCTTCTTTAGCTAAGCGCTTAGCTTTTTTTTCAGCAAGCTTTTTTTCTCTTTTAGCTTGCTTTTCCATAAGCTTGTTACCTTTAGTTGACTTGTAATCGTAATGAATTCCCATAACATTTTCCTAAAATAGATATAAATCATATTAATCAAAAAATTAAGGCAATAATTTGAAAAAAATGCTTTATTATCAATAAAATATAAATTGTCTCTTAGCTCCTGTAGTTAAATGGTATAACAAGTCATTGGTAATGACTAGTTCCCTGGTCAGTACAGGGTGGGAGCACCATTACTTTTTATAAAAAATATTTCTTAAAATAATTGTAATAATTATTAATCCAAAAAAACCAATTAGAGGAATATATATACCAGGTGAGAAAATAATATCTTTTATTTTGGGAACTTCAGAATTTTGTTCAATAATTTTTTCTAACCCACTCCCTATTGAAACTGCTAGAAAAATTCCTGGAACAATTCCAATTAATGTGGAAAAAAAATAGTTTTTAATTTTCACATTAAATAAAACCGGTAATAAACATTGTAATTGCCAGGGAATCCCCCCTACAACACGATACATTAATAAATAAATAAATTCGGATTTTTTAAATTTATTTTCTAAGTTTTGAAATTTATTTAAAAATTTTTCCCTAATTATTTCTTTTAAAAAAAAATTTCCAAAAATATATAAAAATGTTGCTCCTATACTAAGACCTAAAACAACTACAAATGTACCAATCCATTTTCCAAATACAAAACCTCCCACCAAAGCAATAGGAGATCCAAAACCTAGAAAAGGGAAAACCCAAAGAATAGTGAGTATTAAAAAAATTAAAGACATCAAAAATAAATTTGAATTTTTTATTTCAGCTAAATAAGATCTGTTATTTCTTAAAAAATCATAGGACATAATTTCTTGGAGAGTAAATTTTGAGAAAAAGAAATATAAAAATATACAAACAATTAATAAATAGCATAACCCAATAAATAATTTAATTTTTTTTGTATTTTCCATGATTCTACCTATTTTAATGCTTAATCTTCTATTTGCTATTTTAATTATTACTAATATAAAGGGGCAAAATTTATTTAAAAACTTTATCAAATCTAATTATGAAAAGAACTTATCAGCCCTCAAATAAAAAAAGAGCTCGTAAACATGGTTTCAGATCAAAAATGAAAACTAAAGGTGGTAAGAAACTATTAGCTAGAAGAAGAGCAAGAGGCAGAAAATCACTAACAGTCTCTGTTTAAGATAATGAAAAGCAAAATAATTGCTCTTTCAAAAAAAGAAGAATTTAAGAGACTACTTAAGCAAAAAAAAATAACAAACAAATATACAACTATATTTTTTGGGAAATTATTGAATAAAAATACAAAAAACTTAAATATAAGTTTTGTTACTAAAAAAAAAATTGGGAACGCAGTCAAGAGAAATAAAATTAAAAGAAGGTTAAGAAATATTATGAATGAGGCTGTTAAAAATATAACAATAAACTTTAATTATTCATTTCTTGTTATAGCAAAGTCTTCTATGCTAAACAATGAATACAAAATTATAAAAAAAACTATCTTTCGTGATTTTGAAAAAATAAAATAATGAATATTTTTACTTTAATTTTAATTAAACTAATTAAGGGTTATAAATTTTTAATTAGTCCCTTAATAGGTCACTCTTGTAGATATCTACCAACATGTTCAGAGTACAGCATAGAAGCATTAAGAGAATATGGTTTTTTTAAAGGTTTTTATATGAGTATAAAAAGGATTTTATCATGTCACCCCTGGGGAAATAGTGGATTTGATCCTGTTAAAAAAGAAATAGAGGATAACAAGTAATGGATACACGAAACATTATTGCAGCAATTTCTTTGTCAGCAGCAGTTATAATTTTGTACTCATTGTTTTTTGCACCTCCGCCTGTAAAAAAAGAAAACATTAACGAAAAAAATAAAACTGAACAAAATTCAGATGCCCCAAGTCTTGATCAAAAACAAAATGTGGTTGAAATTTCGAGAGAAGAGGCTTTAAAAGAAAGTGAAAGAATTAAATTTGAAAACCAAAGTATTACTGGATCTATCTCTTTAAAAGGAGCTGCGATAGACGACCTAACTTTCAAAGATTACAATGTCAGTTTAGAAAGTGACGAAAAAGTCAAATTTCTTGCTCCAAGAAGTTCCAAAGAAGGCTACATAATAGAAAGTGGCTTTATAACTACTGACAAAAATATAGACATTCCAAATTCAGATACAATTTGGTCAGTTACAGGAAATAGCAAATTGACTGATCAATCGCCTATCAAACTTAATTGGACCAATGACCAAGGAATTACTTTTGAAAAAGAAATTGCTTTAGATGACAAGTTTTTATTCACAATAAAACAAAAAGTTATAAATTCTTCAAATAATAACTACGACTTCTATTCTTATGGTCAAATTATAAGAAATCAGATCCCAGAAGGTTTAACTGATTTTTATATTCTCCATGAAGGCCCTATCGCTACATTAGACGAGGAATTAATTGAAGAAGATTATGACGATATTGAGGAAAAAAAATTTTCAAGAACTGCTCAAAAAGGATGGTTAGGGATTGGAGATAAATATTACATATCAACACTTATTCCACCAAGAGGAAAAGAATTTAAAACTACAATGGATTACAAGAACAAATATCGAATAAACTTTGTTACAACTGAACCTTTAGAGTTAAGTGGAAATTCCTCTATAGAAGAAAACTTGCAAATAATAGTAGCTGCAAAAAGAGTAGACGTAATTGATGGATACGCAGAATCTTTAAAAATTGATAAATTTGATCTCACGATTGATTGGGGATTCTTATACTTCTTAACACGTCCTTTGTTCACTGCTTTAGAATATTTCTTTAAAATATTTGGTAATTATGGATTAGCAATTATTGCTGTTACCGTTTGTATTCGTTTAGCATTTTTTCCACTTGCTAATTTTTCATTCAGAAGCATGGCTAAAATGAAAGCTCTACAGCCTGAGATGACAAGACTTAAGGAGGTTCATAAAGATGACAAGATGAAATTACAACAAGCAATGATGGCTCTTTATAAAAAGGAAAAAGTAAATCCCATGTCTGGATGTTTGCCAATTTTAATTCAAATACCTGTATTTTTTGCTTTGTATAAAGTTTTATTTGTAACAATAGAGATGCGTCACATGCCTTTCTATGGTTGGATCCAAGATTTAAGTGCTAAAGATCCCACTTCTATATTTAATTTATTTGGATTGTTACCATATGATGTGCCCTCTTTTCTAGTTATTGGGGCATGGCCTGTTGCTATGGGGGTATCAATGTGGGTCCAACAAAAACTAAATCCAGCTCCAACAGATCCAATGCAAGCAAAAATATTTATGTTTTTCCCTTTATTTTTAACAGTCATTCTTGCACCGTTCCCAAGTGGGCTAGTAATTTATTGGACAGTTAATAATATTTTAACGATGGCTCAGCAGGTTGTCATAATGAAACGTACTAAAGTTAAAACTGTAACCTAATAATTTAAATATAATAAATGAACCTTGAATGTATATTGCCTAAAGATGGGCCACCACTAAGAGAAGTAACTAAATATATTGAAAAATACAAAAATGATTTAATAGTTATTAAATATGGTGGAAACGTTTTAATTGATAGAAACGTATTTAATAACTTTATAACTGATCTTAGTGTTTTAAATAAATTGGGCCTTGCAACTGTTGTAGTGCACGGCGGTGGACCTAGAATTAAAAGAGAGCTAGAAAAATCAAATATTCAATCAAAATTTATAAGAGGTCTAAGAGTAACTGATAAAAATATAATTAATATTGTTGAGTCTGTTTTGATTGATTTTAATGATGATATTGTTAGTTCCTTAAAAGACAAAGGAACAGAAGCAATCTCTATTCATACAAAAAAAAATAACATTATAAAAACTATACCAGAAGCAGAAGAGCTAGGATTTGTAGGCATACCTAATGAGATAAATAATGAACAAATATTAAATATAATTAATCAAAATAAAATTCCAATAATTTCACCATTAGGCTTAGGGGAAGAAAATCAAACATATAATATTAATGGAGATACAGCTGCAATGGCTGTAGCAAAATCCTTAAAATCAAGAAGACTTTTGTTGATGACAAATGTAGATGGTGTACTAGATAAAAATAAAAAACTAATAGAAGAAATTTCTTCATCTAAAATTTTAGAAATGATTAAAGACGAGACTGTGACTGAGGGTATGATACCTAAAATAAATGCATGCTTAGATGCAATAAATAATGGTGTCACTGCTGTAGGTATAATTAATGGTACAAAGCCACATTCATGTTTATGGGAAATATTCTCTGACAAGGGGTCAGGAACTTTAATAAGACAATGAAAGAATTAAAAAATATTAAGAACATTTTGTTTGATTGCGACGGTGTGCTGTATGCTGATCTTGAAGGAGTATTTGGACAGGTCAGTAAAAAAATGACCCAATATATTTCAAATAAATTGAATGTAGATTTAAAAGAAGCAAAAGAATTACAAACAAATTATTTTCATAAATATAACACTAGCCTTAACGGGTTAATGATCCATCATGATATACCTCCAAAAGAATTTTTAGACTACGTACATGATATTAATTTAGATTTTTTAGAAAAAGACACTATTTTAAGAAATGAACTAGAAAATATTAATCTAAACAAATTTGTGTTTACAAATGGTAGCAAAGAACATGTTAAAAATATTACTACTCACTTAGGAATTGATGATCAATTTGAAGGGGTATTTGATATTGTTGATGCTGAATACAGTCCAAAACCTACAGGAAAAGCATTTGACCTTATGGTCAAAAAATTTCAAATTGATCCAACAGAGACGATTTATATCGAAGATATTGCAAAAAACTTATCTATTGGAAAAGAGCGAGGAGCAAAAACAGTTTGGTTAATCAATGATGAATACTGGGGTAAAAAAGAGTCTGATAAAGATTATATTGATTACAAAATAAAAAATCTTTCTTTATTTTTAAAAGAAATAAGGTTATTAAAAAACTCATAAAATTATGAGTATTGAAAATATTATAAATGATGCTTGGGAAAATAAAGACCAAGTGAGTCAGAATTCAGATAAATCTTTAAAGGATGCTGTTAATCAAATTATTGATGATTTAGACAGTGGAAAAGTAAGAGTAGCTGAAAAAATCAATGGAGAATGGGTTACTCATCAACATCTTAAAAAAGCTATCATGTTAAGTTTTAGAATGTATCCAATGGAAAATTTAAATGGTCCTTATAGTAGCTGGTATGACAAAGCTCATTTACTTAAAGGGAAAACAGCTGGATGGACAAAAGAAGATCATGAAAAAGCTGGTTTTAGAATGGTGCCTAATTCACCTGTAAGAAAAGGATCTTTTGTAGGAAAAAATGCGGTTTTGATGCCGTGTTATGTAAATATTGGAGCATACATTGATGAAGGTACTATGATGGATACTTTCAGTCGTGCAGGAAGTTGCTGTCAGATTGGAAAAAATTGTCATATCTCAGCTGGTACTGGAGTTGGAGGTGTATTAGAACCTGCTCAAGCATTACCAACAATTATTGAGGATAATGTTTTCTTAGGAGCAATGTCTGAAGTAGTAGAAGGTGTAATAGTTGGAGAAGGCTCTGTTCTAAGTATGGGAATGTATATTGGACAATCAACAAAAATTGTTAATAGAAAAAATGGTGAAATCACTTATGGAAAAATTCCACCTTATTCAGTGGTAGTTCCGGGATCTTTGCCAGATAAAAATAATCCACAAGCACCATCTTTATATTGCGCAGTAATAATTAAACAAGTTGATGAAAAAACAAGATCAAAAACATCAGTTAATGATCTTTTAAGAGAATAAAAATGCAAAAAATTAATGAACTACAATTAGCTAAAGAGCTAATTAGGTTTCCATCTGTTACAAAAACTGATGCAGGTGTAATTAAATTTTTGGAAAAAAAATTAAATAAACTTGGCTTTAAGACTAAAGTACTCGAGTTCAAAGATAAAAATAGTTATCCTGTAAAAAATCTCTATGCAAGACTTGGTAACACAAGTCCAAATTTTTGTTATGCAGGCCATTTGGATGTAGTGCCACCTGGTAATTTAAATGATTGGATTGTTAATCCATTCAAACCTGCTGTTAAGAAAGGATACTTAATTGGCAGAGGTGCAAATGATATGAAAAGCTCGATAGCCGCATTTGTTACTGCGGTAAATGACTTTTCTAGGAAAAACAAAAAATTTGATGGGTCTATTAGTCTTCTAATTACTGGAGACGAAGAAGGAATTGCAATTAATGGAACAAAAAAAGTTGTTGAATATTTGAGAAAAAGAAAAGAAAAAATAGATTTTTGCTTGGTAGGAGAGCCTACCAATCCAAATAAGCTAGGAGAAATGATAAAAATTGGTCGTAGAGGTAGTATGACCGGAAAATTATCTGTCATTGGAATTCAGGGTCATGTCGCTTACCCAAAAAGAGCTAACAATCCGTCAACAGCTTTAGTCCAAATACTAAAAGAGTTAAAAGAAATTAAATTTGATAAAGGAACAAAAGATTTTCAACCTACAAATTTAGAAATAACAAAAATAAACATTAATAATTCAGCCGATAATGTAATTCCAGGATTGGCAAGTGCTTCCTTTAATATAAGATTTAATAACAAACATACATCTTTCAAATTAAAGAAAAAGATAAATAAAATAATTAAAAAATTTTGTAATAAAAATAAATCAAAATTTAAAATTGAATATAGTGTTTCCGGTGAGGCTTTTTTAACTCAACCAAATAAAACTACATTTATGATTCAAAATACAATTAAAAAAATTACTAAAATTAAACCAAAATTATCAACGACTGGTGGTACTTCGGATGCAAGATTCATAAGAAAAATAGCTCCATGTTTAGAATTTGGATTAGTTGGGAAAACTATGCATAAAGTGGGGGAATGTGTGGCCTTATCTGATTTAAAAAGATTAACTTTAATTTATACTAAGATATTAGATAATTACTTTAAGTGAAAACTGGTTTAATTACATCAAATACATCTCAAAATCATGATACAGGTCCTGGTCATCCAGAACAAATAGCAAGAGTATCTGTCATAGAAGAAAATTTTAAAAAATATAATAATAAAAATCTTTTATGGAAGAAACCAACTAAAGTTTCAGATGATATTCTTTTAATGACACATGAAAAAAATTATTTAAATTTAGTAAAAAGTTCTTTTCCAAAAAAAGGTTTTTCTTCACTTGATGGTGATACAATCATTTCACCTGGAAGCAAAGATGCGACTTTTGATGCAGTTGGATCAATAATTACTGCAATTGATGGATTAGAAAAAAAAGAATTTAGAAATGCATTTTGTGGTGTTCGACCTCCTGGACATCATAGCTCACAAAATAAGGCCGCTGGTTTTTGCATTTTAAATTCAGTGAGCATTGGTGCAAATTATTTGTTGAAAAAATATAAATATAAGAAAGTTGCCATAATAGATTTTGATGTACATCATGGTAATGGAACACAGGACATTTTTTATGAAAATGAAAATGTTCTTTTTATATCAACTCACCAATATCCCTACTATCCAGGAACTGGTTCGGAGCAAGAAAAAGGGAAGTTTAACAATATCTTTAATATACCTTTGCCAGCTGGCATAAGCTCAGATGAATACTTAAACGCATTCGACCGTGCACTAAAAAAATTAGCAAAGTTTAAACCAGAGTTTATATTGATTAGCGCTGGTTTTGACGCCCATGAGGATGACCCTCTTGGTCAATTTAATTTAAAAACAGAGGATTATTTTACTATTACCAAAAGAATATTAGAAGCTTCTAAAAAATTTTGTAATGGAAAAGTTGTTTCAATTTTAGAGGGTGGTTATGATCTAAATGCACTTCGAGACAGTACTAAAAGACATGTTGATGCTCTTTTAGAATTTCATTGATAATTCTTGAGAAAACTCTAAATAAAAATTTTCATGAAGTTATATAAAATAAAAAAATCTGGAATTGATAATAATGGTAGAGGACTTTATGCAACTCGTGACATTAAAGAGGGAACTAAAATAATTGACTATGTTGGAAAACTTATAACAAAAAAACAAACACAAGACTCTGATAAGTACGATAATAGTAAACCGATATATTTATTTACAATAAATAAAAGATACGATCTAGATGGAGATTTTTCTTGGAATACTGCTGGCTTAATTAATCATTCTTGTGATAATAATTGTGATTATGATGGAAAGGGATTGAAAGTTTGGGTTAAGGCAATCAAAAACATTAAAAAAGGTGAAGAATTTACATGTGATTATGGATTTGGTTATGATGAAAACTACAAACAATTTCCCTGTAAATGTAAATCAAAAAACTGTTGTGGCTATATTGTAAGAGCTGAGTCTAGATGGCGAATAAATAAAAAGTTTTCTATGAGCAATAAAAATAAATTAATAAAGAACTCTAAATAAAAATAAACCAACTGGTGGTGCTGGGGGAGCACACAGTGTTCTTTTTTTTGATTTAAATCTCTTTTCAAATGTTTTCAAATCCCATTTCTTTTCTCCCAAGTATTTTAAACAACCAACCATAGATCTAACCTGATGTTGCAAAAAAGATTGAGAACTAAATTGAAATTCAATTTTATTTTTTGACGATTTGATATTTATTGATTTAATTGTTTTAATTGCACTTTTTGCATTACAGCTAGAAGATCTAAAAGTTGAATAATCATTGGTTCCCAATAACTTTTTTGCACCCATTTTCATTAATTCTAAATTTAAAGGCATTCGAACATGCCATGCTCTATTTTTTTCAATTATTGGTTGACTTATTTGATTAAAAATAAAGTATTTATAAATTCTTTGTTTTGCTGAAAATCTAGCATGAAATTTATTATTTCTTTTTTTAATATTTTTAATTGCAATGTCCTTTAAATTTAAAAAATGATTAATGGATTTTAAAAATTTAATTTTATCGGTTATTTTTTTTTTGCAATCAAAGTGTGCAGATTGCTCAAATGCATGAACCCCTGCATCAGTTCTTCCTTGACCATGTAAAATAATTTTTTCTTTTAATAATTTTGATAATTTTTCTTGAATTAATCCTTGGATTGTTGGGCCCTTTTTTTGAATTTGCCAACCTCTAAAATTTGTCCCTACATACTCAATAAGTATTTGGTATCTATTCATTATAAAAATGAACCCTTTTTAATTTGTGTTCCTAAAACAAATTCCCCAATACTTTGAGGTTTTTTTCCTTGTCTTTGTATTTCTTTAATTTTTATTGATTTTTTATCTCCACATGAAATTTCTAAGTGTTCAGATAAAACCTCACCTGGTTTTCCTTGTGCTTGTCCAATTTCTGCTTTTAGTATTTTATATCTCTCACCACTAAACATAAAATAAGCTCCTGGAACTGGATAAAGTCCATTTATTTTACCAATTATAATTTTAGCATCTTCTTTCCAATTAATCTGCCCCTCTAATTTTTGAATTTTTGGTGCGTATGTCGCTGATGAGTGATCTTGTTCTATAAAGTTTGCTTTATCCTCATATATATCATCGATATTATCTAAAATTTTCTCTGCAGCCAAACTTGATAGCTTTTCATTAATATCTTCAGCGTTTAAATTGTTTTCAATATTAATTTTATAAATATTACATACAGGTCCTGTATCTAGTTCCTCTCCTATTTTCATAATACTAATTCCTGTCTCTTTATCTAAATTCATAATTGATCTTTGAATAGGAGCAGCACCTCTCCATTTTGGAAGAATAGATGCATGTATATTGATAAATCCTTTTTTAGTTAAATTTAAATATGACTTGGGTATAATTTGACCATAAGCAACAACTATTACTAAATCTGCCTCTAAAGATTTAAAATACTCTAATTCCTCTAAATTTTCTTTTAATGAATTTGGTGTTCTAAATTCTATGTTTAAAGTTTCTGAAATTAATTGGATTGGTGACTTGTTAATTTTTTGACCTCTTTTAGATTTTTGAGGTGGTTGTGTATAAACGCAAGAAATAGGATATCCATTTTGATAAAGTGATTTTAAAATTGGAACAGCGAACATGGGTGTACCCATAAAAACTATTTTCTTTAGCATATTTAAAGAACTGCTGCTGTAGATTTTTTCTTAGATAATTTTTTAATTATCATTGACCTTTTTAATTTTGAAAGATAATCAATAAATAGTATCCCCTCTAAATGGTCCATTTCATGCTGAATACATGTTGCAAGAAGACCATCTGCCTTTAGCAATTTCTTTTCTCCATGATAATCAAGATATTCTACTTCACACTTGCAAGGTCTATCAATTTCTGCAAACTGATTTGGCACAGAAAGACATCCCTCCTCATAAGTTGCTTTTTCTGTGTCTTTATTTTTAATAACTGGATTTACGAAATATCTTGGCTCTTTTTTAGTCTCATCTTTACTTATATCCATTACAATAATTCTCTTTGGTACACCAACTTGTATTGCTGCGAGACCAATTCCATTTGCGTCATACATTGTCTCAAGCATATCATCCATCAATTTTTGTTCATCTTTTCCAACGCCATTGACTGGTTTAGAAATTTGTCTAAGCAATTTATTAGGTTCTGTTATTATAGTTCTGATAGCCATAACTTGATTTTATTATAATTTTTATACTTTTAAAGGAAGAACTTTTAGTAATAGTTTATTTCTAATTAGATCAACATTTAATTGATTTAAAGTATTGATAATAAAATAAACTGTATCTTCATCAATATTTTCAATTTTGTCAGGTCCAATTACCTCAATAATTCTCAACAATGCAGCACCCATCTCATTATTGTCTATCATTGTTTGAATATCGGCAGGCATTTCTGATTGCTTTACCTCGTACAGACTGTCATATTTTTTTGAAATTTCAACTCCATCAGATTTAAGCGCCTCTAGAAAAATTATATCTTTTTTTGATAAAAAATATTTTTTATCTTTTTTAATTTTCTTTAAAAATTTATTTAAATCCTCTTCAATTTTAGATTTAGCATAGTCCCCATTGAAATAATTTATAAGTTTTGATTGATGTAAAATTTTACTATTATATTTTATTTTTTTTTCTTCTGTCTCTTTCTTGTTTAGATTACTTTTATAAAATGTGGTAAAATTTGAGGGCACATCCTCAACATTAATTTCACCTAAAAATTTTTTTAATTCCAAATCAAAAGCATCACCTATTTCATCAGATATAAATAGATCCTTTAAGATCTTTATAAATTCTAATTTGATTTTTGGTTCTTCAGTTAAAAGAGTTCTTTGATATAAAAGAGCTCGTCCCTCGATTGAAGATAGAGATTTATATGCCTCTTTTGCATTTAAAAATTGATTTATATTAAATTGAAATTTTTTATAAAATTCGAATAACTCCTCTTCAGAATAATTTTTATCATTGACAGCTTTTTCTATTGTAGAAATTTTTTCTACATCCGTAATTTCTATATCTTGAATTTTGAAAAGTAAATTAGCAGTTGAAAGATATTTCCAAATAATTTTAGGTGTGTCTTCATTCGGTTCATAAGAAAATTCAGGATTAGTTCTGTGCGCTAAATGAAAATCTAAAATCGAGTTTATTGATATTTCTTTATCTGCTTCATCTAAATATCCAAATAAATAATTTATTTTATTTTCATAATATTCATCTTCAAAACCTAACTCTTTTTTTAAATCTAAGATTAGTTGTGCCTCTTCATTTTTTCCATAATTGATTAAACAATATAAATTAAATTTAGATAGATATTCATCTTGGATAGGTTCTGTGTATTTAGAAAAAATCTCACAAGGTTTTTTTAAATTTGATTCTGATAAATAACTATCAACTAAATATCTTGTTAAATTTGGATGTAAATTAATTATTTGATTTTTAATTAAATATTCTTCTATCAATTCTAAGTTTGCATCTTTTATTAACCAATCAGATTTAAAACTCATAAATTCTTGCTCTGTAATGTTTTGAGTTGGAGAATAAGCATTAGTCAATAAAGATATGTGCATTATATCTGATGCATCCTCTGAAAGTTTAAACTTATTAATATTCTTAAATAAATTTTTTAATTTAGTTCCATCAGAATTTGACCACATATCCATACTCAGACCATATTCACTAGGATCATATAATCCAACAATTTTAATTTCTTTTGACGAAAATTCTTTATCAAGTTTAATTGTATCTATTTGTTTATTTGCTTGAAGTTTGTAAACACCATTCTGAGTAGTGCCGCTAGAATTTTCACTTGAAATATTTGTTTCGGAAATAACTTGATTATCTTTTTTTTGTATGTTCCAAATATCAATTGGTTTCTCCTCTGCAAAAGCAGGTGTGAGAAAAACAAGACAAACTAATTTAATTAAGAGAATTTTCTTATTTAACAATTTTAAAATTTTCATTTGGAATAATTTTTTCAATTTCTTTTTTAGGTGCAGGAAAATCAATTGTACTTAGAAAAAAAATAATACCTAAAATAACCCCTAATCCAATTATAGATTTAATCACAAGCCCTATGATACTTGCCTTGCCTGAACTTGTGTTTTTAATGAATTGCATATACTTTTAGATATTTTCAAATTAAGACATATTTATGTTTTTTTAACAAAGAAACTTATGAAATCAAAAGAAAATCTAGTTTTTTTGGGGATGATGGGTTCTGGTAAGAGCTCTATTGGAACCTTAGTAGCTAAAAAATTAAAACTAAATTTTGTAGATATCGATAAAGAAATTGAAAAAAATTTTAACATTACAATTAAAAAAATCTTTGAAGTTAAGGGTGAGGATTATTTTAGAAAAATTGAGGAACAAATAACTTTAAAAAAACTTAAATTAAGCTCTACTGTGATTTCACTTGGTGGGGGAGCTTTTACAAATAATAATATTAGGAAAGAGATTTTAAAAAATCATTTATCTTTTTGGCTTAATTGGGATGACAAAACATTGTTAAATAGAATTAAAAACAGTAAAAAAAGGCCATTAACGATTAATGCAACCGATACTGAGTTAATTAATTTAATTAGGAAACGATCTAACATTTATTCTAAAGCTTTATATGAGATAAAGTGTGATAATCTTACTAAAAGTGAAATAGTAAATAAAGTTGTAAAAATTTATGAAACAAACTAGATTAAATGTAGTAACCAAAACCAAAAAATATCCAATAATTATTGGCTCAAATTTAACCTCAAGCATTTCAAAAATTTTTAAATCAAATTCAATTCATTTTGATAAATGTTTGATTGTTGTTGATAAAAATGTTCCAAAAAAATTTGTCTCAAATATTAAAAGGTCTTTTAAAAATAAAAGTATCTTTCTGTTATTTTTTAATGCTCGTGAAAAAAATAAAAATATTAATAGCGTTAATAAAATTCTAGAAGTTTTATTAATTAAAAACTTTTCAAGAAATGACGTTTTAATTTCTTTAGGAGGAGGAATTACAGGCGATGTAAGTGGTTTTGCAGCTAGTCTTTTCAAAAGGGGCCTTATATTTGTAAATATTCCAACAACTCTTTTAGCTCAAGTTGATTCATCAATCGGGGGAAAAACTGGAGTTAATTCTAAACATGGTAAAAATTTAATAGGAAGCTTTTATCAACCGTCACTGGTTCTCTCGGATATTCAATTTCTTAAATCTTTATCAAAAAGAGAAATAATTTGTGGATATGGAGAAATATTGAAGCATTCATTAATTCATAATAAAAAATTTTTTATTTTCTTAAATAAAAATCTTAAAAAGGTTTTAAGTCTTTCTTCTCCATTTATTGAAAAAGCAATTTATGAAAGTTGTAAAATTAAAAAAAAAGTAGTTGAAAAAGATGAAAAAGAAATAGCATTAAGAAAAGTATTAAATTTTGGCCATACATTTGCCCATGCTTATGAGGCAAGCTTAGGGTACAGCCATAAACTAAATCATGGTGAAGCCGTGATACTTGGAATGAAAACGGCACTGAGTTTTAGTTTTAAGGAAAACATGCTTAGTAAAAGTGAATACAATTTAATTATAAATCATATTGGTAATTCTGGTCTTCCTTCTTCTATAAAAAAATATTTTTCTATCAGAGATTTAAATAAGATTTTATCCTTTATGATCAAAGATAAAAAAAATAATTCAAAAAAAATTAACTTAGTTTTGTTAAAAAAAATTGGTAAGCCAATTTTCAACAAACAATACTCCAAAAAAAAGTTGAATTTATTTCTGAAAAAATTTTTAATTAATTAAAATTTGGATTGAGTGAATAAATTCTTTTAATTCTTGATCTAAAATCTTATAAATTTTTTTATTACTTTCAATTTTATTCATTTTTTTTAGTTCTTGAGAAACGATAATTAATTTTAAATGATATTTTCCTTCTTGATTTCCTTTATGATTTTTATGAAGAAAAGATTTATCTTCAATATTTATACTTTCAATATTTATTTCATTTAATAATTTATTTTTTACAATTGTAATTAACTCATTTATATCCATATATGTTATTATATATCATGAAAAATATTTGTGACTGGAATAATTGTAATGAAATAGGTGAATATAAGGCGCCGATTGAAAAAGATAATAGCAGAAAATTTAGAATGCTTTGTCTTGAGCATGTAAAAGAATTTAATAAAAATTGGAACTATTTTTCAGGAATGAATGATGATCAAGTAATGGATTTTTTAAAATCTGACATGACTTGGCACAAACCAACACAAAGCTTTAGCTCTTCAGATAATTTTTTTAAAGTGTTATGGAATACAACTTTGAGAGATGAGTTAGATAAAGAAAAAATAAATGGAGATTATAATCATATGCGTCAATTTAAATTCGATCATAAAGATATAAAAGCTTTTGGAATATTGGGAGTTTCTGTAGGTTTAAAGTGGAAGAAAATACAAGATAAATTCAAATTACTTGTGAAAAAATTTCACCCTGATATGAATTCTGGAAATAAAAAATACGAAGAAAAACTTAAACTAATAACATTGGCTTACACCCAACTAAAAAATACCTATAGAGAAAAAATTGACACCAAATCTTAATACAGAACCAGATATTAAAGTTTCATTAAAACAAACTTTTGGAATTGACTCAGAAATGGAAGTTGACGCATTTTCAAAAAAAAATGAATATGTTCCTGAAATTGACAAAAATTACAAGTTCGATAGAGATACTACTTTAGCTATTATTTCAGGATTTGCGTTTAATAAGAGAGTTTTAGTTCAAGGATATCATGGCACTGGAAAATCTACTCACATTGAGCAAATTGCTGCAAGATTAAATTGGCCTTGTATCCGTGTAAATTTAGATAGTCATGTAAGTAGAATTGATTTGATTGGAAAAGATGCGATCGTTCTTAAAGATGGCAAACAAGTAACACAGTTTAACGAAGGAATTTTACCATGGTCTATACAAAATCCAGTTGCACTTGTGTTTGATGAATATGATGCTGGTAGACCTGATGTAATGTTTGTAATTCAAAGAGTTTTGGAAGCTGAGGGAAATTTTACATTACTAGACAAAAACAAAGTAATTAAACAAAATAAATTTTTTAGATTATTTGCTACTTCAAATACTGTTGGACTTGGTGATACGACAGGTCTTTATCATGGTACACAGCAAATAAACCAAGGTCAGATGGATAGATGGAATATCGTAACAACGTTAAACTATCTTAGCCTAGATAGAGAAATGGATATTGTGTTGTCTAAAAATAAAAATTTAAATAATGCAAAAGGTAAAGAAAAAGTTGCTAATATGATAAAAGTAGCATCTCTTACTCGTAAAGGATTTATAGCTGGAGATATTTCAACGGTAATGAGCCCTAGAACTGTATTACACTGGGCTGAAAATTCTGAGATTTTTAAAGACAGTGGTTACGCTTTTAGAGTAACTTTTCTGAATAAATGTGATGATATTGAAAAAAATACTATCGCGGAATATTATCAAAGATGTTTTGGTGAAGAGTTACCAGAATCATTGATTAATATTCAAATTTAATGAGCACTAAAGAAAATAATTTAAAAGAAAAATTCAGAATTGCTTTAAATTCGACAGCAAAAGTAATTTCAGATGACTTTGATTTAAATAAAAAAAACTTAGAAGACAAAAAAAATAAAGATATGATTTCATTTGAAATCGATAATCTTACCAATCCAAGTGATTTTATAAGACTGCGTGCTGAGACTGACTCAAGTGCCCTTAAAAAAAAATTTTCTGATGAATTAATTTATAAAAAAAACTTACCTAGCAATACTTCCTCTAGATCACTTTATAACATTGCTGAAAAGATTAGATACGAGGCCTTAGGTGGTCAAATGCTTAAAGGTATAGAAAAAAATTTTCATGAAAACTATTCACAAATAATTAATCGTAAAAGAAAAGATCAATTAAAAACAAAAGAGGATGTACCTGTGTCAGAGGCTTTTGAATTATATATGCTTAAAAACTTTCATAAAATAAAATTAAATTCTCTAACTTCTAAAATGTTAAATTTTTGGGAGAAAGATTTTGAAAATTCTATTGAAAAACATAGAGAATTTTTGATGAATAATTTAGAAGATCAAAACACTTACTCTTCAAGGTTTTCTCAAATATTGGAAGAAATGGATATTTTTCAAAATAATGAAGATAACGAAAAAGAGGAAGAAAATCAGGATCAAGGACAAGACAATCCTTCAAATGATGATCAAAACAGCGATAAAGAAGACAATAAAGATGAAAACAATGACCAGGAAACTCAAGCCTCTCTAGACGCTGAATATAGCATTGATGAATTTAACCTAGATGAACAACTCAATGAAGTTGAATCAGATGAACAAAGTTCAGAACAAATAGTAAAAAAAAATATAGATAATATTAATCTTGATTACAAAATATTTACTACACAGTATGATGAAATAGTAAAAGCTGAGAATTTAGAAAACGCTGATGAAGCAACTAAACTTAGAAAAAGTTTAGATCAACAACTAATTGGTTTCCAAGATGTTATAACAAAATTAGCGAATAAACTTCAAAGACAATTACTTGCAAAACAAAATAGGGCTTGGGAATTTGATTTAGAAGAAGGGTTGTTAGATAGCTCTAAACTTCCAAGAATAATAATGGATCCTTATAACTCTTTATCTTTTAAAAAAGAAAAAGACTTAGACTTTAAAGATACAGTAGTAACTTTATTAATTGACAATTCTGGATCTATGAGAGGAAGACCTATCACTATTGCAGCTATATGTGCAGATATCTTGTCTAGAACGCTGGAAAGATGCTCAGTTAAAGTTGAAATTTTAGGTTTCACAACTAAAAATTGGAAAGGTGGTCAAAGTAGAGAGTTTTGGACAAAAAATTCTAAACCTAAAACACCTGGTAGATTAAACGATTTAAGACATATTATATACAAAGGTGCTGATACTCATTGGAGGCAAGCAAAAAATAATTTGGGACTAATGCTTAAAGAGGGCTTGCTTAAAGAAAATATTGATGGAGAAGCAATATCATGGGCCTACAATAGAATTAAAAAAAGAAAAGAGGAAAGAAAAATTTTGATGGTAATTTCTGATGGAGCCCCTGTGGATGACTCAACTCTTTCTGTAAATTCAGGTGATTTTTTAGAAAAACATTTAAAAAAGATTGTGAAGTTTATTGAAAATAAATCGGATATTGAAGTTTTGGCTATAGGAATTGGTCATGATGTTTCAAGATATTATAATAAAGCTATCAAAATTACCGACGTAAATGAATTAGGAGATGTTATGATATCTCAATTAAGCTCATTATTTGAAACAAAGAACAAATACCACTAAATATTAAATAATTCCTTATTCTTCCATCTAATAACAACTTCAGCACCATTCCGTGTTTTAGAATTTCTACAATTAACTGATGCAAAATTTTTTTCCAATAAAGTTTTTCCAATAAACAAGCCTAGACCTAGACCCTCTTTAGATTTATCTCTAGAATAATTTGATTTCAAATATGGCTCACCAATTTTTGAGATTATATCTCTTGGATAACCATCACCATCATCCTCAACTGTTATTTCCGTTATTTCACTATCACTTTTCAAATTAATAAAAATTGTATTTTTGGCAAATTTATTCGCGTTCCCAATAAAATTTCTTAACCCATAAACTAATTCTATAGATTTGGTTATCTTTTTTGAGTTTGAGTCCTGGTCAAAATTGAAGACAAATTCCTTTTTGCTTATTTCCTTAAATGAAGAAATAATTTCATGCAAATAATCTCGGATATTAATATCTTTATCAATAAATTCATCTTCTTCAACAGGATTTAAAGTTAATCGCTTTAAAATTGCATTACATCGCTCTACTTGACTATTCAATAACTCTATATCTTTTTCTAAATCTTTTTGCCCCTTAAATTGTTTCATTAAATCATGTGTAATTATTGTTATCGTAGAAAGCGGCGTACCTAAAGAATGTGCTGCTGCAGCAGCTTGACCACCTAAAGATAATAATTCATGTTCTTTAGCCATTGCCTCTTCCATTTTTCCTAAAGCTTCTTTTCTTAATCTAGATTGTGTGCCAAATGTCATTGCAAAATAATTTAAAAAGACCAAGGCAACAATTAAGGATGTCGGTATAGAATAGTAAAAATAATGATTGTTATGAAAATCACTGTTTAAATTAATTGGCAAATCTTCATAGTTAAAAGTTAGAAAAATAATTATAATTATTGTTAAACTTACTAATGATATATTAGTTCTTAAGCTCAAATTTGATGAGGAGAAAACACTTGGTATTAATATAAAAATTATAAATGGATTAGTTATTCCTCCTGATAAATAAAGAAGGATACCTAATTGCAAAATATCTATAAGCAGGAAGATAAAAGCAGATCTATCTGATAATTGTGTTTTTTTATAAATAAAAATTAAATATAAATTACTTAATATTCCTAAAAATATAACTAAATTTGACGTAATAAAATCAAAACTAGGATTTAGAAATAAATATACAAAATTTACTGCAATTAACTGTCCTATAATTCCAATCCATCTAAGAGTTATATACGTTGATTTTTTAAAAAAATGATATTTTGAAGTTTCAAACAACTTCATTCTTAAATATCAAGGTTTTGTACATTAAGTGCGTTATCAAATATATAATCTTTTCTTAATGAAACATCATTACCCATAAGTTTATGAATCAAACCCTGGTCTTTTTCTGGATCTTTTGAATATTGAACTTGAAGTAAATTTCTAGTTGCTGGATCCAGTGTAGTATTCCACAACTCTTCAGGATTCATCTCTCCTAATCCTTTAAACCTTTGAATATTCATTTTAGATTTTTCTATCTCAATACCTTTTAAATATTCTTTTGAACCCTTTTTAAATTTCTTTAATTCTTTATTATTATTTACAATATAATCCTCTAACTCTTTTTCATCTTTTATATAAATACCTTTTGAACCTTTATTAATTTTAAATAATGGAGGTTGGGCTAAGTATAAATATCCCTCTTCAATCAACTTATTAAAAGGTTTATTATTAAAAAACGTCAAAAGCAAAGCTCTAATGTGCGAACCATCAACATCGGCGTCAGTCATAATTATAATTTTTCCATACCTAATATCTTTTTCGTCTATTTCCTCTACTTTTGGATCTAATCCAAGCGCATTAATCAAAGTTACTATCTCATTTGAAGAAATCATTTTTGATAAAGCTTTAGTTCTTTGATCAGAACCATTGCCGTTGCCATTACCATTTTTTTTAATTTTTAAATCTTCTACATATGTATTAAGTATTTTCCCTCTTAAAGGTAAAACAGCTTGATTTGCTCTATTTCTTCCCTGTTTTGCCGAACCTCCCGCTGAATCTCCCTCTACGATAAACAATTCTGTTCCATCTTTTTTACCAATCTGGCAATCGGCTAATTTCCCTGGAAGACCACTTAGTTCAAGGGCTCCTTTTCTTCTTACATTTTCTCTTGCTTTTCTAGCAACATCTCTAGCCATTGCTGCTTGAATTACTTTGGCTAAAATGATTTTAGCAATAGATGGATTTTGATCAAACCAAATAGACAATTTTTCGTTTACCAATGTTTCTACAATCATCCTTACTTCTGATGAAACTAGCTTGTCTTTTGTCTGAGATGAAAATTTTGGATCAGGAATTTTAGTTGAAAGCACACAAGTTAAACCTTCCTTAATATCATCACCTGAGATTGCTAGTTTATTTTTCTTTAGTAAATTATTTTCATTGGCATATTTATTAACTACCCTAGTTAATGCACTTCTAAATCCCAATAAGTGGGTTCCACCATCTTTTTGATAAATATTATTCGTATATGGAAATATGTCTTCCGTATATCCTGCATTCCATTTCAATGAACACTCTAATTCGATATTATTTTTTTTTCCTTCAATATATATTGGTTTTCTAAATAAATCATTTCCATTTTTGTTTTGTAACTTTTCTCTTTTTTCATCTAAAAAATCTACAAATTCTAAAACACCACCATCAAATTTAAACTCAGATATTTTCTCTTTCTTTTGACTTGCATCAGTAAATATTATTTTAATTCCTTTATTTAAAAATGCTAATTCTCGCATTCTTTTAATAAGAATATTTGCACTAAATTTTGTTGATGAAAAAATTTCTTTTGAAGGTAAAAAAGTGATTTGTGTGCCAGTTAGTTTTGCTTTTCCTACTACCTTTAAAGGAGCTTTAGCTTCACCATTTTGAAATTCTATGTAGTGTTTTTTTCCATCTCTAAATATTTCTAAATGTAATTTTTCTGAAAGTGCATTGACAACTGAAACACCAACACCATGCAATCCACCTGAAACTTTATAAGAGTTATGATCAAACTTACCACCAGCATGAAGTTGGGTCATAATTACTTCTGCTGCTGATTTTTTTTCTCCTTTATGGATATCAACAGGTATACCTCTTCCATCGTCATTTACTGTAATTGTTCCATCAGAGTTAATTTTTACATTAATTTTTTTACAATAACCTGCTAATGCCTCATCAATAGAGTTATCAACGACTTCATAGACCATGTGATGTAAACCAGTTCCATCATCTGTATCTCCAATATACATACCTGGTCTTTTTCTAACCGCTTCAAGACCTTTTAAAACTTTAATAGAGTCTGCCTGATATGTGTTTTTATTTGTCATTTTTTAATTTTTGGAAAAAGAAAATTATAACATTTTTTATAAAAATTGCTGATTTATCTTAAGAAAAAAACTGTAAAATGCCTAAATTACCCTTGATAAATAAAGCTTATTTGATGGCGGAGAGAATGGGATTCGAACCCATGAAAGAATTGCTCCTTTACACGCTTTCCAAGCGTGCGCCTTCAACCACTCGGCCACCTCTCCAGCTATTTTTCTTTTGAAATCTTAAGTACACCAATAAATGCCTCTTGTGGAATTTCGACTCTTCCAAATTGTTTTGATCTAGCTTTTCCTTTTTTCTGTTTTTCTAAAAGTTTTCTTTTTCTATCAGTTGCTCCCCCACCGTGAATTTTGGTTAAAACATCTTTTTTAAAACCCTTAATTGTTTCTCTGGCAATAATTTTACCCCCTATTGCAGCTTGAACTGGAATCATAAAATTATGTCGAGGTATTAAATCTTTTAATTTTTCACAAACCTCTCTCCCAGTTTTTTGCGCAAAGTCTTTATGTATCATCATCGCTAAAGCATCAACTGGTTCTCCATTCACTAAAATACCAAGTTTTACCAAATCTCCTTCTCTATGCTCAATGATCTCATAGTCAAAACTAGCATAACCACTAGTCATAGATTTTAATCTATCATTAAAATCAAAAACAACTTCATTCAATGGTAACTCATAATTAACTACAGCTCTATTACCTGAATAACTCAAATTAGTCTGAATTCCTCTTTTATCCTGGCACATTTTTATAATTGATCCTAAATATTGGTCAGGAGTAATGATTGTTGCTTTTATCCATGGCTCTTCTATATATTTTATTAAAGTTGGATCAGGTAAACTTGATGGATTTTGAAGATCAATTATTTTTTCATTATTAAGGAAAACTTTATAAACAACACCAGGTGTAGTTGTTAATAAATTAACATCAAATTCTCTTTCTAATCTCTCTGTCACAATTTCTAAATGAAGTAATCCTAAAAATCCACATCTAAAACCTAATCCTAAAGCAGATGATGACTCTGGCTCAAATGAAAAACTTGCATCATTCAATTGTAATTTAGCTAAACCATCTTTAAGTTTTTGAAACTCAGAACTATCTACAGGAAATAAACCACAAAAAACTACTGGTTTACTTGGTTTAAATCCTGGTAAAGCCTCTTTTAATGGTTTTGAAGTATCACATATTGTGTCTCCAACCTTTGTCTCAGATAAAACTTTAATTCCTGTTGTTATAAATCCAATTTCACCTGTTTTTAACTCATTTATGTCTACTGGTTTTGGAGTAAAGACCCCGACTTTTTCAACAATATATTCTTGATTAGTAGACATCATTTTTATTTTCATGTGTTTTGAAAGTTTACCGTCTATCACTCGCACTAAAATCACTACTCCTAGATATGTGTCATACCAACTATCAACCAATAAACATTTTAAATCTGCTGAACTATCTCCTTTGGGAGCGGGTAGTGTTGTAATTATTTGTTCTAAAATATCATCTATTCCTTCTCCAGTTTTACCTGAACATGGAATTGCATTTTCAGTATCAATTCCTATCACTTCTTCAATTTGTTTTTTTGTTCTATCTAAATCCGATGCAGGTAAATCAACCTTATTCAAAACTGGAACTATCTCATGATTAGTATCTAAAGCTTGGTAAACATTTGCTAAAGTTTGAGCTTCTACACCTTGTGTACTATCTACTATCAAAATTGAACCTTCACATGCATATAAGGATCTACTTACTTCATAACTAAAATCTACATGTCCTGGAGTATCAATAATATTTAAAATATAATTTTTACCATTTTTAGCTTTGTAATTTAATTTAACTGTTTGAGCTTTAATTGTGATTCCTCTTTCACGTTCAATATCCATAGAATCTAAAACTTGAGCTTTCATCTCTCGTTCAGTTAATCCACCACAGCTGTGAATAATCCGATCAGCAATAGTAGATTTTCCATGATCAATATGTGCAATAATTGCAAAATTTCTTATATTATCAATTGAACTCATTAATTTATTTTAGGAACGAATTTTAGCGCCAGTTTTATTTTCAACTGTGTCTATTATCAAATTATTAATTTTTTCTAAATCATTATCTGTTAAAGTTTTTTCTGATGATTGAATTGTAACGCTTATTGCGATTGATTTTTGATTTTCAGGAATATTATCTCCCTCGTAAATATCAAATACTCTAATGTTTGAAATTAAATTTTTATCAATACTTGATATAACACTTACTAAATCTTGCACGTTTACTTTTCTATCAACTATAAATGCAAAATCTCTTTCAGATTTTTGAAAATCGGAAACTAAATATTTTGTTTTTTGATCTTTTAGAGGTTTTTTAGGTAATTTTAAATTATCTAAAAATATTTCAAAACCTACTAAAGAGTCTGTTTTAATATCTAGCGTTTTAATAACGTTTGGATGAATTTCACCAAAATAAGCAGCTACCTTATCTTTTCCCTTATTTAAAAATATTCTACCTGATTTCCCCGGATGATAATAATTGGGGCTTTCATCATCGATATAAAATTTTTCTGAGTCATAGCCTGCTTCTACTAAAGTTTGTATAACATCTCTTTTAATATCAAAAACATCTACATTTCTTTCTTTTTCAATCCATGAAAGTCTAGATTTTTTTCCAGCTGACAAGCCGCAAACAACTGTGTTCTGTTCTCCAGGTTGTGGACCATAAAATATTGGCCCTATTTCAAATATTGATAAATCTTTAATTCCTCTATCTAAGTTTTTGCTCATGTAGATTGCTAAATTTGAAAAAATAGAATTTCTTAATACTCCCAATTCAGAGCTAATTGGATTTATAATTTTTATTTCTTTACTGGCTTCTTTAAAGTGATCATTATATTTAGAGTCTGTAAAAGACCAAGTAATTGCCTCAAAATACCCTTTGGATGCTATTGCCCTTTGAAGAAAATGGAATAACTTTTGAGTTGGATTTAAAGTATTCTTTGATCTTTCTTTAATAGGATTTTCTATTTTTATTTTTTCATAGCCACTAATTCTTACAAGTTCCTCAACTATATCAATTTCTTGAACGATATCTGGTCTCCAAGATGGAACTAATAATTTAAAGAATTTTTTTTCTTTTTTTAATTTAAAACCGAGTTTTTCTAAAATGCTAATCATTTCCTTGGTTGAAATTTTAAAACCAGTAATTTTTTCAAACATTTTAGGTTCAAATTTTATGACTTTGTTTTTATGAGATTCAATTTTTTGAATATCTATATTGCTAATTTCACCACCACAAATTTCCTTAATTAAAAAAGCTGCTTTATTTAATCCAACTTCAATAGATAACTGATCAATACCTCTTTCAAATCTAAATTTAGCATCTGTATCGATATTCAATTTTTTAGCAGTTTTTCTAATTGATCTTGGATCAAAATAAGCAGATTCTAATAGAACATTTTTTGTATCTAACTCTGTACTAGATCTTGTTCCTCCAATAATTCCTCCTAGGCCTAAGACACCTTTGTTGTCACTAATTACACACATTCCATCATCTAGTTTATAATTTTTATTATCTAGAGCAGTAAATTCTTCTCCTAATTTTGAATTTCTAACAATTATTCCCTTATCAATTTTATCAGCATCATATGCGTGCAAAGGACGATTAATATCAATCATGACATAATTTGTAATATCTACAATTGCAGATATTGATTTTTGGCCTATAGAAATTAATTTATCTTTCAACCATTGAGGGCTTTCTGTATTTTTGACGTTAGTTATCAAGCAACTACCAAAAGATAAACAGCCTTGATTTTTTTGATTTTTTATCTTTACTTTTAAGGTCTGTTTTTTTTTAGATTTAATTTTTTTATCTTTTTCTGTTTTTAAGTTTCCAAAACCTGCAGCTGATAAATCTCTTGCTATCCCCCGAACTCCAAGACAATCTGGTCTATTTGGTGTAATTGATAAATCAATAAGATTAGAGCTTGATTTAGAAAAATAACTTTTTCCAATACTTTTTGCATATTTAGATGGCGACAGCTCAGTAATCCCATCACTTTCATCTGATAAATTCAATTCAGATTCTGAACAGAGCATTCCATGAGATGTAACATCTCTTATTTTAGCAATAACAAGTTTGGTTTTATTTTTTGGAATTATTGCGCCTGGTGGGGCATATACAGTAAGAAGGCCCTCTCTTGCATTTGTAGCACCACAAACAACTTTTTTGATTTCTTTATTACCAACATCAACATCACAAACTTTAAGTCTATCTGCATTAGGATGTTTGTCTGTTTTTATAATTTTTGCTATCTTAAATAAATCTAATCCCTCAGATAAGTTTTCTATACTCTCAACCTCAAGACCTATGTTTGTTAGTTTCTCAAGAAGTTTATCTTCTTTAGCACTTACTTTTAAATGATCTTTTAACCAATCATATGTTATTTTCATCTGCTTAAACCTCTGTAATTTGAAGGAACATCAAGTGGATCAAAACCAAAATGATTTAGCCATCTGTAGTCACAATCAAAAAACGCTCTTAAATCATTAATGCCGTATTTTAGCATTGCTAATCGGTCTATACCTATTCCAAAGGCATATCCTTGATATTTTGAAGGATCTACTTTTACATTTTTTAAAACATTAGGATGCACCATGCCACAGCCTAAAATTTCAAGCCACTTATCTCCTTCTCCGATAATTATTTTGCCATCTTTTATTTCATAACCAATATCAACTTCTGCAGATGGTTCTGTAAATGGAAAATGACTAGGTCTAAATCTCATTTTAATTTTTTCGACTTCAAAAAATTCTTTAATAAAATAATTTAAGCATCCTTTTAAATGTCCCATATTAATATTTGTATCAATATGCAAACCTTCTACTTGATGAAACATTGGTGCGTGTGTTTGATCACTATCAGATCTATAAGTTCTCCCAGGAGCAATGATCTTAAATGGAGGTTTGTCTTTTAGCATAGTTCTAATTTGAACTGGTGAAGTATGAGTTCGTAACAAAACTTCTTTGTTAACATCTAAATAAAATGTATCATGCATATCTCTTGCTGGATGATTGTCAGGTGTGTTTAAAGCAGTAAAGTTGTTATATTCATTTTCAACATCAGGGCCTTCCTCAACACTAAATCCTATTTCAGAGAAAATAGATGAAATTTCATCAATAGTTTGTGATACTGGATGAACTTTTCCTCTAACGAATGGTCTTTCAGGTAAAGTTATATCAACTTTTTCCTTTTCTAATTTTTCGTTTATCTTTTTTCCTTCTATCTCGTTAATTTTAGAAGTTATCAAATTCTGAAGCTCATCTTTAACTTGATTTAAATCTGATGCAAATTTTTTTCTATCAGTCTCTGGGATTGACCCTATTGTTTTAAATTTTGATGAAATTAATCCATTTTTACCAAATAGATCGGTTTTGATTTCATTTATTTGATCAATGCTTAAATCATTTTCTAGCTTTGATATAAACTGATCTCTAATATTTTTTATCTCTGACATATTTGTAGATTATTTCCTTAAGAAATAAAAACAATAGCGAAGATTAATTTAAAGCTGATTGAGCTTTTTGTACAATTGTTTTGAATGCTTCTGGGCTATCGTAAGCAATTTCAGCAAGAATTTTTCTATCTATTGCAATACCACATTTATTTAATCCATTGATAAATTTTGAATAAGTTAAGCCTTCAGCTCTTACTCCAGCATTGATTCTCTGTATCCACAATGATTTAAAATCTCTTTTTTTATTTCTTCTGTCTCTGTAAGCGTATTGCATGGATTTTTCCATAGCTTGCTTAGCAACTCTAATGGTATTCTTTCTTCTGCCCCATTGACCCTTTACAGCTTTTAAAACTTTTTTATGTTTAGCTTTACTAGTTACACCTCTTTTAACTCTTGCCATTATTAACCTCTTAAACTGTAAGGCATGTATGACTTAACAATTTTTCCATCTTGTTTAGACAATGTTGTGGTGCCTCTTAGTTTTCTTATTTGTGAATTAGTTCTTTTAATCATGCCATGTCTTTTACCTGCCTGAGCAGATATAACTTTTCCCTTAGAGGATATTTTAAATCTTTTTTTTGCTGAGCTTTTTGTTTTTAATTTTGGCATAATTCTGCGGTCTTATACAAAGAAAGATAAAAATTTACAACCTCTATTAAGGCTTATAAAGGCTGAATTACCATAATCATTTGCTTCCCATCAAACTTGGGATGCAATTCTACCTTACCGATATCCTTCATATCTTCTTTAATTTTGCCCATTAGTTCGTTTCCTAGATGGGAATGCTGAAGTTCTCTACCTTTAAATCTTATGGTAAATTTAACTTTATCTCCTTTGGCTATAAATTTTTTAGCATTTTTGACTTTAAACTCATAATCATGAGTTTCCGTAACAGGTCTCATTTTAATTTCTTTTAAAGAAATAATTTTTTGTTTTTTTTTTGCAAGATTTGCTTTTTTCTGAGCATCATACTTATATTTACCCATATCCATTATTTTACATACAGGAGGATTTGCGTTAGCTGCTATTTCAATTAAATCTAAACCTTGATTTTTTGCCATGGAAATAGCTTCATTGGTATTCATCACTCCAAGATTTTCTCCATCACTTGCTATAACCTGAACATCAGGAGAAGAAATTCTATTATTAGATCTTGGACCTCTGTCCTTAGTTCTTCTTTGAAAATAATTTTGTTTGAAGTCTGCCACTTAGTTTGATGATGCTTTATTTAAAGCAGAGAATGTTTTTAAGAATTGATCTATACCCATATTTTCTTGTTTATTAGAGTCTAATCTTCTAATCGTTACTGAATTGGAGTCAACTTCTTTTTTACCACAAATTAATAAAAGTGGTATTTTTGCTAAAGAATGATCTCTAATTTTATAATTTAAATTATGATTTTTTAAATCTACAGCAGAACTTATACCTGAATTTTTAATTTTATTTGATACTTCAACTGCATAGTCATTAAATTCTTCTGAAATAGGTATTACCATAGTTTGTAAAGGAGATATCCAAAATGGAAACTTGCCTGCATAGTTTTCAATTAAAATTCCAATAAATCTCTCTAGAGAACCAAATAATGCTCGGTGCAACATAACAGGAACTTTTTTAGTACCATCTTTATCAACATAAGAAGCATCTAATCTTCCAGGTAAATTTAAATCTACTTGTAAAGTTCCACATTGCCAATCTCTGCCAATAGCATCTCGTAAAACAAATTCAATTTTAGGACCATAAAATGCTCCCTCACCTTTATTAATAGTATATTCTAATTTAGAAGCTTTAACAGCTTCAAGCAAAGAGGCTTCTGCTTTATCCCAAACTGAATCATCACCAACTCTTACTTCTGGCCTATCTGCATATTTTAGAAGCACATTTTCAAAACCAAGGTCCTTATAAATATCTAGTATAAGATTTGTAACAATTAAACATTCGCTAGTAATTTGATCTTCAGTGCAAAAAATATGGGCATCATCTTGTGTAAAGGCTCTTACTCTTAATAACCCATGTAAAGCGCCTGATGGCTCATAACGATGAACTTTCCCAAATTCAGCAAAACGTAACGGAAGATCTCTGTAACTTTTTAAGCCTTGATTAAATACCTGAATATGACCAGGGCAATTCATTGGTTTAATTGCAAAAACTTTCTCATCTGGTGTTTCAGAAGTATACATGTTTTCTCCATATTTTTCCCAATGCCCAGATTTTTCCCATAGTTGTCTATCTAGTACCTCTGGAGTATTGACCTCTTTATAACCAGCTGCATCTTGTCTGCTTCTCATGTAGTTAATGAGCTTTTGAAACAAACCCCATCCTCTTTCATGCCAAAATACTGAGCCAGGGCTTTCTTCTCTAAAATGAAATAAATCCATTTCTCTACCTAATCTTCTGTGATCTCTTTTTTCAGCTTCTTCTATTCTTTTCAAATATTCATCTAGATCTTTTTGAGTTGCCCAACTCGTACCATATATTCGTTGCAACATTTCATTATTAGAGTCTCCTCTCCAATATGCTCCTGATACTTTTGTAAGTTTAAAATATTTCCCTATTTTACCTGTAGAGGATAAATGTGGGCCTCTACATAAATCATGCCATTCTCCGTGAAAATAAATTGATACATCTTCATTTTCAGGTATCGCTTCAATTAGCTCGGCTTTATAAATTTCTCCTTTTTTTTTAAAATGGCTAATTGCTTTGTTTCTATCCCAAACTTCTCTTTTTGTTGTTTCATTCCTATCGACAATCTCTTTCATTTTATTTTCAATTTTAAAAAGATCATCCTCTGTAAATGGTTCTTTTCTAGCAAAGTCATAATAAAATCCATTTTCAATCACGGGTCCAATTGTAACTTGTGTACCAGGAAATAATTCTTGAACAGCCATAGCTAAAATATGAGCTGTGTCATGCCTTATAGTTTCCAAACCCTCAGGATTTTTTGAAGTAAAAATTTTTACAGAACAGTCATTTTCAATTTGAAAATCAAGATCTTTAAGCTCACCATCAACACTTATGACCATGGCTTGCTTGGCTAACGATTTACTAATTTTTTCAGCTACTTCCAGTCCAGTAACTTTATTAGGAAAATCAATATTGTTTCCGTCAGGTAATGTTATTATCGGCATTTAATTTAATAATCTCTTATACTCTGAATAAGTAGAAAAGCACATTTTTTCAACATTAAATTTTTGAACTATGTTTTTTCTTCCCTCATTACCAATTGATTTTAATAGAGTTTCATCCATCTTAAGAGTTTTTAAAATTTTATTACTTAATGATTTAGCATTTCCTGCTTCGTATAAAAAACCAGTTTTTTCATCAATTATAGTTTCGTTAGAACCTCCAATGTTACTTGCTATAATTGGTTTTTCCATTGATTGTGCTTCGACAGCAACTCTGCCAAAAGCCTCTGGTTCTATTGAGGCTGAAACAATAATATCAGAAACTTTATAGGCTAAGGCCATATCCTTACAATGATCTATAAATCTTAATTGTTTAGACAATCTGTATTGCTCCGAAAGTCTTATTAATTTTTTCTTATATAAATCTCTACCTTGATCACTACCTAGAATGACAGCATAAAAAGCTTCGTAACCCAGTTCTATATTCACTAAATTAATTGCCTCTATAAAGACTTCCTGTCCTTTCCAGGAAGTTAATCTACCAGGTAAAAGTATAATTTTTTTATCTTTTTCAATATCCCATTTTTTTAATAATTTTTTTTCATCAATTTCAATTTTGGTTGTTGGGTCAAAGTAGTCAACGTTTATTCCTCTAAAAATAACCATTAATTTTTTTTTCTCATTTAAATATTTTGAATAATTTTTTTTAATATGAGAAAAAATAAAATTAGATCCTGCAATTATTAAATCTGCTCTAGTCATTACTGAATTATAAATTTTTTTTATATTACTCTTAAAATTATATGTTCCGTGAAATGTAGTTACAAATTTTCGTCCTGTGATTTTTGTTGCTAATAAACATGACCAAGCAGGTGCTCTACTTCTCGCGTGAACCAGAGAAATATTATAAACTAAAATTATTCCAGTTAAAATAAAAGCATTAATTAAAATTAATAAAGGATTTTTACTTTGTACCGGAAGTCTAAATATCTTTACTTTTTTTCTATCTACAAATCTTAGTAATTCACCACCACTTGTTACAATAAAAGATTTACAATTATTTTCTGGTAAATAATGCGCTATATCATAACAGCCTGTTTCAGCTCCTCCATAACCTAATTTTGGTATTACTTGTAAAACTTTTAAATCAGATGACATTTGATATGATTATATATTAATAGGCAAAACTTATAAACGATTATGGCATATTTCAGATTTCACCAAATATCAAATACAAAGAAAATTAGACATATTTCTAAAATTTTTAAAAATAGTTCTTTTATAGTTTTTTTGCACGGCTTTATGTCAGATCTTGAAGGAAAAAAACCAAATGCATTTTTGAAATTTGCTAAAAAAAATAAAGTAAGTTTTTTAGCACTAGAATATTCTGGTCATGGGAAATCTTCTGGAAAATTTATAAATGGAAATATTTCAAAATGGAGTAAAGAGACATCAATTTTAATAAGAAAATATGTTAAAAAAAAAGAATTTGTGATAATTGGTTCAAGTATGGGCGCATGGATTTCGCTCAATCAATTCAAAATTTTCAAAAAACAGATTAAAGGATTTTTAGGAATAGGGGCTGCTCCTGAATTTTTAGAAAATTTAATGTGGAAAAAATTTACTAAAAAAATGAAAGAGGAAACAATACGCAAGGGTATTTATCAATTAAAACATGGCAATTATGAATATCCAATTACTCTACAATTAATAAAAGATGGAAGAAAAAACAAAGTCTTAAATAAGAAAATAAATTCAAATATTAAAGTAACAATGGTCCATGGTGAAAAAGATGAGGCAGTTCCTGTTTCATATTCAAGGAAAGTTTTAAAATTATTTCCAAAAGCTCAAAAAAAATTAAATATTATAAAAAAAGGTGATCACAGTTTATCAAATAAAAAATGGTTAAATATAATTCTAAAAGAGCTTAAATTATTAATTTAACTAACTTTTTTTATATCTTTTTTTAAAGTAATTGGATTTTTTAATTTATCCAACATTTCTTTAGGACACACCTGAATAAAATTATTTACTTCATCTTCAAAGTTTTCAATTATTTTTTTCGATAATTGAGACTCAGTTTCTTTAAAGTGCTCACTGACTAAATTTTTTAAATATTCTTTCCAATAATCTGTCTCTACATTTTGCCAAACCACAGTCTCTGAGTTTACTTTCTTTTCAAATTGTAGAGATTTATCATAAATAAAGGCCATTCCACCTGTCATACCAGCTGCAAAATTATCACCAACATCTCCTAAAATTGCTACAGTTCCACCGGTCATATATTCACATCCATTAGAATCGCATCCTTCAATTACTGTGACTGCACCAGAATTTCTAACTGAAAATCTTTCACCAGCTTGACCAGCAGCAAAAAGTTTTCCTGAAGTAGCTCCGTAAAGAACAGTATTTCCTAAAATTGTATTCTCATTTGAAACTAAATTGCTCTCTTCAGGTAATTTTATTGAAATAGTAGCTCCTGACAAACCTTTACCAACATAATCATTTGCATCTCCCTTTAATACAAGTTTTAAACCTTTAGAAGAAAATGCTCCAAATGATTGACCCGCTGAACCTTTAAAATTTAAAACTAAAAAGTTTTCATCAAGCTTTTCATAACCATATTTTTTATACAAATGATGAGAAATTCTTGTGCCTACTGCTCTGTGAGTATTTTTTATTTGATATTCTTTCTCAATTTTTTCAGAATTATCTAAAGCTTGTTCAATTTCTGGCCAAATTTGTTGGTCAAGAGTATCTGGTACACTATTTATTTCTTGATCCTCACAATACCTTGGATTATTTCCAGTATCAGCTTGAACAAATAAAGGATTTAAATCTAAATCGTCTAAATTTGGAGAGCCCTTACTAACCTGTTTTAACAAGTCTGTCCTACCAATCACTTCATTTAATGATTTAAAACCTAAATTTGCTAATATTTCTCTTACTTCACTGGCTATAAATGTAAACAAATTTACTACTTTTTCTGGAGTCCCAGTAAATTTTTCTCTAAGCTTTTCATCTTGAGTGCAAACACCTACAGGACATGTATTTGAATGACACTGCCTTACCATTATACAACCCATTGCAACTAAAGCTGTAGTAGCAACACCATATTCTTCAGCACCCATCATTGCAGCTATCACCACATCTCTTCCGGTTTTAATTCCGCCGTCTGTTCTTAATGTAACTTTATGTCTAAGATTATTTAAAGTTAATACCTGGTTTGCTTCCGTCAAACCCATTTCCCATGGTATTCCAACATACTTAACACTAGTCTGTGGTGTTGCTCCTGTTCCGCCATTATGTCCAGAAATTAATATTATATCTGCTTTTGCTTTAGCTACACCAGCTGCAATTGTTCCTACTCCAGAAGAAGCAACAAGCTTAACTCCAATTCTTGCTTTAGGATTTATCTGTTTTAAATCATAAATTAGTTGTGCAAGATCTTCGATTGAATAAATATCATGATGTGGTGGTGGTGATATTAAAGTAACTCCAGGAGTTGAATGTCTAAGTTTAGCAATCTCCTCCGTAACTTTAAATCCTGGAAGCTGACCTCCCTCACCAGGCTTAGCGCCTTGTGCAATTTTAATTTCTATCTCATTACAATTATTAAGATAATTAACTGTAACTCCGAATCTTGCTGAAGCTATTTGTTTTACTCTTGAGTTTGCACTATCACCATTATCTAAAACTTTAAATCTCCTTGCATCTTCACCGCCCTCTCCACTACATGAAGCACCTTTAATCCTATTCATACCAGTTGCCAAAGTTTCATGTGCCTCTTTTGATAAAGCTCCATGAGACATGCTCCCACTTCCAAATCTTTTTAAAATATTTTCTATTGGCTCAACCTCAGAAATATTTATTGGCCCACTTAATTTTTTTTCTCTGAAATCAATTAAGTCTCTAAGATTAATAGGTGGTAAGCTGTATATTCCATCCGCATATCTTTTATAGGCATTATAAGAATTAGATCCTACTGCACTTTGAAGTAAATGAATTAATTTTCCTTGATATTGATGAGTTTCACCATTTTTACGATATCTATATATACCGCCTATCGGTAATATGGTTTCAGAACTTTCAAATGCCTCTTTATGGATTTCTCTAATTTTTTTCTCTATACCCGTAAGTCCAATACCTGAAATTTTAGAGACAACTCCTGGAAAATAATCTGCAACAATTGTTCTGCTTAAACCTACGGTTTCAAAGTTACATCCACCTCTATAAGAACTTAGAACTGAAATACCCATCTTAGACATGATCTTTAATAAACCTGCGTTTACTGATTTTATGTATCTCTCTACACATTCATCAAAGCTAAATTGACCAAATAATTTCTTTTCATGACGCTGAAATAAACTATCAAATGCTAAGTATGGATTTACAGTAGTTGCTCCAACTCCTATTAAAGTTGCAAAAGAGTGTGTATCTAAAGCCTCTCCAGATTGAACATTTATTGATACATATCCTCTTAGTTTTTTTTCAATAAGGAATGAATTTATTGATCCAACTGCTAAAAGCATTGGTATTGGAAGTTTAAAGCTAGAAAGCTCTTTGTCACTTAAAATCAATTGAGTAACTCCCTGTCTTACTGCAATTTCAGCTTCTTTTTGAATTTTTTTAATTGAATCAAATAAAGTTTCTTCCTCAGAAAAAGTGCAATCAATTATAGATGAATTATTACCAAAAAAATTTATAAATTTTTCAAACTGAGAATTTGATAATATTGGACTGTTTAAAACATAAATATTTTGCTTTGTTAAATTATCAAAATTTAAAATATTTCCAAGATTTCCAAATCTTGTTTTCAAACTCATAACCTTGTTTTCTCTTAAAGAGTCTATTGGTGGGTTTGTGACTTGACTAAAATTTTGTCTAAAAAAATGGTACAACGGTCTATACCTATCTGACAAAACAGCCAATGGTGTATCGTCCCCCATAGATCCAGTTGCTTCTTTAGCATCTTCTGCCATAGGATGTAGTATGAGCTCAAGATCTTCTAGACTTATTCCAAAAGTATATTGCCTTCTTCTTAAATCATCTCCCGAAAAAGAATTTTTTTCATCTGAAATAGTTAACTTATCATCCAGGTCGATAATTTGTGAATTAAAGTGTTTATACTCTTTGGCTAAATAATCTTTTATTTGCTTGTTTGTAAATACTTTACCTTTTTCTATTCTAACTCCAATTATTTCCCCGGGACCCAATCTTCCCTTTGACAAAATTCTTTTTTCATTTAATTCAATCATTCCTGTTTCAGAACCTGCAAATAATAATTTATCTTTTGTAATTGCGTATCTTAAAGGTCTTAATCCATTTCTATCATTTGCAGCTATAACCCACTCATTATCAGTTCCAGCAATAGCAGCTGGTCCATCCCATGGCTCCATTGTACTGTTCAAAAAATTAAATAATTGTTGGTGATCTTTTGGTAGAGTTTTATTTTTTTTAGACCATGCGTCTGGAACTAACATAAGCTTAGCCAAAGGCGCAGGCTGACCAGATATATTTAATAATTCAAAAACATTGTCTAATGCAGCAGAGTCTGAAGCTCCCTGTTGTATAACAGGTTTTAAGTTCTCAACATCGTCAAAAAGGGGACTGTTCATCTCTTGTTCATGAACTTTCATCCAATTTTTATTTCCTCTATAAGTATTAATTTCTCCATTATGCGCTATAGCTCTAAAGGGTTGAGCTAAATTCCAGCTAGGCGCTGTATTTGTTGAAAATCTTTGATGAAAAATAGCGAACCTTGAAACAAATCTCTCATCTTTTAAATCAAGGTAGAAATCTGAGATAGCTTCAGCTAAAAACATTCCCTTATAAATGATAGATTTAGAACTCAATGAACAAATATAAAAATTGTTTAAAGATTTTTTAAAAGCTTCATTTTCTATCTTTCTTCTAGTTTCATAAATTTTTCTTTCTAAATCTTTATTTGTTAATTCTGGATTATAAGGTTTAAACAATACTTGGATAATTTCAGGCATTGTTTGGAATGCCTTTTCTCCTAAAACTTTTGGATTAACTGGAACTTGTCTCCAACCGTAAATACTAAAATCATTTTTTGTTAATTCACTTTCTACAATAGTTTTGCAACTTTCTTGCGCAGCATAATCATTCCTAGGCAGAAATATCATACCCACACATATTTCAGAATTGTCATGTGTGTGTCCTGTCACTTCTATCTTTTCAATGAAGAAATCTTTTGGTATTTCAACATGAATTCCAGCTCCGTCACCAGTTTTCCCATCGGCATCTACAGCGCCTCTATGCCAAACTGCTTTTAACGCTTCAATACCATACTCTACAACTTTACGAGATTTTTTACCTTCAGTTGATGCAATTATACCAACACCACAAGCATCATGCTCCATGTCTTCTGAATAAACATTATTTTCTTTTAAAAGGTGAAGGTTCTTTTTATAATTTTTCATTAAGCCACTCTTTTTTCTACTTTAGATTTACTCTCTAGATAAGTTTTAATTGAAGCTGCTGCATCTCTTCCATCTTTTATCGCCCAAACAACTAATGATGCTCCTCTAACTATATCACCAGCTGCAAACACCCCTTTTATGTTTGTTTCCATAGTATCAAAATCTGTTTTAATAGTTCCCCACTTTGTTACTTGTAATTCACTACTATCAAATAAATTCGGTAAATCCTCAGGATCAAAACCTAGTGCTTTGATAACCATATCTGCTTTTGTTTCGTAACTTGAGCCTTCTTGTACTTGTGGCTTTCTTCTTCCTGTCTCGTCTGGATCACCTAATTTAATTTGATCTACAATTATTTTTTCTACTTTATTTGTACCTTTAAATTCTTTAGGACTTGATAACCAAACAAATTCAACACCTTCTTCTTCTGCATTTGCAACTTCTCTTGCAGATCCTGGCATATTTTCTTTATCTCTTCTATACAAACATTTAACAGATTTTGCCTTCTGTCTTATAGAAGTTCTCACACAATCCATTGCTGTGTCACCTCCACCGATTACAACAACATCTTTACCTTCTGCGTTTAAAATTCCTTTATCAAACAACTCAACATCATCTCCTAGACCTTTTTTATTAGATGCTGTTAAAAAATCCATTGCAGGAAAAATATTATCAAGATCATTTCCAGGTAAGTTTACTTCTCTTGCTTTATAAACTCCTGTAGAAATTAAAATTGCATCGTGTTTTTTTCTCAATTGGTCTAGACTTGCATCCTTACCAACTTCAAAATTTTGAACAAATTCAATTCCTCCATCCTTTAAGAGTTTTGTTCTTCGCTCTACAACTTCTTTTTCTAATTTAAAATTTGGAATACCATAAATTAATAATCCTCCTGCTCTATCATATCTATCGTAGACAGTAATTTTATACCCATTTTTTCTTAATTGTTCTGCGGCAGCTAATCCAGCAGGACCTGCTCCTATAATTCCTACACTTTGATTTTTTTCGTTTGTTACCTTTATTGGTTTTACCCAGCCCTTAGCCCAAGCATTATCTGTAATATATTTTTCTACTGATCCAATAGTTACTGTTCCATGACCAGACTGTTCAATTACACAATTTCCTTCGCATAATCTATCTTGAGGGCAAATTCGGCCACACACTTCAGGCATATTGTTAGTGCTTTGGGATAATTCATACGCTTCTTTTAATCTTCCCTCGGCTGTCAGTTTAAGCCAATCTGGAATGTTGTTACTTAGAGGACAATGAACTTGACAAAAAGGTACTCCACATTGCGAACATCTACTTGACTGTTCTTTGGCTTTTTCATTGATATAATCATCATAAATTTCATTAAAATCTTTCTTTCTCGTATCAACTCCCCTTTTAGGTGGAGTTTGTTGACCTATTTTAACAAATTTAAGCATTTTATCTGGCATAATATTATTTAAGTTTTGGCAAAATATACCTTGATTTATGTATATAAAGTATAAAATAGGTCATATATATTGACCTTAATTTTTAGATTTTTACCGCCAATAAACAATTTTTTAATTATTGCATAGCTATTATGCTTAAATCGAATTGTTTTAAATAAATACTTTATAAGTTACGAAGAAATAATGTTTCAAAATATTATAGAAGTTTTAATTCTCTCTGCAATTCAAGGAATATCAGAATTTCTTCCTATTAGTTCTTCTTCTCATTTAATTTTGGTTTCTACTTTATATGAATTTCAATCTAGTTCGTTGCTTATTGATATCAGTCTCCATCTAGGATCACTAATAGCAATAATTTATTTTTTTAAAGATGAACTGTTTGATATCAGAAAAAATAAAAGAATTTTAAATTTAATTGTATTAGGGTCTATTCCATTAATAATTGTTGGATATATACTTTATAGTACAAATTTAATTTATCAGTTAAGAAATTTAGAGATTATTGCTTGGACTACTTTAATATTCGCAATTATTTTATACATCTCAGACAAAAATCGATTTGATAAAAAAATTTCTTCAAATTTAAATTTTCAGTCAATAATATTTATAGGTGTTTTCCAAATTTTCTCTCTTGTACCCGGAGTAAGTAGGGCAGGAATTACAATAACTGCTGCAAGAATTTTAAAATTTAATAGAGTAGACTCAAGTAAGATATCTTTTTTACTTTCAATCCCAGCATTGGTCGGAGCTAGTTTCTTAAGCTTGAAAGATGTTTTTGAACAATCAATTCAGTTTAACTACTTGGTTGTTATCGCAATTATATCTTCTTTTATTTTTTCTTTTCTAACAGTTAAATTCTTTTTAATTTATATAAATAAATTTTCAATGAATGCGTTTGTAATTTATAGAATAATAATTGCTTTAATTTTATTTAGTTTAATTTATTAAGTATATTTCTTTTTAATTAAAGGCAGTAATTGAGATAAGAGAACTCCACATAGAATAAAAAAACATCCAAGTAAATTATTAACATCTAGAATTTGATTTAAAATGAACCATGCAGCTATAGTCGCAAATACACCTTCAAGAGAAAAAATTATAGCTGCAGGTGCTGGAGTAATATTACGCTGTGCGTAAATTTGTAATACAAATGCAAATCCACCAGATAATATACCTGCATATAAAATTGAATAAATTTCCATTAAAATACTACTTAAAATAAATTCTTCATAAATAAATCCAATTATAAATGAAAAAATAGCCACAATTAAAGTCTGCGCAGCTCCTAAAGTAAGTGGCAGATTGTATTTAGTTATAATGACCCCAGTAAAAATGATATGAGTACTCCAAAATAAAGCTCCAAGAACAACTAAAGTATCTCCTAATCTTACTGTTGCATCATGAAAATTTGTTAATAAATATCCTCCAATTAAACATAAAACTACAGAAGGCCATACACTCCAATGCATTGATTTTTTACCAAATAAAAAAATGATAATCGGTACCATTGGCACATAAAAAATTGTGAAAAAAGCAGCATTTGCAACATCAGTATAAAGCAAAGCAACTTGTTGTAGTGCTGAGCCTAAGAATAAAGAAATTCCAATTAATAGTGAATAAATTATGAAAGTTTTTTTATCTAATTTAAATTCTGATTTAAAATTTTTTAATTCAAATAAAATCATAAGTGGAACTATTGCTAGAAAACCAACAAAAAACCTCACAGCATTAAATGTAAAAGGGCCAATATTATCCATGCCCGTATCTTGGGCAATAAAAGTTGTTCCCCAAATAAAAGTGCACAATAAGGCACTAAATAATGATATGGATTTACTCATTTTTAATTAGACAGCTAGTTTATAGGCAAAATTTTTGCCTAAGTTTTCTTTTAGATCATTATTAAACCTAGCAGCTTCAGCACCATCAATAATTCTGTGATCATAAGATAAAGAAATCGGCAGCATAGTCCTAGTTTGAAACTTACCATTCATAAAGATTTGTTTTTTTTCTGATCTTCCTACTCCTAATATAGCAACTTCAGGATAATTAATTATAGGAGTAAAAAAAGAACCTCCTATACCACCTAAACTTGTAATCGTCATCGAGCCACCAAACAATTCTTTTTTATCAATTTTCAAATTTCTACAAAGTTCACTTACCTCTTTTAATTCTTTACTTATCAGAGAAATTTTTTTGTTATTTGCATTTCTTATTTTTGGAACCATTAACCCATTTGAAGTGTCAACTGCTATCCCAACATGGTAATATTTTTTTAAAGTCATTTTTCCAGTCTCAATTTCGTCGATAGAAGAATTGAAACTAGGAAATTTCTTAAGAGATGCAACTAAAGCTTTAATTATAAATGCTAGAGGTGTAATTTTAATTTTCTCTCCAGTATACATATCTGTTAATGAGCTTCTAAAACTTTCCATCTCCGTTATGTCGGCTTCATCGTGATTTGTAACATGAGGAATTGTTGTCCATGAATTTGTAAGATATTTTGATGATAATTTTTTTACTCTTGGTATATCTTTAATTTCTATTTCACCAAAATCAGAATGTTCAAATTCGTTTTTAATTTTATCTGTTTTACTATCTTTTACTACAAAGTTGTTTTTTGAATTAGACGAAACAAATTTTTTAATATCATCTTCAACAACTCTGCCACCTTTCTGACTTCCTGCAACTTGATTAATATCTACACCAAGTTCTCTAGCAAATTTTCTAGCTTTTGGACTTGCAGATGAAATGTCTGAAATATTATTTTTAGAAAATGTTTTTTCTTGGATTTCAGGTTTTATTACCTCAATATTTTTTGACTCTTTTTCAATTTCTAGTTTTTCTTTAACCTCTTCCTTTTTAACTTCTGAATCAGAATCTACAGTTAAAATTAAGTCGCCCTCAGAAACTTTGTCTCCTATTTTTATTTTTAAATTTTTAATTTTACCTTCTAAATTTGATGGTATTTCTACGCTAGATTTATCACTTTCAATTGTTATTAGGGGATCATTTTTTTTAATTGATTGACCTTCAGTAACTAATACCTCAATAACCTCAACATCTTTAAAATCTCCAATATTAGGTACTTTAATCTCAGTTTCTGACATTATAATTTTGTTGGCATTGGTTTGTTAGTATCAATATTATACTTCTTCATTGCATCTTTTGCATGTTTGGAAGTAATAAGCTGTTCTTTTGCTAAAATACTTAAACCATAAGCAACCAAATGTTCTTTATCTACCTCAAAAAATTTTCTTAAATTTTTTCTTGTATCACTTCTTCCAAAACCATCTGCTCCTAATGAATAAAAGCTTTTATTAATATAAGGTCTAATTTGATCTGAATTCATTCTCATATAATCAGATGCAGCCATAATTGGACCCTCTGTTTGACCTAAACATTGCTCAACATAAGATTTTTTAGGTTCTTTATCGGGGTTTAAAAGATTGTATCTTTCTACTTCCATTCCATCTTTTCGTAATTCATTAAAACTAGTTACACTCCATATCTCACTATCAATTTGATAATCATTTTGTAAAATCTCTGCAGCTGACATCATTTCTCTCAATATTGTTCCTGAGCCTAAAAGTTGAATTTTAGTCTTTTTGTATTTGTTAAATTCTTTTATTTTATACATACCTTTTAAAATACCATCTTCACAATTTTTATCCTTTGGCATTTCTGGGTGAGAATAATTTTCGTTCATTGTTGTAATATAATAAAAAACATTCTCATTTTTCTCATGCATTCTCCTTAAACCTTCTCTAAAAATGACAGCTAATTCATAATGAAATGTAGGATCGTAAGTAACACAATTTGGAATTGTCGATGCAATTAAATGACTATGTCCATCCTGGTGTTGTAATCCTTCTCCAGCTAGTGTTGTCCTTCCAGCTGTTGCACCAATCAAAAATCCTCTAGCCTGACTGTCTCCAGCTGCCCAAGCTAAGTCTCCTACTCTTTGAAATCCAAACATTGAATAAAATATATAAATAGGGATCATTTCAATATCATGATTAGTATATGCGGTGGCAGCAGCAATCCATGAAGACATGGCACCAGCTTCATTGATACCTTCCTCTAAAACTTGACCACTTTTATCCTCTCTGTAAGAACTTAATTGAGCTGAATCCTCAGGTTCATATTTTTGTCCCTCATGTGCATAAATTCCAATTTTTTGAAAAAATCCTTCCATACCAAATGTTCTTGCTTCGTCAGGAATAATAGGAACTAGTCTAGGAGAAATATTTTTATCTCTTAATAAATTTGTCAACATTCTTACCAAGGCCATAGTCGTAGACATTTCTTTTTCGCCAGTCGATACTTTCATGAAATCGAAAATATCTTTTGAAGGTGCTTTGATTGGTTTAGCAAAAGTTGAACGTTCAGGTAAATATCCACCTAATTTAATTCTTCGTTCTTTAATGTATTTAATTTCTAAAGATTTCTCGTCAGGCCTAAAGTATTCAATATTTCTTACCTGTTCGTCTGTTAAGGGAACGTCAAATCGATCTCTGTAATACATTAAATCATCAACATCTAATTTTTTAGTTTGGTGTGTAGTATTCACACTTTCACCAGACTTTCCCATACCATAACCTTTAATTGTTTTTGCAATAATTACTGTTGGAGTTCCTTGATGTTTAGTTGCTTTATCATAAGCAGCAAAAACTTTATGTGGATCGTGTCCACCTCTATTAAGTCTCCAAATATCTGTATCTGACATACTTGATACTAATTGAAGTGTTTCTGGATATTTTCCAAAAAATTTTTCTCTAACATAAGCACCATCTCTTGCTTTCATTGCTTGGTATTCACCATCAACTGTCTCATTCATGGCTTTAACTAAATGACCAGTTTTATCATTTGCTATTAATGAGTCCCAATATGATCCCCAAATAACTTTTATTACATTCCAGCCTGATCCTCTAAAACTTCCTTCGAGCTCTTGAATAATTTTACCATTACCTCTAACTGGACCATCTAATCTTTGAAGATTACAATTAATTACAAATATTAAATTATCTAAATTTTCTCTAGCAGCTAATCCAATAGCTCCCATTGACTCAGGCTCATCCATCTCCCCATCGCCTAAAAAAGCCCACACCTTTCTTCCTTCATCTTTAATTAAACCTCTGTTGATTAAATATTTCATGTATCTAGCTTGATAAATAGCAAGCATAGGGCCTAACCCCATTGATACAGTAGGGAACTGCCAAAAATTTGGCATTAGCCATGGATGTGGATATGACGATAGACCACCAGGTTTTACCTCCTGTCTGAAACTATCTAATTGTTTTTCATTTAATCTACCTTCTAAAAAAGCTCTTGCATACATGCCGGGAGCACTATGACCTTGGAAATAAATCAAATCTCCACCAAACTTGTTATTTTTTGCTCTCCAAAAATGGTTCATACCTACATCGTATAATGTTGCGGCAGATGCAAATGTACCAATGTGTCCACCAAGCTCAGGATATTTTTTATTTGCTCGTACTACCATTGCAGCCGCATTCCATCTAATTAACGATCTAATTCTTCTTTCGATATTTTGATCACCGTTAGATTTTACTTCAGCCTCAGGAGGGATTGTATTAATGTATGGTGTATTTTGAGTATAAGGAATATTTGCTCCCTCACGATAAGCTTTATTAATTAATTCTTTTATTAAAAAATGGGCTCTGTGGTTTCCATCTTTAGAAATTACTGCAGATAAAGATTCCAACCAATCTTGAGTTTCAAGTGGATCAACATCAGAACCATTAACAACTTGAATTGTAGATTGTTTTTTCTCTAATACTGGTTCAGTAATAACTTTTTTTTCAGCCATTGCTTCTTCAGCTTGTTTAATTATATTTTCTGTATCTTTAGGTAGATTACTTTCTGATGATGTTTTTGATGACGATATATTAAGCAATAGATCTCCCTTGGAAACTTTATCACCAACTTTGACTGCTACACTATCTACTTTCCCTGTAATAGTAGAAGGTATTTCAACGCTTGATTTGTCACTTTCAATTGTGACTATTGGATCATTTTCTTTAATTTGATCACCAGACTTTACAAGTATCTCTATAACTTCAACATTTTCAAAGTCACCAATGTCAGGAACAAGTAATTTTTCGCTCATTATTTAAAAGGTTTTATATACCCAAAAAAATATTATTGGATTCTATTTTATCACATTAATAAGGTTTTTTTCGTTAATCTTGTATTTTTATTGTGCAAAAAATAAAAAAGTAAATAAAACTTAAGCTTTTTTAGCTTCTCTCGATACACATGGCTATTCCCATACCACCACCTATACAGAGTGCCGCACAACCTTTTCTTTTATCTTGCTGTATCATTTCATGAATAAGTGTGACCAAAATTCTTGATCCAGAAGCACCAATAGGATGACCCAAGGCAATTGCCCCTCCATTAACATTAACTTTTTGTTCTGGAATTTTTAATTCTTTAATTACTGCAATGCTTTGAGCCGCAAACGCCTCATTAATTTCAAACAAATCGACCTCATCTAATTTCCATTTAGCATTAGACAAAGCTTTTTTAATTGAAGGTATAGGTCCAAGCCCCATTAATGAAGGATCAACACCACAGTTTGCCCAAGAAACAATTTTAACTAATGGCTCTAAAGATTTTTTATCAGCCTCTTCTCTAGACATTAACACCAAAGCAGCTGCGCCATCATTTATTCCAGAGGAATTACCAGGTGTCACGGTTCCATTTTCTTTAAAAACTGTTTTTAATTTTTTTAAATCGTCAATGTTTAAATTTTCCCTTGGATGCTCATCTTTTTCAAAAATAAATTTTTTATTTCCATCTTGAATTTGTAATTTAATTAATTCATTCTTAAATTTATTTTCTCTATAAGCTTTTTCAGTTTTTTTTTGGGAATTTAAAGAAAAATTATCTTGTTCATCTCTTGAAATTTTATATTTATCAGCAACGTTTTCAGCTGTAACACCCATATGATAATTATTAAATGAGTCTAATAGACCGTCTTTTATCATTGTATCTACTAATTTTTTTTCAGAAAATTTTTTATCTTCTCTATAATAAATTGCATGAGTTGCTCTAGACATATTTTCTTGACCACCTGAAACAACAATTTGATTTTCTCCTAAGCTGATTGATTGGTACCCAGAAACAACAGATCTTAATCCGGATCCACAAACCTGGTTGACAATATGAGCAGGTTTTGAAACTGGTACTCCAGCTCCAATGGAGGCTTGTCTAGCAGGATTTTGACCGAGTCCAGAAGTTAAGACATGCCCCATGATTACTTCATCAATCTCCTCTACAGCTAATTTTGATTTATAAATTACCTCTTTGATTACTATTGATCCTAATTTTGATGCACTAAGGTTTTTTAATGAACCTTTATATCTTCCTATTGGGGTTCTTAGCGCAGACGTAATCACAACATCGTTAGGTTTTTTGCTCATAAAGTAATTAACTTAATATTTTATAAGTTAAATTACATCAAAAACTTTGATATATGGAATATATTGTTTTAGAGGACCGCTGGCCAAATTGGATAAGGCGCTCGGCTACGAACCGGGAGATTCCAGATTCGAGTTCTGGGCGGTCCACCAAAAAGGAAATGGAAATGTTTGATTGGCTTTTAAAAGCATCTTTACAAAAATCAGTAATTTATTTTTTTATAATTATTTTAATTATTTTATTAATCTTAACTTTTGTATTATAAAAAATTATGAGCAATAAATTTGAGCAAATCAGTATTAAACCTGGATTTATGAAACACAATGGTGGTGTTTTATTTAGATCTATTTCAGAAGATGAATACGAATTTAAGTCTATAGTTAACGAAAATCATTTAAATGCTGCTGGAATTACTCACGGAGGCTACTTGTCTGCATTAATAGATGCAGGAGCAGGAACAGCCGCACATAGAGCAGCTGGAAATGCACCATGTGTAACCATTTCTTTAGATATAAAATTTATAGGTGCTTCAAAAGTTGGAGACGAAATTATTGGTCATACAAAGATTTTAAAAAAAACAAATACGCTTGTCTTCTTATTTTGTGAACTAAAATGTAATGATAAAATCATAACTTCTGCCTCTGGTGTATGGAAAATTATAAAAATAAAACCTTCAAATTTGGGGCCTGGTGGTTAATTTTTTGAATATTGATTTTTAAAATTAATAATTAGATATTTAACTCTTTTAAATTACTATATTGTTCGAGAGCCTCAGGATTTGATAAAGCTTCAAAATTTTTAATTTCATTTCCTTCTATCTTACTTTTAACCGCAAGTTCTACTATTTTACCACTTTTTGTTCGAGGAATATCCTTAACAACAATAATTTTATTAGGAACATGTCTAGGAGAGGAATTTTTTTTTATTTGTAATTTTATTTTCTTAATTAATTTTGTTGTTAATATAAAATTTTTACTCATTACAACAAATAAAAGTATTCTAACATCATTATCCCAAGATTGTCCTACAACTATAGATTCTTTTATTTCTCTAAACTTCTCAACCTCTGAATATATCTCTGCAGTTCCAAGTCGAACACCTCCAGGGTTTAAAGTAGTGTCTGATCTTCCATGGATAATAAATCCACCAGTTTTCTTTATCTCTGCATAATCTCCATGATGCCAGATATTTTTAAATTTATTGAAATAAGCATTCTTAAATTTAACATCATTTTTATCATTCCAAAATTTTAATGGCATGGATGGAAATGGATTTTTACAAACAAGTTCTCCTTTGATATTTTTTAAAGACTTGCCTTTATCACTTAGAACATCTACATCTAAAGCCAACCCTTTGTTCTGTATTTCTCCTATGTGCACTGGCTGATATAAATTTCCTAATACGAAGCATGACACAATATCAGTACCACCAGAAATAGACGATAAATGTACATTTTTTTTTATATGATTATAAACATATTTAAAACTCTCCTCTGAAAGAGGTGAACCAGTTGAACAAATTGTTCTTAATTTATTTAGTTTGAATTTATATTTTAATTTTGGTTTAAACTTTCTTAAAGCATCTACATACTTTGCACTAATTCCGAATAAAGTTATTTTTTCTCTTTGTGCTATTTTCAAAAGCAAATCAGATGATTTAAACATTGGCGATCCATCAAATAAAACAATAGATGCCCTAGAGGCTAATGAACTAACTAACCAATTCCACATCATCCATCCACATGTTGTAAAATAAAAAACGTTATCATTTTCTTTAATATTACAGTGTAATTGATGTTCCTTCATATGCTGAATTAAAACACCACCGGATCTATGGCAAATACATTTAGGTTTTCCAGTGGTTCCACTTGAATATAATATTGCTAACTCTGTTTCAAAATTAAACCTTTTAAAATTAATTTTTTCGGCATTAGTTAGCATTAATTTATTCCATTTAAAAATATTAATTTTTTTAAATTTAAATTTATTTTTAATAAACTTTTTTCCAGGGTAGTTACAAATTACAACATTTTTAATTGATGGAATAAATTTTAAAATCTCTGGAAGTCTTTTTAAAATATTTATTTTTTTTCCATTGTAAAAATACTGATCTGTTATGAATAAAACTTTGGGATTAATTTGAGAAAATCTTTCTACAACACCTTTAGAGCCAAAATCAGGACTACAAGAAGACCAAATACCCCCCAAAGAAGTTGTGGCAATGAATGCTTCAACAGTTTCAATAGTATTAGGCATATAGGCTGCCACTCTATCTCCTTTTTTAATATTTATTTTTTTTAAAAATTTTGCAATTTTATGAGTATTTAAATTTAATTCTCTCCATGATCTTTCTTTTCTAAATCCATTTTCACTAATAAACGTCACTGCTTTCTCTTTATTATTTTTTGATAATAAATTTTCACCAAAATTGACACTGCTACCCGGTAAAAATAAATTTTTATAAAAAATCTTAGATTTTCTTAATTTTTTTTTACTTTTAATTCCCTTAATTTTGCTAAAATCCCAAAATCTACTCCAAAATTCAGGAGAATTTTTAATACTCCAATTTAATAATTTTTTATAATTTCTATTAAATTTTATTTTTAATTTTTTTGAAATATAATTTTCAAAAGCAAATAAATTTGAATTTTTTTTTACAATTAAAGAAGCTTGCCAAAGTTTTTTACTCATTTTATTAAATTAAATTACTGTTATAGAATTAATCTTATTTATGATAATCTCACTAACATTTAAAAGAAAATGAGAACTTTTTATCTTCCGATTCGGTCATGTTTTAGTCTATTTTTGTTCTTTAGCAGTAACAATATCTGGTAGGTAAAAAAAAAGAAGCACAAAAGATAGAAATGAGTAAAAATAAAATTACAGCTGTTCTGGGTCCTACCAACACAGGCAAAACCCATCTTGCTATCGAAACTATGCTTTCTTTTGAGAGTGGTATGATTGGATTTCCTCTTAGATTACTTGCAAGAGAAGTATATGACAAAGTAATAAAAAAAATTAGTTTAGATAAAGTTGCACTTATAACTGGAGAAGAAAAAATAATTCCATCTAACGCTAAATATTTTTTATGCACAGTTGAGTCTATGCCAATTGACAAACATTTAGAATTTGTAGGCATAGACGAGATTCAAATGTGCTCTGATCATGAAAGAGGTCATATTTTTACTGATAGACTTTTAAATATGAGGGGAGAAAAACTTACAATGCTGATGGGTTCAAGTACCATTAAAAATATTATTTCAAAATTAGATGAAGATATTGAATTTATAAATAGAGAAAGACTTTCTAAACTTACCTACGCTGGTCATAAAAAAATATCAAGAGTTGATAGAAAAACAGCAATCATTGCGTTTTCAGCAGAGGAAGTTTATGCCATTGCTGAGTTAATAAGAAGACAAAAGGGTGGTGCTGCTATTGTAATGGGATCACTAAGTCCAAAAACAAGGAATTCTCAAGTTGAACTATATCAATCTGGGGATGTTGATTTCTTAGTTGCAACAGATGCAATTGGAATGGGAATAAATATGGATTTAGACTTTGTTTATTTTTCAAATATTAAGAAATTTGATGGAAAAAAATTAAGAAGATTAAATCTATCTGAAATAGGCCAAATAGCCGGTAGGGCTGGTAGATACCTTAACGATGGAAGTTTCGGTATTACTGGTGATTGTAAAAAAATATCTCCAGAGGAGGTAGAATTATTAGAAAATCATAAATTTGAAGAAATTAGAATTTTGTTTTGGAGAAATTCAAATCTTAATTTCAATAATCCAATTAGTTTAATTAAAAGTTTAGAGGAAAAACCTCAAGTGGAATGGCTAAGGAAAATTCATGAATGTGAGGATGAGAAAGCACTTAAATATTTTTTAAAAGATCAAAGAATTTTAAATATAGAATTTGATGAGAAAACTTTAATGCTTTTATGGGAGTGTTGCCAAATACCTGATTTTGTTAAAAAAACTTACGGAAATCATTTTGAGGTTATTGGAAATGTATTTAAATTTTTAACCAGCCAAAAAGGACTTATTTCTGAAGATTATATGAGATTACAGCTAATGAAACTTGATAAATTAGATGGAAATGTTGATTCTTTATCAAATAGAATTGCAAATGTCAGAACTTGGTCATATGTTTCAAATAAAAATAATTGGGTAGAAAATCAAAGTTATTGGATAGAAAAAACTAAACACTTAGAAGATAGACTTTCAGATAGATTACATGAAGAACTTACTAAAACTTTTATCGACAAAAGAGCGAGTGTACTCGCTAGAGGTTTAAAACAAGATATGGAATTTAAGACTGAAATTTTTCAAAACAATGACGTTAAAATTGATGATCAATTTATCGGAAAGATTAAAGGACTGAAATTAGAACTAGATCTAAAAAAAGGTGCTTTAGAAACTGACATAAAGTCATTAAAAAAAGCTGCAAGGCAAACTATTGGTCCAGAATTAGAAAAACGTGTGCAATCAATAATTGATACAGGATTAATTAGTTTGAATGAAGATTTTAAAATTTACTGGAATGATTTCCCAATTGCCAAATTAACAACAGGTAGTGACTATTTAAATCCTAATTTTGATTTAATTGTTGATGATATTATTGAACAAAACATTAGACACAAATTAAACGATTACATTAATAAATGGATACATTCAAAAATAAATAAAGTACTAAAAAGTTTAATTGATTTAAAAAATATAAAGGAAAATAATTCATCAATTAAAGCACTGGCATACCAACTATATGAAAATAATGGGGTATTAAAAAGGGACCAAGTTTCTGAATACTTAAAAAACCTGGAACAAAATGAGAGAAAAATTCTTAGAGACTTGGGAGTAAAGTTTGGAAGATACCATGTTTTCCTTTATCAATTGATTAAGCCAGAGGCAGTATCTTTACGAACATTATTGTGGAAAAATTTTTACCAAAAATTTTATAATTTAAAACCACCTACCTTCGGTTTGAATTTTTTAAACGATATAAAAATAAAAAATAAAGACTTTATGCTTTTGTGTGGATTTGAAAGATTTGATAATTTTTTCGTTAGAATTGATATATTAGAGAGATTATTTGTATTAATTATAAATTCTAGTTCTAAAGAGAATTCTGAAATAAAATTAATTCCAGAAATGTTAAATCTTTTAGGATGTAGTAAGGATAACTTCAAAAAATTACTTCAAAAAATGAATTATAAAATATTTGAGAAACAAAATGAAACATTTTTTAAATATAATCCTACTAAGAAATTTAAAAAAATTGCTACAAAAAAGATCTCAAATGAAAATCCATTTAAAATATTAAAGAATTTAAATTTAAGTTAAAATGTTTTTTAAAAAAGAAGAAATAAAAAAAAAAAATTTTATTACCAAAGTTTGTGCTTTATTAATTCATGCTGCTAAAATAGATGAAAATTTTACAGATAAAGAGGAAGAAATTATTAAAAAAACACTTCAAGAGCTTGGTGTAGAAGTTAAAAATATTTCAAAAACAGTTGAAGAAGCAAAAATAATTGAAGAAAGTTCAAATCAAATTTTAGATTTTACTAGAGAAGTAAAAAATTTACCTGAAGAAGACAAAATTAAAATCGTAGAGGCTTTATGGTCCATCATTTACTCAAACAATGATGCTGATATATACGAAACTAATTTAATGAGACGACTTGCGGGCTTACTTTATATTGACAATAAAACAATGGGCGATATTAAAGAAAAAATTAAACAAAATTTAAAATGACATATATCGTTAACGACAATTGTATTAAGTGCAAATTAACTGACTGTGTTGATGTCTGCCCAGTTGATTGTTTTTACGAAGGTAAAAATATGCTTGTAATTAAACCCGATGAGTGTATAGATTGTGGCGTTTGCGAGCCAGAATGTCCTGTCGATGCCATAAAAGCGGACACTGAACCTGGAAGTGAAAAATGGTTAGAGATCAATAAAAAATACTCTGAAATCTGGCCTAATATAAGTGAGAAAAAAGATCCACTTTCGGATCACGAGAAATTTAAAAATGAGCAAAATAAGTACGAAAAATATTTTAAGGAAAATCTTTAAAGGCAAAACAGATAAAAAAGTGAAAAAAAAAGTTCCAAAAAAGAAGGTTGTAAAAGCTAAAAAACCAAAAAAAGCAAAAAAAACTAAAAAAATAGTTTCAAAAAAAATCAAAAAAATCCTTAAAAAAGTTTCATCTAAAACAACTAAAGCAAAAAAAACTGTTAAGGTTGCAGAAACGACAGCAGAGCCAAAAGTAGATAATTTAAGAATTTCAAAAACAAATGAAGTTAAACCTGAAATAAAAAAAGTTAAAAAACAAGAAACTGAGAAAAGAGAATACAAAATTAAAGATTTCGTTGTTTATCCAAAACATGGGGTAGGCCAAATATCAGAGTTTAAAAAAATTAATATTGGTGGCATCGATGTTGAAACATATGTTATTAAATTTGAAAAAGATAAAGCTAATGGGATGGTCCCTGTAAATAAGCAGTCTCACTTAAGGCCACTAGCAACTATTAACCAAGTTAATAAATGTATTTCAATATTAAAAAGTAAACCAAAAATTAAAAGATCAATGTGGAGTCGAAGAGCTCAAGAATATGAAGCTAAAATTTCCTCTGGAAAAATATATGAATTAGCAGAAGTTGTTCGGGATTTAAATAAGGGTGATGATCTTATGGTTGATCAATCATATAGTGAAAGACAATTATTTGAAAAAGCTTATGAAAGAATATTGTCTGAATTTCAGATTGTCTTGAATGTTTCTTTAGAGGATACTCAGAAAAAATTAGATAAAGCGCTAAAAAGAAATTTAGGTGGACACCCACAACCAGTAACAGTTGCAAAAACTCCAGCTAGTGAACTACCTGTGGACGAGCCGATTTCTGAAAGCGACGAACCGATTGAAGAATAAAAAAAAACGCCTCTCACACAAACTGTAATGAGAAGCGTTTTTTGTAAAGAATACTAAGTTACTATTTTCTTCTTCTTTTTTTTGCTTTTTTCTTAGCTTTTTTCTTAGCTTTTTTCTTAGTTTTCTTTGCCGCTTTTTTTCTTTTCTTAGGCATCTTTAGCTCCCTTTTTTAGTTACACGAATCAAATTGATTCGTTATTAATATATTTTTATTTTTTTCTATAAGTTATGTCAATTCTTTAATTAAAAGTAAGATTTTATAAAAAATTATTTTTACTTTTTATTTTTTATAAAACTTTTTTTATTAATTTAGTTAATGTTTATGCGGTTAATAAACAATTTTAATTAGATGATTTAATAAAGATTTTCTAGCTGATTTTTATATTTTTCTGTAACTTTTTTTCTTTTCACTTTCATTGTTGGTGTCATTAAACCATTTTCAATAGAAAAATTTTCATCTATTAATTGAATCCTTTTTATCTTTTCTAATAAAGTTAATTTTGTATTTATTTTTTCAATTACTTTGTTGATTTTTTCTTTTTCATTCAAAAAATCTTTATTAGGTACAATTAAAGCTACTAAATAATTTTTTTTATCACCATAAACCATACATTGATCTATCTCAGGCTCATTCGTGATCATATTTTCGATTTTAGCTGGTGAAATATTATCACCTCCAGCACTTACTATGATATCTTTTTTTCTATCGGTAATTTTTAAATAACCGTCATTTGGATCTATCTCTCCAATATCACCTGTATGAAGCCATCCATTTTTAATTACTTTGTCAGTTTCTTCTTTTTTATTCCAATATCCTAACATTACATTTTCGCCTTTAACCAATATTTCTCCGTCTTCAGCAATTTTAACTTCATTTCCTTTAAATGGAGGTCCTACAGTTTCCACTTTAATTTTATGTATTGGATTGCAACTTACTACTGGTGATGTTTCTGTTAAGCCGTATCCCTGAAGTGTCGGTAATCCTATAGCATTTAAAAATTCACCTATTTCTTTATCTAAAGCACCACCACCTGAAACGAAAGCTTTTAAATTTCCACCAAACTGTTTTTTTATTTTCTTTCTAACTAATTTATCAACTATAGAATCGAGCAATTTTTCATAAAAAGTCATTTTTTGTTTAAATAGTTTTTTTCTCCCCAGTCGAAGAGTTGCTTCAATTAATTTTGCCTTAAAACCCTTTTGTTTTTTTAAATTCATGTTTATTTTGTTGTAAAGGTTTTGGTAGAACCTAGGAACAGCTGCCATAATTGTAGGCTTTGCTTCAGATATATTTTCTAGAAGTTTTTCAATTTTTTCAGCATAGAATACTCTAGCTCCAACTGCTATCTGTACAAATTGAAGACAGTGCTCATAAGAATGAGAAAGCGGAAGCCAAGTTAAAAATACTGGTCTTGAATTAAATAATGGTTTTGTAATTTCACATGATCCAACAACATTATTTAAAATTCCACCGTGACTTAAAATTACACCCTTTGGATTTCCTCCGGTTCCTGAAGTATAAATTATACATGCTGGAGACTTTCTATTTAATTTATTATTTTCGATTTTATCTTCCTCTAATAAATTATTCTTTAAAAGAGAATTATAATCTAAATATTTTTCTTTGTTATTTAAACTTAAGTTTTTTGTTACCTTAGCTATTTCATCTAAAGTTATAACTTTTTTAATAAAATCTTTTTTATTAATTATATTATTCAATTTTTTTAACATTTCATTATTTGAAACAATAACTAAGCTAGGTTCACAATCTTCTATCAAATACTTGTAATCATCTTCTATATAAGTTGTATATGCTGGAACTGTAATTCCACCAGCTAGCATAATAGCTAAATCAGAAACGAACCACTCAGGTCTATTCTCCGAAACTAAAAGACATCTATCGCCTTCATCTATATTTTCCTTAATAACTTTTGATAATTTTAAAATATTCTTTTCAGTTTGTTCCCATGTGTATGTTTTTTTATTGCTTGGGTTTAGCCATTCTAAAAAAATATCTTTTTTATTTTGTTTATTTGCTTGATTAGCAAATAATTCTATCAAATTATTTAAATTATCTAAATTCATAGTTTCTTGGTGGGCGAAGAGAGAATCGAACTCTCACTTCTTGCGAAACACGATTTTGAGTCGTGCGCGTCTACCAGTTCCGCCATTCGCCCTTAATATTCAATTAAATTATATTTAATAGTATAAGAACTAAATTTATATTAAAACCAAAAAATGTTTCAAACACTTTACAAAAAATGTTTAGAATTAGCTGCGCATAAAAGTTCGAATTTTTATTTAGGGCTTGTGTCTTTTATTGAAAGTTCTTTTTTCCCTATACCTCCAGATGTAATGATAATTCCAATGGTAATTACTAAAAAAAATGAATATTTGAAAATATTTTTAATAGCATCAGTATTTTCAGTTCTTGGAGGGATTTTCGGATATTTGATAGGTTATTTATTTTTTGATTTAGCAATGTATGTAATCGAATTTTATGGTTATCAAGATAAAGTTGAAAATTTAAAATTAAGCATGTCTCAAGGGAGTGGATTCCTCGCATGGCTGAGTATTCTTTTTTTAGCAGGCTTTACACCATTGCCTTATAAAGCCTTTACAATCTCGAGCGGTTTAATTGCTTTTAATCTTCCTGTTTTTATAATTGTAAGCTTAATTTCAAGAAGTCTAAGATTTTTTATAGTTGCTTATCTTTCATATAAATTTGGGCAATTATTTACAGAGTTCATGGATAAACATGGATCAAAATGGTTCACTGTAATTGGAATTATTATAGTTATAATATTTATTTTCATATATTTATTTTTTAAAATCAATGGTTGAGATTAACAAAACAATTACATTAAAGTTAATTTTTTTAATTAGCATTCTTGCTTTAGCTTCAGCATTTTTTATTGAATATGTTCTAGGTCATCAACCTTGTAACTTGTGCATACTTGAAAGAATTCCCTACCTATTAGCATTAATAGTTATTGTATTAAATTATAAATTTATAAATCTTGAAAAATATTACATTCTTTCTCTTATTATAATTTTTTTAGCTGCTACTATTCTATCTTTATATCATTTGGGTATTGAGCAAGGTTTTATAGAAGAATCATTAGTTTGTGATTTAAAAAATGGCTCCAATTTACTCTCAAAAGAGGACATAATCAGACAATTGCAAGAAAAAAATGTAAGTTGCAAAGATGTTACATTTAAAATTTTAGGATTATCACTTACAAGCTACAATATTATAATATCAATGTTAATAGTTTATTTTACAACAAAAACTTATTTAAGTTATGACAATAATAAATAAAAAAAAAATAGAAGAATTTATTAGAGTTGATCATGCTGGAGAACGTGGTGCTGTTAAAATTTATGAAGGACAGTTGCTAGCTCTAAACACATTAGTTAAAGATGAAGCTTTAAAAAAAACAATTGAAGAAATGAAAGTTCATGAAAAAGAACATTCTGATTATTTTGAAAAAGAAATTAAAAAGAGAAATATAAAACCAACAAAATTTTTACCTTTATGGGATTTATTAGGTGTAGGATTAGGGTTTGGTTCAACTTTGCTTGGAAAAAAAGCAGCTATGCTTTGTACTGCATCTGTTGAGGAAGTAATAGACGAACATTATTTAAATCAAATTAAACAACTTGATAAAAGTGAACCAAAACTTAAAAAAAAAATAATTAAATTTAGAGAAGATGAATTAAATCATAAAGATATTGCTTATGAAAAGGGTGCAACAAAAGAAGGTCCTTACTCTATATTAGATAAAATAATTAAAACTGGATCAAAAATTGCAATAAATATTTCTGAGAAAATTTAAGACTCTAGTTCTACATCCCAATATAGGTAATCCATCCAGCTTTTGTGTAAAAAATTTGGTGGAAAATGTTTGCCATTTTTATGTAGATCCTCTGTTGATGGTCGATAAGGTTGCTGATTTAATTTCATGCCTGAATGTTTTAATAGTTTTCCACCCTTTTTTACATTGCATGCAGAACAAGCTGTTACAACATTATCCCAATTAGTTTCACCCCCTTTTGATCTAGGTAATAAATGATCAAAAGTTAACTCTTCATTGCTTCCGCAATATTGACAGGAAAATTTATCTCTTAAAAACACGTTAAACCTTGTAAAACTTGGTTTGCTTTGAGGAACAATATAATCCTTTAATGCAATAACACTTGGTAATTTCATATTAAATGATGGACTTCTTATAATTCTATCATAATTACTAACAATAGTAACTCGATCCAAAAAAACAGATTTAACTGTGTCCTGCCATGACCACAAAGATAAAGGGTAGTAACTCAGAGGTCTATAATCTGCATTGAGGACTAATGCAGGGCACTTTTCTAATGAAACATTTTGTTCAATAAAGTTATTCATTAAATTAATTTTAACTTAATTGAACAATTTTATCAATAACAAGAGATGTTAAATTTTTTTTAAAATAAAATTTAATGCTGTACTTGATGCCTCAATAGGAATATGATGATCACAATTTTTTATTAATAGTGTATCCACTTTAACATTGTTTCTAATTAAAAAATCTTTTGCTTCCAGTAAATGGGTAGATGGGACAATTTGATCAGCTTCACCATGTATAAGTAATGTTTCGGTATTATTTTTGATTCTCTTTTTCAAATTTTTTTGATTAATTATTTTTCCAGAAAAACCTACTATACATAAAAATTTTTCTTCAAATGTTAGACCCACATTTAATGACATCATACATCCCTGGCTGAATCCTGATAGACAAATTTGATTATTTGATAAATTGAAATCAAATTTTACTTCATTAATAAATTTTTTTAAAACGTCTTCAGCCTTAATTGATTGCTCTAATATATAATCAGTATCCTCTTTTGTTAAATCAAACCATTGATAACCAGAAGGATTTATAGCGCATGGCTCGTGACCATTTGGACAAATAAAGACTGTATTAGGCATATGTCTTTTCCAGTTTAAAGATAGCATGCTTATATCCTTTCCATCTCCTCCATAACCATGAAGCAAAATAATTGCATTTTTGATTTCAAGACCGTTTTCTGGTTTAATAATTATGGAATCTAGGCAAAATGTCATAGTAGATAAATTATGTTTTTTATGTCAAAACACAATCTAAAATAAAAAAATGATTTCAGGAATATTATTAAAGGTTTTATCAATATCACTTTTGATTGCAGTGGGAATAGTTTTAATTTTAGGTATAGGCACTCTTTTTAAGGGAGGAGAAACAAGTAAAAAATATTCAAATAAACTAATGCAGCTAAGAGTTATTTTGCAGTTTATTGCTATTATTGCTTTAGTTGGTTTTGCTTATTTTTTTAAAAATTAGTTATATTTTTTTATCCAATTAACAAAATTTTTATCTTCAAAATCAATTGAACCCATTATTCTAGCAAATTCTTCGCCCTCTTTATTAATTAGTATTGATGTAGGGACACCTCTTAAAGAAAACTTTTTTGCTAATGTAGTAGGTGGATCAAAATAAGGTTCGAAGTTTTTAATGTTAAGATCTACAAAAAATTTATTAACTTTATCTAAAGTTTCTTTTCCAATATTAATTGGAAATATTTTTATTTTATCCAATTCTGGATTAGCTTGGAGTTTATCTAAAGATGGCATTTCTTCTTTGCAAGGTTCACACCAGACTGCCCAGAAATTCAATATCAAAAAGTTACCCTTATATTCGTTAATATTAATTTTTTGATCATTTTTGTCTAAAAAAATAACATTATCATATGTTTTTGGTATTTTATGGATTACAATATTTTTAATACCAGGTAGTTCTTCAGCTACAACATTTGTTATCAAAAAAATAAATATTATTAAAAATCTCATGTTAAAAAGGTATAATTAAATATCATGGCAAAAAATAAAAACAACCAAGCAATCTGGAACACACGTATAAAAAAAAATGCATCAAGTTTGTTTCAAAAAGTAGGTAATTCAATAGATATTGATAAAAGACTCTATAAAGAAGACATCCAGGCATCAATTGCTCATGTTGAAATGCTTTTTAAACAAAAAATAATTTCTTTTAAAATAAAAAATAAAATTATTTATGGACTAATAAAAATAAATAAAGAGATTACAAAAAATAAATTTGAGTTTAAAAAAAAATATGAAGATATTCATATGAATATCGAAAAGAGACTTTTTCAAATTATAGGGGAAGAAGCTGGCTATGTTCACACTGCAAGATCAAGAAATGATCAAGTAATTACTGATTTTAAAATTTGGATGAAAAATTCAACAAACGACATAAATAATAATATTAATAAAGTTATTAAGAGTACAATCAAGTTAGCTGAAAAAAACGTTGAAACTATCATGCCTGGATTTACTCATCTTAAAAATGCTCAAGCCATCTCTTTTGCACATTATTTAATGTGTTATGTAGAAATATTTAATAGAGACAAAAAGAGATTTTCCAATAATTTAGACAGCTTAAATGAAAATCCCTTAGGCGTTGCAGCTTTAGCAGGAACATCATTTAATATAGACAGAAATTATACAACAAAAAAACTTGGTTTTAAAATACCTACAAATAATTCTATTGATACAGTTTCAGATAGAGATTTTGTTTTAGATTTTTTATACGCTTCATCTGTGTGTGCTATGCATATTTCTAGAATTGCTGAAGAGTTAATTATTTGGAATTCGGATGCTTTTAACTTGATCAATTTATCTGATAAAGTTGTTACCGGATCTTCTATAATGCCACAAAAGAAGAATCCTGATCTCTTAGAGTTCTTGCGTGGAAAATCAGGAAGTGCTTTTGGAAATTTATTTTCGATGCTTACAATTTTAAAAGGCTTACCACTGTCTTATTTTAAAGATCTGCAAGATGATAAGGAGATTGTTTTCAAATCTAGTGACAATTTAAATAATTGTTTAAAAATTTTTGATGAAATACTAAAAAATTGTTATCCAAATAAGAGTAAAATGTTAGAACTTGCTAATTCTGGATACACAACTGCAACTGATTTAGCAGACTATCTTGTAAAAAATCACTCAATGTCTTTTAGAAAAGCATATCAAAAAACTGCTGCCGTAGTTAATTTTGCTGAAAAAAGAAAAAAAAAATTAAATGAGTTGACTTTAGAGGAACTAAGAAAAATTGAGCCTAAACTCAAAGATGACGTATTAAAAGTATTTAATTTAAAAAATTCAATTAATTCGAAAAAATCTTATGGTGGAACTTCTTTTGATAATATTAAAAAAATGATAATGAAATATAAAAAAGTTAAATGATTAAAAAATTTACAATAATTATATTGTTATTTTGTGCAGTTATTTCTTGTGGAAAGAAAGGCGATCCTAAATACGTAGATCCAGATAAAAAAGCAGAAATAAAAGAAGTTTCAGTTGTTTTAGCTTAATGAAATACATAAACAAAAAATTAACAATAGAAAAAATTAATCTTCAAAAAATTGCCAATAAATTTGGAACCCCATTTTATTCTTACTCCTATTCTAAATTAAAAGAAAATATTAATAATTTTAAAAAAAGCTTCAGATCTTTTTCACCACTTATCTGCTTTGCAGTTAAATCCAACACAAATGTTAATATAATCAAAGAAATTAAAAAATTTGGGTTAGGTGCTGATGTTGTTTCAGTAGGAGAATTGATGATGGCGCTAAAAGCAGGAATTAATCCAAGCAAAATAGTATTTTCTGGTGTTGGTAAAACAACAAGTGAAATCGGCTTTGCTATTGATAAAAAAATTTTGCTTATTAACGCTGAGTCTTTAAGTGAAATAAAAGAAATAAATAGAATAGCAAAATCAAAAAATAAAAGAATAAAAATTGGTGTAAGACTAAACCCCAACACAGATGCAAAAACGTTAAGTCAAATATCCACTGGGAAAAAAGAAAATAAATTTGGTGTAAACAAAAATACATTATATGAAATTATAAATTATTGCAAAAATTCAAAAAATATTAATTTAAAATGTCTAAGCGTTCATATAGGCAGTCAAATATTAGACCATAGACCTTATGAAAAAATGCTTAAAGCGGTCAGTAAAATACTTAGTAAAACAGATCATAAATTTGAATTTATAGATTTGGGTGGAGGTATGGGCATTACATACTCTGATAAAAATAAAAAACTTAATTATAAAAAATATAACTCAGCCATACTTAAATTTTTAAGAAAACATAAAGTTAAAATTATATTCGAGCCAGGTAGATCAATTATTGGTGATACTGGTACATTAGTATCAAAAATAATCTATATAAAAGATAGTGGGAGTAAAAAATTTATCATTTTAGATGCAGCAATGAATGATTTAATAAGACCTGCTTTGTATGGTGCTTTTCATAAAACCTTGCCTGTCACAAAATCTAACAAAACATCTAAAAAACCATATGAATTTGTAGGACCTATTTGTGAAAGTACAGATAAATTTGTCACATTAAAAAAATTCCAAGTATTAAAAGAAAAAGATTTAATAGCAATATGTGATGTAGGAGCGTATGGAATGTCACTTAGTTCAAATTATAATTTAAGACCTAAGCCAGTAGAATTATTAATAAAAGGATCAAAAATTAAAGTAATAAGAAAAAGACAAAAGCATAAAGATATAATTTAGCTTTTGACAAAAATGATAAGAAACTTTTTATTTTCAATATTATTTTTCTCTGGAATTATTTTAATTTCGATAATTTTTTTACCATCATTTTTTTTGCCTAAACAGGTTGTTTTGACTGGAGGTAAATTAATGGGCCATTGGGCTAGTTTTTGTTTAAGGTTCATTCTTTCAGTTAAAATTTCTATCAAAGGAAGGGAAAATATTATTAATGATGAAAAATTTTTTATAGCTGCATCTCATCAATCAATGTTTGAAACTTTTTATTTACAGACAATATTTAACTCACCTGTATTTATTCTGAAAAAAGAATTATTGTTAATTCCAATATTTGGTTGGTATTTAAAAAAAATTGGATCAATTTCAATTAAAAGAAATAAAGTAACAAAGGATAACTTGGGTTTTTTTGATGATATTTCAAAAATGATGGCTACTTCTAATAGACCTTTAATTATTTTTCCTCAAGGAACTAGGGTTCTTCCTGATGAAAGACCAACTTTCAAAAAAGGTGCTTCTAGAATCTATGAAGAGTTAAATGTTACTTGTCAGCCAGTTGCAATTAATTCCGGATATGTGTGGCCTAAAAAAGGTGGAAAGAAATCAAATAAAACTATTACAATCTCTATTTTAAAACCAATTCCTTCTGGATTAACAAAAGAAAATTTTATTCAAATTCTTGAAAAAAATATTTATTCAGAGCTAGATTTAATTAATTAGCCCTTCATAGGCATAACAACAAAAATACTATCAAAATCACCTGGATCTTTTATTAGTGCTGGTGAACCAGTATCATTAAAGAATATTTCAACTCTGTCTCCATCTAGTTGTGAAGCAACATCAATCAAATATCTAGAGTTAAAACTTATCTCTAATTCATGATCAAACTTAACACTTAAAGTTTCTTTACCATCACCACTGTTGGTGTTATTTACCGAAAGATCTAGAGTGTCTTTAGATAAATGAAATTTCACACCATCTTTTTTGTCTAATGAAACAGATGCTACTCTATCAACAGAATTTAAAAATAATTTTAATTCTATTTCTAATTTTTTTTGATTATTTTTAGGTATAACCTGAATGTAATTAGGAAATTTTCCATCAATAAGTTTTGAAATTAAAATACTATTATTTAATTCAAATTTTATTTTTGATTTCACATTTGAAATTTTTACATCTCCATCATAGCTATCTAATAAAGAACAAAGTTGAAAAATTGTTTTTTTAGGTAAAATTATTGGATCAAAATCTATTTTTTCCTCTAATCTAACTTTTGAAATAGACATTCTATGACTATCAGTTGCAGCTGCAGTTAAATAATTTTTATCCTCAACTTCTGTTTGATGAAAATAAATTCCGCTTAGGTAATGCCTTGTTTCATCATTAGAAACTGAAAATTTACACTTATTTAGCAATTTAAGTAATTGTTTTGATTTAATTATAAATTCATTTTGATTAAAATTTTCATCTGTCAATGGAAACTCGGTAGCACTTATACAATTCAAATTAAAAAGTGATTTTTCAGACTCTACTTGTAATTTACTTATATCTGTTAGAGAAAGATTTATTTTTTTTCCAGAGTTAAACTTTCTTATAATATCATACATGATTGAGGAAGTTGTGGTTGTTTTGCCCTCCTCAAGAATTTCTACATTATTTAATTGATGTATAAATATTAAATCTAAATCAGTCGCAGTGATAGTAAGTTTTGAATTGCTTGCATCTAACAAAATATTTGAAAGTATTGGCAATGTACTTCTTTTTTCAATAACTCCTTGGCAATAATTTAATGCTTGCTGAAGGTCTTGTTGATTAACGTTAAATTTCATTATCTTTATTATTATATAAAATCTGGTTTTTTAATTTATTTATATTATCAACCATCTCAGGATCTTTTTCTTTTATCTTTTCAATAGTTTTTACTGAGTGAATTATTGTTGTATGATCTCTATTAGAAAATTCTCTTCCAATTTCAGGTAATGATTTAGAAGTCAAAATTTTAGTTAAATAAATTGCTGTTTGCCTAGGCCTTACTAAATATCTTGATCTTCTAGATGATAACATTTCATTTTTACTGATTTTGAAAAACTTACAAACAATTGTCTGAATTAAATCTATTGTAACCTTATTTTCTGCTAAATTTAATAAGTCCTTTAAAACTACTTTTGTTTCAGAAAGATTTGGGGCTTTGTTGTAAATTCTTGAAAATGAAACAACTCTATTTATTGCACCAACTAGTTCCCTTACACTTCCAGTTATTTCATTACTTATAAATTCTTGAATTTCTTTAGAAACTTGTAATTTTTCAGAATACAAAGCATTTAATTCTTCAGTTTTTTTTTCAACTATATTTTTTCTAAGCTCAAGATCCGGCTTTTGAATATCAACAACTAATCCACCAGAAAATCTTGATTGAATTCTTTCTTGAATTCTTGATAATTTGTTTGGTGGTCTATCAGATGATACAATTATTTGAGATCCCTTATCAAGTAATGCATTAAATGTATGAAAGAACTCCTCCTGCATAGCCTCTTTTCCACTTATAAACTGAATATCATCAATTAACAAAATATCTGTATTTCTAAAATACTCTTTAAACTTCACCATGTCGTTTGATTTAATTGATTTTACAAACTGATACATGAAACGTTCAGCAGAAATAAACATTACTTTATTATTTTTTTTAAGCTCTAAACCTATTGAATTTAATAAATGAGTTTTTCCCATTCCAACACCACCATAAATATAAAGTGGATTATAATGAGATATATTTTCTGAAACCTTCAATGAAGCTTCGTAAGCTAATTTATTACTTGAACCTGTTATGAAATTATCAAATCTTTTATTTGGATCAATTCGATTATACTGAAGATAAGAGTCTTTTATAAATGAAACATTTTCATTAGTATTGTCTTCTTTAATATTACTTTCCTTTGAATTGGTTTCTTGTGTTTTTTCAACTATTTTGAACTCAATTCTAACAATATCTTTTTTATAAACTTTAGTTATTTTTAATATTTGGTCTAAATATCTTGATGTAATCCAATCTCTAATAAATCTTGTTGGAACCGATAATAACAAATAATTATTAAATTCCTCTACAAAAGAAATTTTTTTTAACCAGCTCTCATAAACTTCTAAGCCTAGTTTATTTTTCATTTCATTCTGCACTTGTTTCCATTCAAAACCTTCAGAAGAAAAATTGTTAATATTTTTTGTATTTGTTAATTTGTTCATAACTTAAGGGGAAATCTCAGTTAGAACTATTTAAAAAAATTTGCAACAAGTTAATAAAGAAAATTAAAAAAAAATAAAATCTATGATTGTGATTTATATTTTCAAAACAATTCTAAATTAAATTAAATTAAAATTATAAATTGAATCAAATATAGATTGTATCAATTAATTGATTTTATTAAAATTGAATCAAATATAGATTGAATGAGTAAAATCCAAATATTTACTAAATCTAAATATAGTAACTTAATGAAATACTTAAATATATAATGTGGATATCAGGAGTTGTTTAAAAGATTTAACTAACGTTTAGATTGCAGCAATTTTTTTAGTAATTCTAGAAACATTTCTAGATGCATTTTGTTTTTTTATTATTCCTGTTTTTGCAATTTTCATCAACTCAGAGTTTAACTTTGGTAAAAATTTAAGAGCTTCATCTTTCTTTTTACCATCAATTAGAAGGTTCATTTTCTTAAGAGCGTTTCTAAACCTACTCTTTCTAGCTTTATTTACCGCAGTTTGTTTAGAAATTCTTCTAATTCTCTTAATTGCTGATTTAGTGTTTGCCATCTGCGCAGGGGTATAGCTTGAGAATTTATAGTGGTCAACTAAATATTTAACTATTTTTGACAGGAAACACAAAAAAAAGTTGATCTATTTGATGTTATTTTTTTTTTTATAATACCCTTACACTGCGTTCGCTTACAATTAGTACCGTCTTGCTGATAAACTTTAAACTCCTTTTGAAAGTTACCTCTATTACCTAATATGTCTTTAAAATCTCTAATACTTGATCCTCCCTTGTCAATTGCCTGTTTAAGTATTTTCTTTGAATTTGAAATAATATTTAAACATTCATTTTTATTAAGTCTTTTTGCCTTTTTAAATGGATTTATTTTACTAGCAAAAAGAATTTCACTTGCATAAATATTACCTATCCCAGACACAAATCTCTGGTCAAGCAAGAAACTTTTTATATCCTTATTTTTATTCTTAAAATAATTAACTAAATAATTTAAGTTAAATTTATCGCTAAAGGGTTCGGGTCCCATTAATTTGAATCTTTTTTTTAAATCTTGATGATTTTTGATTATTTCGAAAAATCCAAAACGTCTTGGATCATTATAAATTACTTTCAAACTATCAAATACAAACTCTGCATGATTATGTTTTTTAGGTAACAAAGGTGAATGATAAAAACTAGTATTCGTAAATTTTAGAGGCTTTTTCTTATCAAGAATATGAATTGTTCCTGACATTCCTAAATGGATTAAACAATAATCTTCATTTTGAAAATGAATAATCAAATATTTAGAAAATCTACTAACTTCAATTATTTTTTTATTTTTAAGAAAACTTTCAAAATCACTTGGTATTTTAAACCTTAAATTCCTATTTCTAATTATTACTTTTTTTATGCTTTTTTTTTTGATCTTTTTATGAAGGGATTGTCTAACAATTTCTACTTCTGGTAATTCTGGCATTTGATACTATATTCAATATATATTTTTTTATGCAACAAAATCTTCAAAATAAAAAAGGACTTGTAGAAAATGTGTTTAATCAGGTCTACAACAAATATGACTTGATGAATGACTTTATGTCTATGGGTGTACATAGATATTGGAAAAAAAGTTTAATCAATATGATGAATCCGAGAGTTAATAGAAAATTAATAGATGTTGCTTGTGGGACGGGGGATATTGGAAAGTTATTTTTAGATAGCACAAATAAAGAGTTTGGAGTTACTTGTGTAGATCCTAGTAAAGGAATGGTTAGTCAAGGAAAGCAAAAATTATCTAGTTACAAAAATGTAAAATGGGTTATTTCTCCAGCAGAAAAATTACCAATAAAAGACAATTCATTTGATTATTACACTATTAGTTTTGGTCTCAGAAATACAAAAAATTTAAATAAAGCACTTTCAGAAGCTTATAGAGTTTTAAAACCTGGTGGGCGTTATCTATGTCTAGAATTTTCTAAAATTCAAAATGTAAATCTTGATTTTATATATAAAAATTACTCAAAACTTATTCCTATAATCGGTCAGTTTGTAGTTGGTGAAAAAGAACCTTATGAATATTTAATCAAAAGTATTGAACAATTTATTAATCAAGATGAATTAATAGAATTGATGGAGAAAAATAATTTTCAAAAGTGTTCTTATAGAAATTTTTCTGGAGGTATTGTTTCAATTCATAGTGGTTGGAAAATTTAATGATTAAAAAACTTATTACTTTATTTAAATTAGGAAGAAAGATTGCAAAATCTGATATTTTACAAATTGCATCAAAATTTAAAAAACCTCCTTTAGCTGTAACAATATTATTCCAAATTTTATCTATTTCATTTGAAAAAAAAGAACAAAATAATTTAATTGAAGATGACGGAGAAAGACTATCTAGGTCATTAGAATCTATGGGCACAACTTTCATTAAACTTGGTCAATTTCTTGCTACTAGACCAGATATAATCGGAGAAGAATTATCTTTAAAGCTAGAAAAACTTCAAGATCGATTACCACCTTTTTCAATTCATGAAGCAAAAGAAATTATTAAAGAAGATCTTGGAGTTGATGCATTTAATTCAATAATTGATTTAAGTGAACCAGTTGCTGCTGCATCAATTGCACAAGTTCATAAAGCAAAAATAAATGATAATGGAACAATTAAAGATGTAGCAATAAAAATTTTAAGACCAAATATAAAAAAAATATTCAATGAAGAAATAGATGCAATGATGTTATTTGCATTTATTATTGAGTCATTTGTAAAAAAAACAAAAAGATTAAAACTTGTTGAAGTTGTTTTTTTACTTAAAGAAATAACTAATCTTGAAATGGATTTAAGATTCGAAGCTGCTGCGGCTAATGAATATGCTGAAAACACTAAAAATGATGCTGGATTTAAAGTTCCTGAAATTTATTGGAATTTTACTAGTGAAAATGTAATGACTTTGGATTGGATAGATGGAATTTCAATAAGAGAAGCTGAGGAGCTAAAGAAAAGAAATTTAGATACTAATAAAATAGCTGAAGATATTATCCAACATTTTTTAAGACATGCTGTAAGAGATGGTTTTTTTCATGCAGATATGCATCAAGGAAATATTTTTGTTGATAATAGTGGCCAAATTGTACCTATAGATTTTGGGATTATGGGCAGGTTAGACAAACTTAGTAAAAGGTTTTTAGCAGAAATTTTATTTGGATTTATTCAAAGGGATTATCGTAAGGTAGCTGAAGTTCACTTAGTGGCCGGATTAGTTCCGAAAAAAGTACCAATCGATGATCTAGCTCAAGCTTTGAGATCAATTGGTGAGCCTATATTTGGTCAAGAAGTAAAAGATATTTCAGGAGGTAAATTACTCAAACAATTGTTTGATGTAACAGAAAAGTTTAATATGCAAACTCAACCTCAATTATTAATGTTGCAAAAAACTATGGTTGTTGTTGAAGGTGTAGCAAGAAAGTTAAATCCAAACACAAATATTTGGACAACTTCAAAGCCTGTACTAGAAAATTGGCTTAAAGAAACCAAAGATCCAATTAATAATTTAAATGAAACTTTAAAAAATACATCTGAAGTGATTAAACGTTTACCAGAATTTCCTGAGATTATGGATAAAGCAAATCAAGCATTAACGTTTTTAGCTAGTGGTCAAATTCCACAAAATTCAAATTCTTATACCGCTCTGAATGATAAGAAATCAGAAATGATAGCATTTAGAAATCAATCTATTATTGGTTTATTACTTCTTGTAATTTTTGGCCTTATAGTATTTTAATTCTGCAGATGAAAAATTTGTTAAATAAAAAGATACTATTTATTATCTGTGGAGGAATATCTGCTTATAAAAGTCTTGAAACAATTAGGCTTTTTAAAAAGAATGGTGCCGAAATAAAGACAATTCTTACAACAAGTGCAAAAGAGTTTGTAACTCCGCTTTCAATAACATCACTTTCTCAAGGTAAAGTTTATAGTGATTTATTTAATGTAGAAAATGAGGCTGAAATGGATCATATTTCACTTTCAAGATGGGCAGATATAATTGTAATTGCACCTGCAACGGCAAATACAATTTCGAAACTGGCTCAAGGAACAACTGATGATTTAGCATCCACTGTTGTTTTGGCATCAGATAAAAACATTATTTTAGCACCAGCAATGAATGTAAGAATGTGGGAGCATCCAACTACTAAAACAAATATAAAAAAATTAAAAGAGTTTGGATATAAACTAATAGGTCCAGAGGTTGGTGATATGGCATGTGGTGAATATGGAGAGGGTAAAATGTCAGACCCATCAGTAATTGCTGAAGAAGTTGATAAATATTTCTTAATTAAAAAAAATAACAAAAAATTTAAAGCATTAGTTACAGCAGGTCCAACTAATGAGTACATAGATCCAGTTCGTTTTATTACAAATAAGTCAAGTGGCAAACAAGGATATGAATTAGCAAAATCATTATCCAAAAAAGGTTTTGATACAACATTAATATCAGGTCCAACTAATCTTGAATTAAATAAAGATATTAATCTTATAAAAGTTGAAACAGCAGATGAAATGTTTGTTGCTACTCAAGAAAATTTACCTGTTGATGTAGCAATTTTTTCTGCTGCGGTTGCTGATTTTAAAATTAACAAAAAGTATGAAAATAAAATTAAAAAACTAGAGAACTTAAACTTAAATTTAGAAAAGAATGTAGATATACTTCATTATGTGTCTAACCATAACTCTATGAGACCTGAACTTGTCATTGGATTTGCAGCAGAAACTAATGAGATTGATAAAAATGCAGAGGAAAAATTAAATAAGAAAAGTTGTGACTGGATAATTTCTAATGATGTATCAAATAAAGATATAGGATTTAATTCTGATTATAATGAAGTAACAATTCATTATAAAAACAAAAACGTTAAAAAAGAAAAACTTTCGTACAAAAAAAAATCTGGAATTTCTGATGAAATAGTTGATAGAATAATTGATCAATTAAATTAATGGCAAAAGTTCTTATCAAAAAGTTAGACCCTGCGGTTGAATTACCCGCTTACAAAACAGAAGGTGCATCAGGTATGGATTTGATGGCATTAGTAAAAGAACCTATTAATCTTAAACCAAACTCATCATGCTTAGTACCAACAGGGCTTGCTGTTGCATTTTCAAGTGATTTCGAAATCCAAATAAGACCAAGATCTGGTTTAGCTGCAAAAAACAACATTAGTGTTTTAAATACACCTGGAACTATTGATAGTGATTACAGGGGAGAAATAAAAGTAATCCTTTTTAATCACGGAAAAAGTGATTTTTTAATAAATAATAAGGATAGAATAGCACAAATGATTTTAACTCCTGTAATTAAAATGGATCTTGAGGAAACTGATAATCTACCAGAAACAATTAGAGGAGAAGGTGGGTTTGGCTCAACAGGAAAATGAGCAAAAATATAAACAACAAAGAAATAGAGAAATTCTCGAGGCAAATAATTCTTAAAAATATTGGTGCAACAGGCCAAAAAAAAATTTTATCTTCAAAAGTTTTGATAGTTGGTATGGGTGGTCTAGGTTGCCCAGTAGCAGAATTTTTAACTAGATCGGGTATTGGTACACTTGGGATTGCAGATCATGATACTGTAAGTCTCTCTAATATCCACAGACAAAGCCTGTATAATGAAAAAGATATAAATCAATCTAAAGTAAAGATTGCAAAAAAAAAATTAAATAAAATTAATCCAAAGACAAAAATAAATATTTTTAATTTAAAATTAAATAAAACTATATTTGAAAAAATTATTAAAAATTATGACTATATTGTTGATGGAACTGATAACTTTGAAAGTAAATTTTTAATAAATGATTTAAGTCTAAAATATAAAAAATTTCTAGTTACTGGTGCTATAAGTAAGTTTGATGGTCATATTTTTACTTTTAATTTTACCAATAAAAAAGATCCTTGCTTGAGATGTTTTTATCAAGAAGAAACAATATCTGATGAAATTTTAAATTGTGAATATGAGGGAATTTTAGGAACCGTTGCAGGTATAATAGGTACGTTACAAGCTAATGAAGTTTTAAAAAAAATATTAAATATTGGACAAAATTTAAATGGATACATTCTAATTCTAGATCTATTAAATTTAAATTTCAGAAAAGCAAAAATTAATAAAAGAAAAAAATGCTTATGCAAATAATAAAAAAAATTTATATAGTATTTTTTTTGTTATTTTTTACTCACATTTCGTTTGCTAATGAAATTTTTGTCTCTCTTAAAAAAAATAAAGTAAACGTTCGTTACGGACCAAGTTTTGAATCTGATATTAAATACGTTTATAAAAAAATAAATCTTCCATTAAAACAAATTGATAAAAAAGAGAATTTCAGGCGAATTATAGATTTAAAAAATAACAGTGGGTGGATTCATATCTCTCAATTAAAAAAAAGTAATTCTGTAATAGCTACGAAAAATAAAGTTTTATTTAAAAAACCTACATCTTTTGCTAAACCACTTGCTCAAATAAAAGAGGGAAGATTATTAATTGTAGAAAAATGTGAACAAAATTGGTGTAAAATTATATCAGAAGAATTTGAAGGTTGGATTAAAACAGATAATATTTGGGGACTAAATTAACTAAAATCAGTAGATAAAGAGGCTATATTTTCTTTAGATAATTTTGTGTTATGAGAATACTCTTTATGGTCAATTCCAAGCTCAATTTCTGAGCTATTAGATTGAAATTTTTCTATTTGATCATCAGTAAAATTAAAATGAATAAACTGTACTGATGAAGCTTTTCCTTCAGAAGAAGTTCTATCAACATCTTCTTCGGGAATTGCTTTAATTTTTTCACCATTTATTTTCATAAATACTGTTTCTTCTATTCCACCAACTTTTCCTAGAAACGCAGCCCTTGATATAGGATTGTCTATTTCAAACATTAAAGTTGCTGTAAGTTCTTTGCCGTTAGGTATTAAAGGATTGTACGCAGTTAACTCATCCTGAAGTTGCTCATCACCACCTTTTTCAATGTATAGCATTTCTTGTACTTGAGCTAACATTGTTTCATAACTTTCAAAATAAAAAGTAGCATAAGGCCCTAAAGCAACTCTTCTATTTTTTTTATAATCAACAATACTTTTTCTTAATTCACGTCTCTTTTCTATATAAACATCTAAAGGCATGATGTCTTCTTTTTGAATTTCTCTTTTATCTCTAGGCATGATCATAAGTTATAACTTTTTGCCACCAATTCGATAGGGTGTAGTGCCTCATCATTAGATATGTTTGTATCAACTTCTAACTGTTTTAAATGTTTACCAGCTAAAGGACAATCAGAAGCCATATACTTATTATTTTTAGTTTTTATTTGTCTAGCTGTAGGTCTTCCAACTTTATTTGCTAAATCATAAGTTTCTTTCATTACTCCAAAAGTTCCTCCATGACCTGCACATCTTTCAACTACATCAATTTTAATGTTTGGTATCAATTTTAACATATCTCTTGCTTTAATACCCATATTCTGTGCTCTAGCATGACAAGCATGATGCACGGTTACTCCTCCATCAATCTCATTTAATCCTTCTGCTAATCCCTCATTATTTGCAATATCCACAACATACTCATCAATATCCATAACATTTGAAGATAATTTTTTAATTTTTTCATCGTTTGGTAATAACAAGGGCCATTCGAATTTTAACATCAATCCACAACTAGCTGTTAAGGTTACTACTTTATATCCTTTATCAATCCATTCAATTAAATCTTTAGAAACTTTTTTCGCTTGTTCAACAACTTTTGGCAGATCTGCTTGCTCTAAAAATGGCATTCCACAACAACCAGGATAAGCTTCTTGAACCTCTACACCATTTTTTTTCAAAACTTTTAAAGCAGCAACACCCGTATTTTTTTTATTAAAATTTACAAAACAAGTTGAATAAATAACTACTTTTCTATCTTTAGAAGGAGTTAGATAATTTATCTTATCTTTATTTTTTTTAAAAAAATTAGAAAAAGTTTCTGAGTTATATTTTGGTAACTGAACTCTTTTATCTATTCCAGTAATTAGTTCTAAGATTTTTCTAATTAATTTATTTTTAATATTTGATGCCCAGTTAACTATTTTTGAGAACAAAATACCAATTTTAGCGTTTCGATCTATTTGAGCTAATTGTGTTGGTACGCTTGGTAATTTACCTAATTTTTTTTGAGCCGTTCTATATCGCAACATTAAATGTGGAAAATCCAAATCAAAATCATGTGGTGGAACATATGGGCATTTAGTCATAAAACACATATCGCACAAAGTACATGCATCAACGACAGGAGCAAATTGATCACTAGATAAGCTTTCAACATCTTCATTTTTAGACTCATCAATCATGTCAAATAGTTTAGGAAATGAATCGCAGAGATTAAAGCATCTTCTGCATCCATGACAAATATCAAACACTCTTCTCATTTCAGCATCTAATTTTTCAGGATTTAAAAAATCAGGATGCTCAAAATCTATAGGATGTCGTATAGGTGCACCTAAACTTCCTTCTTTGCTCATACAATTAAGTTTTTTGAAATTCGAATTGTTTTTAGTGGGCGTTAGTCGCCCACTAAGAAATTTGATTAGCTAATAGACTCTAAAGTTTTTTGAAATTTACCAGCGTGTGATTTTTCAGCTTTAGCTAAAGTTTCAAACCAGTCAGCAATTTCTTCAAAGCCTTCTTCTCTAGCTGTTTTAGCCATACCAGGGTACATATCAGTATACTCATGAGTTTCGCCTTGTACTGCCGAAGCTAAATTTGCTTTTGTTTCACCAATTGGCATACCAGTTCCTGGATCACCAACTTCTTCTAGATACTCCAAATGACCATGTGCGTGACCAGTTTCACCTTCTGCTGTTGATCTAAAAACTGCAGCTACATCATTGTAACCTTCTATGTCAGCTTTTTGTGCGAAATAAAGATATCTTCTATTTGCTTGACTTTCACCAGCAAATGCTTCTTTTAAATTTTCTTCTGTTTTACTTCCTTTTAAAGACATTTTTTCTCCTTTTTAATGATTTTGAAATCATATAATGAATATTATCAGTATGTCAATAGTTTAGAATTATTATAATGTAGATTTTAAGTGTATGATTTAATTAAATTATTTTTGAGTTTGATTATCACTCGCAACTCTAACTAACACTTCAACAGAATTTATTTTTTTTCCTGTAATATTTTTTCTAATATTAATTTTGTCTATATCGCTCTCATCACAATCGATTAGCTCATGCGTATCTTCATCAAAAAAATGATGATGTGCTGATGTGTTTGTATCAAAATAACTTTTATGACTATCGATTGAAATTTCTTTTAGGTATCCTTTTTTTTCAAATGCATGAACTGTGTTATAAACTGTCGCTAGAGATATCTTTTGATTCATTTTCTCAGATAACAATTTAACCAAATCGTTAATTGTGAAATGAAAAGTTTTTTCTCTATTAAACAAAACTTCACACATTTTTACTCTTTGCTTAGTAGGTCTAAGTCCAACTTCTCTTAATTTTTCAATAAAATTGCAGTTTTTTGGCATCGTTTTTTATAATTATTCTAAAGTATGAATAAAAATATAACGTTTTATTATATTATATTAGGATTAAATCAAGTATTAAGGGAGCTCAAAATTATGAAAAAAAACTCATACTCCTATGATGACTTAATAACTTGTGGAAATGGTGATCTTTTTGGGCCTGGCAATGCAAAATTACCTCTTCCACCAATGCTTATGTTTGACAGAATAACGGAAATCAATGAAAATAATGGAGCGTTTAATAAAGGCTCTTTAAAAGCTGAATTAGATATTAAAGATGATCTTTGGTTTTTTGATTGTCATTTTAAAAAAGATCCAGTTATGCCAGGGTGCCTAGGTTTAGATGCTATGTGGCAACTGGTAGGTTTTTTTCTAGGTTGGCTAGGAAATCCTGGAAAAGGAAGAGCTCTAGGAGTGGGTACTGTGAAATTTACAGGTGAAGTATTACAGAGTGTAAAAAATGTAAGATATGAAATAGATATGAAAAAAATTATGTCTCCTGGTGGAACAACTGTTGGGCTTGCAAATGGAATTGTTCTTGCAGATAATAAAAAAATATATTCAGCAGAAAGTTTAAAAGTGGGGTTATTTAAATAATGAGAAGAGTGGTTATTACAGGTTTAGGTGTTGTTTCTTGTTTAGGAAATAATCAAGAAGAAGTTCATCAATCTTTATTAAATTCAAAATCAGGAATTTCTTATGCTGAAGATTATAAAGAGCATAACCTGAAAAGCCATGTTCACGGTAAACCAAATATTAAACTTGAGGATCATATAGATAGAAAAACAATTAGATTTATGGGATCAGGCTCAGCTTACAATTATATTGCAATGAAAGAGGCTATAGAAGACTCTGGATTAGAAGAAAGTGAAGTAAGTAATTTTAAAACTGGAATTGTGATGGGCTCAGGTGGACCTTCTATAGAAAATGTAATTTTAGCTGCAGATAAAACTAGAGCGAAGACACCAAAATTAATGGGACCTTTTATTGTTCCAAGAACTATGGCCAGTACTGCTTCTGCAACACTTGCCGTACCATTTAAAATTAAAGGAACTAACTACACAATGAGTTCTGCATGTGCAACTAGTGGACATTGCATAGGCAATTCTATGGAATTAATTCAAATGGGTAAACAGGATGTTGTTTTTGCAGGTGGTAGTGAAGAAATTCATTGGGCAATGACAGCAATGTTTGATGCTATGACAGCTTTATCATCAAAATATAATGATACTCCACAATCTGCGTCTAGAGCTTATGATAAAACTAGAGATGGGTTTGTAATTGCAGGTGGTGCAGGCGTATTAGTACTTGAAGAATACGAACATGCTAAAGCAAGAGGGGCTAAAATATACGCAGAATTAACTGGTTATGGAGCAACCTCAGATGGATACGATATGGTAGCGCCGTCAGGTGAAGGTGCTGTTAGATGTATGAAAATGGCAATGGCAACTGCTAAAAATAAAATTGATTATATTAATACTCACGGAACATCTACTCCTGTTGGAGATATAACTGAACTTAATGCTATTAAAGAAACTTTTGGAGAGAACATTCCAAAAATAAGTTCAACTAAATCTTTATCAGGTCATCCATTAGGCGCTGCTTCAGTTCATGAAGCAATTTATTGTTTAATAATGATGAAGAATAATTTCATTACAGGTTCTGCAAATATTACTGATATGGATGATGATGCTAAAAAATTTCCTATAGTTTCAAAAACTGAAACAGGAGCAACTTTAAATACAGTAATGTCAAATAGCTTTGGTTTTGGTGGAACTAATGCAGCTTTAATTTTTGAAAAGGTTTAATTTATGAGTTTAATGAAAGGTAAAAAAGGATTAATCATGGGTGTTGCCAATGAAAGATCTATTGCCTGGGGTATTTCTCAAAAACTTTCAGAAGCTGGAGCTGAGCTAGCATTTACTTATTTGGGTGACGCTTTAAAAAAAAGAGTAGTTCCTTTAGCAGAAAAATTAAATTCAAATGTTACATTTAGTTGTGATGTTGAGAAAAAGGAAGAAGTGGTAAAACTATTTGAGGATATTAGATCTCAATGGGGTGAAATTGATTTTGTAGTTCATGCAGTTGCTTTTTCAGATAAATCAGAGTTATCAGGTGAGTACCTAAATACGACAAGAGAAAATTTTTTAAGAAGTATGTTAATTTCTTGTTTTTCATTTACTGAAATAGCAAAAGAAGCTTCAAAGGTAATGAAACAAGGTGGAAGCTTATTAACCTTAACTTATGAGTCTACAAAAGCAATTCCAAATTATAACGTAATGGGTGTTTGTAAATCAGCTTTAGAGGCAAGTGTTAAATATTTAGCTAGAGATTTGGGTGCTAAAGGCATCAGAGTAAATGCTATAAGTGCTGGACCTATCAAGACATTAGCTGCCTCTGCAATTGGAGACGCAAAATTCCTATATAAATGGAATGAAGACCATTCTTTTCTTAAGAGAAATGTAGATATCCATGATGTTGGAAATTCAGCATTATATCTACTAAGTGACCTTGCTAACGGAGTTACTGGTGAAATTCACTACGTAGATGCTGGATATAACAAGGTAGGAATGCCAGATCCTAAAAATATAACCTAAAATTTAGTTAAATTTAATTAAAAATATATGAAAGGATACAGATTTATTACTGATGATGATACAGCAAGATTTTGTAATCGAGTAACTGAGGCATTATCTAATGGATGGAAATTATATGGTGAACCCAAAATGACATTTGATAAAAAACGAGGAATAATACGTTGTGGCCAAGCAGTTATAAAAAATGTTCCAAATAAAAAATATTCAAAAAAAATAAATTTATCCTCAATATAAAAAACCCCCAGAACTCTCATTCCAAGGGTTTAAAATTTTAATGTATGTTATAGATTATTCAGCAGCTTGTTTCATAGATAGTTTAACTTTACCTCTATCGAAACCAATCACTTTAACTTTTACTTCGTCACCTTCTTTTACAACATCGGTTACTTTAGCTACTCTTTTATCTGCTAGTTCTGAGATATGAACTAGCCCATCTTGTTTTCCTAAGAAATTAACAAATGCACCAAACTCCATAATCTTCATTACTTTACCTGAATAAATTTTATTCAGTTCAGCTTTTGCAGTAATGTCTTTAATCATTTGCATCGCTATGTTTCTAGACTCTTCATCTGGAGCAGCAACTGTAACAACTCCTTCATCATTTACATCTACTTTTGCACCTGATTTTTCAACGATCTCTCTAATTGTTGCTCCACCTTTTCCAATCACAGCTGCAATGTCTTTCTTATCAACATTTACTTGTTCCATTTTTGGAGTGTGTTTTCCAACATCAGATCTTGAAGCTGATAATGCTTTATTCATTTCACCTAAGATATGAACTCTTCCATCTTTAGCTTGGCTTAATGCCTGCTCCATAATTTCAAATGTAATACCTGTAATTTTGATATCCATCTGAAGAGAAGTAATTCCATCTTTAGTTCCAGCAACTTTAAAATCCATATCACCTAAGTGATCTTCGTCACCTAAAATATCTGATAGAACACTAAAATCATCTCCTTCTTTAATTAATCCCATTGCAATACCTGCAACTGGCTCTTTAATCGGCACTCCAGCATCCATTAATGCTAAAGAAGTTCCACAAACGGTTGCCATTGAAGAAGAACCATTAGACTCCGTAATCTCTGAAACTACTCTAAAAGTATATGGAAATGCTTCTTTTGTTGGTAATGAAGAGTTGATTGCTCTCCATGCTAATTTACCATGTCCGATTTCTCTTCTACCTGTTCCAATTCTTCCAGTTTCTCCAACTGAAAAAGGAGGAAAATTATAGTGAAGCATAAATCGTTCTCTTTGCAATCCATCTAAGCTCTCAATTCTTTGTTCATCATCAGATGTTCCTAAAGTTGCAACAACAATTGCTTGTGTTTCTCCTCTAGTAAACAATGCAGAGCCATGTGCTCTCGGAAGAACACCGACTTCACATTCAATAGGTCTTACGTCAGACAAACCTCTTCCATCAATTCTATTTTTATTTTTTAGAATGTCTGTTCTAACAATTGATTTTTCTAGATTTTTTAACTGACTGTTAACATCTAGATCAGTGTAATTTTCATCTTCCTCATAAAGCTTTTTAGCTTTATCAGTGATTTCAGAAATTTGATTTGATCTATCTTGTTTATCTCTAGTTGCAAAAGCTTTTTTAAGATCTTCTGTAAAAGTTTCCTCTAATTTTTTTTTAACTTCAGATAGATCTTTCTTTTCAACAGTCCACTCAGGTTTTCTGCATTCTTTTGCAAGTTCTTCGATCATTTCAATTACAGGAACAAATCCCTCATGACCAAATTTTACTGCATTTAACATTTCTTCTTCTGTTAAACCATTTGCTTCAGACTCAACCATAAGCACAGCATCTTTTGTGCCAGCAACAACTAAATCTAAACTTGAGTTCTCTAATTCTAATTTAGATGGGTTTAAAACATATTTTCCATCTACAAATCCAACTCTTGAAGCTCCTACAGGACCCATAAATGGCATTCCTGATATAGCTAATGCAGCTGATGACGCTGTGATTGATAAAATATCTGGTTCATTTTCTTTATCGTATGAAATTACTGTTGGTAATAGCTGAACTTCATTTTTAAATTCGTCAGGAAACAGAGGTCTGATTGGTCTATCAATTAATCTAGAGATTAATGTTTCGCTCTCAGTTGGTCTTGCTTCTCTTTTAAAATATCCACCTGGAATTTTTCCAGCTGCATAATATTTTTCTTGGTAATTTACAGACAATGGAAAGTAATCCATATCAGGATTTACTTTTTTTGCTCCTACTACTGTTGCTAGTACGACTGTCTCTCCACATGTTGCGATTATTGAACCGTCTGCCTGTCTTGCTACTTTACCTGTTTCTAAACTTATCTTCTTTCCCGCTACTTCAATTTCCTTCTTGTATACTTTAAACATTTCATTTCCATTTCGTTTCGTTCGTTTCGTTCCATTCAGTTCTATCTATGTTGATTTCTATTTTCTTAAATTCAATTTCGACAGTACATTTTTGTAAGAATCTATTTTATTTTTCTTTAGGTATTCTAACAATTTCTTTCTTCTATTTACCGCTCTCAACAACCCAACAGATGAATGTTTATCTTTTTTGAATTGCTTAATATGTTTAGAGAGAGTTTCAATTTTCTCAGTTAGCAAAGCGACCTGTATCTCTGAAGATCCGGTATCTTTATCATGCATTGCTAATTCTTGTGCCTTTTTGTTCATGCCTCTTTCTTCCTATTTATTTGTTTGTTTTATTAAGTTTTCAATTTTTTCCGCATACTCAAAAGATTCGTCTTTTCTAAAAAGTAATTTTGGTAAAAATTTCATAACCACTTTCTGTGATAAAATTTTTCTAATTAAAAATGAGTATTCCCTTAAAACACTAATTGTTTCCTCCGCATCTTTTCCTCCTAATGGAAGCACATATGCTTTAGCTATTTTTAAATCTGGACTCATTCTAACCTCGGTAACTGTTATTGTGTTTGTTTCCAAATTCGGCACCTTAGCCTCATTTCTTATAAAAATCATGCTTAAAGACTGCTTTATCATTTCTCCTACTCTAAGCTGTCTTTGGGATACTGGTTTTCCTATTCTATCTGCCATTAAATTGACCTTTCGGTAGATGTAACACTAAATGCCTCTATTGTATCATTTTTTTGGAAATCCATATAATCCTTAACTGTTATTCCACACTCTTGACCATCACTTACTTGTTTTACTTGGTTTTTTTCTCTAAATATTGATGAGACTTTACCAGTATAAATAATTGCACCATCTCTAATAATTCTCACATCTGATGTGCTATTAATTTCACCCTCGGTTACTTTTGAACCGGCAACTTTTCCTGCACCTGAAACTTTAAATATTTCCAAAATTTGTGCAGTACCAGTAATTTTTTCTTGAACATCGGGTGCTAATAATCCTGACATTTTTTGTTTAATATAATCTAAAACTTCATAAATAATATTATATGAAGATATTTTTATCTTATCGTTTTCTGCAAGTTTTTTTGCTTCTTTACTTGGCTTAACATTGAAAGCAATTAATACCGCATTAGATGCTTTAGCCAATGTAACATCAGTTTCTGTTACCATTCCAATATCTGCTAAAATTATTTTTGGTTTCACTTCCTCATGTTTGATTTGAGCAATTGCGTTTTTGATAGCCTCTGAGGATCCTTGTACATCAGATTTTATAATTAAATTTAATTCTTCAGAAGACTTATCTGAGAAAGCAGAATCTTGTGTAGCAAAGGTTAATGGGTTCTTTCCTTCTTTACTCTCTTGAGCTCTATTTTCACTTAAAGTTTTAGCTTCTTTTTCAGTCTCTAAAACAATAAAATCATCTCCAGCTTTAGCAGCACCATTTATACCTAAAACTTCTACAGGAGTTGACGGTGGAGCCTCACTGATATTTTGACCTTTATCATTAATAATTGCTCTAACCTTTCCCCATTTTAAACCACTTACAAAAAAGTCACCTTTTTTAAGAGTTCCTGTTGTTACAATAATATTTGCAACCGGACCTCTACCAACATCTATTTTTGATTCTAATACGATCCCTGTGGCTTTAGATTCATAATCAGTTTTGAGATCTAAAATTTCAGCCTGTAAAATTATAGACTCAACTAACTTATCTAAATTTTGTTTAGTTTTTGTGGAAACCTCAACCATTAAGGTGTCTCCAGATAAATCTTCTGCTATTAACTCATGTTCAAGTAATTGATTTTTAATTTTCTGTGGATCGGCTTCAGGAAGATCACACTTATTTATTGCAACCACGATTGGAACATTCGCAGCCTTTGCATGTTTTATAGACTCGACTGTTTGTGGCTTTACTCCGTCATCAGCTGCAACAACTAGAACAACTACATCTGTTAATTTTGATCCTCTAGCTCTCATTTCTGTAAAAGCAGCATGGCCTGGTGTATCTATAAAAGTTAATTTGTTATTTTGTCTCTCAATTTGATATGCACCTATGTGCTGAGTTATTCCACCAAATTCTCCTGAAACTACATTTGCGCTTCTGAGCACATCTAGTACTGAGGTCTTACCATGATCAACATGGCCCATGACAGTAACTATCGGTGGTCGATTTTTTAAATTTTCAGTTCTTGAAGCTTTTATTTTTTGAATTATTTCCTCTGCTTTCTCTTCTCTTATTGGATTATGACCAAATTCTTTAACTAAATATTCTGCAGTATCTGCGGCTAAGGTTTGATTAATAGTCACGGTAACACCCATGCCAAATAAATGCTTAATTACATTACTTGATTGTTCAGCCATCCTGTTTGCCAGTTCTCTTACCGTAATGGCCTCAGGAATGTTAACATCTCTTTTAATTGGTTTTAAATTTTCTTGTGAGTCATCTTTTGTAGCGTTTTTTATTTCTTTTTGTCTTGCTCTTTTAACTGATGCTAAACTTCTTTGTTTTGCGTCAATTTCATCACTTAGCGCCCTTGAAACTGTTAATTTTAATTCTCTTTTCTTAGTACCTGCTTTTAAAGTCTTTTTATCTTTATTTTCGCTATCTCCTTTAAGTCTTTTGGTAGCTCTTTGCTCAGCAAGTTTTCTCTTTTCAAAATCGTTTGTTACAGGAGATGATTTAAAATTAAATGATGGTTTAAATGGAGCTCCTCTGTTGAAGGATGAAGTTGTTCTTGGCTTATTCGCATTAGATCTAAATGATCCACCTTTACTTGAAAATTTCCCAGTTTGTTTTTCAATTATGACAGAGTTTTTACCTTGAGTTTTTGCAAACTCAATATTCTTTACTGATTTTTTGGCTGTGCCTGAAATTGTTAATTTTGTTTTTTTCTCCATACCTCATCACTCAAACTTTATAAACAATGTTTCGTGCAGACATAATAAGCTCATCTGCTTCTTCTTTTGATAAAGCAAAATCCTCAAGATAACCTTGGATTTTTACCCTCTCACCTTTAACTAAATCAAAACCACCAGTTAATTCATCAGACGCTAAGTCTGCAAAATCCTCTAAACTGAGAATTTTTTGCTCACCAAGTGTAACCAACATTCCTGGGGTTAATCCCTTCAAATTAATCAAGGTATCCTCAAGACCTAGTTCTTTTATTCTCTGAGAAATATCTTCCTTGTCTTTTTCATGGAACTCTTTAGCTCTTTCAATCAGCGCTTTAGCGGTATCTTCCTCTATACCTTCAATCTTCGTTAAATTTTCAGCTGAACTATCTTTTATATCGTCAATTGTTGAAAAACCCTCGGCAACTAGTAACTGGCCCAATGTTTCATCTAACTCTAAATTTTTTACAAAGTTCTCTGTTTTTTCTTTAAATTCTAATTGTCTACGTTCAGAGTCTTCTGCATCTGTCATTATATTAATTTCATAATTTAAGAGTTTTGTTGCAAGTCTAACATTTTGACCTCTTCTTCCGATTGCTTTACTTAAATTTTCATCCGTCAGAATTACATCAAGTTTTTTTCTTTCACTATCAACATTAACTCTTTGTACTTCAGCAGGAGATAATGCATTTGAAACTAAAATAGCAGGATCATCTGACCAATTAACTATGTCAATTTTCTCTCCTTGAAGTTCATTTACAACAGCTTGAACTCTTGAACCTCTCATACCTACGCAAGCACCAACTGGATCTAAAGATGTATCAACTGCTTTCACACATATTTTAGCTCTACTCCCAGGATCTCTTGAAGAAGATTTAATCTCTATGAGTCCATCATAAATTTCTGGAACCTCTTGAACAAAAAGCTTTTCCATAAATTTAGTATGAGCTCTAGATAAGAATATTTGTTGTCCTCTTGGCTCTCTTCTTACATCATAGCAATAAGCTTTAATTCGGTCACCTGCTTTAATATTTTCTCTAGGAATTAACTCATTTTTTTGGATTATCGCTTCTGTTCTTCCTAAATCAACAATTACATTTCCAAATTCCAATCTCTTAACTATTCCGCTTAAAATTGTGTCTTTCTTATCAATAAAATCATTAAATTGTCTCTCTCTCTCTGCTTCTCTTACGTTAAAACTAATTACTTGCTTTGCAGTTTGAGCAGCTATTCTTCCAAAATCAAATGAAGGAAGTGGCTGTAATACTTCATCACCAATAGACTTATCTTTATTTAATTCATTTAAATTAATTGCATCTTCTAATTTTATTTCAGTATTTGCATTTTCTGGATTTTCAGCGATTATCAATTTTCTAAAAAGCTCAATATCTCCATTGTCTCTATTAATAGAAACTTTAATCTCATTCTCCTGTCCAAATTTTGATTTTGCAGCTTTAGCAATACCCGTTTCCATTGAACTTATAATTAGTTCTTTATCAATTGATTTTTCTAAAGCTACGGCCTCAGCAATCCTTAATAATTCAAGTTTATCGGCTCTTTTATTTAACATAATTTTGTTTGCTCCAAAAAAAAATGGGCTTGAGCCCATTTTGTAAAGTTCAATAATGTAATTGCAATATAGTAAAGTTTTTTTTTAATTCAACAGAAACTATTTAGAAAAAACATTAGTTTTATCTGTTTTTTCCCATGAAAATGAACCATTTTCCTCAGGTGCTCTACCAAAATGACCATAAGCAGCTGTTTTTTCATATATTGGTTTATTTAAATTTAACATTTCTCTTATGCCTCTAGGGCTCAAATCAAAATTTTCTTTAATCTTTTCTACAACAAATTTATTTTTATTTATATCTTTATCAAATAAATCAACATAAATAGAAAGTGGTTTTGATACACCAATTGCATAAGCTAATTGAATTAAACATTTTTCAGCAATTTTTGAACCTACAACATTTTTAGCGATATACCTTGCCGCATAAGCCGCTGATCTATCAACTTTAGTTGGATCTTTTCCTGAAAAAGCACCACCGCCATGAGGTGCAGCGCCACCATATGTATCAACAATAATTTTTCTACCTGTAAGACCACAATCTCCATCGGGACCACCAATCACAAAATTACCAGTTGGATTTACATAAAACTCATCTTCATTGAAACCATTAAGAAAATTCTCAGGAATAGATTTTAACATATAAGGTCTTAATAAATCTCTTACTTGTGCTTGATTAACATCAGCTAAATGTTGTGAAGAGATAACTACAGATTTTACTTTTGAAGGTTTTCCATCAACATATTCAAATGTTACTTGGCTTTTTGAATCTGGTTCAATATTTTTTAATTTTCCAGATTTTCTATCCTCAGCCATTAATCTTAAAATTTTATGAGAATAATGAATTGGTGCTGGCATTAAAACATCTGTTTCATTACATGCGTATCCAAACATAATACCTTGATCTCCAGCTCCCTCATCTTTATTTCCTGATGAATCCACTCCCATAGCAATATCAGCTGATTGTGAATGTAAATGACTTTCAATTTTTGTTGCTTCTTTCCAAGTAAATCCCTCTTGGTCATAACCAATATCTTTTATACAATTTCTTACTTTTTCAATTAATTCATCTTTTTTAATTTCTGGTCCCCTTACTTCACCAGCTAAAACAACTTTATTAGTTGTAGTTAATGTTTCACACGCAACTCTAGAATATGGATCAGCCGAAATAAAACTGTCAACAACCATATCTGAAATCCTATCAGAGACTTTATCTGGATGGCCTTCAGAGACAGACTCACTTGTGAAAAGAAAATTTTTTAAATTACTCATTTTTAAGCTTATTAAATGAAAATACTAAAAAAATATACAACAAAATTATAAATCCAAAAATTTTATTTCCAAATTTTGCAAACAGAGTCATCTCTATTTTCCTTGATTCACTTAAATCTACATAACCAGATTTATTTATATCAACTTTTTTCTCAACAACTCCAATTGGATTAATAATTGCTGTTGTTCCATTATTAGCAGATCTTAAAATATATTTTCCACTCTCTATAGCTCTAAAAATACTATGAGTAAAATGTTGCTCTGGGCCAATTGACTTACCAAACCAACCGTCTTCAGAAATATTTACAATGTAATCAAATTTATTGTTTGTAAAAATTTTACCTGAATAAATTATCTCATAACAAATAAGAGGTAATATTTTCACTGATAAATTATTATATTTCAGATCAATTATTTTTCTTTCCTCACCTTTTGAATATGATTGATAATCATTTGTAATTGTTTTTAAGCCGATACTTTTTAATAATTTCTCAAAAGGTAAAAATTCTCCAAAAGGAACAAGGTTAATTTTTTTATATGAGTTTATTATATTAAGATTGTGATCAAAAATAGATAATGAGTTAAAATATTTAATTGTTTTAGATTCATCTTCTTTGCTATTAATTCCAATTGCTAATAAATGATTTTTGTTGAATTTATTTTCAAATAACCATTTGTATTCTTTTAGTTGGTCTTGTGAAATACCTGGAATAATACCTTCTGGCCAAATAAAAATTATTTTTTCATTTTTTTTTGGAGAACTGATTTCAATTAACTCTTTAATTGCAGTTATTGGATCAATATTATTATAAAATCTATCTATACTTATATTTGAACTCAAAATTCTTAATTTATAGTCAAGATTTTTTACCTTTTGATTATTAAATTTTTCTAAATTTTGTGAACCAAACACATAAAACGATATTGTTGTAATAAGAAACGCAACACAAACACTAATATCTTTTTTATTTTCTCTTAAAATAAATATTGATGGACTTGTAAATAACGAGATACAGAAAAGATTAAAACTGTATGTACCTATGATTGATGTAATATTTAAAATTTCGATTTGATTAGAGAAACTATAAGCAATTAAATTCCAAGGGAAACCAGTTAGTATTGATCCTCGTAGAAATTCTACTATTCCAAATATTAAAGAAAAAAGAAAAAATGAGCTCAAATTTTTATTTGGTTTTATAACTACAAATAAATAAGCAACTAAACCATAAAACAAGGCCAAGAAACCAGGTATTAATAATAATGTAAA
>CACGDZ010000002.1 GCA_902571955.1 uncultured Pelagibacteraceae bacterium | reverse complement strand
TCTTGGAACACCTGCTGTAATTATTATTACATCTGAATCTTTTATGTCCTCATAGTTATCAGTTCCTAAAAACCTAACATTGAAACCATCTACAGATGAGGATTGTGCAATATCTAATGCTTTTCCTTTTGCAATACCGCTAGCTACATCAAATAAAACTACTTCATCAACTAATTCTTTTATTCCTATTAAGTGTGCTAGAGTCCCACCTATTTGGCCTGCACCAATTAAAGATATTTTTCTCATTTATTTCCTTTATTTCATTGTAGGCATAACAAATTCCGCATTTGATCGGACACCTGAAGGCCATCTAGATGTTACTGTTTTAAGTTTAGTATAAAATTTTATTCCTTCCATACCATGCATTCCACTATCTCCAAATAATGATCTTTTCCAACCACCAAAACTATGAAATGCCATTGGAACTGGGATTGGCACGTTAATACCAACCATACCTACTTGAATTTTACTTGCAAAAGTTCTCCCAGCATCACCGTCTCTTGTATAAATACTAACTCCATTTCCGTACTCATGGTTGTTAATTAATTTTGCAGCTTCTTCAAAAGTTTTTACTCGAATAACTGATAAAACTGGACCGAATATTTCTTCTTTGTAAATTCTCATATCTTTATTTACATGATCAAATAAACATCCACCTATATAGAAACCATTTTCATAACCTTGAAGTTTTAAACCTCTTCCATCAACCACTAGCTTTGCACCTTCCTTGACACCTAAATCAACATAACTTGTAACTTTTTCTAAATGTTCTTTTGTAACTAAAGGTCCCATTTCTGAAGTTTTATCCATTCCAGGACCCACTTTTAACGCTTCAGCTTTTTTTGATAATCTTGATACAAGTTCATCTCCAATGTCTCCAACTGCAACTGCAACTGATTGAGCCATACATCTTTCTCCAGCTGAACCATAAGCAGCGCCCATTAATCCATTTACAGCACCATCCAAATCACAATCTGGCATAACAACTAAATGATTTTTTGCTCCACCCAAAGCTTGAACTCTTTTTTCATTTTTAGCTGAATTTTCATAAATATATTTTGCAATAGGAGTAGATCCAACAAAACTAACAGCTTTAATATCTTTATTTTCTAAAATTGCATCTACAGCTTCTTTATCACCATTTATTACATTAAACACTCCATCTGGAAGACCAGCCTCAGATAGAAGTTCAGCCAATCTTAGACCACAAGATGGGTCTTTTTCTGATGGTTTAAGAATAAAAGTATTTCCACATGCTATTGCTATTGGAAACATCCACATTGGAACCATTGCTGGAAAGTTGAAAGGTGTGATACCTGCAACAACTCCTAAAGGTTGTCTCATTGACCAACTGTCAACATTAGTGCCAACATTTTCGGAAAACTCACCTTTTAATAAATGTGGAATTCCGCAAGCAAATTCCACTACTTCAAGACCTCTAGTTAAAGAACCTCTTGCATCTTCATAAACCTTTCCATGCTCTGAAACTATTAACTTAGTTAATTCATCAGAATTTTTTTCAATTAATTCTTTAAATTTAAATATTATTCTAGCTCTTTGTAGAGCAGGTTTTAAAGACCAAGTTTCAAATGCTTTTTTTGCTGCCTCAACAGCACTGTCTAAATCAGATCTTGAAGCAAGTCTTACCTCAGACTCTTGTTCACCAGTTGCTGGATTGAAAACTTTTCCCTTTTTATCTGAAGATCCCGGAATTATTTTACCGTTTACGAAGTGTTCTATTAAATTCATGAATACGGTGTTTTAGATCAAAAATATCGAATAGTCTATTTAAACATTAGCGGTTGCTAACATTTTTTTTATTTCAGCTATAGCTTTTGCTGGATTCAAGCCTTTAGGACATGCATTTGTACAATTTAAAATAGTATGACATCTGTATAATTTTAATTCATCAGCAACTTTTTTTAATCTTGCTTTTCGCTCCTCATCTCTACTGTCAATAATCCATCTATATGCTTGTAACAAAACTGCTGGACCTAAATATTTGTCACCATTCCACCAATAACTTGGGCAAGAAGTAGAGCAACAAGCACACATAATACATTCATAAGCACCATCTAATTTTGCTCTGTCTTCTTTGGATTGATAAATTTCAGTAGTTTCTTTTGTTGAATTATTTTTTAACCATGGTTCAATTGATTGATACTGTTTGTACAATCCATCCAAATCACCAATTAAATCTTTTTTGACTTTTAAATGAGGTAATGGATAAATATCAATATCTCCATCTATTTCAGCATGTGGAGTGGTGCAAGCAAGGCCATTTTTACCCCCCATATTCATTGCACATGAACCGCATACTCCATGAGCACAAGATCTTCTGTATGTTATAGTTGAGTCGATTTCATTTTTGATTTTATTTAAAATATCTAGTACCTTTGAAGGACAATTATCCATGTCAACTTCATAGGTGTCTATCCTAGGACCTTCATCTGTAGATGGATCCCATCTATAAATATTTACTTTTCTTAAATTTTTTGATCCAGTTTTGTCTTTGAAGTATTTACCTTTTTTAATTTCAGAATTCTTAGGTAAACTCAATTGAACCATTAATATACCCGTTCTTGAGGTGGAAAATATTGCACTTCATTAGTTAAAGTTGATTGATGGACGGGTCTATAACTTATCTTTGTATTTTTACCATCACACCATGCAAGAGTATGTTGCATAAATTTTTCATCATCTCTTTTCGGATAATCTTCTCTTGCGTGAGCTCCTCTACTCTCTTTTCTATGATATGCTGAGTCTACAGTTGCTACCGCTTGTCTGATTAAATTATCAAATTCTAAGGTTTCTACTAAATCGGTGTTAAATACTAAAGATTTATCCTTAACAGAAATGGAGTCCATTCCATCGTAAGTTTTGCCTATCTCATCAACCCCTTGTTTAAGATTTTTTTCTGTTCTAAATACTGCACATTTAGATTGCATTGTTTTCTGCATCGAGAGTCTTAACTCTGCAGTACTATTATCCCCTTGAGCATTTCTAAGTTTATCAAATCTATCCAAACACTTTTGAGTTTCAGTTTCTGGTATTTCTTCATGTGGTGTTCCAGGTTTTACTAGTTCAGCTGCTCTTTTTGCAGCTGCTCTTCCAAATACTACTAAATCAATTAATGAATTAGAACCAAGTCTGTTTGCTCCATGAACAGAAACACATGCTGCTTCACCTATAGCCATTAAACCAGTAACTGTTTTTTCAGAACCATTCATTGTTAGCACTTCTGCTTTATAATTTGTTGGAATACCTCCCATGTTATAGTGAACTGTAGGAACTACAGGTATAGGATCTTTGGTAACATCAACATTTGCAAACAATCTTGCAGCTTCAGTGATACCTGGTAATCGATTTTCAATTACACTTTTGTCTAAATGACTTAAATGTAAATGAACATGATCTTGATCTTTACCTACACCTCTTCCTTCATTAATTTCTATAGACATTGATCGACTGACAACATCTCTTGACGCTAAATCTTTTGCATTTGGTGCGTATCTTTCCATAAATCTCTCACCTTTTGAATTTACTAAATAGCCACCTTCACCTCTTACTCCTTCTGATATAAGTGTTCCATGTCCATAAATACCTGTTGGATGAAATTGTACAAATTCCATATCTTGCAAAGGTAGTCCTGCTCTTAAAACCATGGCATTACCATCACCTGTACAAGTATGAGCTGATGTAGCAGAGTAGTATACCTTTCCATATCCTCCAGTTGCAATAATTACAGTATGCGCTCTAAATCTATGAATTGTACCGTCATTAAGATTCCATGCTATTAATCCTTTGCACTCTCCATCTTTCATTAATAAATCTAAAGCAAAATATTCAATAAAAAATTCTGTGTTATGTTTTAAAGCTTGTCCATATAAAGTATGTAATATTGCATGCCCTGTTCTATCTGCAGCTGCACAAGTTCTTTGAACAATTCCATTTCCATAATTTTTGGTCATACCACCAAATGGTCTTTGATAAATTTTCCCCTCTTCTGTACGACTAAAAGGAACACCATACTTTTCCAATTCCAAGACAGCTTTGGGTGCTTCTTTACATAAATATTCAATGCTATCTTGATCTCCTAACCAGTCTGCACCTTTTACAGTGTCATACATATGCCATCTCCAATCATCTTCCCCCATATTTCCTAGGGCTGCTGATATTCCACCTTGTGCAGCAGACGTATGACTTCTTGTGGGAAATACTTTTGAGATACACGCTGTTTTTAAACCAGCTTCACTTAATCCCACAGCTGCTCTTAATCCTGAGCCACCTGCTCCAAGTACAACAACATCGTACTCATGATCTATGATATTATAGGCTTTCATGTATTTAAGTTAAAAATAGTAATTATTGTTAAAATTGGAATTGTTATAGCAAAAAAATTTAAGATTTTGTTTGCGGCATTTTTGATTTTCGTGTCTTTTATATAGTCCTCAAAAACCTCACTAATACTTAATGCTGAAAAAAAATAAATAAATACCAGAAACAGTCCCATTAAAAATTTAGATGGTTGAGATGTCAAAAAACCAACTATTTCTTGATAACTTTTATCATAAAAATTTACTAAACTTAAAATAAACCAAAGCATTAAAGGTAACAAAATTAAAGAGCTAAATTTTAAAAACAACCATTTTTTTGTAACCGGTAGCATTAGATGACTCCTCTTCCAAATATATAAACTACTATAGTTAAAAAAATTGAACCGAAAATAACAAGCAAACCTGTAATTTTAGTTGTTTGTAACTCAAAGCCATAACCTAAATCCATAATTAAATGTCGTATCTCACTTAACATTTGAAAACTAAAAGACCAAGTTATTCCAATTAATATAAATTTCCCTAAAAAAGATTCTAAAAAAATTTTTATTGTTTGATATTCACTCTCTCCTAAAAGCATAAAAGCAAACCAAATACAAATTAAAGTTATTGCAAAAAAATTAATTATCCCAGTAATTCTATGTGAAATAGATACTAAAGAAGAAATATGCCATTTATAAATTTGTATATGTGGTGATAAAGGTCTATTTTTCATTTTATTATTTTGATTTAATTATTGTTTCTGCGATTTCAACAGAATTAAGTGCAGCACCTCTTAATAAATTATCTGAAACGATCCATAAATTAAGAGAATTTTTTTTAGTTTTATCCTCTCTAATTCTAGATATGTAAGTCTCATCATTTCCAGCTGCCTCAAAAGGAGTGCTATAACCTCCATTTTCTCTTTTATCAATAACCTGACAGCCTTCTGCATTACTTAAAGATTCTCTAACATCATCTAAATTAAAAGGTTTCTCAAACTCTATATTAACAGACTCAGAGTGTGATACTAGCACAGGAATTCGAACACATGTTGCTGTAAGTTCAATTGTTTCATCTAATATTTTTTTTGTTTCGTTTGTCATTTTTAATTCTTCTTTTGTATATCCATCATCAGAGAAAACATCGATATGTGGAATAACATTAAAAGCAATTTGTTTGGTAAAGTTTTTGGACTCTATTTTTTTTCCATCTAAATATTTTTTAGTTTGCTCAATTAATTCATCCATTGGACTTTTTCCACCACCTGAAACAGATTGATAAGTTGAAACTACAACTCTTTTAATTTTATATAAATCATGAAGTGGTTTAAGAGCAATAACAAGTTGTGCTGTTGAACAGTTTGGGTTTGCAATAATATTTTTATTCATTTTTTTTATTTCAGAAGAGTTTACTTGTGGAACAATCAGAGGTACATCTGGATCCATCCTAAAAAAACTTGAATTATCAATTACCACAGTATGTTTGGCTGCATTTTCTGCATATTTTTCTGCAATTTTTCCTCCTGCTGCAAAAAAAGTAATATCAGCTTTAGAAAAATCATAGTTTTCTAAATTCTCAATTTCATATTCTTTATTTCTAAATAATATTTTTTTTCCTGCACTTTTTTCTGAGGCAACTAAATATAGATTATCAAACTTGAAGTTTTTTTTATCAAAAACTTCAAGAGTCTTTCTACCTACATTACCTGTTGCACCTACTATAGCTATGTTCATATTTAGAGTTTTATACTAAATAAAAGGTAAATCGCAAACTTTACCCACACAAATTTCACCATTTATCTTGGCTTTTATATCCTGATCGACATTCCAGTGTGGTTTTTTCATCATAGCAATACCAATAACTTTTTTAAAATGTGGTGAATAGCAAGCTGATCTCAATTCTCCAATTATATTATTGTTTTGATCACTTAATTCTAATGATCCTGTAATACTTATTTTATCTATATCAAGCATTACTCCCATTAATTTTTTTTTAATTCCTTCAGATTTAATTTTTTTTAATTTCTCTTTACCTAAAAAATTAACTTCGCTGTCTATGTTAATATATTTATCAAATCCACATTCATAAGGATTATCTCCATTATCGATATCATTTCCATACGATAATAATCCACTTTCAATACGTTCTATTAAATTTGGACAACCTGGTTTGATATTAAATTCTTTTCCAATTTCAAAAAGATGATCATATAATTTTAATCCAGAAACATTATGCTCAACATAAATTTCATAACCACCTTGTTTTGACCAACCAGATCTTGCAATTAAATGTTTATCACCGCCAAATTCAAAATAATCAAAACCAAAAAATTTTAAATTAATTATCTTATCTCCAAAAACTTTTTCCATTAATTCAAATGACTTTGGACCTTGTATAGCCATTATATCAACATCAGGTTCAAAAATCTTTACGTCAAATTTATTTCCAATAGCTAATCCTTTTGCAAATAATATTACATCTGAGTCAGCAAGAGAAACCCACCATTTATTTTCATTTAATCTAAGTACAACTGGATCATTAATCAGACCTGCATTATCATCAATTATTGGACAATAATAACATCTCCCATCTTTCGATTTAGATAAATCTCTACAAGTCATCAACTGAACTAATTTCGCTGAGTCTTTACCAGAAATTTCTACCTGTCTTTCAGCAGCTACATCCCAAATTTGAACATATTGTTTTAAGTGATGGTATGAGTCCTCAATTGAACCAAACGCAGCGGGAAGCAACATATGATTATATATTGTATAAGCCGTAACTCCTTGTTTTTCTATTCTAGAGGTATAGGGAGTGCCTCTCAGCCTTCTTGATTTTGCAATTGAAAAACTTTTCATTATTTTAAAAATTCTAAAACCTTGTCTCTCATTTCGAATGCTTTTTCAATCATAATCATATGACCACAACCCTCAATTATATGAGTTGTTGAATTTTTAATTAAACTAGAAAACTTTTTACCTGACTCTAGATTTACCATTTTGTCTAATGATCCAAATATCAATAAAGAGGGACAGTCTATTAATCTAGCAGCGTCAGATCCATTAATATAATTATTACATGCAATTAAATCGACTGCTAATATTTCCCTAATATCTCTTGGTGACTGTATTATTTTTTCCACTGGATTACCTCCTATAAATTTTTTTGAACCTTCATAGCCCCACTTCATCATCAATTTAACAGCATCAGTATCTCCATTTTTTGCTAAATCGATTAGATCTGGATGAACTGGCATTCTATTTGAACCACCAATAAAAACTAATTTTTTTAATCTATTTTTATATTTAGATGCATATTCAAGTATCTCTAAACATCCTTGAGAGTGACCAACAATAAATAGTTGTTTTAAATTTAATTTAACAAATACTTGCTCTAACCAATCAGCTATCTTTTCAATAGTATTTAAACAGGGTCCATCTGAATTACCATGCCCAGGTAAATCAATGGATAATACATTAAAATTTTTATTAGAAAAAAACTGTTCACTTAATGACCAAACTATGTGAGAAAGACCACTTCCATGAAGAAAAACTATTGTTTCCTTATTTGGATCTATTCCCTGTCCAGCATCTGATGCATGAATATTTTTATTTTCTATTTGAAAAATCAAAAGTTACCTAAACTTGTTTTCTCAGTTCAAATTTTTGTATTTTACCTGTTGACGTTTTTGGTAACTCACAAAAAACAACCTTTTTTGGAACTTTAAAGCCTGCTAAAGTTTCTTTACAAAAATCAATTAATTCTTTCTCGCTAACTGGTTTATCTTTAACTGCCTCGATAAATGCACACGGCACCTCACCCCATTTTTCGTCTGGTTTTGCAACAACCGCAGCAATCGAAACAGATGGGTGTTTGGATAAAGTATTTTCAATTTCAATTGAAGAAATATTTTCTCCTCCAGAAATAATTATATCTTTTGATCTATCTTGTATTTTAATATAGCCATCAGAGTGCATTACAGCTAAATCACCACTGTGAAACCAACCACCTTTCATGGCTTTTTCGGTAGCCTCTTTATCTTTGAAATATCCCTTCATAACGACATTTCCTCTAATCATGATCTCACCAATTGTCTTTCCGTCTCTAGGAACTTCTTTCATTGTCTCAGGGTCTAAAACAACTACCCCTTCTGTATTAGGGTACTTTACACCTTGTCTTGCTTTAATCTCGTTTTGTTTTTCTTCGTCGAAATTATTCCACTCATCATTCCAGGCACACTGAGTTACATGCCCATAAGTTTCCGTTAAACCATATACATGCATCACTTCAAATCCCAGCGCTCTCATTTTTTTGAAAATTATACTTGGTGGAGGAGCACCAGCAGTTAAAACATAAACTTTTTGTTTTAATTTTTTCTTATCACTTTCTGGGGCTCCAGTAATCATATTCAATACTATTGGAGCACCACCAAAATGAGTAATTTCATATTTATCAATTAGTTCAAAAATTTTTTTAATGTCTATATTTCTTAAACAAATTGTTCTTCCATTTAGCATCGGTACGGTCCATGGATAACACCAACCATTGCAATGGAACATTGGTACAACTGTTAAAAAATTTAACCTATTTGGCATATTCCAAGCTACTGAGCTTCCTGTAGACATTAAATATGCTCCCCTATGATGATAGACAACACCTTTGGGATTTCCTGTAGTGCCCGATGTATAACTTAGTGATATGGCTTGCCATTCATCTTCAGGCATTTGCCATTGATAATTTTCATCACCTGTATTTAAAAAACTTTCATATTCTAAATCACCAATTTTTTCCAATTTTGATTGATCAGCATATTTATCGTTTATGTCAATAATAGTTATTTTTTTATTAAATGTTTTTAGTGCTTTTTTTACTTCTCCATGAAGTTGTCTATCAACAACTAACACTTTTGCTTCGCTGTGATCTAAAATGTAGGAAATTGTTTTAGCATCTAATCTTATATTTATAGTATTAAGAACTGCACCAGTCATAGGTACAGAGTAGTGTGCTTCAAAAATCTCTGGTGTATTGAAAGCTAAGAATGAAACCGTGTCACCTTTTTTAATACCTATTTTTATCAAGGCGCTAGCAAATTTTACAACTCTTTTATAAACTTCAGCCCAGGTATAATTTCTTTCTTCATAAATTATAGCCTCATAATTAGGGTAAATTTCTTTCGCTCTTTTTAAAAAAGTTAAGGGAGTGAGGGGTACGTGATTTGCTTTATTTTTATCTAAATTTTTATCGTAATGGCTCATTAATTAAACTTAAAATTCATTATATTTGAGCTTCCTGAGATTGCTGATTTGTAATGATACTCAGCCCGAGGTAATACCTTATCAAAATAAAATTTAGCTGTATTTATTTTATCACTATAAAATTCTTTATTTGTATCAAAATCATTAAAGCTAACCTCTAAAATTTTAATCCAAGCATAAGCAATTGAAACATAACCTAAGCTTTTTAAATAATCATTTGCTGCAGCACTAACATCATCCTTTTCAATTTTATTTTTATCATTTATCCAATCTGTGAATTTGGATAAAATATCTAAATAATGGTTTAATTCTTTAGAAAATGTTTTTACTTTTTCATTTTTGCTCTCACATTCAGATTTAATCATTTCTAAAAACTTATTTATAACATCGCCTTTTTTGTTAGATAATTTTCTAAATACTAAATCTGCAGCCTGTACGGAATTTGTTCCTTCATAAATCGGGGTAATACGATTATCTCGATATAATTGCTCAATACCTTGGTCTTTAGTATATCCGTATCCTCCATGTATCTGCATTGCATCGCTAGTAATTTCCATAGCTAAATCTGTAAAAAGTGATTTAACCACAGGCGTCATTAATGAAACGTAATCTAAAGCAGCTTGTTTAATTTTTTCGTCTGGGTGATAAAGACTTACTTCTGTTTGTTGAGAAAGCCAAAAACATAATGCTCTTTCACCCTCAATTATTGATTTCATATTAAGTAAAGTTCTTCTAATGTCTGCATGATCAATTATAAAATCTGCACCATTATTAGATTTTGAATTATTTGTTTTTCCTTGCTTTCTTTCTTTTGCGTAAGAAAGTGAATTTTGATAAGCAATTTCAGAAATACCTAAACCTTGAATGCCTACAACTATTCGCTCTAAATTCATCATTGTGAACATTGCACTAAGACCTTTATCTTTGTTACCAATCATGTAACCAGTTGCATCATCAAAATTTAAAACACAAGTTGCTGAACCTTTAATACCCATCTTACTCTCAATTGATCCAGTTGAAATTCCATTTCTTGGACCAATACTACCATCCTGGTTCACAATATATTTTGGAACTAAAAATAAACTAATTCCCTTAGTACCAGATGGAGAGTCTGGTGATCTTGCCAAAACTAAGTGAATAATATTTTCGGTTAAATCATGGTCTCCTGAAGTTATGAATATTTTTTGACCACTGATTTTATAAGTATTATCTGATTGTTTAATTGCTTTAGTTTTTAACAAGCCAAGGTCGGTACCACAGACTGGTTCTGTTAAACACATTGTACCACTCCACTTACCTTCTACAATCTTTGGTAAATATTTATTTTTAATTTCATCAGAAGCATGATGATTAATACAATTATAAGCACCAATACTTAGTTCACTATATAATTTAAATGATAAGCTTGCTGAAGATAGCATTTCATCAAAAAATGCACTTACTGTTTTTGGCATTCCTTGACCTCCATATTTTGGATCACAAGACAATGAAGTCCAACCATCCTCAATATACTTTTGATACGCTTCTTTGTAGCCTGGTGGTGTTCTGACAACACCATTTTCTAAAACTGCTGGATTTTCATCTCCTGATTTAGCAAGAGGTAAAATTAAATTTTGATTTATCTTGGCTGCTTCCTCTAAAATATCTTTCACTAGATCTGAACTAACTTCATTATATTTTTCAAGTTCATTATAATTTTTATTGTCTCTTAATTTTTCAAAGAGAAACATCATGTCTTTTACTGGAGCTGTATAACTTGGCATATTTAAACCTTAAAATAATTCTAGTTTTATTGCAATTTTGAAATTATCGCATCACCCATTGCTGAAGTAGACGTTTCTTTCATGCCTTCTGACATTATGTCTTTTGTTCTTAATCCATCATTTAGAACATCTTGAACTGCCTTTTCTAAAACATCTGCTTCTTTATCAAGATCTAAAGAGTACCTTAAAGCCATAGCAAAACTTAAAATAGAAGCTATTGGATTTGCAATACCTTGTCCAGCTATATCAGGAGCCGATCCATGTATTGGCTCATACATTGCTCTCATCTCACCATCTTTATTTTTTGCACCCAAAGACGCTGACGGCAAAAGACCTAAAGATCCAGTTAACATCGAAGCTTGATCAGACAGCATATCCCCAAATAAATTATCGGTTACAATTACATCAAATTGCTTTGGGTTTCTTAAAAGTTGCATTGCGCAGTTATCTGCTAACATATGGCTTAACTCTACATCTTTGTATTCTTTTTCATGAAGTTCTTTAACTTCTTCTTTCCACAATTGTCCAGCTTCCATTACATTTGACTTTTCACATGATGTAACTTTGTTTGATCTTTTTCTTGCTAAATCAAAAGCAACTCTAGCTACTCTTGTAATTTCACTAGTTGTATATGTATGAGTATTAATTCCTTTTCTTTCACCATTTTCAATTGGCTTTATTCCTCTAGGTTCACCAAAATATATTCCACCCGTTAACTCTCTTACAATCATTATATCTAGTCCTGAAACTACCTCTGGCTTAAGGGTTGAAGCATCGACTAATTGTTTAAAACAAATTGCAGGCCTTAAGTTTGCAAAAAGCTTTAATTCTTTCCTAAGTTTTAATAATGCTCTTTCTGGTTTTTTGGAAAATTCTAGGTTATCCCATGTAGGACCACCAACTGCTCCAAGCATAATTACTTCACTTTCTAGTGCTTTATAAAAAACCTCATCAGTGATTGGGGTGCCATGTTTATCATAAGAACAACCACCAACTAGCTCCTGATCAATTTCAAAATCTAAAGATTTTTTATCATTAAACCAGTTAATGATTTTTTTTACCTCAGTTATTACCTCTGGACCAATACCATCACCAGGAAGTAAAAGTATTTTTCTTTTTTTTACTTTAATCATTAAATACCCAAGGCTTTTCGTTTTTTAAATTTGTTTCAAACTTTTCTATTTTTTCTGATTTTTTTAGTGATAAAGCGATATCATCAAGCCCTTCTAACAAACATTTTTTCTTAAATGGATCAACTTCAAATTTTAGCTCATTATTTCCATAAACTATTTTTTCCTCTTGCAAATCAATAGAAATTTCTTCTTGTCTATTTGCGTATTCAGATAGCTCTTTTATTTTTTCTTCTTCAAGGATTATAGGCAAAATTCCATTTTTAAAACAATTACTAAAAAAAATATCTGCATAACTTGAGCTTATTACACATGTAATACCAAAATCTAATAGTGCCCAAGGAGCATGTTCTCTTGATGAACCACATCCAAAGTTTTTTCCAGCAATTAAAATTTTAGATTGATTAAATGGATCTTTGTTTAACACAAAATCATTTATTTCTTTACCTTGATCATCATATCTCATTTCAAAAAATAAATTTTTTCCTAGACCAGTTCTTTTGATAGTTTTTAAAAACTGCTTTGGAATTATCATATCTGTATCAATATTTACAATTGGTAAATAAGCTGGGATACTTTTTAATTTATTAAATTTTTGCATTTAATTTTGATACTTTCTGACATCATCTAAATTACCTGAAATTGCAGCTGCTGCAGCCATTCCTGGGCTAACTAGATGAGTTCTACCACCTCGTCCTTGTCTTCCCTCAAAATTTCTATTTGATGTAGAGGCGCATCTTTCTTCTGGTTTTAATTTATCGGCATTCATCGCTAAACACATAGAGCAACCTGGTTCTCTCCATTCAAACCCTGAGCTAACAAAAATTTTATCTAGTCCTTCTTGCTCTGCTTGTTCTTTAACTAAGCCTGAGCCTGGAACTACTATAGCATTAACATGCGATGATACTTTTTTATCTTTTACGATTTTTGCTGCTTCTCTCAAATCTTCTATTCTGCCATTAGTACAACTACCAATAAATACTTTATCTATTTTTATATCTGTGGCTGCCATGTCAGGTTTTAAACCCATATACTTTAAAGCTCTTTCAATTGAATTTTTTTTATCTTCATCAGTCTCATTATTTGGATTTGGAACTTTTCCATCAATTGTTATTACATCTTGCGGTGATGTACCCCATGTAATCATAGGTAAAATTTCATTTGCATTAAGGCTAATTTCTTTATCAAAACTAGCATCAGAGTCTGTTTTTAAAGTTTCCCAATAGTTCAAAGCTTTATCCCAATTTTCACTTTTTGGTGACATTGGTTTTCCTTTTAAATATTCAAAAATTTTTTCATCTGGTGCAATTAATCCTGCTCTTGCACCACCTTCAATTGTCATATTGCAAATAGTCATTCTTTGCTCAACACTTAAAGATCTTATTAAATTTCCAGCATATTCTACAACAGATCCTGTTCCACCTGCTGTACCTATTTTTCCAATTATTTGAAGTATTACATCTTTAGAAGTAACTCCTAAAGGAAGTTCACCGTTAACATTAATTCTAAAATTTTTAGCTTTTTTCTGAACTAGTGTTTGGGTTGCTAAAACATGTTCAACTTCTGAAGTTCCTATTCCAAATGCTAAAGCACCAAATGCTCCATGCGTTGCGGTATGACTATCTCCACAAACAATAACTGTACCTGGTTGAGTAAAACCTTGTTCAGGTCCAATAATATGAACGATACCTTGCCTCTTATCATCCATACCAAATAACTGAACACCGAATTCTTTACAATTTGCCTCTAAAGTATCTACTTGAATTTTTGACTCTTCATCTGAAATACCTTTTGATCTGTCGGTTGTTGGAACATTATGATCTGCAACTGCTAAAGTTAAATTTGGATGTCTAACTTTTCTGTTAGAATTTCTTAATCCTTCAAAAGCTTGGGGGCTTGTCACCTCATGAATTAAATGTCTATCTACAAAAAGTAAAGATGTGCCATCATCTTGTTGGTCAACTAGATGATCGTTCCAAATTTTATCGTATAATGTTGTAGACATTGAAAAAAAAATTATTTTTTTTCTGTAGAGCTTTCTGATTTTTGTTCTTCTTTAGGAGCCTCTGCTGCTGGAGCCGCCTCTTCTTTAGGTGCTGCTTCTGCTTTAGTAGCCTCTGTTACTGGTGCTGCTTCTGCTTTTGGAGCTTCTTCTTTTGTTGCTTCTACTGCAGGAGCTACATTTTCTTCTGTAACTGTCTCTGGTTTTGCCTCGATATCAATACCAATTTTTTTTCTAATTTTTTCTGCAATCCTTGCTGATTTACCAGTTCTGTCTCTTAAATAATAAAGTTTTGCTCTTCTTACTTTACCTGATCTAATAACCTTAATTGAGTCAATTAAAGTTCCAAATAAAGGAAAAGTTCTCTCAACACCCTCTCCAAATGAAATCTTTCTAACCGTAAAAGATGAGTTTAAGTCTCTGCTTTTTTTAGCAATACACACTCCCTCAAAATATTGAATTCTTTCTTTTTTACCCTCGGTAATTCTCACACCAACTTTAACAACGTCTCCAGGATAAAATTCTGGAATTTTTTTCTCTGAAAGAATTTTGTTAACGTTATGCTGGTTTATTTCTTCAATTGTTTTCATGTTAATATTTATCAAGTTAATTCTTCTTATATTTTTCCCATAAATCTGGTCTTCGGTCGCGTGTTATAGCCTCAGATTGAGATAAACGCCAGTGTTTAATTTTATTATGATCACCTGATAATAGCACGTCTGGCACAGCTTTTTCCTCCCAAATTTGAGGTTTTGTATACTGAGGATACTCTAGAAGACCATTTTCAAAGGTTTCATCTAATTTAGAGTTTTCATTTCCTAATACACCTGGCAGCAATCTTAAAATACTATCTATAACTACATACGCAGCTGACTCCCCGCCTGACAAAACATAATCTCCAATACTAATTTCCTCAATATTTCTTGTTGAAAGTATTCTTTCGTCCACACCTTCAAAATGACCACAAATTAAAGACAGAGATTTTTCACTAGCTAGCTCTTTTGCTAAATTTTGATCAAATTTTTTTCCTTTTGGCGATAAGTATAAAATTCTCTCACTCTCATTTTTGTTTTCATCTAAAGACTTTGCAAGAACATCTGCTTTTAACAACATCCCTGAACCACCCCCATAAGGTGTGTCATCTACTGTTTTATGTTTGTCATCAGCTGCATCTCTTATATTTACAACTTTAAGTTTCCATAAATTATTTGATAAAGCTTTTCCATAGAGTCCTTTAGATAAAGGACCAGGAAAAACCTCTGGATAAAGTGTAAACACTTGAGCTTGCCACATAAATAATCTTTAAATTATTTTTTTTCCTCTGCTGGAGCTTCTTCTTCAGGAGCTTCTGCTTTTGGAGCTTCTTCCTTAGGAGCTTCTGCTTTTGGAGCTTCTTCCTTAGGAGCTTCTGCTGCTGGAGCTGCTTCTGCTTTAGGAGCTTCTTTATTATCCTCTTCTTTTTTATTTCTCTCTTTTTTTGGTACTGCTTTAATTGGATTATTTCCATTAGCAGGCATAGGCATTAATTCGTTCTCACCTAAAATTCTTGCTACTCTAGTTGTTGGTTTAGCGCCTTGACCAAGCCAATATTTTATTCTCTCAGCTTCTAGGCCCACTCTTTCTTTTTTCTCTTTTGGTAATAGAGGGTTAAAGAAACCAACCTTCTCTATAAATCTTCCATCTCTTGCAAAACGACTGTCGGCAACAACAACCTTATAAACAGGACGTTTTTTTGTTCCACCTCTTGATAATCTTAATTTTAACATTTGTTCTCCTTTTTTTACTTTAATTGGTTAAATAGCTCTGGCGGTATACCTTTATCTGACATACCTTTCAGATTTCCTTTTGACATCTTTTTCATCATTTCAGACATCATTTTAAACTGCTTAAGCAATTTATTGATAGTGGCTGGATCTGTGCCAGAGCCATTAGCAATTCTTTTTTTTCTAGAACCATCTATTATTTTCGGGTTCTCTCTCTCTTTTTTTGTCATTGATAGAATAATAGCTTCATTTTTTGATATTATACTTTCATCAATACCTGCAGAGTCCATTTGAGATTTAATTTTAGATACTCCTGGCATAAAAGACATAATTCCCTCAATACCACCCATTTTTTTCATTTGTCTTAATTGAGACAAATAATCTTCCATAGAGAATTGACCTTTTTTTAAATTTTCCTCTGCTTTTTTAATATTCTCTTCACCTAAATCTTGTGCAGCTTTTTCTACAAGAGATACGATATCTCCCATTCCAAGTATTCTGTTTGCAATTCTATCTGGATGGAATACTTCAAGATTATCTATTTTTTCTCCTATACCTAAAAATTTAATTGGAACATTTGAAACATATTTCATACTCACTGCAGCTCCACCTCTTGCATCACCGTCAGCCCTAGTTAAAATAATTCCAGATAAATTAACTGTATTTTTAAATTCTTTTGCCACTGAGGCTGCAACTTGACCTGTTAAAGAGTCTGCAACTAAGAAAGTTTCTGTTGGATTAATTACAGCTTCAATTTGCTTAATCTCACTCATCATTTGTAAATCGATTTGAGTTCTACCAGCAGTATCAAATAAAATTATTTCAGCTCCATTTAAATTAGCAGCACTTATTGCTCTTCTACAAATATCAGCAGGTTGCTGACCTTCTATAATAGGTAAAGTTAAAATATTATTTTGTTCTCCTAAAGATCTAAGTTGTTCTTGTGCAGCTGGTCTGTAAATATCTAGACTGACCATCATTACTTTTTTCTTTTTATTACTTTCTAAAAATTTTGCTAATTTTGCTGTTGTTGTTGTTTTTCCAGAACCTTGTAACCCAACTAACATCATTGGCACAGGCGGTACTGCGTTTAAGTTTATCTCATTATTCGTTGCACCTAATAAATCTACAAGCTCATCATAAACAATTTTAACAACCATATCCCCAGGAGAGGTAGACCTTATTATCTCTTGGCCTAATGCTTTTGGCTTAACTTTTTCAATAAAATCTTTTGCAACATCCAAAGAAACATCTGCTTCAAGTAAGGCTTGCCTAATACCTCTTAAACCTTCATCTACTTGAGCTTCATCAAGCGAAGGTGCCTTTTTCAGAGAAGAAAAAATTTCTTCAAATTTATTTGTTAAATTTTCAAACATATTTATTACGCATAGCAGTAACGCACTAGTGGGCGAACCCTCGCTGACTAGTGTCGATCTCTTTGTTTCCAAAGACACCGCAAAGTTAATGTTTTTGCGGAAACGGCAACAACCTATAATAGAGGTTCAAAAAGTCAATAAATAAGTTAAATATCTATATATGGATATTAAAGCATTTAAAATGGACGGTTTAGGTAATGATTTTGTCATCATAGATAATAGACAAACAATTACAAATTTGACGAAAGAGCAAATAATAAAGATTTGTGACAGAAAATTTATTGGTTGTGACCAACTAATATTGATTAAAAAAAATGATATTTCAGATGCTTCGCTAGAATTTTATAATTCAGACGGAGGAATGTCTGGTGCGTGTGGAAATGGTACACGATGTATTGCTGATCTATTAGGCAAGGAAAACAACAAAAAAGAAATTGTCCTAACAACTTTATCTGGCAAATTAAAATCTAATATTGTTGGAGAAAAAATAGTTTCTACAGAAATAGGTGTTGCAAAAACAAAATGGGATGAAATTCCGTTATCTAAAGAATTAAATACTAATAATTTAGGAATTAAAATTATTGACAAAAATAATAACGAATTTTCTGGTGGAACTGCTGTAAATGTTGGAAACCCACATGTAGTTTTTTTTCTTGATAATAACGAAAACTTCGAAATTAAAAAAATTGGACCAGAAATTGAAAACCATTCTTTATTCCCAGAAAAATGTAATGTTACTTTAGCAACTGTTGTTAACAAAGAATTGGTTAAAGTTAGAGTGTGGGAAAGAGGAGCTGGACTTACTAAAGCATGTGGTACAGCAGCTTGTGCAACAGCTTTTGCCGCAAAACAAAACGGACTGGTAAATGATAAAGTGGATATTGAATTTTCTACAGGTAGATTGACAATTTCAATTGATGAAAACAATAGTATTCATATGAAAGGACCAGTTTCAGATATCGAGGAGATAAATTTTAAAATTTAATGGGAATTTTCGAAAAATTTAAATCAGGTTTTAAAAAAAGTGCCTCAGCTTTTACAACGGGTTTAAGAGATATAGTTGTAAAAAAAGAGATTGATGACAAAACATTAGACAAAATTGAAGATTACTTAATTCAATCTGATGTTGGTATTGTTTCGGCTTCAGAAATAAGAGAAATAATTTCTCAAACAAAAATTGATCCCAATAAAGATTTAACTGACGAAATAAATAATATTTTAAAAAATTATATTATTTCCATTATGAAACCTTTAGAAAATATTGAATTCTTCAAAAAAAAAGAAAAATTAAATGCAACTTTAATTTCAGGTGTTAATGGTGTTGGAAAGACAACTACTATTGGAAAAATAAGCAAAATATTAAAGGGTAATGGAAATAAAGTAATGTTAGCTGCATCAGATACTTTTAGAGCAGCAGCTATAGAACAGCTAGAAAATTGGGCAAACAAAGTTGATGTTCAAATTACAAAATCATCTCAGGGTTCAGATCCTGCATCAGTTACTTACAAAGCTATTGATGAAGCATTAAACAATAATTTTGACCAAGTTTTAATTGATACAGCTGGAAGATTACAAAATAAAAAAAATTTGATGGAGGAATATAAAAAAATTGCAAAAGTTACTAAAAAAATTGATCCTGATGCTCCACATGATGTTATTTTAGTTTTGGACGCAACCTCGGGGCAAAATGTTATTAATCAAGTTGAAGAATTTAATAAAATTATTCCAATAACTGGTCTTATTATGACAAAATTAGATGGCACAGCAAAAGGAGGTATTCTTCTAGCTGTTGCTAAGAAATATAAACTACCAATTATTGCACTTGGATTAGGTGAAAAAGAAGATGATTTACAAATTTTTGATGCTGAAAAATTTGCAGAAGCATTTACTCAAATTAATTAATTAAGGTACTGGAAATTAGAGGTTTATAAAAACTACATTTATAATGTTCTTTAAATTCATGGTGTCCACAATTTTTAGCTATCGAAGAAATAATAAAATCAAATTTTCCATTTACAGGATAAAGCTCTAACTTTTTTTCAACAATATCAAATTTAAAACTAGCTTTTAGACTTTTTACAGCACTAATCATCACCAGAGTTTTGTTATCTTTTAAAAGATAGTATGCAAAATCATCTGGAAAAACTGGGAAATCATACCCTTGCAAAAAATATTTTGCTGTTTTGGGAAACCATTCATAAGAAATTAATGGCAAAGACTCTTTCGTTTTGTAGTTATAAATATAAAGATCTTTTGGAAAATCATTAATATAATTTGAATTTTCTCCTCGAGCCAAGACAGCTTTTTCACGGGTTTTAAAATATAACGCAAAATTTTCGTCGTGCGAATTCATTTGATCAATATGAAAAAGGCTAGCTACAGATACTAAATTTTCTTTGGCACTTGATAAATTATTTAAAGAAAAAAGAACAATAAAAAATAAAAAAAAATTTTTCATAGATTAACTTAAAAAAAAAATTTGAATTATCTTTGTTTAGATTATGGCTTAATTTAAACTATCAACAAACGATTTTAGGGCTAATACAAGTTTATCATCATATTCCATCATATGATCGTCATGTTTTGTAAAATATGAATATTTAGGTTCACTTGCTAAATTAAAAATTTTTTTACCCATCCAAAATGGAACTATTTGGTCAGCCTCACCATGCATTACTAATACTGGAATATTAATATTTTTAATTTTTTCATTATTTTCATACTTATCTTTTAAAATTAAACCAACTGGAATATATGGATAAAAATTTTTCGCAGCCTCTATCATTGATGTGAAGGGCGTTTCTAAGATTAATCCTGCAAAATTTTTATTCTGAGTAATTTCTGTCGCAATGCCAGTTCCTAATGACTCTCCATAAATAATTATATCTTCTTCTTTTAGACCTTTTTCTTTAAGCCAGTTTATTGCACTAGCACCATCTGTATAAAGACCCTCCTCACTTGGTTTTCCTTTATTGCCACTAAACCCTCTCCATGCAATAATTAAAAAATTAACATCCATGTCTTTAAAATGATTTAACTTATGGATTCTGTTTTCAAGTGTCCCTGCATTTCCGTGAAAATAAACTATTGTTTTATAACTATTTAAATTTTTATTATGAAACCAGCCTAAAAGATTAATATTATCTGTTGTTTTGATAGTAACTTTTTCAATGTTAACTTCTAAATTATCTCCAGAATAATTATTCTCATCAGGATGATACATTAAATTTCTTTGAAAAAAGAATAAGAAAATTAAAACGATTAAGTAAATAGCAACAATACCAATTAATAATTCCAAAAAAAAATTCCTACGTTTTATTTTCATATTTTTTTCTATTTAATATTAAAAAAAATATATAAGAAATAATACTTAAGATTAAGAAAACTGAAAAAGCTGATTTAAAAGCAAATATTTCTGTATGACCCATCCCTTTAACAATATCTATCACTAAGCCCATTAGCCATTGCATTATGAATGTTCCTGCAAATATTAATAAATTGAATGAAGTTAGTGCTTTACCAGCAGAATAACCTGAAAAAGAAAGGCCCACAGCTGGCTGTGTAACTGATAAAAAAATTGAACTTAAAATAAATAAAGTTATGTAAAAAGCTCCAGCTTTTGGACCTAATAAAATTATCACTAACATTACAGAAAAACTAATTGGCAAACCTAATTTAAGTATTCTTTTAGCGCTAAACCCTATTCCTGAAATTTTTGGTAAAAAATAACCCCACAAAAAAAAGGATACCAACATAGTTACATTGATCCAAAATAATCCTGTAGCGCTCTGAAGTGGTGTATAGCCAGCAACTCTAGTCATCCATGGGCCTGCCCATAAAGTTTGTATAGCCATTAAGCCCCCATAATTAAATAAACCCATTGGAATTACACTTATAAAAAATCGATTTTTCCAAACTTCTGATAAAGTTCCAGTATTACTTGGCTCTTCTAACTCTTTATTTTTAGATAAATTCCATTTTGGAATGAAAACTAACATTAAAAAAATACTAATTAAAATTAAGATAGCGATACCACCAAATATCCATCTCCAACCGAAACTAGGTAATAAAAGTTGTACAGGCAATGTGGATGACAAAAAACCTAATGATGCAATCATTAGCATCCATGAGTTTGCTCTTTGTTGTTGATTTTCTGCATACCATATTCTGTAACCTGTTAACGGAGCCATTAAACAAGCACTTACACCTACACCAATTAGAATTCGTGAAACTAATAATCCTGAAAAGCTTTCAGCTAAAGCAAATGATCCTGTTCCAACAAATGCGATAAATAAAAAAGAAGAGACAATTTTTTTTGGTCCATATTTATCTAACAAATATCCAAGCGGTATTTGCATACAAGCAAAACCCAAAAAATAACCTCCAGCTAATAATCCTAAATCAGCTGCTAATAAATTAAATTCTGGGGTTAATACTGGTGAAAGTGTTGCGGTAATTGCACGTAACAAACATGATAAAAAATAACCAAATGCAAATACAAAAAAAACAATAATAGCCTGTTTTTTTGGTAAAATATAATTTTCCATTAATTAAAAGTTTAAGGATATATCTCTGTGAACTGAGTTACATCTTGCAACAAATTTAGCTTGTTCTTTAGTTAATCTACTTTGAAGTCTTAGTCCAATATTATGTTTGATTACATCGTTATATTTAATTAATTCAGGTAATAAATTTTTATTAGCATCAGCTCTCCACGTGACTTCGGCATTGAAAAGATCAAAAGTCTCTGAACTTGTTTCAAGTAATTTTTGTTCATCTACCTCATCATTATCTATGATAGAAATTAGGTCATCTAATTTATTTGCAAATTCTTCTGTTCCAGAAATTTCCCCAAGGTTTTCAAAAAGATTATCAATTATTGAAATAGATTTTTCAAAATTTTTATTATCAATAGTATATTTTAATTCTTTTATTTCTGGGGAAAGTTCTTTTAATTTTTCATTATCATTTATAAACATTACTATTTGATCTAAAGTTTCATAAGCTTCATCTACGTTTTTTCTATATCTCTTTGTTCTTGTGTTTTTTGCTTTATGTAATATTTCAAACTCTCCATTTTTGGTTTTCCAGCTTTCAGGAATTTTATTTTGAAGTTCTTTAATTTCTAACTCATAATTCTCAATTTTTAATTCTAATTTATTTTTAGCTGATAAATTATCTTCGTCTAAGTTTCTAATTTCAGATTTTAATTTCTTTATTTTTTGGTCAATTTTTCTAACTTTTTTCTGAATTTTTCTTACATCGAAATGAAGATCTTTATAATCTTTTGCAAATAATTCATATTCTTGCTCAGTTTTTTGCAATTTTTTAACTATAGCGAAGGTTCCTAGAGCATTATCAAAATGCTCTTCAAAGATATCTAATTTATCTACTGGAAGATTTGCCGGAGTTAACTTCTGCATATTCTTAATTGCATTTGTAATTGTTTGTTCCTCATTATTATAAATTGCAAATTTATATTCCTGTAAGCAATATTGAAGTTTCGGATTCATTGGTGGTGGAGCTACATTAGATGTTAGATATGTTCTTGCTGGTAAATAATTTACCAATGAAGGATAGAAACCAACAATTCCAAGACCTATCAATTGTAAAACAATAAACGGAACAACTCCTTTCCAAATATTTAAAGTAGTAACAAGCTTTGAAGCTACTCCTTTCAAGTAAAATAAAGCAAATCCAAATGGTGGGGTTAAAAATGAAGTTTGTAAATTTACCCCAATCATAACACCAAGCCAAATTGCACTTACATTCGCACCTGGTTCAGCTAATAATATAGGAGCAATAATAGGTACAACAACCACAGCTATTTCAATAAAATCAAGAAAGAAACCTAATAAAAAGATGACTATCATCACAACAATGAATTGAGTCCAAAATCCTCCTGGTAAATCTTGAAGAAAATCTCTAACTAACTCTTCACCTCCAAATGCTCTAAATCCAGAGGTTAGCATTGCTGCTCCTAATAGAATTATAAACACCATTGAGGTAGTTACACAAGTTTCTACAACAACTTCTTTTAAAACATCATCTATTTTGAATGCTCTCCAGAAGCTCCAAGTAACACTTGCTAAAAATGTAATTGTAAAAAATAAAGCAATTAATATTGCTCCTAGATCTCTAGTATCAACGGCTTTAACGTTTAAATTATAATTTTTAGATAAAAAATAAATTGGAATTATGGATACGATCGCAATTATTATTGGATAGTAGGCGTTCTTTTTACCTTGGTGTAATCGATATCCCGCCATCATTGTTGCACCAATAGCACCTATTGATCCAGCCTGATTTACTGTTGCTATACCCATAAGTATAGAACCCAAAACTGCAAAGATTAGGGCAAGCGGTGGAATAATAACTAATATAACTTTGATCCAAAATTTAGAATCAAAATTTCCTTTAAATGGAACAGGAGGAGCTGCTTTTGGATTTATTCTTGCATACACAAATATGTAAAGCATATACAAACCAACCAAAACTAATCCTGGCAATAATGCACCTAAAAACATATCTCCAGCTGAAGTAGACCCTACTCTAAATTCTCCAGGCATATTAAATTCGCCAGTCAAAATTTTATAATCAGTCTGACGAATAGTATTTGCAACATCAGCGGCACTTGCTAATTGATCAGCAATAATAATTAAGACAATTGAAGGAGGTATAATTTGACCAAGTGTTCCAGAGGAACAAACAATTCCACTTGCTAATCTTTTGTCATATTTATTATTTAACATTGTGGGTAAAGAAATTAGTCCCATTGCTATTACTGTTGCTCCAACTATTCCAGTTGTTGCTGCAAGTAATGCGCCAACAAAGATAACAGAAATACCAAGCCCTCCTGGAATTGGTCCAAATAGTTGTCCCATAGTAACTAAAAGGTCCTCTGCAATTTTTGATTTTTGCAACATTATTCCCATAAAGATAAACAATGGGATAGCAATTAAGGTGTCAGTTTCTACATCCCAATAATTACTCCTAAAATTGGTAATACCAGCGGTTAACCATTCTTTAGGCCCATCAACAGCAAAATAAGCACTAGGGTCTCCTGCAAATAAATAACCAAAAAAAGCAGCTAGTCCTATTGAAATTATTGCTGATCCAGGTAGTGCAAAAGCTACTGGAAAACCAGACGCCAAAGCTCCAATCATTATAATTACTAGTAAAGCTAAAAATAAATGTTCCATTATTTAATTCTTTAAAAGTTTGTGACTACTACTCATAAAGTAGCTTGTGAATTGAGTTAACATACTTACTGCAAATACTGCTAGGTAAACTGCCATTAAATAAAGTAAATATAATCCGTTAGAACCTTGCTGAGTAATCTCAAATGAAATTACTGGACCGTTAATGATACTAGCTTTACCTCCCATACCTAAAAATATTACTATTAAGCATAAAGGAATACCTAAAACGAGAGATCCAATTGCATTCGTCCAGGCCTTCTTTCTCTCACTAAAATTAGCATACAAAACATCAACTCTTACATGACCTTCATGAATTAGTGCATATGCACTTGCAAAAAGATAAAGAGCAGCATACCAAAAACGAACAAGATCTCCTTGAAATGCTTGCTCATATTGAAAAATAAATCTTGATATAACTATCAGGAATTCACTTCCAACTACTAAAACTGCTAACCAAATAAACCCTACAGATTTATTAAAATAACCAATTATAAAAGAGGCTAATATTAAAGGAAAGTGAATATATGTAATTCTGAAAGCAGGTTTTACTAAATTAATTTTAACTTGTTCCCCAAAAATTGGCTCAACCAATTTTTCTACAACCATAAATGAGATTAAAAAATCTACAACCCCAACAATTAACACGGCCCAGAATGAAGATCTTATAACATATGCTGTTATTTTTTTTAATATCTCTGAATCTGTTTGTAATGTTTGATTTAAAGATTTAAGAACAAATATTATAACTGCTACAAAAGATAAAAAATAAAACAAGAATTGAACATAAGATAAATTTATCGCTAATCCCTCAAGAGGCTTCTTTAATTTTTTAAATCCAAATAATTCATAATGAGAAAAAAGTTTTTTAACTCCTGGCCAATCAAACCAAACTGTTAAGACATTATTTATTAAAAAAATAAATGTTAATGCCAAGATAGAATAACTAAATATTCTTATTAAAATAGATAAGTTTTTTTTCTCAATCATATGACAAAACTTTTAATGATATATAAAAAGAGGGCCCATTTAAGGGCCCTCTAGTATTAATTAGAATTAAATTATACTCCTAATGCTCTATTTCTTTGAGAAATGTAAGGCGAATCAGACAAGTTGGTCCAAGCACCTATTTCTTTTCGTCCTTTAATAAAGGCATCATGTACTTTCTTAGCAAGAGCACTATGTTGCTGAACTTCATCAAAAACTTCCGCAGCACCTTTTGCAAAAGCGTCATAAACTTTATCATTAAACTTCTCAAGTTTGACGCCATTCTCATTTACTAATCGAGCAAGTGCAGCTCCATTTTTAGCATTATACTCAGCCATTGTAGTTGTATCAGCCCAATCACACGCAGTTTTAATAGTTAACTGGTCTGACTTAGTTAGACTTGTAAACCAAGACTTGTTAACTCCACAAGCTAATGTAGATCCTGGCTCGTGCATTCCTGGATAATAATAATACTTGGCTGCTTCATAAAACTTGAAAGCCTCATCATTCCAAGGTCCTACCCATTCCGTTGCATCAATTGCACCAGACACAAGGTTTTCATAAATTTGTCCACCTGGAAGTGAAATTGGAGAACCACCAAGTTTTCCAAGTACTTGTCCACCTAAACCAGGCATACGCATTTTTAAACCCTTAATATCATTAGCTGATCTAATTTTTTTGTTAAACCAACCACCCATTTGCACTCCAGTGTTACCAGCAGCAAAACTTTGTGTTCCGAAATCATCAGTCAATTCATCCCACAGCTCTTGTCCACCAGCAAATTTTAACCACGCATTCATTTCAGCATATGTGAAACCAAATGGAACGGCAGTAAAATATCCAAATGCAGGGTGTTTTTTAACCCAGTAGTAATCAGCACCGTGATACATTTGAGAATTTCCTGAAGCAACTTCATCAAACGAGTCAAATGCTTTTACCCTTTCATTAGCAGCATAATAAGTAACTTGAATTCTACCGTCACTCATATCACTCAATCTTTGAGCAAGTCTTTGTGCACCAGTTCCAAGGCCTGGAAAATCTCTTGGCCAAGTAGCTACCATAGAAGCTTCTATTCTCTCTTTGGCAACAGCTGGAGCAGATAAAGATGATGCTGCAACAGCAGCAACACCAGTTGCAGCTGCAGTTTTAAAGAACTTTCTTCTTGAAGGTGATCTAGAAACCTTCAATGATTTTTTTTCTTTAATCATTAGTATCTCCTCTTCTTTGTTAATTAACTGTACAGATTAAATTACAATTGGACGTTTAAGTCTAGACTAAAATTCCTATTGAAAGAATATAATACAATCAGAAGTAGTAAATTTAGGAATTATTAAATTTATTTTTTATCAAAAAAGGCTTCGTATAACATCATCGATATCGCAAGTATCATCAATAGATAAACTGGTAATACATCAAGAAAACCTATCATCATAGATCTTGTAAGTGTTGTTGCTAACCCTAAAAGAAAAAAGATTGCAAAAGAAAGTCCTATTAGTGTTACAATTTTATTCATTAAATTTCTCACTTTCCTTTTCAAGCCAACTGGAAACTCCCAAGAAACGATTGTCGTCATATCTCTCTCCAATAACTTGAATTCCTAATGGTAAATTATTTTCGCCTTGAAGTAAAGGAAGTGAAATACAAGGAGTTCCTAAGTAAGACCAAACTTTATTGAAATCAGCTGATCCAGTACTCTTTAGACCTTTTGGGGCAACACCAGGGCTGGATGGAGATAAAACACCATGATAATCCTCGAATACTTCTTTATATGAACCATAACTTCTTTTCATAAAATCTATTGCTTCAGCATATTCTTTTGCAGTATGTTTTCTTCCATTTGCAATTGCATTTTGCATAATTTTTGAAAGTTTTGATTTATAATTTTTGAAATAATCACTAAAATTATTAGCTAAATCACTTTCATAAATTATTTGATGATATTTATGGATATCTTTAAAATAAGAAGGAGTATCATGAACTTCAATATTTTTTTTAAATGACTTTATAAAATATTCAAAAGCTTCCTTAGATTTTTTGTCAATTGTTTTCCAAAATTCAGTTTTATAAAAAATAAATTTTGGTTCATACAAAGGACCTTTTTTTACAGCATCGACCATATTGCTTGAAGAGTAATATACAGTAGCAGGGTCATGGGAATCTTTTTTAATTAACTCTTTAACTAAATAAGCTATGTCCTCAACTGATTTTCCAAAAACTCCTAAATGATCAAGTTTTTCAGAAGTCTTTAATACTCCATTTCTGGAAATAAGACCAAATGAAGGTTTGTATCCAACAACACCACAATAAGATGCTGGTCTAATTATTGAGCCACCAGTTTGTGATCCAATTGAAAGCGGGGCCATATAAGATGCAATAACTGCAGCAGAACCACTTGACGATCCTCCCGGTGTTCGTGAATAATCGTGTGGATTTTTTGTTTTAGAGGGATTTAAATATGCTAGTTCTGTAGTAACTGTTTTACCCATCACAATAGCTCCTGAAGATGTTAATAAATCAACTATTTCTGCATTCTGTGAATAAGATTTACCTTTTCTTATCGGTGTACCACATTCAGTTGGCATATCTAAAGTGCCAACAATATCCTTAACTGCTACAGGAATACCATGCAGCGGACCAGTAGGTTTTCCAGATTTTTTGTAAGCATCTGACTCTTTGGCTTTTTCCAATAACAATTCTTTGTCAAAAAAAGCCCAAGCATTTATATCTTTTTCAAACTTATTAACTCTCTCAATATAAGCTTCACATATTTCGACAGAAGTAATTTGAGAATTTGAAATTTTATTTATTAATTCTTCAACAGAATAATTTACAATTTCATTCATTAAATTAGTTTGCAAATAATTGATCAGGTAACCACAGAGCTATACCTGGAAATAAATACATTAAAACCATTCCAAAAATAACAATTGCTAAGAATGGCATGATGCCTTTGAATACCTCAATTAATTCAACATTTTTAGATTGTACACCTTTTAAATAATAAGCCGACATGGCCATGGGGGGTGTTAAAAATGATGTTTGTAAATTTAACGCAATTAACATAGCAAAAAAATAAGGGTTAACTCCAAAAAATTCTACTAAAGGTAAAAATATTGGAACAAATATAATCAATATTTCAGTCCACTCTAATGGCCAGCCTAATAAGAAAATTATAATTTGTGTAATTACTAAAAATTGCCAAGGCTGTATATCCATTGATTTAAAAAAATGCTCAAATACTTCATGTCCACCCAAATACGAAAATACTGACGCAAATGTCCATGAACCTATAAACAGCCACATGATCATCGCAGTAGTTTTTGCGGTAAGAAAAACAGACTCTTTAAAATTTTTCCATTTAAGAGATTTATAAAAGAAAGATAACACTAATGCTCCAAAAGCTCCAACACCTGCGGCTTCTGCTGGGGTAGCTAGACCTGCAAGAATGCTTCCTAATACTAAAATAATTAATGAAAATAATGGTAAGAATGAAACTAAAACTTCTTTTAAGATCACTGATCTTGGAGGAATTTCTTCTTTAGGAGGCTTAGGTGCAACTGATGGATTAAAGTAAGCCAAAATAATTGCATATAAAATATATAAACCCGCTAACATCAAACCAGGAAATATTGCTGCTGCAAATAATCTTAATGGGGATAACTGAGCTATTACTGCATAAACAATAAGCATAATACTTGGAGGAATTAAAATTCCTAAACAGCCTCCAGCACATATTACTCCTGATGCAAATTTTTTATCATAACCAGCTTTCACCATTGCAGGCCAAGCAAGCAAACCCATTAAAGTTACAACTGCTCCAATTATACCCGTTGCTGTGGAAAATAAAGTGCAAGTAACAAGGGCAGCAACTGCCATTGATGCTGGAAGAGAATGAGATGCAAGTCTTATGGCATAAAACAATCTTGCAACTATACCTGCTCTTTCGACTAAATAGCCCATAAATAAAAATAAAGGCACGGCGGTGAGGACATGGTTATCCATTACAGAGTAGGTATTTGAAACAAATAAATTAAATATCCTATTATCTAATAGATGATCCATTCTTGACGGATCAAAATATGCGTAATATCCAAATCCTAAACCCATTGCCATTAAAGTAAATGCAATAGGAAATCCTAGTAATACAGCAAACAGAAATATCACCATCATTAAAATTGCAATTTCTGGATTTGTTAAACTAAACAACATCTATTTTTTCTTCCTCTTTAGATTTTCTCATTAAAATTTTCTCTGTCTCTTCTGCGCCAGCATCTCTCTCTGGCCAATGTCCCGTTCTAATGCAAATAATTGCCCTAAAAACTTCACTAATTCCTTGGAGAGTAAGAAGCATTCCGGATAAAGGTATCAATGATTTTGCCATATATATTTGAATTTGTGCTGGACTATTCCAGCTTGTTTCTTTTACCATCCATGCTTTAGCTGCATACTCATATCCATAAAATGCAAGTGCAATTACCCCTGGAAAAAAGAAGATAAAATAAAGTATTAAATCGATCCATCCTTGAACTTTGGTTGGGAACAACCTGTAAATAACATCTCCTCTCACGTGAGCCTCAGTCGCCAAAGTGTATGCTCCAGCCATCATAAATATTGCTCCGTACATCTGTAAACTAAAATCAAAATTCCATAAAGTAGGTGCATTAAATGCATAAGCCATTATGACCTCGTAACATGTTCCGCCCATTAAAATAACTATGCACCATGAGAAGGCTTTACCCATTGAGGAGCTAAGTGTGTCTGCAAATTTTATATAAGAGTACATATTTTACTAGCTTATCTTAATTTTCTTAATTAATTCAATTAAAAAAAAGGGGGCTAAAAAGCCCCCTTAATTTTTTATATATTTAAACCTTAGATTTTAACTTTCGCTAACGGACCAAACTCGTTTTCGTAAGCAAGTCTGTAGTTAGGCTGATTCATTAGTAAGTATTTCATTACTCTTTTTGCATAAGCTTTTTGTGAATCAACAATCTTCTTAAAGAATGGATCTTTAGAAGAGAAATCACCTACAACTTTATCCCAACCTTTTAACTGCTCTGCTAAAATTGCATCTGAAGTTTGGTAAACGTTTACTTTATGCTCATTCATCAATTTAGATAAATCAGCTGAGTATCTTACCAAAGCTTTAAAGTAATTAGCAGTATTTGCTGCATACGAAGCGTTTTTTAATATTGCTTGGTTTGCAGGAGATAAGCTATTAAATGTTTTTTTGTTAATAGGTATTTCAAACATCTCTTGTGATTGGTGGAAAGATCCTAAGTGATAATGCTTAGAAACATCTTGCATACCAAATTGAGAGTCTGAAGTAGGGTTGTTAAACTCGGCAGCTTCAATCAAACCAGTTTTCATAGCTGGCTGAATTTCACCACCTGGTAATTGTCTAACTACCATACCCATTGCAGTAAGAACGTTAGTTGCAAGACCAACTGTTCTATACTTCATTCCTTTAACGTCACTTACTTTAGTTACGTTCTTTTTGAACCAACCAAAAGGTTGAGCTGGCATAGGCATCGCAAAAACACCAACGTAGTCGTATCCAACTTTTGCTAATGTTTCTTCATACAATGCTCTTCCACCACCTTCTTCCATCCAAGCCATTACTTCTTGAGATGACAGACCGTAAGATGGGCCAGTTCCGAAAAGAGACGCGGCAGGGTTTTTTCCATACCAATAAGCAGTAACCCAGTGTCCCATATCAAGAACACCATCACTTACAGCTTGTCCAATTTCTCCAGTTTTTACAACTGCTCCAACAGGCTGAAGGTCAATTTTTAGACTTCCACCTGACATGTCTCCAACCATTTTGGCATAGTCTCCAGCCATTTCAAAAAAGATGTTAGCACCTGAAGGCCATGCAGCTTGCATCTTTAATGTTTGTGGAGCACCAAAAGCAACATTTGGCATTGCTACAGCTGTTGCTGCTGCTGCACCAGTTGCTGCTGCGGCTTTGAAGAACTTTCTTCTTGAAGGAGTCTTAGAACCCTTCAATGATTTTTTATTTTTAATCATTTCTTCTCCTCTAGTTAATTAACTGAAGAGAAGTAAAACATATATTCAAATTAGAGTCTTTCTAAAAAGAGGCACAGATTGTCACTATGAACACTAAATTAAATTTTTTTACAATCCTTAGTTGATTCTAGAAAAATTTAATCAATTGGATAATCCCAAGCACTTCCACCGATAACTTTTGAAATAGCTGAAAAATCTTTAGTATCATTTCCTTCTTTGCAAAATTGATCATAAATTTCTAAAGCCATTTTTCCTAATGGTGTTTCAGCATTTACGCTTTTCGCACAATCGTTTGCAAGTTTAAGATCTTTATTCATCATTCCTGCAGAAAAACCTGGACGATAATTATTATTTGAAGGCGTACCATCAATTAAACCAGGTAAAGGTGGATAAACAGAAATTGGCCAACTGTTACCTGATGCATTTTTCATAATTTCATGAACTTTTTTAATATCAATGTTTAATCTTTTTGCTAACATCAATGACTCTGAGGCAGCAATCATTGCAATGCCTAGGGCCATATTGTTACAAATCTTAGCACCATTCCCGCTTCCTAAATCACCTGCATGAAATATATTTTTTCCCATGATTTTTAACAAAGGAAGCGCTTTATCGAATGCTTCTTTTGATCCACCAACCATTATATTTAAAGTTGCTTTTTGGGCTCCCATTACTCCACCGCTAACTGGTGCATCAATCATTTTTATTCCTAATTCCGAAGCTTTTTTTCCAATTTCAATAGAAGTTTGAATATCAATTGTTGAACAATCAATTAACAAACAATTTTTTGAAACTTTATTTATTATTCCGTTTTCTCCTAAATAAACATCCTTAGAATGTTTACCTTCTGGAAGCATGGTTATCACTGTTTCAATATCAGCTGCAATTAAATCATCTAAATTTTCAATTATTTCAAGATTTTTATCTCTCGCAATCTCAAGCATTTTTTTTGAGACATCAAAAACTTTTACAGATTTACCTGCCCTCATTAAGTTTTCAGCCATTGGACAACCCATATTGCCAACACCGATGAAAGCTATCGATTGAGACATTTTAATTTACTTTATTGATACAGTTTCCAGTTCTAAAAAACTCATCTAAATTATCAATTGCTAAATTTCCCATTGCAATTCTTGTATCTTTTGTTGCACTCCCGAGATGAGGTAAAACAAAAGCACTTGGGATTTTTAAATAACCAGGATTTAAATTTGGTTCATTTTTATAAACATCTAATCCAGCTGCATAAATTTTTCTTCTATTCAAAGCATCAATTAAAGCTTCATCATCAACTATATCGCCTCTCGCAACATTGGTTATCACAGCACCTTTAGGAAAATATTCAACAGTCTCTGCATTTATTAAGTTCTCTGTTTCTTTAGTTGCTGGACAACAAATTGATAAAACATCTGAAACTGAAAAAAGACTCTTTATGCTATCATGATAAGTTGCACCTTGCTCTTTATCTTCACTTAATTTTGAACGATTATGATAATGAATAACCATACCCAAAGATTTTGCAATCTTTGCAATTTTTTGGCCAATACGACCCATACCTAAAATTCCTAATCTTGTTCCTGTTAATTGTTTTCCAATTAAATAATCAGCAGACCATTTCCATCCACCCTCTCTGGCAGACTCAATTCCTTCGGAAGCTCTTCTGCATGCTCCTAAAATTAATAAAATTCCAATCTCTGCTGTAGCATCTGATAAAACTTCTGGTGTATTTGTTACTGCTATCCCTCTATTCTTTGCTGCCTCTAAGTCAATGTTTCCAAATCCTACTGCAAAATTAGAAATTATTTTAATTGTGTCTGGTAATTGATTGATTGTTTCTGCATCTAACTTTTCAGTTAGTGATGATAAAATACCATCAAATCCTTGACTCATTTCAATAATCTTTTTTTGTGAATAAAGTTCATCATTAGTATTAAATTTAGCATCAAATAACTTGGATGCTTTGTCTTCACTTTCTCTTATCAAGCGTCTCGTAATTAAAACTTTTTTCATAATTTCTATTTTAAAATTTCAGGTTTTGGTCCACCTGTGTACCAATCTAAAACTTCAATTGTATGTAATATTGGAACCTTAGTACCATGAGCAATTTGGGTAATACAACCAATATTTCCAGTAGAAATAAAATCTGGATTTAAACTTTCAATATTATTTACTTTTTTCCTCAATAATTGTTTTGCAATTTTTGATTGTAATATGTTGTAAGTACCAGCTGATCCACAACATATATGTCCTTCAGGAATTTCCATTATTTCATTATTTGTTTTTTCAAGTAGTGAAACTGGCTGAGAATGAACTTTTTGACCATGCTGCATTGAACACGCAGAATGATAAGCTACTTTATATTTTTTTCCTTTATCTTGAATGTCAAGTTTTAAACTTTCAAATATATATTCTGATATATCTTTCGTAAGTTCAGAAATTACTTTTGCTTTTTTACTCAGTTCTTTGTCTTCACGAAAAATAAATCCATAATCTTTCATTGTTGTCCCACAACCTGATGTATTTGATAAAATTGCATCTAAATTTCCTTTTTTATGCTCCTCATACCAAGTGTTTATATTGTTCTTAAAATCTTGGTGTGCGTCCTCCTCTTTTCCAAGATGATGATTTAAGGATCCACAACAACGAATTTTTTTTGGAACAACTACTTCTACCCCATGTCTGTTTAATAGCCTTATTGTTGCTTCATTGATTTGAGGAGATATTTCTTTTTGTACACATCCTGTTAAAAGAGCAACTCTAGCAATTCTTTTTTTAATCGAAGATTCGTAAACTTCTTTTATTGGTAAACTTTTTTTAGGAAATTTTGTAGGCATTAACTCAATCATGTCCTTAATTTTTGAAGGCATTAAGAATTTAAATGGCTTGGATAATCTTACTAATAAACTTGATAATCTAAAAACTTTTGTATTTGGAAGAGTTATGGATAAAAAATATCTTATTAGCTTATCAAAGAACGATCTTTGATAATTTTTTTCGATATATTTTTTTCCGTGGTCAATTATGTGCATATAATTTACACCGGCCGGACAAGTAGTCATACAACTATAACATGAGAGACATCGATCGATATGCTTTACAACTTTTTCAGTTGGCTTCCTATTATTTTCCAACATATCTTTAATGAGATAGATACGTCCTCTAGGTCCATCTAACTCGTCACCCAAAAGTTGGTGGGTAGGGCATGTAGCATTACACATTCCACAATGCACACACTTTTTAAAAACTTTTTCGTTCGCAAAATTATCTGGATCTCTTAGCTGTTCTTCAGTAAATTTTGTTTGCATTAAACACCTCTATACATTTTACCTGGGTTTAAAATTCTTTTTGGATCGAAACTTTGTTTTACTTTTTCCGAAATCATCAAACGTACTTTATCAACAGTAAAAATGGGTTCACCATAATCATATTCTGATGAAGTTTTAATCACTGTCAAATAACCTCCAAAATCGTTTGCCATTTTTTTTAAATCTTTAATTTTTTCCTCTTTTTTACTATTAACTTCAATCCAGAATAACGACCCACACCAATCAATAAAATAATTATGGTTATTTTCCAAATATTTGCATAATTTTGAACCATTCGCTGGCGGTATAACCATTCGTATTAAATTATGATTGGTCTTTTCGAACACCTCTAAATTATTTATTTTTTCCCAAAATGGTTCTGATTGATAAACATCAAGAGTAGAAATATCTGAATTGTTTAATTTAAGTTCTTTTTTAAGATTATTAATTTTTTCCTCGATTGAAATTTTATCTCCCTCAACTCTAAATGCTACAAACGAAACATTTGATTTAAGATCATTAAACTTAAAAACAGTATTTCTTTTACCTGAAAAATCTTTGTCATTTGATTGTTCTGGAATAAAGACAGCACCAGAAATTTCACTACTTGAACTAGATAATTTATTAAACAAATCATAAATTTGTTCAAAATTATTTGGATAAATTGCTACAGTTTTAGAAGAGTCTTTTTTTGGTAAAACCTTTAATGTAATTTCAGTCAAAGCAACAAGTGTACCAAACGAACCAGCTATAAGTTTTGATAAATCGTAACCTGTAACATTTTTAACGACGGTACCTCCTGATTTAATTATATCTCCTTTTCCATTAACTCCCTTAAAACCTAGGACATGATCTCTTACACTACCAACTTTAAATCTTCGTGAACCTGCATAATTACAAGATAAGTATCCTGCTATTGTTCCTTTATTTGATTTACCATCTTTAATATATCCAAAGTCTATTGGTTCAAAAGCTAGCTCTTGACTATTTTCACTTAAGACCTTCTCGATTTCATTAATTGGTGTGCAGGCTTTCACTTTAATATACAATTCTTCAGGTCTATAGTCGATTATACCAGAAATTTTAGATAAAGAAGTAGTGTTAGCCGATTGAGTTTTGTTTCCAATAAAACTTTTTGAATTGTTTCCAATAATTTCTGTTGGAGAATCTTTTTTGTATAATTCTCGAATTAAATCTGAAACTTCAACCTCATCTTTAGGATAATAAACGTTATTAGAATCTTGGAAGATCTGGGAATTTATCTTTATTTTTGTGGACATGAACCCTTCCTTCCTCTGCACATTTTCTAAGTATAGGATAAACCTTTCCAGGATTTAATAGATTTTTTTCATCTAATGACTTTTTAATACTCAGTTGTTGTTGTATATCGTTATCATTAAACATTTCACACATAAGTTCTCTTTTTTCTATACCAACACCATGCTCACCTGTAATTACTCCACCAAGTCTTACACATGTTTTTAATATCTCAGAACCAAATTCCTCAGTTTTTCTAAGTTGTTCTTTGTCATTTCCATCAAACATAATAAGTGGATGTAAATTTCCATCACCTGCGTGAAAACAATTTGCAACTGGTAATTCATACTTCTCTGATAATTTTTTAATTTCTAATAATGCTTCGGCAAGCTTACCTCTTGGAATAGATCCATCCATACAATAATAATCAGGAGCCATAGCTCCACAAGCTGGAAAGGCTGCTTTTCTTCCAGCCCAGAAAGAAAGTCTTTCTTTCTCACTATTGCTAAGTTTAAGACTAGAACAATTATTTTTTTTACAGATTGCCTCTACTTTTCTAATTAATTCATTAACCTCCGACTTTGTTCCATCAAGTTCAACTATCAATAATAACTCTGCATCCCGGGGGTATCCTGCTTTACTAAAATTATCTGTAGCCTCAATTAAAGCTTTATCCATTATTTCCATTCCTGCTGGCACTATTCCACTTGAAATAATTTCTGAGGCTGCATCTCCACCTTCTTTAATAGATGGAAAACCTATCAAAGCTGCTCTTACTACTTCTGGTGTTTTTAAAATTTTAACTGTGACTTCGGTAACAACTCCCAATAAACCCTCTGAACCACAAATTAAACCCATAAGATCATATCCCTCTTGATCAAAAGATTTTCCTCCAAATCTACAAATGGTTCCATCCATCATAACCATTTGTACACCTAAAATATTGTTTGTAGTCGTTCCATACTTTAGTGAATGAACTCCACCAGAATTTTCAGCAACATTTCCACCTATTGAACATGCTAACTGGCTAGAGGGATCTGGCGCATAATAAAACCCTTTATGTTGAACTGCATGAGTAATTCCAAGATTTGTCACTCCAGGCTGAGTTACAACACATTTATTTTCATAATCAATTTCAAGTATTTTATTAAATTTCCCTAGACCAAGAAGAATAGCATCTTGAAGAGGTAATGCACCTCCGGACAATCCTGTACCAGCTCCTCTTGGTACAACTTTAATATTTTCACTATGACAATATTTTAATATCTCACTAACCTCATCAGTATTTTCTGGAAGCACTACTGCCAAAGGTGTTTGAGTGTAAACTGACAAAGCATCAGTTTCATATGGTCTCAATTCATCAGCTTCACTTAGAACATTTTCTTTGTGAGTTAACTTTGAAAGATTTTTAACTATTTCGATTTTTCGATTTAAAATTGAATTATCAATTTTTGGTAGAGCTAGTTCAGACATAGCTTAACCTAACATTTTTTTGATATTTTCCAATGCGTTAGAAATGTTATCTCGAGATGCAGCGAAGCTAAATCTTACGTAATCTTTGCAAGTTTTACCAAATGCTGTGCCAGGAACTATAGCAACACCTGCCTCATGCATAGCTCTTTTACAAAATTCTGAGCCGTCCATTCCAGTTCCAATTACTTTTGGAAATGCATAAAATGCTCCACCGGGTAAACTACACTCCACACCTGGTAAACTATTTAAACCTTCATGAATTAATTTTCTTCTTAATGTAAATTTTTCCATCATTTCATCTATTGAGTCATCAGGTCCATCCAAAGCAGCAATTCCCGCAAACTGAGCAGCGGCATTCACACATGATACACTGTTAATTAATAATTTATTCACATGTTCAACTAAATTCTCTGGCCAAAAACTCCAGCCAAGTCTCCAACCTGTCATAGAATAAGCTTTACTCCAACCTTCTAAAACAATTAGTCTTTCTCTTAATTCAGGATAATTAAAGAATGTTGGCATTTCCTTATCGTCGAAAATTTGTCTACTATAAATTTCATCACTTAAAATAGTCACATGAGGATGTTTTTTTAAACCTTCAGCCAATTTGTCTATTTCTGATTTTTCTACAAAACTTCCAGTAGGGTTGTTTGGATTTATTAAAATTAATAATCTAGTTTTATCAGTAATTAGAGATAAAATTTTATCTGCACTAAACTTTAAATCTTTATCTTCAGTTAGATCGTAAGGTACTGCAGTAGAACCAGTATAATTAATCATTGATTCATAAATAGGGAACGCTGGAGTTGGATGAATTATCTCAGCTCCTGGCTCACCAAAACACTGAATTGCATAATGCATTGTTGGTTTACCGCCTGGCATAATAATAATTCTTTCAGGATCTACATCTGCACTATATCGTTTCTTTATCCATCTAGTAACTGACTGTCTACATTCTAAAATTCCGTTTGAGAGCACATATCCGTGATGACCATCATCTAAAGCTTTTTTTGCTGCTTCGACAACGTGCTTTGGAGTTTTGAAATCAGGTTGACCCAATCCTAAGTGGATCATAGGTTTACCTTGAGCTTCAAGTTTTTTTGCTTCAGCTAAAACAGAAAAAGCACTTTCAGTTCCAAGCCTATTTAATGATTTTGCAAGTTCCATAATAAATTTAAATTTAAAATCGCCAAACTAAACGAAAATTAGTTTTTTGTCTATTTAGTTTGAAAATTTAATTTATCAAATAAATGGTAAAAATTCTTATCTTTTAGTCTCTATATATTATTTTTGACGCATCAAGGTCTTTAACAGACTTACAACCCATTAAAATCATATTTCTTCTAATTTCTTTTTGCATGTTTTCTAAAAGTCTTTCAACACCTTTTTGTCCACCAGCACCTAAGCTAAAAAGAAATGCTTTTCCAAAACTACATGCTGTTGCGCCTGCAGCTAAAGCTTTAAGGACATGCGTTCCTCTTCTAACACCACCATCAAGAATAATTTCTAATTTATCACCAACTGCATCTGAAATTGCTTTAATTTGATCAAATGGTGATCTTGATCCATCAAGTTGTCTTCCTCCATGATTTGAAATCATAATTGCTGTACAACCTATATCAATTGCTCTTTTAGCATCTTCAACAGACATTACACCCTTTAAAGCCATAGGCTTATTCCATTTTTTTATACAGTATTCTGCATCTTTCCAATTCATTGCTGGATCATACTGTTCATTAATATAATCCATAACTGATTTTGCTATATTTGTACCTTTATCAGTTTTATTTTTAATATTTGCCAATTCAAATTTTTTATTTGTAAAATATTTAAATACCCAACCAGGTCTCATTGCAAAACTCAATAAACTATCCAAAGTAAATTTAGGTGGTGTCGTAAATCCAGTTCTATGATCTCTTTCTCGATTTCCAGCAACTAGCGTATCTACAGTAATACACATTCCGTCAAAATTCGCTCTACTGCATCTTTCAATCAAATCATCAGTAATTGATTTGTCTTTGTGAATATAAAGTTGAAAAAGTTTTGGCCCACTAGAAACATTTGCAACCTCTTCAATTGAAAAAGACGCCATTGTAGACATGCTGTAAATTGTATCAAACTTCTCTGCAGCTCTGGCAGAAGCTTTATCTCCATCAGGATCATATAAACTTTGCATTGCCGTAGGAGATAAAAATAAAGGCATACTAATTTTTCTACCAAACACAGTGGTAGACAAATCTGGTTCACCTACACTATTAAGAATATTAGGAACTAAATCACAATCATTGAAAGCATCTGTATTTCTATTTAAAGTAACTTCGTCATCTGCTCCACCATCAATATAATGAAAAATAGGAGCTGGTAATTTTTTTTTAGCTAATTTTCTAAAATCCTCAAAATTATAACAATCTTTAATGTTCATGATGAATATCTATTAAAAGCTTTTAAAGAAATTAAACATATAACTATTTGCCCCAGGATTTTTGTCTCCTAGACTGGCATTAGATATATGATTATAAGAAAAGCCTAATTCACTTGATCTAGATAGATCGAGTGAAATTTGTAATTCGCTTTTGAATTCAATTAAATGACCTAAATCTTTACCATCACCCTCAAAATATAATCCTGGAGTAAAGCTTGGAGTAAAATTTAATACTCCCAACTTATATTGAGCCTGCACACCTGTATAAATATATCCTGCACTATCAGCTGTTATTAATGCACCTGTAATCGGTGAAAGATTACCTAAAAAAGTATCTCTATTTAAATTTTCATTTTGGTGTTGAAAGCCAATTAAAGTTGATTTTTTTCCATCATCACTAAAATCAAACATTCCTGTGTAAACACTGAATTCTGTATTTTGATCTTTTAAAACTTTTTCCTCTGCAATCGAAGAAAATGCAAATGTGATCATTAACAGATTGATTAAAAATTTTTTTAAATTCATTACTAATTAATTTATTTTTTAACTATAAAGCTTTTGTATATTATTGCACCTCCGATTAGAAATATCAATATCGGCAATAACCAAAGTATATATGTGTTTTTATTTAAGCCAGGATCGTAAAGTATCCATTCTCCATATTTAGTTTTAAAATATTCATATATTTGATCTTCAGAAAGACCTTCTTGCAATTTTTTATCAACTACAATTTTTAAACTGTTTGCAAATTCAGAGTCTGAGTCGTAAACCGATTGACCTTGACATATAAGACATCGTAAATTTTTAGTTATTTTATTTCTTTTATCGTTCTCCTCAGCATAAACATTGCTGAAGGGGAATAACATAATAACAATTAAAACAAATCTTAGAAATTTCATTTTACAAATAAATTAATTTCATCAACAAATTCTTGGTTAAGAGGTCCAATATATTTTTTTATAATTTTATTATTATAAATTAAAAATGATTCTGGAACGCCGTAAGCTCCCCACTCAATTGCAATTGTACCATCTAAATCAATAAGGATTTCTTTATAAGGGTTTCCTAGTTCTTTTAAAAAATTTTCTGCATTTTTTAAATTATCTTTATAATTCATCCCAATAATATTTAATTTATTCTCTAAATTTAAATTCATCAAAAGAGGATGCTCTTGTCGACATGGTACACACCAAGAAGACCAAATATTTAATAAATAAACCTTATCTAACTCAAAGATACTTGATGATTTCACATCTTCTCTAGAAAAAAATTCTTTAGTATTAAATAATGGTATTTCTTTTTTTATATTAACATCTGGAGTGTATATTTTCGAGTCATCTAAACCTTTATAAAAAATAAAAAATATTATTCCAAAAATAGTAATAACTGAAAAAAGTAATATTTTATTTTTCATAATCTTTTTTTTGTAAAGCTAACAATTCCACCAAAAGATATTAGAATTACTGATAACCATATCCATAACATAAATGGTTTAACTTGGTATCTAACGTTGAAAAAATCTTGATTTTGAACCAGATTAATTACAATAAATTTATCTGACATAAGTGTTGTTTTAATATCAGCTTCACTTGTGGCAATGACAGGTTGATTATAAATTCTCAGCTCTGGCGAAAATTTATCTTCTTCACCATTTGAATTACTTATAGAAAAATTCGCAATAATAGCATTATAATTTTTTTCTTTTTTCTGATCAACACTTTCGAAAAATATCTTAGTTTTAGAATTTTCAAAAGTTTCACCAACTTTAAGATTTGTTATAATTTCACTTGTAAATAAATTGTTAAATAAAATACTTAGGATTAATAAACTAAATCCAAAATGAGCAATATTTTGAGAAATATTTTTATATTTTTTTACAAAAAAATCTCTCAGCGTTATGAAGAATAAATAAAGTGCACTAGATATCAAAATTGTATTGATTAAGATATTTTGATTAAAATTTTTTAATACTAAAAATGCTAATAAGATTGAGATAATAAAAAAAGAAATTAAATAAATTTTGTCTTCGAATTGAGATTTTATCCATTTTAATTTTGGACCAATCGCCATCATAAGTAAAAAAGGAATTAAAAATGGTATCATTAGCTTATGATAAAATGGAGGACCAACTGATATTTTTTGAGAAGAAATTACATCTAAAAAAATTGGATATACGGTACCTATTAATACAACTGATAAAAAATACATCATAAACCAATTGTTAATTAATATTGAAGTTTCCTTACTCAACCAAAAAAAATTATAATATTTTTTGTCATTATCTTTGTGAAAAAAGAAAAAAATTAAAATAGATAAAAAAATCAAAATGAATAAAAAAACAAGAATAAATAAACCCCTTTCAGGATCATTAGCAAATGTATGAACAGAATTTAATATTCCTGATCTTACTAAAAATGTTCCACACATACTTAATGAAAATGTTGCAATAGAAAGAATTATTACCCATGAAGTTAAAATAGATTTTTTTTCTAATACTAAAATACAATGTAAAAGAGTGGTTAATGCAAGCCAGGGCATTAGAGAAACATTCTCAACTGGATCCCAAAACCAAAAACCTCCCCATCCTAATTCATAATAAGCCCAAATTGATCCAAGCAATATTCCCAAAGTCAAAAATATCCACGAAATTAAGATCCATTTTTTTATATGCGATGCCCAACTGGTAGAGATAATTTTTAAACTTGTTGCTGCCAATACAGATGAAAAAATAATTGAAGAACCAACATAGCCTAAATATAAAATTGGTGGGTGAATTGCTAAAGCTGGATCTTGTAAAATTGGATTTAATCCAAGACCTTCCTTTGGTGTAGGAAAAATATAATTAAATGGATTTGATGTCAGGATTAAAAATAAAAAGAAACCAACTATTATTATTTGTTGAAAAACTAAAGTTAAGATTTTGTACTTTACTGGTTGATTTTTGGTCCTAAGTAAAAATAAAAAAATAAATAAAGTTAAAACAAGTAACCACAACAGTAAACTACCTTCATGATTTCCCCAAGTTCCACTTATTTTATAAAATAATGGTTTGGTGGTATGAGAATTATTAAATACAGTTTCATTACTAAAATCTGAAACAATGAAAGAAAAAATCAAACACAAAAAACTAATTACAACAAGAAATAGTTGTAAGAATGTAAAAGATAATATTTTGTTATCCAATATGTTTGAATTATTAAAATTTTTATATGAAAAATAAAATAATGATAATCCAATAATTAATCCTAATAATAATGAATAATATCCTACAAGATTATAGATCAATTTATTTTTCTCCTAATGCTTCTTTTACTTCTGGTGGCATGTAATTTTCGTCATGCTTAGCTAGAATTTTTGTTGCAGAAAAAAAATTTCTGTCTTCTAAAAAACCTTCTGCAACAATACCCTTTCCTTCAGCAAATAAATTTGGTACTGCTCCAGAGTAACTAACGTTTATTTCATTTTTAAAGTCTGTAATTACAAAGTTAACTTCATTTGAATTAATGGATATAGAATTTTTTTTAACCATTCCTCCAACCCTAATTTTACTTTTGTCTATTTCAGTTAATGATTTTATTTCAGTGGGTGATTGAAAATATATAACATTTTCCTCTAAAGATTTTAAAATCAAAAATACTGTTAAAATTAAAGTAAGTAAGATTATTGCTATAAACAAAAATCTTAATTTAACTTTTCGACCATACATGTCTTCAAAGTTAATTGATTGTCGCGTTTGCTAAAATTTCTTTGTTTATTCTTTGTGATTTTGCAGATTTAGCTTGCTCAGTAGTAAGTGTTCCAAATTTAGCAACAAATTTGTTTTGTTCTTTTACAAATTGCATTTTAGTTATCAAGTATAAACCTAGGAAACTTAACAATGTAAAGCTAAAAGCAGATAACACATAGACTGCATATCCATTCATTAAAAATAATTCATTAATCATAATCTATCTAAGCCTTTATTTTTAATCTTTATCAGTTCTGTATTATATTTCATTAAGAAAATTAACAATGAAAAAAGAGCAAATGCCGCAGTCATTATAAATAATGGGTAAAGCATTGAAGAATGAATAGAACTTTTCGACAAAATATTAATTGATGCAGGTTGGTGAAGTGTGTTCCACCAATCAACTGAGTATTTTATTATTGGAACATTAATAATTCCCAAAATAGTTATAAAAGTCGAAATCTTGAAGACTTTTTCTTCGTTATCATAAATTCTCCATACAATTAAATACATGGCATAGAACAATGCTAAAATTAACATTGATGTAATCCTTGCATCCCAAGCCCACCATGTTCCCCAAGTTGGTTTTCCCCAGATTGACCCAGTTACTAAAGCTACAATATTAAAAACAAAACCTGAGGGTGCTAAACTTTTTGAAATTAAAAAAAAATTTTTATTTCTAAAGACAAAACCACAAATAGATAAAAAGGTTATAGAGGAAAAGATACCAAGTGAAATCCAAGCAGCAGGAACATGAACATACATAATTCTTACTGCATCACTTTGTTTATAATCCTCAGGAGATAAAATTAGTGCTTCAACTAAACCAATAATTAACACAACAATGAACAAAAATAAAACGTACCTAGGCGCCTTTGATGTAATTTTAAAAATTTTATTTGGTTCAAAAAGTTTAAACATATTTTAATTAGAATTTTTTTTGGTGATTTCTATTATGAAATACTTTTCTGATCAAGAATGCAGAGGGTATATAATAAGATTGAAATTAACGTTAAACACTCTTGACCAGAAATATCTAAATATGGCCAATTTATATGGCCTAGATTTGAGCTAAATGTGTTTGAATGATGGTTGCCTTAATTAGAAGGCTTAAAATAGCTTGAGCCTTTTTTTCCTGAAAAAATCTCCTCAATTAAAGGGTGCTTTATTGGCTCATTAGAATCGTCTACTAACAAGTTTTGCTCAGAAACATAAGCCTCGTAAGTTATCTCATCATTTTCAGCTAATAAATGATAAAAAGGCTGATCTTTTCTTGGTCGCACGTTTTTTGGGATAGATTGATACCACTCTTCTGAATTATTAAATTCAAAATCAACATCATAAATCACACCTCTAAATTCGAAGTGTTTATGTTTAACAATATCTCCGATTGAAAATTTTGCTTTTTGAGTTGGCATTAATGTTAGTATGGGTATTTAAAAATAAAAATCAATGCTAAAAATATAAATGTTTTGTGATGTGGCAAATATGTTAATATCTTTTAAGTGAATAAATCTTTTTTAAAATTTGTTACTGATTTTGGTCCTTTAGCAATATTTTTTTTCTATTATTATAACAGTGGTAAAAATTTATCAGTTGCAATACCTCCACTAATAGTTGCAACTTTGGTTGCATTAGCAGTAGTTTGGTTTTTTGAAAAAAAAATTCCACCAATGCCTTTGGTGAGTGGAATTCTAATTACTTTTTTTGGTGGATTAACTATCTACTTTAATGATCCCATATTTATATATGTAAAACCAACAATCATAAATATTATGTTTGCTCTTGCATTATATTTTGGGAAATACTTCACCAAAGAACCTATCCTTAAAAAAATTATGGGTAAATCTATTCCAATGACAGACATTGGATGGGAAATACTTAATAAACGATGGATGTATTTTTTCTTTGGTCTTGCTTTATTAAATGAATTTGTTTGGAGAACTCAAACAGAAGAATTCTGGGTAAATTTCAAAGTGTGGGGAATGCTTCCAATAACTATAGTATTTACAGGATTTCAAATACCATTAATTAATAAGCATAAGATTGATGCGTAGTAATTTAAAATTAGTAATAAATAATCCTAATAATAAAATTGAAGAAAAACATTTTTTTGAAAAAGATGAGCTAAAAATTATATTAGATTTATATGCAAAAATGGTTTCAGAAGGTTCTTGGAAAGATTATGGTTTAAGTATTTCAAGTAAACAAGTGGGATTTAGTGTTTTTAGAAATGCTACTGAAAATGCCCTTTATAAAATTTGTAAAAATTTTAAGCCTAAAAATAAGAACCTTAAATATTTAATTACTGATACAAGTGGTAAAATACTTAGAAATTCCTACGATCTTAGAGTTTTATTAAAAAATACCAATTGGAAGAAACTTCAAAAATAAATTTATCTTCTTTGACCAAATAATCTTAACAACATAATAAATAGATTAATAAAATCTAAGTATAAAGTCAGCGCTCCCATAACGGCTTTCTTACCCATTAATTCTCCAGAGTCTGACGCAACATACATATTTTTAATTTTCTGAGTGTCATATGCTGTTAGACCAACAAATATTAAAACACCTAAAATTGAGATTACAAAATACATCATAGAAGATTTCATAAAGATATTAACAATTGAAGCTATAATTATTCCAATTAAACCCATCATTAAAAAAGATCCTAACTTTGTAAGATCTCTTTTAGTTGTGTATCCGTAGATACTCATCGCTCCAAATGTTGCAGATGTAATAAAGAAAACTCTTGTTACACTCATTCCAGTATAAACTAATAGTATTGAAGATAAAGATAGACCCATCAAAGCTGCAAAAACCCAAAACGTAGTTTGTGCCTTTGATGCACTCATCTTGTTAATTCCAAAACTCATGTAAAAAACGATACCTAAAGGTGCTAACATTACAAGCCACTTAAGACCTGATAAATAAATTGCATTCCCCATCTGTGTTAGACCAACGATTGAACCTGCATCATTAGTAACAACAGACATTTTAAATGTTAATAGTGCTACTATTCCAGTTAGTAATATACCTGTTGCCATGTAGTTATAAACTTTTAGCATGTAGGCTCTTAAGCCTTCATCCATTACAGCAGCTGTTTGTTGTGCTGCTTTTGCTCTATTTAGTATTCCGTTTTTATTAAATTCCATAATGAATAATATATATATTCTTTTACTAATTATTCAAGATACCTTAAAAGATTAACAAAATTTAACTTAATATTTCTAATGAATTACAAAAACTTAGGTAATACTGATATTAAAGTGAGTACAATTTGTCTCGGTACTATGACGTGGGGAGAACAAAATACTGAGCTTGAAGCATTTGAACAAATGGATTTTGCTTTAGATCAAGGAGTAAACTTTTGGGACACTGCTGAATTATATGCAGTACCACCAAGAAAGGAAACCTATGGTGATACAGAAGAAATTATTGGAAACTGGTTTGAAAAAACTAAAAAAAGAGACAAAGTTGTTATTGCAACAAAAGTTGCTGGTCCAGCAAGAGATTATTTAAGAAGTGGAGAAAATAGTTTTACAGGTCCAAACTTAGAATCTGCTTTAAATGACAGTCTTCAAAGACTTAAAACTGATTATATAGATTTATATCAACTTCATTGGCCAGAAAGAAATGTAAATAATTTTGGAAGACTTGGTTATGTTCATAAAGAAAATGAATGGAATAAATTTGAAGATATTCTTGCAGAGTTAAATAAATATATTGATCAGGGAAAAATAAGATACATTGGTTTATCAAATGAGACCCCTTGGGGAGTTTTAAATTATCTTCAGTTATCCAAAGATAAAAAGTTGCCAAGAATGATGTCAATCCAAAATCCTTATAGTTTATTAAATAGATCTTACGAAGTTGGACTAGCTGAAGTTTCTATAAGAGAAAACATTGGTTGCTTAGCTTACTCTCCCCTTGCAAGTGGATATTTAAGTGGAAAGTATAGAAACAGGAATTTTCCCAAAGGATCAAGAATGGAGAGAGATTTCGATTTCTGGACAAGGTATAGAAAGCCAAATACTGAGGATGCAGTTGAACATTATTATAAAATTAGTGAAAAATTTGATCTAGATATGAGTCAGATGGCGATAAAATTTTGTGAAATCCAAGACTTCATGACTAGTGTAATAATTGGAGCAACTACAATGGAGCAGTTGAAAACAAATATAGAAAGTGTAAATGTAAACCTGTCTGATGATGTCATTAAAGAAATTAACCACGTGCAAACAATTTATCCAAATCCATGTCCATAATTAAAAAAATTACAATATTGTTAGGAATATTTTTTATAAGTGGTGTTGCTCAACTTTCAGCTCAAGAAATTAAAAAAATTGGCAAATATAAAGATTGGGAGGCAATGGTTGTAGTGGATGCTGACGGTAAAGTATGCTTTGCACAATCTTTACCTATTTTGCAAGCTCCAAAAACAAATAAAAGAGATGCAAAGTTATTTGTAGCATTCAGACCAAACGACAATATAAAAAATGAAGTAAGTGTTACTCCAGGTTATGAATTCAACAAAAATAATTCTGTAACAGCTGCTTCAGGGAAAAATAAATTTAAATTTGATATTAAAGAACAAGGTTTTGCGTGGATTGCAGACAATAAAATCGAATTAAAAATGATCAAACAAATGAGAAAAGGATCTAGAATTATGATCACTGGATACAATCAACAAGGTTCTCAAACAATTGATCATTACTCATTATTAGGATTTACTAAAGCTTATAACGCTTCAAAAAAAGCTTGTAATTAATTCAATGAAATCAAAAAAGAAAATTGTGCTAGCGTATTCTGGAGGACTCGATACTTCTATAATTTTAAAATGGCTTCAAGAAAATTATGATGCAGATGTAATCTGTTATACAGCGGATGTGGGCCAAGAAATTGATAGAAAAAAAATTATAACTAATGCAAAAAAATTTGGTGTTAAAAATATAATTATTCAAGATTTAAAAGATATTTTTGTTAAGGACTATGTTTATCCTATGATCAGAGGACATGCGATCTATGAGGGTGTTTATTTATTAGGGACATCGATAGCAAGGCCTCTTATTGCAAAAGATCAAATAAGAGTAGCTAAAAAATTTAAAGCCTATGCAGTTTCACATGGAGCAACTGGTAAAGGTAATGATCAAGTTAGATTTGAATTAGGCTATCATTATTTTGGTTCTAAAATTAAAATTATAGCTCCGTGGAGAATTTGGACACTAAAATCTAGAACAGACTTAATTAATTATGCAAAAAAACATGGCATAGCTATTCCTAAAGATAAAAAAGGTGCACCTCCTTTTTCAGTGGATGATAATTTGTTTCATACATCAACTGAAGGTAAAGTTTTAGAAAATCCAAAAAATTCTGCTCCAGAATTTATTTTTCAACGAACAGTTTCTCCAGAAAAAGCTCCTAATAAACCTTCATTTGTAACCATAAATTTTAAAAATAGTGATCCTTTTGGAATTAATGGAAAAAAATTATCTCCTGCTAAATTATTAACAAAGTTAAATGATCTAGCAGGCAAAAATGGAATTGGAAGAGTTGACTTAGTAGAGAATAGATTTCTAGGTATTAAATCTAGAGGAGTGTATGAAACACCTGGTGGGACTCTTTTAATCAATGCTCATAGAGCAATTGAGTCTGTTACCTTAGACAAAGAAACTATGCATAAAAAAGATCAAATAATGTCTAGATATGCTGAGTTAATTTACAATGGTTATTGGTATTCAAAAGAAAGATTTAAACTTCAAAAAATTGTTGATTTAAAAAGAAGTAAAGTTAATGGCTCTGTTAAACTTAAATTGTACAAAGGTAATTTCTCAATTCAATCAAGGGTTACTAATAGTAATGCTTACTCAATGAAGAAAGTCTCATTTGAGGAAAATAAATCGTTTAATAAATCTAACGTTGAAAGATTTATCAATTTTCACAAAAAAAAGCTTCGTTCTTAGGCACGTTTAGGACAAATTAACATTTGTTAAAATTGATAAAAATTATATCCTTCAAAAATGGAATCAATAAAGAACTGGATGAAAGACGCAGCAAATATTTTATTTGATGATAGTAAAAATGATCTGCGTGCACTTCCAAAAACAGTTAGGTTGCAAATTTTATTAGTTCTGAGTTTTATTTGGACAACAGTTTTTAGTTTGTATGTTTTTTCTTATACAACTTTCGCGTTTGGTTGGGCGGGACTTTTTTTAGCTCATATAGGTTTGATATTTGCTGTTTATACAACTTTCAAACAATTTCATAGAGCAGAAGAAAAATCTGCAAGTGTATTTCGAACAAAAAATTTTGATCCATTTAAAATAATGGTCATCGTATTTGTGATTGTATTTATATTTGTATTTTCAAAAGGAATTGAAGTTTTAACAAGTCCTAATCCAAACTCTTATTCAATTCCTTATGATGGGCCTTCTAAATCTGTATTTGAAAAATGGCTCCCATTTAGTAAAGGTAAATAATGGACAAGATAGCAAAAAACTTACAGTTAGCATTAATGGTTATTATCTTAATCAGTACTGTTATTGCTGTTGGGATTGAAATGAAAAACATGTACTTAAATCAATCTGTTACATTAGCAGATTTGCTTTTAATGTTTCTTTATTTGGAGGTACTAGCAATGGTTAGGGTTTTTTGGAACCAACAATCTATTAGTATTACACTACCACTTCTTATTGCAATTACCGCCCTTGCACGATTTATTATTCTACAAGGTAAAGAAATGGATCCTACTGCACTTGTTTATGAAGCAGTAGCTATTTTGTTGATTGCTGGAGCAATTGTTGTATTAAGATTAAGACATAGTGACAAATTAGGTCTTAAGAAAAAAAAATCAAAATAATTTTAAATGATATTTAAAGCTTCAAGGGCTATGGCCTTAAATCAATTAAATTATTTTGTTGAGAATAATCTTGTAGAATACTCAAAATTAAGAAATTTTGATTTTGGACCTGAAAAAAGATCTAATATATCTTGCTTATCACCATATATAACTCATGGAATAATCAATGAGCAAGAAGTCATTCAGAAAGCACTAAGTAAATTTTCTTTTTCAAAAAATGAAAAGTTTATTCAAGAAGTTCTATGGAGAACTTATTGGAAAGGTTGGTTAGAACTAAGACCGAATGTTTGGGCTGATTATCTTATCGAATTAAATCAAATCAAAAATGAATTTATAGATAATAAAGATTATATTGCAGCAATCGAGGGAAAAACAAAAATAGATTGCTTTAATGAATGGGTAAAGGAACTAAAAGAAAATAATTATTTACATAATCACACCAGAATGTGGTTTGCTAGTATTTGGATTTTTACTCTAGAATTACCTTGGCAATTAGGTGCAGAATTTTTTATGCAACATCTTTATGATGGAGATGCAGCATCAAATACTCTTGGATGGCGATGGGTGGCTGGAGTTCAAACTCAAGGCAAACACTACCTTGCAAGTGAATGGAATATTAAAAAATTCACTAACAATAGATTTCAAAATATGAAATTAAATGAAAATGCTCCTCCAAAAGTATCAGAAAAATCTTACCAAATAATTAAACAGGATTTCAATAACCCAAAAAATATTGAGAATAAAAATCTTTTAATTTTTGAAAATAATCTCTCTTTTGAAATCACTGACTTTAAAGAAAACAACTTTAAGAAAATTTACTTAGTTTTTAATAAAAATGAAAATAGATCAATAAAACTAAGTGAAAAATTAGTGAAATTTAAATTTCATTTAATTGAAGACCAAAAACAAAGATTAAAAAATCATTCTATTGATTGTCAAGTTGTAGATATAAGCGAATTAACAAAAATTAAGAATTGTTATGGTTTATATCCAACAGTAGGTGAAAATTTAGATTTTTTAAATTCTAATAGTTTAAAGATAGATTTTTTATATAGAAATCTTGATCAATTAGCTTGGCAATACTGTAATAAAGGTTTTTTTAATTTTAAAAATTATATTCCCAAAATAGTTTCAAGCTTTACTTAAAACCAACGAACCATCCCAATAATTCCAGCGGTTGCATAAAAAAATTGCAAAAATAAAATTCCTTTATGACCACCTCTATAGGCCCAAATTCCAATTAAAATGGCTGACAACAACAGTAGACAAAAACCAAAAAATTCTATGCCTATATTTAAAGCGACAAACAAAGAATACAATATTGCAGTAATAACTCCTGCCCATTCAAAAATTTTATTATTCATAAAAGTTTTTTAAAATTATTATAAAGGATTGTAGAATAGTTATTCATATCTTTCATGTTATCTTTTGCAGATTGATCAAACTTTTCTAATGCACCATTACCAAGCTGATCTTCCAAAGATTTTTTATACTCCGGAACACACCCCCATTCATTAACCGTAGTATCCTTAATTTCTATATGAAATTGAATTCCATAAGCATGATTTTGATATTTAAAAATTTGATACTTTGTGATTGGAGAAGAGGCTAATAAAGTTACATCTTTATTATTTTCAATACCCTGAACCTCATAAGAATGCCATTGTAAACTTTTAATTATATTAGGAAAATTTGAAAATAATTTATCTTCATTTTTTTCCTTTGAGAAATTTATATCCATAATACCAATCTCCGCTGGTTTAGATTTAACCACTTTTCCGCCCACTACTTCTCCTAAAAGCTGACAACCTAAACAAAAACCCAAATAAGGTTTTTTTAGATCTAAAACAAATTCTTTAATTTTTTTCTTCTCTTCTATTAACCATGGGTATTGCTTCTCCATATAGGTATCCATTGGTCCTCCCATGCAAAACATTCCATCAAATTTACCCAGATCATCTGGTATTTTTTCTCCTTCATCTAATTCAATAGTAGTAAGTTTAAATCCATCAGCCGTCATTAAATCTTTAATGTAACCTGGGTCTTCTATTTTAATATGTTGTAATACTATTATGTTCACTAAGTTTAGCTTAGCTTAGAACACTTCTTGGAACAATATTTTACTCTCTCCCAATTCAACTTCCATTTTTTTCGCCATGTAAAAGGTCTTTTACAGACAGGGCATGTTTTAGTAGGTAAGTTTTCTTTTTTCATCAAATTGTATTTTGTTTAATGAATTTATCGGCTTCTGATAAAATTAATTTTTTTCTTTCAGATTTCATTTTGTCAAATATCCTCACCATCATAGACAAACGAGGATTTTTTAAAAAAAATTTTCTATTTCGATTGATGAACCTCCAGTACAAACCATCCATGGTGTTACACCAATCACCTTTCTTAAAATCCATCATTTTCATAAAATATGCAGATCCACAAATATAAGGTTTGGTTGCAAAAATTCCTCCATCACTAAATAATCCCATCCCATATACATTTGGAACCATTACCCAATCTGAGGAGTCTACAAACATCTCCATGAACCACTTATAAACAATAGTTGGCTTCAACTCACAAAGGTTCATAATGTTTGATAAGATCATTAATCTTTCAATATGGTGTGACCAACCATGATTAACAGCATTCTTAATTGCATAATCCAAAGGTGGAAGACCAGTGGTGCCATCGTACCAAGAACTTTTCATTTTTCTATTTTGTTTGAAAAAATTTCCAGTTTCCATTTCTTGAGAGTATGACTGATAAATTCCACGCATAAATTCTCGCCAACCAATCACCTGGCGGATATAGCCCTCTAAAGAATTCATTCTAATTTTATTTTTTTTATTAAAGTCTAAAACTTTTTGGATAACAAATTCAGGAGTAATTAAACCTAAATTTATATAAGGACTTAATGCGCTGTGGAACAAAATATTATCTTTTTGATCAACTGCATCCTCATAATCACCAAATAAGTTTGATTTTTCTTTTATAAAAAAATTTAAAAGTTTGACTACATCTTCGTATTCTGTTGCAAACCAAAAATTATTTGTACTCCCTGGGTGATTTTTAAATTCCTTTTCAATAATAGGCTTTAATTTTTTTGTATGACTGGTTTCATTAATTTTTGGTAATTTAGGAATTGAAATATTTTTAGGTAATTTATTTCTGTTGTCTTCATCAAAGCTCCATTTGCCCCCGATTGGATTACCATCTGAAGCCATCAATATCCCAGATTTTTTTCTAACATCTTTATAGAAAGTTGCCATAAAAGGTTTTTTTGATTTTGATAAATAATTTTTAAATTCAGCTCTTGAATTTAAAAACATAGGAGTTTGAATAACATTCCAGTGTATGTTTTCGTTTTTCAAAAATTGTGAAATTTTTTTTTCAAAAAATTTATCCTCTACTTCAAAACTTGAAATTTCTTTTACTTTTTTTTGTGCAATTGTTTTTTTTAATTTTTTTAAATAATCTTCATTAAATTCTTTATCTTCGATTTTAAAGTAATCTAATTTAAATTTATTTTTTCTTAATCCGTCTGCATAAGAACGCATCGAAGATAAAAATAATAAAATTTTTTGTTTATGATGCTTTTCATAAGTGCATAAACCCTTATCTTCAGCCATAAAAAGAAGGTGGTCTTTTTTGAAGCGGTCTAGGTATTTTGTTGGAAATAATTGATTACCAAGTATAAAAAATAACTTCATAGTTAAATATAACTAATAAAATTTTTTATGTCAGAAAAATATGTAATTTTTGGTGCGACAGGTTCTATTGGGTCAAGTTTAGCGGAACAATTAAAAAACTCTGGAAACGATATTCATTTAGTTGGAAGAAATGAAAGTGAACTTAGTTCTGTCTCTGAAAAACTTGGATGCTCACATACCGTTGCAGATGTTTTAGAGGATGGGTTTATAGAAAAAGTTAAATCAGATATTTCTGAAATTAAAGGCCTAGCTTATTGTGTCGGTTCAATTGATTTAAAACCATTAAGAATGGTAAATGAACAAGACTTTCAGAAATGCATGAAGCTTAATCTTTATTCTGCTGTAGAAGCTATTAAAGGATATCAGGAAAGTTTGAAAAAAAATAAAGGTTCGATAGTACTATTTTCAACTGTTGCTGCTCAAAGAGGTTTTACAAATCATACAATCATAGCTTCAGCAAAAGGTGCTGTTGAAGGATTGACGGTTTCTCTTGCAGCAGAATTTGCTCCGAACATAAGAGTAAATTGTGTGGCACCAAGTTTAACAAAATCTAAAATAGCAGAACCAATGTTAAAAAATACTGCTATAGCTGAAGGTATTGCAAAAGCACATCCCCTTAAAAGATTAGGCGAAGGTAAAGACTCTGCTGCTCTTGCTAAATTCCTACTAACAGAGGATAGCTCTTGGGTTACAGGCCAAATAATTGCTGTAGATGGTGGTAGATCTAAACTTTCATAAAGTGATCAAATATTTTTTATCTATATTTTTCTTTTTTTTATTTTCATCAAAAAGTTTTTCTGAAAATTTTACTTTTAAAAAATTGGCAGATTTAAACGAGCCATGGGGATCGTCTTTTATAAATAATGAAGAGCTTATTATCACTGAAAAAACTGGAAAAATAAAAATAGTAAATATTATTTCTGAAGAAGTTTATGAAGTTGAACATAACTTGAATTATTTTGTTCACGGACAAGGAGGTTTATTAGATATTATTTACCAAGATGATTACTTATGGATTTCTTATTCAGAAAATAGAGGGGATTGGAAAACTAGTACATCAATTGCAAAAGCTAAATTAAATAAAAAAAATTTAGATTTTGAAAATATATTTCAAGCTGAACCACCAATAGAATCTGGTTATCATTTTGGTTCAAGACTGGCTATTAAAGACAATTATCTTTTTGCATCTTCTGGTGAAAGAGGTGGAGGTATGATTGCTCAAGATCCGACAAGCCATCCTGGAAGTATTATCAGAATTTATTTAGATGGTAGTATTCCAAAAGATAACCCTAAATTTGAAGGTAAATCAGATTGGTTACCAGAAATTTATCAAATTGGTGTTCGTAATCCTCAAGGTCTAACCTATTCCTCTTTTGATGGAAAAATTTATGCAAGCAACCATGGTGCAAAAGGTGGTGATTGGTTTGGTGAAGTAAAAAAGGGAGAGAATTATGGTTGGAAAATTTTAGGTTGGGGTGGAACAAATTATTCAGGGTCAAAGATTGGACCTAAATGGAAACCAGGTTTTACTAAGGCACTCCAATACTGGGTACCTTCAATAGCTGCAAGTGCAATAACCATTTATAAAGGAAAAGAATTTGATGAGTGGAATGGCAAAGCACTCATTACTTCTTTAAAAGATAAATCATTAAGAAAATTAAACTTTCAAAATTCATCTAACATTCAAGAAACAATTATTTTCAAAGATAAAATTGGAAGAATAAGAGATATACAAGTTCACCCTGTTAATGGAAAAATATATTTTCTTGCGGGAAATAGCTTATGGTTAATGGGAAAAAAAAAATAATATGAAAGAAAGACCTTATCATCATTTGCCTGATGGTACTTTCAGGAATCCAAAAGGATCTCCAGTAATAATATCTAGCTCGGGAAAATTTTCTTATAGAACTTTCAGTAAATTGAGAAAAAAAGTTGATTTAACTTATCCAAAAGAACATGTTATTGAAAAACAAAAAGTATTAGCTGATTTAGAAAAATATAAAGACAATGATTATATTGCTTGGATAGGTCACGCGACATATCTTATAAAATTAGGTGGAACTACAATTATAACAGATCCTGTATTTTCAAAGAATGCTGGACCACTAATCTTTGGTCCAAAAAGATTTATTGATGCTGCAATAAAATTAAATGAGATACCTAAAACAGATATATTTTTACTCACTCATAATCATTACGATCATCAGGACATGTCAACAATCAGAAATTTTCCTTTTAAGAGTGCAAAAGTATTAACTCCACTCAATTTAGGTAAATATTTCAAAGGATATGAAGATGTGAATGAAATGGACTGGTATGAAAAAATACAAATAAATAATAATCTAAAAATTACATTACTACCTGCAGTTCATTGGTCAAAAAGAAGTTTAACAGACACTAACAAAACTTTGTGGGGTAATTTTCTTATAGAGTATAAAAATAAAAAAATTTTATTTGCATGTGATACTGGATATGGGGGAATCTACAAAGAACTAGGTGAAAAATATGGTCCTATAGATCTGACAATAATTAATATTGGGGCTTATGATTTCAAACCAATGTTTAATAAAACTATTTATCATACTACACCAGAAGAAGCCTTGAATGTTGCAAAAGACCTAAAAAGTAAAAAAGTATTAGGAATGCATTGGGGAACATTTGTTTTGTCATTAGAGCCGATTATGGAACCCCCAATTAGATTTAAAGATAATGCTGAAAAATATGGTTTTAATAAAGAAGATGCAATTATCTTTAAAATTGGAGAAGTTAGTCCTCTAGATAAGTTGTTATAAAGTTAAATACTTAATCGCAAAAAATATAGTCCCTATAGAAGCAATAGTAGAGACAAAAATTGCTTTAATTATATTTTCAGGACTTACATTATAAGCAGCACATAAAACTATGGAAGTAACTCCGCAAGGCGCAACACTCACAAAGAAAGCACCTGGTATTTCAGCTGGCAATCCTGCATTAAAAAACACTAATCCAATTAACAATAAAATTATTGGGGAAATAACTAATTTTAAAACTGAAATAGAAATGGATAATTTATTAATTACATTTTTAGTATAAAACGAAAGAATTATACCAATTGCAAATAATCCAACTGGTGAAACACATGCTGCAAGTTTAGACAAAGTGTATTCAATCGGTGTTTGATCAATATTGAAATTTAATAATAAAAATAATAGACCAATAATTATTGAAAGGATAAATGGGTTTAAAAATAAATTTTTAATAAAATTAAATAAATTTACATTTCTTTTTGTAGATAATTCAAGAAAAAAAGCAATTATAGATAATAAAATTATCCCATCCATTAATATAATACTTGCAACTTGTGTAATTACATTTTGTTGAAAATAAATTTCTGTTATTGGCAAAAGCAAAGTCACATGGTTTGATAAAGCAACTGTTAAAGCCCAAATGATTGACTCTGCGATTGATCTTTTAAAATATTTTGAAGTAATTAAGTAAGCAATGATTCCACATATCGATTGCATCATTAAATAAGAGAAAATTTGTTTAAAATCTACTTGTCCAATTTCATTTTGTGCTATTAATTTAATTATCAATGCTGGTACGGCAATATAGAACAAGAAAAGATTTAAAATTTTAGCATGACTAAGGTCTAAGACTTTTAACTTACCAAATACAAACCCTAAAAAAGTAATAAATATAAATGGAGTTAGTCCTAAAAAAATTGTGAACATAAATTATCTAATCGTTATTCTATGCATTATTCTATTTCCTTTGAAGGGTGTTGCCTGATGGAGCATAGATCTGTTATCCCATATAGCCAATTGATTTTTTTCCCAAGGCAAAGAAAATTGAAACTTCTCCTTAATTTGATGATTAAATAAAAATTTTTTGAACTTTTCTTGATTTTTTATCCTTGAACTAAAACCAACAAAATGTCCTGGACTGCAATAAATTGAATAATTTGTACCGATTTTTTTAATTATTTTATGTGAAGATTTAAGTTCTTTAATATTTTTTCCTTTTTCTTTTACTCTTTCTTTTGTTGTAACTGAAATCGGGCCCTCAGAGGAATATTTACCTTTAATATTTTTAAATTTTCTTTTAATTGGATTTGGTAATTCTTTATAAGCAAGATATTGAGAACAAAATTCTGTATTAGCTTTTCCTTTTTTTGGCACAAGTTTAGAAAGTAACATTGTAAATCTTGGCGGCTTTTTTGTATAAATCGAGTCAGTGTGAAATTGTTCACCAAAACTTGGTCCTTTATCAGTTGATTTTCTTTGCACCACTGTGATTTGAGGAAATTTTTTATTTAAACCTTTTAGTCTTGGATAGTTGGCTAAATTTCCAAAATATTTTGCAAACTTAACGAAAAGTTTAGAAGTTAATTTTTGTTCCTTAAAATATAACATTCCATATTTATTCAGTGCTTTTTTGATTTTTGAAATATCTTTATTTGAAACACCTTTTAAATTTACAATTATTTCTGCTCCAATATTTTTTTTATTTGGAATTATTTTTAACATTATTTTGAAAAAATTTTTTTAGGTGATATATAGTTTGTTTAGGACTTTCCTCAGGAATGAAATGATCTGAATTAATTTCTGCACCATAGATTTTTTTATTTGTATATTTTTGCCAAATTTTAATCGAATTAAATTGTTTTCCAACTATTCCTTTTTTTCCCCACAAAACTTGGATAGGAATATTTAATTTTTTATTTCTATCTTTTTTATCGTGCTCTAAGTCTATAGTCGCCGCAGCTCTATAATCTTCACATGTTGCATGAATTCTTTTATTTTGTTTAAAGGCTCTAAAATATTCATCTTCAACTATTTCAATCGCACGTTTGGATGACCTATTAAATCGACTATGTAGCCATCTTTTAGGATCTGCCATTATCATTTTCTCTGGTAAAGGTGCAGGCTGTATCAAATAAAACCAATGAAAATATCCTTCTGCAAATTTCATATCAGTTTGTTCATACATATCTAACGTAGGACAAATATCTAATACACTTAAAGCCAAAATTTTTTTTCTATAATCCCTAGCCATACGATGAGCAACTCTTCCACCTCGATCATGTCCTGCAACGAAAAATTTTTTAAAATTTAATTTACTCATTAGTTGAACCATATCTTTGGCCATTTCTCTTTTAGAATAATTTTTATGATTAATTCCACCAGGTAAAACTAAACTGTCCCCATATCCTCTAAGGTCAGCAACTATTACTCTGAAATATTTACTGAGTTCAGGTGCAGTCTTGTGCCACATTACATGTGATTGTGGATATCCGTGAAGTAACAATAAAGGAGGACCATTACCTTTAAATCTACAAAATATTTTACCCTTGTTTACCTTAACAAATTTTTTTTTAAAACCATTAAACATAATTAAACTATTTAATTATTTAATAGTTTATTTTTCGCCTTTTCAAATTCTTCTTGAGAAATAATTCCTTTTTCTTTTAAATCATTTAATTTGCTAAGTTCATCACTTAGATTGTTAGTTTGTTCGGAAGCAGTCTCGCTTATCTCATCAGTCTCACTTATCTCATCAGTCACGCTTTCAGATTGCTCCTTCTCAGCTCTATTAGCTTCCTTAGATTTAAAACCATTCATTATTGCCATTCCACCTAAATATAAAACATAAGCCATAATAGGAATAACCAATCCAAAAAAAATTATTTTTTCCATGATTTAATCTTCATCTTCTTCACGCCAGTTTTTTTCATACATCAAATATGCAGCATAAATCACTGATATTGTACCTACAATCATACCATAATCAAAACCAGTTTGCATGTCATGCAAATACCAACCTAGCTGTGTGGCTCCAATTGGTGGAACAGTAAGAAGTAAAAAAATTATACCAAATCTGTAAGGTCGCTTAGGTCTTTTCATCCTAATAAATTAACAGATTACAGCTTTGGGTTTAATTATTAAATTTGCGATCTTTTGAAACAGTCTATGGTATTTTTAAGTAAACAAGCAATAGTCATAGGTCCAACTCCACCTGGAACAGGTGTAAGTGCTTTTGCATTTTTTGAAACTTCATCAAAATGAACATCACCAACTATACCATTGTCAGTTTTATTTATACCAACATCGATAACTATAGCATCTTTTTTGACCCAATCTCCCCTAACAAGTTCGGGTATACCTACAGCTGCAATAATTATATCTGCCTCTAAACATTCCGCTTTTAAATCTTTAGTTTTTGAATGAGTTATAGTTACTGTGCAATTTTCTTTTAAAAGAAGTTGTGTCATTGGTTTACCATTTAAATTTGATCTACCCACAACCACAGCTTTCTTACCACTTAAATTAGGTTCAATTTTTTTTATCAACAAATAACATCCAAGCGGAGTACAAGGTATCGAACTTTCATAACCAGATGAGAGATTGCCTACATTCATTGGATGAAATCCATCTACGTCTTTTGAAGGATCAATAGCTTCTATAACCTTCTGCTTATCAATATGCTTAGGTAAAGGAAGTTGAACTAAAATTCCTGAAACAGTTTCATCACTGTTTAGTTCTTGAATTTTTTCCAGCACAGTCTTTTCTTCAACTGAGTCCGGATATTTAATTACTTCAGATTTTAATCCTACCTCATTTGCTGACTTCTCTTTATTTCTTACATAAATTTGACTAGGTGTTAAATCACCAATCAGTATTACTGTTAAACCTGGTACTTTATTATGTTTTGATTTTAACTCTGCAACTTCTTCCTTTAACTCTGCTCTTAATTCTGCGGCTGCTTTTTTTCCATCAATTAAAATCATATTTCTCTCTTAAAAAATCATTGGTGCGATGTACAGCTTCATACACATTTCGATAAACCAAATCAATAAAAGAAGAATGATTGGAGAAATATCTAGTGAACCTAAATTTGGCAAAAAACGTCTTATTTTATTCAGGAAAGGCTCGGTTAATTTGTAACTCAACTCTAAAATTGCATACACAAACCTATTTTGAGTATTAAGAACGTTAAAAGCTATTAACCAACTTACAATAACATTGGCTATTACAACGTAAGAATACAATTTTAAAATTTGTAAAACTAAATAAAAAATAGCTATCATTTTTTCTCAACGTAAATCGACTGACTTGGGAAAGCAAATGAAGCACCATTTTTTTCTACAATTTCCTTTATCGCAATTGCTAATCTTTCTTTTACATTGAGCCAATTATTCCAACTTCCTGTTTTTGTAAAGCATCTTACATACATATCTATTGAACTGTCAGAAAATTTATCAACTCTTACCGCAACACCAATTGAGGTATTATAATCTTCGCTTGAATTAATATGACTTTCGATTTCATCTCTAATTTTTTTTAACTGATCTACCGTAGTGTCGTATTGAAGTGTAATAATCCAACTGATTAACCAATTTGAAGTTTCACTTACATTTACAACTGCGTTTTCGGCAAATTGAAAATTTGGAATAATAGCAAGAGATTTGTCAAACTTTCTAATTGTTGTTGATCTAAATCCAATCTTTTCTACTACACCTTCAATAATACCCTCGACAGCTATCCAGTCTCCAATTTTAAATCTCTTTTCAACTAAAACTAAAATTCCTGATATTAAATTTTTGAATAAATCTTGTGCCCCTAATGCTACAGCAACACCAAACAATCCTAGACCTGCAATGATTGGACCTATTTTAATTCCCCACAATTCTAAAACTGCTGCTAAACCTAAAATAAAAATTAAAATTTTTAGCGATTTAATTATCCAGCCAATAAGTTCTCTTGTTAATAATTTATCTAATCCACTTAGTATATATGAGATTGGTTCTATGATTTGGTGAATTACCCAAAAAATTAAAATAGTGATCAACGTTCTATTAATTGTATCTACCACTTCTCTTCCTTCAAGTGAGAAAGTCATGTAGTAGCTTGCAATAAAAAATCCTAATACAATTGGTAAAAATCTTGCTGGACCTACAAGTGATTGAACAAAAGTATCATCTAATTTATTCGTTGTTCTTTTCGAGATAATTTCTAATTTTTTAATAACTAATTTGCTTATTAGACCTCTAAAAATTAAGAATAGTAAAAATATTCCAATACCAATTAAGATTTGAAAGATATCAACACCAAAAATTCCTTTATTCCATACTGATAAAAATATTTCCGAAAAATTATTAATTAATTCCATTTTTAAATTTTATATAACAAAAACTCTTCTTCTCCAGGATTAAAAAGAAAAATCTTTTTCCATTTGATTTCGTTCAGTATTGACGAGGTTTTTTCGCCTATACACATTAAATTTGTATTCATCCATAAATTTTCGGTTTGGTAAATCTTTATGAAATTTAAGAAACTTGTCGCACTATTTTGAGAGTAAACATAGACCATATCAGGCATATTTAATTTTAATTCATTAACAAATTTCTCATCAAATTTTTGATTATGATCTACTCTATAATTAATAATTCTTTTTACCTTAAAACCTTCGCTTAATAACTGTTGATCTAAATCAACCGATATTGTTTCACCACTAACATAGAGTAATTCTTTATTTTTGGACTCATAACTTTGTATAATTAACTCCTTTAAGTTTGTAACATTTCCTTCAGCCGCAATTGTATTTTGAAAACCAACACTTCTTGCTTTGTTTTCTGTAGCGTTTCCAACACAAAAGCATTTAATATTTTTATCTAATTTTACTGTGTTTAAAAATTTTACTGCATTTGCACTAGTAAAAACAATTCCACCATATTCAGAAAAGTTAATTTCTTCATAATTAACCTTTTCAATTCTTATTAATGGAAGATGAGAAACTTGATGTCCTAATGATTGAAATTTAAAAATCATTTCAGAACAATCCTCCAGAGGTCTAGTTAACAAAATATGCATATTATCTTTTATATGAATTATTTGATTTTGTTTTTAAAAATATTCCAATCTCTTTACCAATTTCTTTAAACTCATTCAAATTGCCAACTCTTTTTTCATAAAACCTTTGTTTACCATCTAAAGAAAAAAGTTCAGCCTCCACTATAATCTTATCTCCATCAACCACTGCATGAGCACCGATTGCTGTTTCACAATCTCCATCTAAAACTTTTAAAATATTTCTCTCAAGGTGAGCTCTTTTATATGTTTCCTCATGATTAATTTTATTTAAAATAGAAATTGTCTCATCATCATTCTCCCTGCACTGAAGAGCAATTATGCCTTGTCCAGCACTAGGAATTATTTCTTCAGCTGAAAATATTTCAGAGATTTCGCTTTCAAATTTTAAAAATTTGATACCAGCATAAGACAAGATAATTGCATCATAGATCCCTTCATTCAATTTTCTAATTCTTGTATCTACATTTCCTCTAATTAGTTTACAGTTCAAATCTTGTCTAATTTTTTTTATTTGAAACTCTCTTCTGTATGATGAGGTACCAACAATTGACTTTTGATCTAAGTCTTTAAGTTTTTTTTTGTTCCTTGTAATTAAAATCTCTCTAGGGTCATTTCTTTCAAGGAAAGAGTCTGTTGTTAGTCCTTTTGTCTCATTAGCAGGCATATCTTTCAGTGCATGGACTGCAATATCAATATTTTTAAACTCAAGTTCTTTTTCAATATTACTAGAAAACAAACCTTTGCCACCAAGCTCAGATAATCTTATATCCTGTACTTCGTCACCTTTAGTTGTAATTGATTTAATTAAAATATCTTCATTACCAAGGTCGGTATTTTCAATAATCTTATCTTTAGCTTGTTGAGCATAAAGTAAGGCAAGCTTGCTACCCCTAGATCCAATTATTATTTTTTTTCTCATAAAAAATTATTTCTTACTTGTATAAAGATTGTACAGTTATTAAAAACTATTTGAATGAGCAAAAAACCCATAATTCTTGGAATAGAGTCTAGTTGTGATGAAACAGCAGCTTCTTTAATAACTGAAAATGAAGAGGGATTCCCAGTAGTTTTATCCAACATTGTTTCTAGCCAAGTGGAGGTTCATAGGGAGTTTGGTGGTGTAGTTCCTGAACTAGCAGCACGTTCACACATTGAAAAAATTGATTGGATTGTCAAAAAAGCTATTAATGAAAGTGGAAGAAAAATTGAAGAAATAGATGCGGTTGCTTCTACTGCTGGTCCTGGATTAATTGTTTGTTTATCAGTTGGGTTAAGTTTTGGTAAAGCTTTCGCAAAAGCAATGAATAAACCTTTTATTGCTGTTAATCATTTAGAGGGACATGCTTTAAGTCCAAAACTAAATACAAATTTAGATTATCCATATTTACTTCTTTTAATTTCAGGTGGGCATTCACAATATTTGAGTGTTCAGAACCTTGGTAAATATAAAAGATTAGGAACAACTATTGATGATGCATTAGGTGAGGCGTTTGATAAAACAGCAAAGCTTTTAGGGATAGAATTTCCAGGAGGACCTCAAATAGAAATTTTAGCTAAAAAAGGTGATCCGGAAAAATATGATTTACCAAAACCAATTTTCAGCAAAGGAGGATGCAATCTTTCTTTTGCAGGTCTAAAAACTGCAGTGTTGAAGATAAGTAAATCAATTAAATCAGAACAAGATAAATATGATCTTGCAGCATCTTTTCAAAATACAATTGAACAAATTTTATATAAAAAAACGAAAATCGCTTTCACTGAGTTTGAAAAAATAAATAAACTTAAAGAAAAAACCTTTGTAGTCGCAGGTGGTGTTGCAGCAAATAAAAAAATTAGGTCTAAGTTAATCAATCTATGTGAAGAAAATAATTACAAAAGTATTTTTCCACCAGTAGAGTTCTGTGGAGATAATGCAGCTATGATTGCAATGGTAGGTTTGGAAAAATTTAAAATAAAACAATTTAATAATTTAGATTATCCAGCGAAACCTAGATGGCCTTTAGATGAAGATGCAGCTTTTCTCAAAGGTGCTGGAGTAAAAATTTAAATTGTTATCTGAATTTTGGACCTGAAAGCCAAATTGCCAAAGTATGACGTTTACCTGATGTTATTTTATTAACTTTATGATTTATAAATGATGGAAATATAATTGCGCTTCCTGGTTTATTAAATTCATTACAAACTATTTCATTAGCTCTAAATAAAACTAATTCACCACCTTCATAGGACTCTTCAGATAAATTTAATAAAGCGGTCAGCTTGATATCTCTAACAGGATCTCTAGGGACAGCATCTATATGCCAACTATATTCAGTACCTTCGTCATAAATATTATAATTTAATTTTTTTAAAGATGTTAAAGAATGAAGGTCAAAACCAAAAAAATTGTTATTTGCTGTTTGACAAAAATCTATAAATGGAAAAATATATTTTTGAATTTTTCCTAAATATACAAATTTTACATCAGATGTTTTGTGAGAGTCTGAAGCAAAATCATCTTTTCCCTCTACAAAATTTGATTTAATAACTGTGTTAATTTCTTTAACTTGATCCTCATTAAATATTTTCATTGATGAATAATTTGCTGCTCTCATAAAATAAGAAATTATCAATTATTTTTTGCCATACAATAAGTAATTTAAAAAAACATTATAAATGCAAGATAATTAATTATATAAAGAAGCAATGAAATATTGGTTACTAAAGTCTGAACCAGATGCTTGGTCAATTGACCAGCAAAAAAAAGCTGGAATTAAAGGTGCACCTTGGGATGGTGTCAGAAATTATCAAGCTGCAAAGAACTTAAAGAGTATGAAAAAAGGTGATCTTTGTTTTTTCTATCATTCAAACATTGGAAAAGAAATAGTTGGAGTCGTAAAAGTCACAAAAGAGTATTATATAGATAAAACTGACAAGACAGGTAGGTTTGTTGCCGTGACTGTTCAATTTAAAAGTAAATTTTCAAAGCCTGTAACACTTGAAAATATCAAAAAAAATAAGGATTTAAGCCACTTACCTCTGATAAAGCAAAGTAGGCTTTCTGTAATGCCTGTTGATTATAAAAGCTGGAAAATTATAAATAACATGAGTAGAATTTAAAAAAAAAATTAACCTATGCCAAAAAAAAAGAAAAAGAAAAGCAAGGTAAGAAAAAAGAAGTCTAAAGTTAGAAAGAAAACTTCAAAAAAGGTAAAGAAAAGATCTAAAGTTAGAAAAAGATCCTCAAAAAAAATAAAGAAAAAAATTAAAGCAAAAAAAGAAAAAGAAAATATACCTCCTGAAGTGGTTATTAAAACAAAACCAGAATGGGTTAAAAGTAGCTTAGCAAACAAAAGTAAATACCAGCAAAAATATTCTCAATCCATAAAGAGTAATGATGAATTTTGGAGAAAAGAAGGAAAAAGAATTACTTGGATAAAACCTTATAAAAAAATTAAAGACATAAAATACAGTACAAAAGAAGTAAAAATTAAATGGTTTGAAGATGGTACTTTAAATGCATCAGCAAATTGCATTGATAGACATTTAAAGGATAAAAAAGATAAAACTGCTATTATTTGGGTTGGAGATGATCCAAAAGACAGTCAAAAAATTTCTTATAAACAACTTCATCAAAAAGTTTCTAAAGCAGCAAATGGTTTAAAAAAATTAGGAATTAAAAAAGGTGACCGTGTGACAATTTATTTAACAATGATTCCAGAGTTAGCAATTTTAATGCTGGCCTGTGTGAGAATTGGTGCAGTTCATTCGATTATTTTTGGAGGTTTTTCAGCAGACTCTATCTCTGGAAGAGTGAATGATTGCGAGTCAGAATATATAATCACTGCTGATGAAGGAGTGCGGGGAGGAAAAACTATACCGCTGAAATATACAGTTGATGAAGCTCTCATGAGTTGTCCAAATGTTAAAAAATGTATTGTTGTTAAACGAACAGGTAATTATATCAACTGGGATCAAAATAGAGATATTTGGTATCATGATTTAATTAAAGATGTTCCTAATCATTGTGAACCTGAGGAAATGAACGCAGAAGATCCGTTATTTATTTTATATACTTCGGGTTCAACAGGGAAACCTAAAGGTGTTCTTCATACTACTGGTGGTTATATGGTTTATGCTTCAATGACTCATCAATATATTTTTAACTACAAACCAAAAGATATTTATTGGTGTACTGCTGATATTGGTTGGGTGACTGGACATAGTTATATTATTTATGGACCACTTTCAAATGGTGCAACAACTATAATGTTTGAAGGAATTCCAAATTATCCTGATAGTTCTAGATGGTGGCAAATAGTGGATAAATACAAAGTAAATACATTCTATACAGCACCAACTGCTATCCGAGCCTTAATGCGTGAGGGAGATAAACCAGTTAAAAAAACCTCAAGAAAGTCACTTAAACTTTTAGGAACAGTTGGGGAACCAATAAATCCAGAGGCTTGGATGTGGTACTATAAAACTGTAGGTAATTCTAAATGCCCAATTGTAGATACTTGGTGGCAAACAGAAACTGGAGGTATAATGATTGCTCCTCAAACTGGCGCTATTCCACTAAAACCAGGTTCTGCCACAAAACCTTTCTATGGAATAAAACCAGTACTTGTAGATAAAAACGGAAAAGAAGTTAAAGGAGCTGGAGAAGGAAGATTATGTATAGCTCAATCATGGCCAGGACAAATGAGAACTGTTTATGGTGATCATCAAAGATTTATAGATACATACTTTTCTCAATTTAATGGCAAATATTTCACAGGCGATGGATGTCGAAGAGATAAAGATGGATATTACTGGATCACTGGTAGAGTAGATGATGTAATTATTGTCTCGGGACATAATCTTGGAACAGCTGAAATTGAAAGTGCGTTTGTAGCTCATCCAAAAGTAGCTGAAGCTGCTGTAGTTGGTTACCCTCATGATATTAAAGGTAATGGTTTGTATTGTTATGTAACCTTGAATGCAGGAGAAAGTGAAACTGGTGAACTAGAAAGAGATCTAAAACTTTGGGTTAGAAAACAAATTGGTCCTTTAGCAACTCCAGATCTAATTCATTTTACTCCAGGTCTTCCTAAAACGAGATCAGGAAAAATAATGAGAAGGATTTTAAGAAAAATTGCTGCTAACGAGCACGGTCAATTAGGAGACACCACTACTCTAGCGGATCCAAGTGTTGTAGATAGTTTAGTAGATAATAGAAAAAATATTTAAAACTGAATTAAATCTTTAAACTCTTGTTTAACAACATCCCATTTTAAAATCATCGAATTTAAAACAATCTTTCGATCTAAAGTTTTTAATTCATCTGCAATCGGAGCCCACTTATATAAAGAAAGAGCACTAGAATTAAAAGGCAAGTCTTGATAATAAACATCCCAATTTATTTTCTCTAATCGTTCATCAAAACTTTTCCTAGCTTCATCAATAATATCTAGCGGCATCTTATTAGAAATTTCGTCATCTAAAATTTTATTGAAAATTTCGTTTGCTTTATAAATATCCTGATAATTAAAATTAACTTTTAAATATGAAAAAGTAAAAAAAGTTAAATCTTGTAATGCAACCGAATAAATATTCCATTTAGCAAGATTTACTGATGACATAAATTCATCATTATCAAAATGAAGAACGTATCTTGTTCCCATTCTAGTTTTTAGATAATTATATAAAGTAACTTGAGTAGCCCAGGCAGATTTTGTTTGAATAAATTGTTCTAATTCATCTAAAGTTTTTATTTTTTTCTTTGGAATAAACGCCTTAAACATGGCGAATAAATATGTTTTAAAATCCTCGAGTTTTATATCTCTCCAAGTTAATTTGTATTTTCCCATGTAAATTTCTAAGTGCGCCAATTATATCTTAAAAAAGTAAGTAAATAAGTACCTAATATGGTGAATTTTAGGTCTTTTCAAAACCTTCATAATGGTTATGGTTTCATCCAGTTATAACTAAATAGAGAGGTATAAATGTCAAATCAACAAAAACACTGGGAAAAAACCAGGGGATTGTTATTCATAACACTGGCAATCTGGTTTGTTTTCTCAATTGGCATCTTTCTCTTTGGAGCTGAAATGAACGAGGTCACAGGACCTTTCGGTTATCCATGGACATACTGGTTTACATGTCAGGGATCTCTTGGTGCATTTGTAATCCTAATTTTCTGGTTTGCGAATAGGCAAGAAAAAATCGATGAAGAGTTCGGCTTTAGCGAAAGAGAGGACGAATAATGAAAGGTAATTTCATAGATAATTTGCCTAAAGTTTACGGGATCTATACCGGAGGATTTATAGGTTTCATAATCATTATGGCAATTGCTGAACAGATGGGTATGACAGCAAAAGCAATCGGTATCGCTTTTGTTGCTTTTACTGTATTCATCTATGCATTAATCGGTTGGCTATCAAGAACAGCCCAAGCAGATGCATATTACGTAGCTGGTAGGCAAGTACCAACAGTCTTCAACGGTATGGCGACTGCAGCAGACTGGATGTCTGGTGCTTCATTCGTTGCAATGGCGGGTGGTATTTACTTTAAAGGTTACGGCTATATGGCTCTACTTGTAGGTTGGACTGGTGGTTACGTGCTTGTTGCATCTTTATTAGCACCATACTTAAGAAAATTTGGCTGTTATACAGTTCCAGATTTTATAGGTACTAGATACGGTGGTAATTTAGCTAGATTTAGCGCAGTTGTAGTTTTAACTGTTGCTTCATTTACGTATGTGACTGCACAAATTAACGCTACAGGTACTATTGCATCTGTTGCACTTGATATCCCATTCCAATACGCAGTTTATGTTGGACTAATAAGTATTTTATTATGTTCAATGTTAGGTGGTATGAGAGGGGTGACTTGGACACAGGTTGCACAATATATCGTACTGATTATAGCTTACCTACTTCCAGTATTCTGGATCAGTAACAAAATGGGTGCGGGTTTCTTCCCTCACTTTATGTTAGCTGACGAGGTAGCTAGAATTGGTGAATTAGAACAACAGTTTGGTTTTGTTAAAAACGCAGCTGCTGATCTAAAATCAGTACCTAAAGGCTTAGCAGGAATAACTAAAGCTCACTCTGCAGTGAACGCTACACCTTGGGCATTTATTTCATTAGCATTAGCGATGATGATGGGAACGGCATCATTACCGCACGTGATGATGAGATACTTTACTACTCCAAGTGTAAAAGCAGCTAGAAAATCAGTAGGTTGGTCATTATTCTTTATCTTCCTACTTTATTCTTCTGCTCCAATGTTAGCTACTTTATCTAAGTTATCATTGATCGACCCGAATTTACCAACAGGTATTATCGGTAAGACATTTGCAGAAGTGGAAGCAATAGACTGGTACCAAAACTGGAACCAAGCAAACCTAATGTTTATCAGCGACTTTAACGGAAATGGAACTCTCGAATTAAATGAGTTCTTCATGGGTGGTAAAGCCGTTGTATTAGCAACACCGGAGATAGCTGGATTACCTTATGTAATTTCAGGTCTAGTTGCTGCAGGGGGTATGGCAGCTGCCATGTCTACTGCCGATGGTTTGATTCTAGCGATTGCAAACGCTATATCACATGATGTTTACTATAAAATCATTGATCCAAAAGCGGAAACTGCGAAACGACTACTTGTTGCAAGGGTATTACTTGTAATAATTGGTTTTGCTGGAGCAACTATTGCAGCAATGGAGATTCAAGGTATCTTAGGTTCGGTTATCTGGGCTTTTGATTTTGCGATGTCTGGATTGTTCTTCCCACTTGTACTTGGTGTATGGTGGAAGAGAGCTAATAGACAAGGTGCGATTGCTGGTATGCTAGGTGGTCTGATCGCCGGTACTTGGTACTTAGTTTGGGTACGAACTGGTGGAAGTGGATTCCTAGGAATTACACAGTTAACATTTGGTATCTTCGGATCAGCTGTTAGTTTAGTTTTAATGGTAGTAGTTAGTTTAATGACTGCAGAACCAGATAAAGCTACTCAAAAAATGGTTGACGACGTACGTGTACCGAGTGGTAAATCAATTCTTGGTAAATCACACTAAATAATCTTTTAAAGGGGCGATTAATTTCGCCCCTTTTATTTCAATAAATTTTCCAATATAAATTTTAAATGTCGGCAAATTTTCATCCTTTAATATATTTTATTGATTATTTGCTTGGGATCATCATGTGGACTCTTATTGGAAGAGTAGCGATGAATATTTTTCAAAGAGAAGACTCGCAATTCTTTTTCATGAGAGTATTTGTGAAATATACTAACCCTTTAATTAAATTATTTAAACCAATCACACCTTCATTTATTATTGGGCCATTAGTGCCTTTATATGTCGCTTGGTTTTTTTACATGATCCGATTTTATCTAATGCCTTGGATCTTGGGCTATTCAGTGATGGGAATGTTGTCATTTCCTCTGGAGAGTGAAATTTCTAGACAAATTTATCAATTTTTTAATTCATTTTAATTTTTAAAATTGATACTAGTTAAATTAGTAATCAATGAAAAATATACAAATTTCACCATCAATACTATCAGCTGACTTTAGTCAATTAGGTAAAGAAATTAAAAGACTTGAAGAAGGTGGGGCTGATATGATTCATGTAGATGTGATGGATGGTCACTTTGTTCCTAATTTAACAATAGGACCACCAGTCATAACAGCTCTACGAAAACATTGTTCATTAAAATTTGATGTTCATTTAATGATATCACCAGTCCATAAATATATAGATGCTTACGCTGATGCCGGAGCAGACATAATTACTATCCACCCTGAAGCTACCGATAATTTAGAAAATTCAATTAAAAAAATAAAAGAAAAAAATAAAAAAGTTGGAGTTTCACTTAATCCTGAAACTAAAATTGATTTAATAATAGATTTATTAGATCAAATTGATTTAGTCTTAATTATGAGTGTAAATCCTGGATTTGGAGGGCAAAAATTTATGCCAGAAGTTTTAGACAAAATTAAAGAATTAAAAAAGATAAGAGAGCAAACAAATCTAGATTTTGACATAGAAATTGATGGTGGAATCAATTTTGATAACTGCAAAAGTGCAATTGATGCTGGTGCAAATATTCTTGTTTCCGGTACAACAGTGTTCAAAAGTAATGATGGAGATATAAAGAAAAATATTAATTTATTAAAATTAAAATAAGTTAATGATTAATACAAATTCCTTAGGCATTTTAGGTCAATTTTATTATAATATAAAAAAAAGTTTTAAGTCAATTTATCAGAATTCAAATTTTTACGAAAAAAAATTATCAAAAACTTTTGATAGTAATTTTGAATATAAACCAAGCCCTCATTTGCTTTCTTCTATAATTAAATACCAAAATAAAAAATATAAAATTGAAGACTTTGCTATCGATTCAATTTGGCAAAATAATTTAAGCTCAAAAGATTATGAAAAATTAAATAATTTTTTTTGGTTTTTTAGCTTAGATTTAAAATCTTCAAAAAAAACTACACAAACTGTCATTAAAAATTGGATTTCAAAAAACAATAAATTTCAAAAAAAGAGTTGGGAATTTGATTTAACAGCAAAAAGAATTATTTCATGGTTATCAAATCATCAACTCACTTATGAAGATGGTGATCAAGAATACAGATCTACTTTTAATCATATGATTCAAAAACAAACTAATCATTTGTTAAATGAGATCAAAAATTCAAAAGAAGTAGAAAATAAAATGATTGGGTGCTCTGCAATCATTTTAACTGGATTAGCTTATAAAAATGAAAAACAATATCTAGTAAATGGATTAAATTTATTAAAAAATATCATTAAATCCTCAATTGATAATCAAGGCTTTCCAAAATCAAGAAATATCAGGCAATTAATATTTTATTTAAAATACTTTATAATTATTAGAGAGTGGTTTAAAGAATCGCAGAGTTTAATTCCTGAATATATTGATGAGACCATTTATTATTTAGGATCAAGTTATGCTTTCATTTGGCAAAATATACAGCAAGATATTTTTTTTAATGGTAATTTTTCTTCTGAAAATAAAGAATTTGATCAATACTTGAAGAGGTTTGGTTATACTTTTAAAAATCAAATTAATGAACTAGGAGGTTATGCAATACTTAAGAATAAAAAAATAATTCTTGCTGCTGATATTGGTTCTAGTCCTAATAAAACCTTTTCCAACGACTATCAAGCAGGTGCATTATCATTTGAAATATTTTCAAATGATAAAAAATTAATTTCAAATGCTGGTTATTACTCGGATGGACATAATAAATTTAATAAATTATCAAAAAGCACCTCTCTTCATTGCGCTTTGACTATTGAGGATTATTCTTCTTGTAATTTTACTAAACATCAAAAAAATTTGATTATTGATAGAGGTCTGAAAGTATCAAAAAAAAATGTAATTTTTGAGAATAATTATTGGAAAATATCAGGCACACATGATGGATATTTAATTAAATTTGGAACCGTTTATGAGAGAGAAATTGAGTTCTATCCAGAGCAAATGAAATTTATTGGGTATGATAAGTTAATTAGAAAAAGATCAAACAAAGAAATTAAATTTGATATTAGATTTCATCTTGATCCAAACTCAAAAGTAATGAAAACGCAAGATAACAAATCTATACTAATTGAAATAGATGAAGAAGGTTGGAAATTTAGTTGTGATAAATTTGATATTAACATTGATAATGGTTTATATTTCGGTAATAAAAATTCATATAAAGAAAATCAAAATATTTTTATTTCAGGTATGAACAACGAAAAAGAGCAGGTAATTAAGTGGGAAATCAGTAAGTTGTAATGAAAAAAAAAATTAAAACAGCTCTTATATCTGTATCAGACAAAACAAACTTAAGGCCTTTATTAAATATTTTAAAAAAGAACAAAATTAAAATAATCAGCTCAGGTGGTACTTATAAAGAAATTAAAAAATTAAAATTTGAATGTTTAGAGGTATCTAAATTCACTAATTCTCCTGAAATTTTAGAAGGTAGAGTAAAAACCCTCCATCCAAAAATTCATGCTGGTATTTTAAATAATAGAGAAAAAAAATCCCACCTGAAAGACCTAAAAGAAAATAGTTTTGAGAATATTGACCTAGTCGTTGTTAATTTTTATCCATTTGAGAACACTCTTAAAAAAACAAATAACCATAAAAAAATTATAGAAAATATAGATGTGGGTGGTCCCACAATGGTTAGGTCTGCAGCTAAAAACTACAATGATGTGACCGTAATAACTTCTTCAGACCAGTATGAAGAATTAATTGAAGAATTAAAAAAGTTCAAAGGATCTACTTCCTTAAGTTTTAGAGAAAAGCTATCAAGTATAGCTTTTGCTGAAACAGCTTATTATGACTCTGTAATTTCAAATTACTTTAACAAAAAAACAAATACTGTTTTCCCTAGGAAAAAAATTTTTCATGGAAATCTAATTGAGCAACTTAGATACGGGGAAAATCCTCATCAACAAAGTGCAATTTATTCAGGTAATTCAAATACGAATTTAACACAAATTCATGGAAAACAACTAAGTTATAACAACTATAATGACATTTTTAGTGCTCTTAATATTTCAAAATCTTTACCAAAAGGCAAAGGAACAGTTATTGTAAAACATGCAAATCCATGTGGAGTGTCTATTAAAAATAATAATTTAGAAAGTTATAAATCTGCCCTTTCATGTGATCCAGTAAGTGCTTTTGGTGGAATAGTTTCTTGTAATTATAAAATTACAAAAAATTTAGCTACAGAATTAAATAAGTTATTTTTAGAAGTAATAATTGCAAATGGATTTGATAGCAAGGCTATTAAAATATTAAAAGGTAAAAAAAACTTAAGATTAATTGATGGAACAAATTATAAATCATCGGAAGTTCTAAAATTTTTATCATTTAACAATGAAATAATGATACAATCAGAAGACTTAAATTTTTTTTCTAGGAAAAATTTTAAAATTGTATCAAAAAGAAAACCAACATCTAATCAACTCAGAGATCTTATTTTTGCCTTTAACGTATGTAGGTATGTAAAATCAAATGCTATAGTACTGGCATCTAACAAAACCACTGTTGGTATTGGCTCTGGTCAACCTAGTAGATTAGACAGTTGTCAAATAGCAATAAATAAAATGAAAAAATTTAATCTTCAGAATGATAACTTAGTTGCTGCCTCAGATGCATTTTTTCCTTTTGTCGACGGTATTGAAAAATTAGTACAATCAGGTGTTAAAGCAGTGATTCAACCATATGGGTCAGTAAAGGATAAGGAAATAATTAATTTTGCAAATGAAACAAACACAGTACTCCTTTTTTCAAAGACAAGGCACTTTAGGCATTAGATATTTTATCTATTTTTGCGGCAAGAATAAAATCACTTTCCGCTAAGCCTTTAATTGCATGTGTGAATATTTTTATTCTCGCATAACCCCATCCAAACCACAAATCAGGGTGATGGCCTTCGGTTTCAGCTATTTCTCCAACTTTATTTACAAATTCTTGACTTTTTAAAAAGTTGTCGAATTTAAAACTTTTAGTTAAATGAAAACCGTCAATTTTATCCTCCGTAACATCCCAACCATCAACTTTTTTTAAAAATTCATGGATTTCATCGATGTTAAAAGGGGGGATGTTTCCTTCACATGGTACACATTTTTTATTTGCCAAATCACTCATTAGAAAGAAAAGTTGTTAAATTTTTTGAGGAATTTTTAATCAAATAAAAATTGCCAATTGTCTTATATCTTTTTTGTAAATTTTTTAACATTTCTAAAATATTTTTTAAATTTTTTTTATTATAATTAGTATCATATATAGAATAATTATATTTATTTAAAAAATTCTTTAAATAGTCAATATTGTCTTGATTTTCAAAAATATATTTTGAAAATTCTATAATAATTAGAGGTTCTAATTTTTTTATAACTTCTAAAGCACCTTTAATCACATTTATCTCGTTACCTTCTACATCTAATTTTATAATCACAACATAATCAAATAAAGAATTCTCTTGCAATAAACTATCAATTTTAATTGATTTAACTTTTAATTCTGAGGAAAATTCAAAATTATTATGAGTTTGAGAACTTTCCCAGTCATTTAAACTCTCATAAAATGAAACATTTTCATCTGTTGAATTTGAAACTGCATTATTAAAAAAAATTACATTTTTAAAAGAATTTAAATTTTGGTTTTTAATAAATTCTTTAGAGGTATCTTTTGATGCTTCAATTGATATAATCTTGTTTCTTTCAGACAATGACGCTGCATAAAAAGAATAAAATCCATAATTACAACCACAGTCAATAAATATTAATTTATTTTTATTTGAAAATTTTTTAATTGTTTTGAGTTCATGATAATCTCCAAATTCACATTTTTTTAGTAAAAAATATGATGTCTTATTTTTTTTTATACTCCCATAGATTTTAAAATTATAAATATTTAAAATTATATCGTGAACTAAAAAATTTCTTATAATTCTAAAAAATAAATAATAGAAAATATTATTTTTAAAATTTCTAATATCTCTGTTTTTCAAGTATTTTTGAAAAATAGAAGTTAATAAAATTGATTTAATCACAGTTTTTGGAGCGGGCAAAGGGGGTCGAACCCTCGACCTTCTCGTTGGCAACGAGACGCTCTACCACTGAGCTATGCCCGCCTGTTAAAAAAGTATTATAGGTATTGGTTTTTAGAAATGCAAGCAATAATAATTTTAAAATATTTTTATCAATTGTAAGAGAGCTCTTCAAGCTGTTTTTCATATTTTTTGTTTAATTTATTTTTTAACTTTTCATTCAAAATTTTTTTCCAGTCATTATCTGGACCAAGGTTAAAAAAAACAATTTTTTTATTTTTATTTTTTTGAGAATTTATTGATTCAGAAAAACCGTTTTCTAATTCTTTTTTTTTCATTTTTAAAAATGAAGTTGACCTAAGAGTTCGTTTGATTTTTTCTAAATTTATTTTTTCGTTATTTTTTATAATTTGATTAATAAATTCTATAATTTCTTTAAAAACATAGAATGTTTGATTAGATAAGTCCTCATATCTAATAAATTTTGTACGAACTTTTTTTTGTACTTTCCAAGACTTATAGTTCAGGTCCCAAGAGCTAATAAATTGGAAATCACTGTAACCAACTTGATTTACTTTTTCTACATCATATATATATTGCTTCTCATTTGTCATCCAATTAAACGCTCTATCCTCATCTAATTCATAATGATTCATAACAGAGGTAATTACGTTTCTTGGATCTCTTACAATATATATGCACCCAGTAGAGTTTTCTGAATTTGTAAAATCGAAGTTATTAACTTTTCCAAAAGCATTGTGTGTTTTAAAAAATTTTAATTTTTTGTCGACATTTAATTTTTCTTGAGCTTTTATCCAATATTTACAAGTATCACCTACAATTTTTGGATCATAATTAAAATCTAAAAAATATTTTCTTGTGGGAAATTGATCAATTTTTTTTAGTAATTTTTCGTTATATTCGCCATCTTTAGTAAAATAATAAGTGCTTATTAGCGATCTTAACCAGGTATTTCCGCTCTTAGGGTAAGATGCGATCCAAAAAATCATAATATTCACTATAGATGAATAATAGATATTTTGTTATTAATAATTTGTGAAAAATTTTCCAAATATTATTCCAGTTTTTCCTTTAAGCAATTTCATAATTTTTCCTCGAACAACTGTTCCACTCAATATATTTGAACCAAGATATATAGAAATGATCAATGACAGTATGAAATTAAATAAATTAATAGGTATGATACAACCTATCTCATTAAATAATCAATATAAGAAACCAAAATTACACCAAGTTGGATGCCTGGGTAAAATTACAAGTTTTACCGAAACAGATGATGGAAGGTACTTAATAGAATTAAAAGGTATTATTAGGTTTAAAGTAATTAACGAGATACAAACTGAAAAAAAATATAGAATTGTTAATGTTGATTATACAAAATACATAAATGATATAGATAATGAAAATCAAGATTTAAAATTTTCTGATCTAAAACTTATTTTTAAAGATTTAAAATCTTTATTTGAAAAAAAAGGATACATCATTAATTGGAAAGCACTAGAAAAACAAAGTCTTGATGAAACAATTAATGCTTTAGCAATGGCATCTCCTTTTTCATTAGAGGAAAAGCAAGTTTTATTAGAAACAAAAGATTTAACTGTTCGAAAAAATAAAATAGCCGAAATATTAACAACATATAGTCATGATATTTATGAAAATAAAACTCTCCAATAAATTAAATAATTCCTTCATCAGCAATTTTTGTAAATATTTTATTTATACGGGGATTTTTACCTAAATTTTGAACAGATTTACTTAATAAATTACTTTTTATTTGTCTTTCAATATTAAAAAATTCATGAATAAAATCAATTCCACTTAAAAAAAGAAAGTTTTTATCTTTATATTTTTTTTCAAATTCATAATTGACAGATTGATCTAATGGTAAACCTAAAATAATCCTTTTATTAATTATTTGCATTAAGTTTCTAATATCACGGATTGTCATATTAAAGCCTTGTCCAGCAAGTGGGTGTATTTTGTGGATTAAATCACCAAAAGCTAAAATATTTTTGTGGTAATAAGACCTTAAACTCATTACGTTTAATTCAAATTTATTTATTTTTTCAATTTTCTTTATTTTATATTTAAAATTATATTGTTTAATTAATGTAAATAAATTTTCATTTTTATTTAAAGAAAAATTATTTACAGAATAAACAACAGAGGTTTCATATTTTGAAATTGGTAAAAAAGCTAATGGACCTTTTTTTGTGAAAATTTGAGTAGCAACGTTGTTCAAATTTTTTTCATGTTTTATTATAGTTGTATATGCGAAACTATTGTATTTTTTTAAAATTTTTTTGCTAAAATATTTTTTTGTGATCCAATTATTATATTCAGTATTTATTATTAAATCATAATTTTTCAAAATATTGAGATTTTTTATTTCAAACTGTTTTCTAAAAAACCTGTTTTTTGACAAACTTTTTTCAAGTTTTTCATAAAATTTATAATTTTTAATTATAGAAAAAAGATTTTTTGAATTATTTTGAAAATTAAGTAATTTTTCACTTCCTAAATTTTCCGCAAAAATTTCAATTTTAGATATTTTCCATAATATTTTTTTAATATTAATTACACTGGAATTTAAATATTCAACGTTACTTTTAGATATTCCTAAAGTTCTTGTTTTATCAATTAAATTAGGTTTTTTTTTAGTTATTAAATCTACATAAACTTTTTGCGACACTAATGCTCTAGCTAAAGTTAAGCTTGATAAACTACTGCCTAAAATACAAACTCTCATATTAATTTTAATTTTAACAACAAAAATTAGATGATACAAAGTGGTATAATTGATTCACTTTAATGAATATTAAAAAAATAGCCAATTTATTTATAAATTTTACTATAAGGAGGATGGCCGAAATTTTTGGTATCTCAATTTTCTTTTTCGGTATTTTCCTTTTTGTCTCTCTATTTACATATTCTCCAAATGACCCAAATTTTATATTTCCCGAAAATACACAAATTAACAACATATTTGGTTTTCAAGGAAGTTTTGTATCTGATTTATTTTTTCAATCAATAGGATTGCTTTCTTATTTTGTTTCAATTGCTTATATAATCACTGGTCTAAATATACTTAGAGTTAAGAGGTTTTTCTTATTTATTGAAAATACGTTTTTTATAGTACTCTATATACTAGCTGGTTCACTTTTCTTAGCAAACTTTTACTCTAAAACATTCACACTCTATATAAATGGTAATGGTGGATTTGTTGGAAATTACTTAAATCAATCATTTTTAGGAAACATTATTCAAATTAATGAAACCATATCTTTTTATCTACTGATATTGATAGGTTTTTTTCTATTTTTAGTAAGTATAAATTTTCATCCCTTTAAATTTTTTAAATTTATTAAAAAAACACTCGATTCTTTCAATAAAAAAAAAGAAAAGATTTATACAGATAAAAGTGAAATTATCAGTGAATATATACCTCAAGATGAAATTAAAAATCTTATACAAGAAGATTTACCTTTTATAAAAGCTGAAAATAACAAAGATAGCAAAATTAAATTTAAACTACCAGACCTAGAGTTATTAAAAATACCTTCTAAAATAGAAAGGGAGGGGTCTGGAAAAAATGAGAATAATGATCCTGAATTTTTAGAAAAAATCTTATTAGATTTTGGGGTTAATGGTAAAATTAAAAAGGTAAATCATGGGCCTGTTGTGACGCTAAACGAATTTGAACCTGCAGCTGGAGTAAAAGTTTCAAAAATTATTAATTTATCAGATGATATAGCAAGAAATACAAGTTCAGAGTCTGCAAGAATATCTATTATCCCTGGAAGAAATACTATTGGTATTGAGCTACCAAATAATTCTAGAGAAAATGTTTATCTAAGCGAAATTTTAAACAACAGTGATTTTAAAAAAAAAGACATCAAATTACCTATTGCACTAGGCAAAAGTATATCGGGTAATCCAATAGTTGGTGACTTATCATCAATGCCACATTTGCTTATAGCTGGAACAACTGGATCTGGTAAATCGGTATGTATAAATACAATTATTTTATCTCTTCTTTACAGACACACTCCTGATAAATGTAAATTTATTTTAATTGATCCTAAGATGTTAGAGTTGTCTACTTACGAAGGAATTCCACATTTACTGTGCCCAGTGATAACAGAAGCAAAAAAAGCAGCTTCAGTACTAGGCTGGGTAGTTAAGGAAATGGAGAGCAGATATAGATTAATGACAAAAGAAGGAGTCAGAAATATTGATGGTTACAATACTAAACATAAACTTCCAATGCCATATATTGTAGTTGTTGTTGATGAAATGTCTGACTTAATGTTGGTTGCTGGTAAAGAAATTGAAAATTATATTCAAAAATTGTCTCAAATGGCAAGAGCAGCAGGAATCCATATTATAATGGCCACACAAAGACCTAGTGTAGACGTAATTACAGGTACAATAAAAGCTAATTTTCCTACAAGAATATCTTTCCAAGTAACTTCTAAAATAGACAGTAGGACTATTCTTGGAGAACAAGGAGCTGAACAATTATTAGGAAAAGGAGATATGCTATATATGTCCTCAGCTAATCGTATAGTTAGAATTCATGCACCATTTGTGTCTGACGGGGAAATAGAAAAAATAAATAATTCTTTGAGATCTCAAGCAGAACCAGATTATGTTGATGAAATTTTAAATTTTGCTGATGAAAAAGAAATTGGAGATAGTCAAAATCAAGGTGATAAAGACGAACTTTACGAACAAGCTTTAGATATAATCAGGTCTGAAGGTAAAGCGTCTACCTCTTTTTTACAAAGAAAACTTCAGATTGGATACAACAGAGCAGCAAGAATTATCGACATGATGGAGGCAGATGGAGTTGTTAGTAAAGCAAATCATGTGGGTAAGAGAGACGTGCTTTGATGCTAAGATATTTTACAATATTTTTTTTATTTATATCTTCCTCTGTCTCAAATGCTGAAGTCAAAGACAAAATAATAAAAAATTTGAAAGAGACAGAAAATATTGATTTTGAATTCGAACAAAACATTAATGGAAAAATAGAAAATGGAAATTGTACCATTGAGTATCCAAAAAAAATTTTTTGTAAATATGCAAGAAGTAATAATAAAATTTTGGTATCAAATGGAAAATCTTTAGTAATTAAAACAAGGAATAGTTATTACAGATATCCATTAAATAAAACTGCTTTAAATTTAATTTTAGACAAAAATTTTCTAATAAATAAAATTTATAATCTTGAAGAAAGAATTGTAGATAATAGTTTAATTAATTTTACAATTGTTGATGGAGACAATGAAATTAGTGTTTTTTTTGATAAACAAACTTATGATTTAACTGGTTGGCAAAATACAGATATTTACCAAAATTTTAATATTACTTTTCTTAGCTCAATAAGAAAAAATAGGGTGCTTTCAAAAAATCTTTTTAAAATCCCGATACAAAATTAAATATTCAAAATTTCAGTTTTAAATATTTTCATTCCTCTTGAAATATAATTCCTTAATGCATATTTATGATCTAATGAACATGTATGAACCCAAACACGACTAATTTTCTTTTCAAAAGATTTTTTAATAGCCTCGGATAATAAATAAGAACCTAATTTTTTATTTTGATACTCTTGTAGTATCCCAAAATAAGCAATTTCAGTCTCATTTTTTTCTGTGTGGAAAATTAATTCAAAAAAACCAACTAGATCATCATTAAATTTAAAAACATATGATCTAACACTCTCATTAGATACATAATTAATCCATTTTTCTTCAGACCAATTAAGTCTATCCACCCATTTATGATTTTTACCAATATTTTTATAAAAAAATTTATTTAATTGAAAATTTATTGGATTAATTAAACTTAAAGAATAATCTTCAGATGGCTTGTTAGCCTCTTTAAGATCCTTGAGTGAATTAATTTCAAGATAATTTCTTTTGACCTCTTCTGTCACTCCACCATTTTCCCAACTAATTCACCTCCAAAAAGGTGAAAATGTAAATGGGGCACTTCTTGACCACCATGATCACTGATATTTGCTAAAGCTCTATAGCCCTTACCTACTTCTGTTGAAATACCAAGCTTTTTTGCAACTATATTAATACCCTTTAATAATCCAACCATCTCCTCAGGAGAGGCATTCAGACTAAAATCATCTAAATCAATATATTTTCCTTTAGGTATAACTAAAGCATGAATTTTTTTTTGTGGATTAATGTCATGAAATGACAAAACAAAGTCATCTTCATAAATTTTATTACATGGAATATCTCCACGTAAAATTTTTGCAAAGATGTTATTATCGTCGTAGGCCATTAACAAGTTTAAATTAATTATATCCTATTTTTTATTTTTTATTGTAAACCCATGCGCCTCTAATTGTCTAATTAAATTTTTTTTTATCTCATCCCTCGATGTTTTTTGATCACCTATTTTTTCAAAGAATATTGGCTCTAAGCCTCTATCCTTTTTTGATTTAAAATAGTTTTTGATTGATTGTATTTTTAGTTTCATGTGTCTCCTTTAGCGTTATGTTTAAAGTCCCAGCAAGTAAAGATATGTTTAAATCAGGACTAATTAACTTTACAATATATTAATTTTTATTATTAATCAATTTTTTTATTTTCTTCTACTTTTTAATTCTTCCATCACATCTTCAATTTTAATTTCACTTTTTTCAAGGTACATAATTAAGTGATAAAGAACATCTGCTGCTTCATGAATTTTATTTGTATCTTGCTCTACAGCTTCAATTAACTCATTAATTTCCTCTAAAACCTTTTCTTTTGCTAAAGATTTATCTGCTAACAGTTTGTTGGTATATGAGCCTTCAACAGGATTACCCTTTCGCTCTCTTGCAAGGGTTATCAAATCTTCTAAAATTTTTAACATATTAAATCCTAACAGGTATATCTTTTGAAGCCAAATATTGCTTGGCTTCATTAACTGAATAAGTTCCATAATGGAATATAGATGCAGCTAAAACAGCACTAGCACCTGATTTTATTCCATCTACTAAGTGATCTAATGTCCCAACCCCACCAGATGCAATCACTGGAATATTTACACTGGATGATATTTTTTTCATCAGCTCAATATCATATCCTGACTGAGTTCCATCTTTATCCATAGACGTAACTAACAGCTCACCAGCTCCACACTTCTCCATTTTAGAAGCGAATTCCAAAGCATTTATACCCGTAGGATTTCTTCCCCCATGAGTAAAAATTTCCCATCCACCTTCATATCTCTTTGCATCAATTGCAACAACAATGCACTGTGACCCAAATTTTTTAGAACTTTCTATAACTACTTCTGGATTTTGAACTGCAGCAGTATTGATTGATACTTTGTCTGCACCACAGTTCAGTAGTTTATTAATATCATCAACACTTCTAACACCACCTCCAACTGTAAGAGGAACGAAGCATTTCTTGGAGGTTTTCTCTACTACATCATAAATAGTTTCTCTATTTTCATTTGAAGCTGTAATATCTAAAAAACAAATTTCATCTGCTCCACCATCAGAATAAATTTTAGCTTGTTCGACAGGATCACCTGCATCTTGCAGATCAACAAAGTTAATTCCTTTTACAACACGACCATTTTTAACATCTAAACATGGTATAATTCTATTTTTAAGCATCTAGTTCCTTAACCAATTCATCTAATTTAATATCACCATCATAAATAGCTTTTCCAACTATTATACCCTCGATATTACTATTATTTAATTCCTTAGATTTTTTAATGTCATCAATTGATGAGACGCCACCCGATATAATTACCGGACAATTTGATGTATTAGCAATCTTTGCTGTCTCTTCGAAATTAGGACTTTGCTTCATCCCATCTCTATTTATATCAGTGTAAATCAATCTGCTTGCGCCATAATCATTCACCTGTTTTAAATAATCTAAAGTTAATTGATTAGAATTTTCTTTCCAACCAGAGACAGATAAATAACCGTCTTTAGCATCTAAACCTAAAGCAATTTTATTTGGAAATTTTTCACAAGCTTCTTTTAAAAAATTTTTATCTTTAATAGCTGCACTTCCTAAAATAACTTTTTCAACACCAGCATCAGTATATTTCTGAATACTTTCAAAATTTCTGATACCTCCACCAATTTCAATATTAAGATCAAATTTAGTTACTATTTCTTGAATTATATCTAAATTTACGGTTTCACCTGTTAAAGCACCGTCTAAATCAACTATATGCAAATTTTTAAATCCATGATCTTTATATTTTTCAGCTTGTTCCACTGGAGACATGTTATATTCAGTTTTATTATCAAAGTCGCCTTTGACTAGTCTCACACACTTCTTATCTTTAATATCTATAGCAGGAAATATTTTCATTATTAAAATTTATTTAGTTTATCTTGCTTTAACAATGTCTCTTGTAATTTTTCATTTAGAGTTTTTTTTTCATTATAAATTTATAAAATTATCTATTATTTTAAGCCCAGTTTTGTCACTTTTCTCCGGGTGGAACTGTGTTCCAAAAATATTTTCTTTTTCTACTGAACAAACAATATTAGATGAATAATCTGTTGTTGCAGAAATTACATTTTTATCATCTGGTACAAATTCATAACTGTGTACAAAGTACATGTGAGAATTATTATTTATACCATTGAAAATTTTACTATCTTTAACAATATTAATTTGATTCCAGCCAATATGAGGAAGTTTATATTTTCCGTTTTGATTATCTATTTTAGATACCTTGCCTGATATCCACCCAAGACCTTTTGTTTCAGTTTCCTCATATCCAACATCTGCAAACATTTGCAATCCAACACAAATACCAAGAAGTGGTTTTTTTATATTAATTGCAAACTCATTTAAAGTGTCTACTAAACCACTGATGTTATAAAGTGCATCAACACAACTTTTAAACGAACCCTGCCCTGGTAAAACGACTTTATCTGAAGATTTAATTTTATTTAAATCTGAAGTTACTTCGATATTTACTTTGTCTTTAGCAACTTCCTTAAAGGAGTTTATCACCGAGCTTATATTGCCCGAATTATAATCGACAATTGTGACGTTCATTAAACTTATAATGAGCCTTTAGTGGATGGAATACTTTTTTTATTTCTTGGATCCATCTCTAACGCAGCTCTTAATGATCTTGCTAATGCTTTATAACAAGATTCAATTATGTGGTGACTATTATCACCATAAATATTTTCAACGTGCATTGTTATACCTGCAGATTGAGAAAATGCCTGGAACCATTCTTTAAATAATTCAGTATCCATTTCACCAAGCTTCTCAACTTTCAATTTTACTTTCCAAATTAAATAAGGTCTGTTTGAAACATCGATAGCAACCCTTGTTAATGTTTCATCCATCGGAATAACTGTGTGTGCATATCTTTTTATTCCTACAAATTTTTTTGCGGCTTTTTTTAAAGCTTCACCTATTGCAATCCCTGTATCTTCTGTTGTGTGGTGAAGATCGATATGAGTATCCCCTTTAGCTTTGACTTTTAAATCAATTAATGAGTGCTTTGATAATTGCTCAAGCATGTGATCTAAAAAACCTATGCCAGTGTCAATTTGGTACTTACCTTTACCATCAATATTTACCTCAACATTAATGCTGGTTTCTTTTGTTTTTCGAGATACTTTTCCTTTTCTAGCCATATATTTTTAATGGTATACATACATAATCCAACTAGATCAATATCAGTATGTACACTTGAAGTATCAAAAATAGTTACCATTTATTAGGTATGACAACAATTGTATTAGTAAGAAAAAATAACGAAGTAGTAGTTGCAGGAGATGGACAAGTTAGTATGGGAAATACAGTTGTTAAAAGTACTGCTTCAAAAGTCAGAAAAATTGAAAAGAGAGATGTTGTTGCAGGATTTGCAGGATCAACTGCAGATGCATTAACTCTATTCGAAAGATTAGAGGGAAAATTAGAAAAACATGCAGGCAATTTATCGAGAGCTGCTGTTGAGTTAGCAAAAGACTGGAGAACTGATAAATATTTAAGAAGATTAGAAGCGCTTATGGCAGTTGGAGACAAAAATAATAGTTATATTATTTCTGGAACTGGCGACGTGCTAGAACCTGAAGGAGATGTTATTGGAATAGGTTCAGGTGGTAATTATGCATTAGCAGCTGGAAAAGTTTTAATGGAAGGCAATATGTCAGCTGAAGACGTTGCCAAAAAGGCAATTAAAGTTGCAGCAGACATATGTGTTTTCACAAATGATAATGTAAAAATAGAAAAAATTTAATGGATAAATCAAACGTAACACAACTACACCCAAAAGATAAAAATCAAGAAGAGGAAGCTTCTTTAGTAAGTTCTTTATCTCCAAGAGAAATAGTTTCTGAATTAGACAGATTTGTTGTAGGACAAAATAAAGCAAAAAGAGCTGTTGCTGTAGCACTAAGGAATAGATGGAGAAGGCAAGCGTTAAAGGGTGAAATGAAAAACGAGGTTTTGCCAAAAAATATTTTAATGATTGGACCAACAGGGGTTGGAAAAACAGAAATTTCAAGAAGATTATCTAAATTAGCAGAAGCGCCTTTTGTAAAAGTTGAAGCTACAAGATTTACAGAAGTTGGGTATGTTGGAAGAGATGTTGAACAAATCGTAAGAGATTTAATTGAGATAGCAATCTCAATGGAAAAAGTTAAAAAAAGAAAAGAAGTTTTTGCCCAAGCCCAAAAAGCAGCTGAAGAAAAAGTTTTAGATGCTTTAGTTGGCAAAAAAGCAAGTCTTGCAACAAGAGAAAGTTTTAGGAAAAGATTAAGAAATGGTGATTTAGATGACAATGAAATTGAAATTGCTGTTAGCGATACTGGTTCAAGTGGTGCTTCTTTTGAGATTCCTGGTATGCCAGGTGCAAATGTTGGCATGATAAATATTGGTGAGATGATTGGAAAATCAATTGGTAATAAAGAAAAGAAAAAGAAAATGACAGTAAAAGAATCTCATGAAATTTTGATTAATGATGAATCCGACAAATTAATTGAACAAGATAAAATTATAAAAGCTGCAAAACTTTCTACAGAAAATAATGGGATAGTATTTTTAGATGAAATAGATAAAATTTCAGCTAGAACCGACAGAGTAGGAGGTGATGTTTCAAGAGAAGGTGTTCAAAGAGATTTGTTGCCTTTAATTGAAGGAACAACTGTTAACACAAAACATGGTCCAATTAAAACTGACCATATCTTATTTATTGCATCAGGTGCATTTCAACTTGCAAAACCTTCTGATCTGTTACCAGAATTACAAGGTAGATTGCCTATAAGAGTCGAGCTTGAGGCGTTAACGAGTGAAGATTTTAAAAGAATTTTACGAGAACCTGATTTTAGTTTAATTAAACAATATGTTGCTTTATTAAAAACTGAAAATGTTGATCTTGAATTTTCAGATGACGGTATAGACGCTATTGCAAATATTGCCTCTGAGGTAAATGCCACTGTTGAGAATATTGGGGCTAGAAGGTTACACACTATCATTGAGAAAATCTTAGATGAAATAAGCTTTACTGCAACTGATCGTGCCGGAGAAAAAATTATTATTGATAAAGAATATATTAATAAAAACTTAGATACTTTAGTTAAAGATACTGATCTTTCAAAATTTATTCTATAGATTTATTTTTTTTTTAAAAAAATATAAAAAGCACCCCCACCACCATCTTCTATCTTAGCATCTGTTATTTCATTAATCTTACTCATTAAGTCTTTATTATTAGTTATAAATTCTGGCACAGAATATTTTAAAATTCCTAGATCTTTTGAAACATAGGGATCTTTCTCATTTTCAGAATGAAGTCCTTTGCCAGTAACTACAATTAGTTTGGTAATATTTTCAGAAAAAGCTTTGTTTATAAAATCCTCTATGGTTTTATTTGCTTCATCTAATGTATAACCATGCAAATCTATTGATCTTACTTTTAAATTTTTTTTTTTTTGATTTTCAAAATCTTTATTTGGAAGTTTTTCATTGCTACTGATGAATCTATCCCAATCTTTTTTATCTTTGTCTGAAATATTATCGTTCAATTATGTTAATATATTAACTAACTGCCAGTTTGGATTTGATGAAGTGGTATCTCGTGAAAAAATCCACGTATCATAAATTTTTTTAATCTTTTCAGGATCTCCAGATACAATTTTTTTATCTTTATCTCTTATGCAAGTAATAACCTCTGCTATAAAATCTACTGTTACGTTTAATATGTTTCCAGTTTTTTTATGCTCCTTAATTTCAGCTTTATTAAGTCCGATAAATGTTATTTCTGCAAAATGACTTCTTTTTGCTCTTTCTTTCAACGCATCATCAAATTGATTATATATATCTTTACTTAACAGAGGTTTTGCATTTGTGATTTTATTATCATTATCACTGAAATCTGTAATTATTGTTTCATAAGCAATTTTTGCACCCTTCAAAAATTCTTTTTGAGCCTCATCATCAAACTTCTCTTTTGGTTTGGTGGCTTGATCTACCTTAATATTTTTTAAAACCTCTTTAAATTGAGCTGGTGATTTTCCCTCAAAACCAGTTCTTTTTCCTAGTATTCCTCTTAATCTTAAAAAAATAAAACCAGCAATCATCGCTAATAAAATAATGTCGATGTATTCAAAACTATAATTCATACCCTGATAGTAATTACTCTGTTGATTAATTTCAACTAGCAATTTAGATTAAGGACAAATGAACTCAATATTTCTTGTAATAATTTTAGTTCCTTTAATTGAAATTTATCTTTTAATTAAAATTGGCTCTCAAATTGGAGCTATAACAACAATTTTACTTATTTTTACAACAGCTATAATTGGAATTTACTATGCAAAATATGAGGGTTTAAACACTTTAAAATCTGGTTTTTTACAATTAAGTAAAAATGAACCACCAACTTATGAAGTAATTTCAGGAGCAGCAATAGCATTTGCAGCATTACTTCTTATTATTCCAGGATTTGCTACAGATTTAATTGGGTTTTTACTTATTTTTCCCTTAAGTAGAAAAATAATTTTTCAAACACTCGGAAAGAAATTTAAGAATAAAAATGATGTTAAAAGAGATTATATTGATGGAGAGTTTGAGGATATAGAAGATGACCATGACAGAAAAATATAAAATTTTAGGGAAATTTATTAAAGACTTATCTAGTGAAACTCCAAACATTGAAACTTATTTGCATGTAAAGGAATTTATATCCAAATATAAACTTGGCATTAATATTACATCTAAACCATTAAAAAATAAAATGATTGAAGTTAATACAATACTTAAATTTGAAGATCCAAGTGAAAGCAAAAAAAAATCCCACTTTGAAATTGTGTATTCAACTATAATCAAAATAAATGATGAAGTAATAGAAAAAAAGGAATTACAAAAAATTATTTTGTGCGATGTTCAGAATAAAATTTATCCAGACATAGAAAAAGCTTTGCTGGATGTTTTACATAATTCTGGTTATAGCAGTGTTAAATTTAATAAAAAAATAGATTTTGATGATTTATACAAACAAAACTTCAATTAAAATAATTTTTTTTTAAGTTTTGGCTCAAGTACTTTTGGTGATTTTTGATTTCATTTTCAGTCGGTTTAATTATTTTTTTAAAATAGGGTACTTTTAAATTTTTTTTATCATATATTTCCCTATAACTACTTTCAAAATTTAAAGTTGGTTCTTTTTGATCTATTAAATTTATATAGACTTTCGACAACAGATCACAGTCAATCAAAGCTGTGTGCTTGGTTCTTCTTGAATTATCTATTCTATAGCGTTTGCATAATGCATCTAAACTTACTGGTGAACCTGGAAATTTATTCCGGGCCAAAACAAGAGTGTCGACAATTTCATTTTCTAATTTTTCATAACCATTTATTGAGAGTTCATTATTTAAGTGGGAAAGATCAAATTCAGCGTTGTGAATTATTAGTCTTTTGTTTTTTATAAAATCTAGAAACTCATTTGCAATATCTTTGAATTTTTTTTTATTTTCTAAAAATTTATCTGAATATCCATGAACTTCAAAAGCTTTTTCAGAAACCTTTCTCTCTGGATTCAAATAACAATGAAATTTATTTTTTGTAGGAATTAAATTTTCAAATTCTATACATCCTATTTCAACTATTCTGTGTCCTTCTTTGATTGAAATTCCAGTTGTTTCTGTATCTAATACAATTTCTTTCATTATAAAATTTTTTTTAAGATATTTTTAATATCCTTTCTTACTGATTGAAATATAAAATTGTTGTTAATTACAAAATCTGATTTTCTCTCTTTATAAGCAAGTGGAAGTTGAATTTTTTTAAATTTTTTATAAAGTTTTTTATTAAAATTTTTTCTTTTATTTAACCTTTTGTTAATTTCTTCTTTTCTTGATTTAACAAAAATTAGAACATCTTTTTTGGTATTCAATTTATTTTCAAGTAATAAAGGGATATCCAATATTACTATTTTTTTATTTTTATTTTTTTTTAGAAATAAAATCATTTTTTTTCTTATTTCTTTGTGCACGATTTTAACAATTTTTTTTAAATTTGATCTGTTGGAAAGTATAGCTTTCGAAATTTCTTTTTTTTTAATAGGATAAGAAACGATATATCCTGGCATTACTTTGTTTAAATTTAAGAAAGTTTTTTTACTTTTTTTATATAGTTTAGAAACTTCATAATCTGCATTAAATACTGGATAGCCAAAGTTTTTGGCAATAAAACTTTTACCAGATCCTATATCTCCTAGAATTCCTATTCTAATCATTTTCTAAAAGTTCAAGTGTCTTATTATTTATTCTGGGCTCTATCCCATGCCACAATTTAAATGCTTCTAAGGCTTGATAGATAAACATAAGTTTGCCATTTTCTGATAAATTTCCAAGTTTTTTACCTTCTTTTAAAAAACCAGTTTGAGTTGGATTATAAATTACATCATAAAATAATTTGTTATTTCCAATTCCAGAAAAATCAAAATTTATAACCTCATTGTTTAGCCCAAGACTTGTAGCGTTAATTATTACATCAAATACTGGGAGTTTACCCCAATCTATAACATTTAAAATTTTAAATTGAGATTTTAAATCATCTGCTCTTTGTCTTGTTCTATTTGAAATAATTATTTCAGAAACATTCATCTTATTCAAAGCAAAAATGATTGAAGGAACTACGCCACCAGCACCTAAAATAAAAATTTTTTTACCCTGCATGTTAAAATTTAAACTACTAATAGCTTTTGAAAAACCAATGATATCTGTATTATGTCCTACCAAAGTCTCATTATCTAAAATTATTGTATTGACTGATTGTGTTTGTTCTGCCTCTGGGCTTAATTTTTCTAGATATGGAATTACCAATTTTTTAAAAGGAACTGTAACATTTACACCACTAATTTCTTTTTCCTTAATATTAGAAATTATAGTTTTTAGATCTTCTTCAATAATTTTTTTTTTATAATATGTGGCATTAATTTTATTTTCTGCAAACCAATGATTGTGAAGTCTGGGTGACAACGAATGATCAATAGGATTTCCAATTACAAAATATTTTTTCATTATAGTGAGCTCAAATATTCCTTAATTTTTTTTATAGGCAGACCCATAATTGTATCTTCATCTCCCTCAATACTGGTAAATAATCTTCTGCCCTCTCCTTCAATTTGATAAACATTATATGCATAAAGGTCTTCATCAGATATTTTAGACAGATAATTTTTTAACTCGTTTTCAGATAAATTTTTCATTGTTAATTTCGCTTTATCAGTATAATTCCAAATCATTAATCCATTTTTTGATATACAGACAGAACTTATTAAAAAATGTGACTGACCATTAAGTTTTCTTAATATTTGCATCGCCTCCTCTCTATTCTCTGGCTTGGATATTAACTCACCTTTTAAATCTATAACGCTATCAGCACCTAGTACTATTTGATCATATCTTTTGGCGCTAATTTTGTTGGCTTTTAATTCTGCTAGGTTTTTTGAAATAATTTCAGGAGTTGCTTGTTCTTTGATTAAACTCAATTTTATAACATTTTCATCAATATTTGATGGTTCAACAATAGTTTGGATATTATTTTTATCTAAAATATCCTTTCTAACTTTACTTTTGGAGGCAAGAATAATTTTATTTAACATTATTTAAATAAATTTCGTGAATTTTAATTATAGATGCTGCTGTTTCTTCCACTGATTTTCTTGTAACGTCTATAAGAGGCCATTTGTATTTTTGAAAAGTTTTTTTAGCATCCAAAACTTCTTTTTTAATATTTTCTAAATCTGTATATTTAAAATTTTCTCTTTCTTTTAAAGAATTCATTCTATTCTTTCTTAAATCAACTAATCTTTCTGGTTCTGTGCTTAAACCAATTACACAAGTTAATCCAGGGTTCTGTTTTAACTTTTCAGGTAGAGAGTTTTCGTTTACCAGTGGGATATTTGATGTCTTAAAACCTTTGTTAGCTAGATAAATTGAAGTTGGTGTCTTGCTTGTTCTGCTAACCCCAATTAAAATTATGTCTGATTTATCTATTTCATTAATCAAATTTCCGTCATCATGATTCATTGTAAATTGAATTGCCTCTATTCTATCATAATACTCTTCATTTAAAATGTGTTGCCCACTTGGTTCATGTGTTGCCTTTTGATTAAGAATTTTTGAAAAATTCAAAATTAAATTTCCTAATACCCCAAAACATGGAATATTTTTGTCCGCACTTACATTGGCTAAATATTTTGCTAAACTGTTATCAACTATTGTATACAAAATAATTGAATTTTTATTTTTTTTTGCGTCCTCTAAGATTTTTAATATTTGGTTTTCTGTTCTTGTAAAAGAATAAGAATGTACTTTGTATTCTGTATTTAAAAATTGGGCTTTTAAAGCAAGAAATATTCTATCTAGGGTTTCACCCGTTGAGTCAGATATTAAGTAAATTTGATATGTATTGTTCATGAATAAAATTGTTAATAAATTTGTATTATTTTAATAAAATTACTCAATTTAATTTTTTTTTAATTAAGCTTGTAAAATATGGTTTTTATTAACATTATTAATAAATGGGCACAAACTATTCACAATACTTAAGAAAACTAAAAAAGGCTTCATTTTAAACAATTTTATTTTGTTATGATGTTATTAAAGTGTGAATATTATGTTTACAAAAATTAATCACCTTTATTCACAGGATATATTACAACTACAATAATTATTTAAATATATATATGAAACCCTTAAATAAAGTATTAATAAATAATGATACCAATCTAAATCCAATATGGATTATGAGGCAAGCAGGAAGATATTTGCCAGAATTTAGGGAAATCAGAAAACAAAATCCAGATTTCATTAATTTATGTCTAAATGATAATTTAGCATCAGAGATAACTTTACAGCCATTAAAAAGATTTGATCTGGATGCTGCAATAATATTTTCGGACATCTTAATGTTGCCATATGGTTTGGGTCAAAAAGTAGCATTTGAAAAAAATTTTGGTCCAAAACTTGGTGAATTAAATCTTAATGAAGTCATAAAGATCGATGAAATAGATTTTGTGCAAAAAATACATCGCATATACAAGGCAATAAAAAAGGTTAGCACAAGCAATATTTTAAAGGAAAAAAATACGATTGGATTTGTAGGCGCTCCTTGGACATTATTGGTTTACATGATTAATCAACAATCACCAAAAAAAAATTTAAAAAAGGATTTTTTTAAAGATGAATTTTTAATAAATAGAATTTTACTGATTATTGAAAAATTTCTTAAAATACACATCAAAAATCAAATTGATTATGGTGCAAATATAATTCAAATCTTTGATAGTTGGGCAGGTTTATTAGATGAAAAAGATTTACCAAATTATGTCTATGCTCCAACCTTAAACTTAGTAAATTATGTTAAATCTTTAAAAGTGCCAGTCATTTGCTTTCCTAGAGAAATTAAAAACTACAAAGAATTCTGTAATATTGTCAAACCTGATGCTATTAGCATAGATTATAATGTTGATCCAAAAAAAATATTAGATGATATCAAAATACCTGTTCAAGGTGGTTTAGATCCAAAAATCCTTCTAACCGATTATGTAAATTTAAAGAAAGAAGCCCTAAAATATCTAGAAATTTTTAAAAATCATCCATATATATTTAATCTTGGACACGGTATTTTGCCCGATACTAATCCAGAAATGGTTAAAAATTTAATTAAGATTGTAAAAAATTATTAAATGATTAATGAAAAACACCCACCAGTAAAATATGGAAAAACAGGCGTTATTATAATTAATTTAGGCACACCAGATTCCACCAACTGGTTTGATATAAGAAAATATTTAAAAGAATTTTTATCTGATCGGAGAGTTATAGAAGTAAATCCATTAATTTGGCAAATAATATTAAATTTGTTTATCTTAAATTTTCGACCTTCTAAGACCGCTAAAGCTTACAAAGAAATATGGATGAAAGAAGAAAATATGTCACCACTTCTCTATTATACAAAAAAGCAAAGTGAAAAAATCTCAGACTTATTTACTAAAGATAATATCATTATAGATTTTGCAATGAGATATGGAAATCCTAGTATAAAAAGTAAAATTTATAAATTACAAGAAATGGGCTGTGAGAATCTATTAATACTGCCTCTTTATCCTCAGTATGCAGCAGCTACAACAGCAACAGTTTGTGATGAAGTTTATAGAACTTTAATGAAAATGAGATGGCAACCTTCTTTGAAAATAATACCACATTATGAATCTGATCCACTATATATTGACGCAATCGTTAATTCCATCAATAAAAAAATCAATGAAATAAATTGGAAACCCGATTTAATCATAGCTTCTTATCATGGTATACCAAAAAAATATTTTGACAAAGGTGATCCTTACCATTGTTATTGTCATAAAACTACAAGGTTAATTTCAGAAAAATATAATTCGATTGAAATTAAAACTACATTTCAATCCAGATTTGGTCCGCAAGAATGGCTTCAACCATATACTGATAAAACTTTGGAAAATTTACCCAAAGAAGGAGTAAAAAATGTTCTTACAATTTGCCCAGGATTCTCATCTGATTGTGTTGAGACTTTGGAGGAAATCTTAATTCAAGGCAAAGATAGCTTTCTTGGTGCTGGAGGGGAAAATTTTGATATGGTTCCTTGCTTAAATGATAATGATGATCATATCATTTTACTAAAATCCTTAATTGAAAGACATTTTTGACATATGAATTTGTATCTATTATTTAAATCTTTACATCTAATCGCTGTTGTTTCTTGGATGGCTGGTCTTTTGTATTTACCAAGAATTTTTGTTTACCATGTTGAAAATAATGAGAAAAAAGAAGCAACCGATATATTTGAAGTGATGGAAAAGAGGTTATTTTTCTACATTATGCGACCAGCAATGGTTCTTTCCTGGGTTTTTGGATTAGTATTAATCTACCTAAATGGGTTAGAAATTTTCTCTCAATTATGGTTTCAAATAAAGATTGTTTTAATGATATTGCTATCTGCATATAATGATTATTTAGGGAAATGTCTCGTTGCCCTAAAAAGCTCTACAAATACGAGATCGGCAAAATTTTTTAGGATTATTAACGAAATACCAACGGTAATTTTAATTATTGTTGTATTTTTAGCTATTTTTAAGCCAATCTAGGGTTGAAAAAACAAACGTAGCATATATATTAATTTTAACTGATAAGTCCTTATCAAATAACTAATCATGAATATTCAAGAATTAAAACTTAAATCATCCGAGCAGCTTATTACTCAAGCTGAAGAGCTTGGGATTGAAAATGCTAGCACACTAAGAAAACAGGAAATTCTTTTTGCAATCCTTAAAAAAGTTGCAGAAAAAGAGGAAATTACGGGTGTGGGTGTTTTGCAGTTATTGCAAGACGGCTTTGGTTTTTTAAGAGCAATGGAGTCTAATTATCTTCCAGGACCTGACGATATATATGTGAGCCCAAGTCAAATTAGAAAGTTTGGTTTGAGAACTGGAGATACTGTTGAAGGACCAGTAAGGGCCCCCAAGGAAGGGGAAAGATATTTTGCGTTATTGCAAGTTAGCAAGATAAATTTTGAGGAACCAGAAAAAGCAAGACATAAAATTGCGTTTGATAACTTAACACCACTATACCCAGACAAACAATTAGTGATGGAAGTTGAAACTACAAAAGTTGAAAAGAAACAAGATTTAACTCCACGGTTAATTGATTTAGTTAGTCCAATCGGCAAAGGACAGAGATCTATAATTATTTCTCCACCCAAAGCTGGGAAAACTATGATTTTGCAAAGCATAGCAAACTCAATAGCTAAAAATTATCCAGAATGTTATCTTATGGTGCTGCTAATTGATGAGCGTCCAGAAGAAGTAACAGACATGCAAAGAACAGTAAAAGGTGAAGTAATTAGCTCCACTTTTGATGAACCAGCTCAAAGGCACGTAGCTGTAGCTGAAATGGTTATTGAAAAAGCTAAAAGATTAACTGAGCACAAAAAAGATGTAATTATATTATTAGATTCTATAACAAGATTAGGAAGAGCGTATAACGCAGTTATACCAAGTTCGGGCAAGGTTCTAACAGGAGGAGTTGATGCAAATGCGCTTCAAAGACCTAAAAGATTTTTTGGTGCGGCAAGAAATATTGAAGAAGGTGGTTCATTAACCATTATTTCTACAGCTTTAATTGATACAGGAAGCAGAATGGACGAAGTAATTTTTGAGGAATTTAAAGGAACAGGTAATAGCGAAACAATATTAGACAGAAAAATCGCAGATAAAAGAATTTACCCAGCAATTGACATAACAAAATCAGGCACAAGACGAGAAGAGTTGTTATTTGATAAAAATGATTTACAGAAAATGAATGTATTAAGAAGAATAATTGCTCCAATGGGCACCATGGACGCTATTGAGTTTATAAATTCTAAATTAAAAGATACTAAAAATAACGCTGAGTTTTTTAACTCTATGAATAAACCTTCTTAAAACTATTTTTTTTGTTTTTATTCACTATTATAATTAATAATGATAAGTGAAGAAGTTAAGAATAAAATCAAAATCTTATATCAACAAAAAAAATATGAGGAAGTCATTGACTTTACAGAAAAATTTACAAAATTTAAAGAATGTCCTTCTGGTCTTATTAATTTACTGGGATCATCATATTATTTAAAAAAAAACCCAACTATAGATGATTTTTATAAATCTTTAAATTGCTTTGAAACTGCTTACAAAAAAGAAAAAAAAACAATTCATGGTCTTAACGCAATAAAAAATTTAGTTATTGTTTCTATTAAATCGACAAATATCTCCAAAGAATTCAAAAAATTCCTAAAAATTTCAAAAGACTTTTATTTAGAAGCTGAAAACTATTTTGGTAAAGACAATGAATTTATACAAAGTGGTATAAATTTGTTTTTATACCTATTAGATAAAAAAGAGTTAAAAAAAATTATTATAAAAGTTTTAAATAAATCTGACAGTTCAAAGGATATAATAGGACAATCAATTTTCATAATTAACAACTATTTTGAGTGGACACAAAAAGATATCTTTAAAATTACAAAGAATAGTTCACACTTTTTTAAAAAACTGAGTGTTAATGAAGTAGATAATTTTGAAAATTCAGAAAACTCAAGAATAAATCTTGGATTTGTAAGTTGCGATCCTTTAAATAATCATTCAATAACCAATTTCATAAATGACACAATTAAATATCTTGATAAAACAAAATTTTATATTTCTATTTTTTCATTAAACAAAAAAAATGAAAAGAGTTTAAATAATAACAAATTAAGACCATTAGTAGACCAATGGCATGATTTGCAAGATTTAAACAATCAAGAATTAGTTGATTATATCCAAAATAAAAAAATAAATATATTGTTTGATCTAGTAGGACATACAAATTCAAAAAGGTTGGAAATTTTTAATTCTAGAGTAGCACCAATTCAAATATCATGGTTAGCTTACTGTAATACTACAGGCATGGATAATGTAGATTATTTATTTGCAGATCAAAACCTGATTTATGAAAGTGAATATAATTTATATTCAGAAAAAATAATTAATTTACCAGATATATGGAATGCACATTCTGGCTTTTCTTACAACAGACAATTTAATAAATTACCTTACCTAGAAAAAAAAAAGTTTACATTTGGTTCTTTAAATAATTTTATGAAAATATCTGATGAAACAATTGAAACATGGTCAAAAATTTTAAAAAGTATTAGTAATTCACATTTAATATTAAAATCTTCTAATTATTGTGATGAGGATATTCTTATGGATAAATTTAAATTTTATGGCGTACATAATAGAATAAATATTTATAATAAAATTGATTTTTTAAGACATCAAGATCATTTGGAGCTTTATAAAAAAATAGATTTATGTTTAGATACATTTCCATACAACGGTGTTACAACAACTTTCGAAGCTTTATGGATGAATGTTCCGGTCCTTGTTTTAAAAGGAAACAATTTTTTATCAAGATGTGGTCAGAGTATTATTAAAAATTCTAATCATAATTTTTTAATAGCAAATAATTTTCAAGAGTATATTTCTAAGGCAATTTTTTTATCTAAAAATATAGATAAATTAGAAAATATAAGAAAAGATCTATATAGCAACATATTGTCCTCATCACTATTTGACACAAAAAAATTTTCAAAAAATTTTAATGAAACATTGTTGAGTGTTTATAAAAATCATAAACAAATATAAACAAGTACTTGTATTTTTATGTTTAATTTCCTTTAAAATTATTGCTTTCATTAATAATATATTAATACAGTGGAAAAAAATGTTGATCTATTAAATCTTTTCAAAGAGAAAAAATATTCTGAATTAATTTATATTATTGAATATGAGTTATCAGAAAGTCAAAAAAATCTTTCTGTAATAAACTTATTAGGTGTATCTCGACTTTTACAAAAAGAAAGAACTACCAAGGATATAGCGCTGGCAATTGAGAATTTTAAAACTGTATATTTAAAAGAAAAAAAACCCGAAATATCTTCACAAGCATTTAGAAATTTTGTGAATGCCTCTGCTGACCTTTATGACTTAGAAAAAAAAAGTTTAAATATTGAGAAAGCTTTTGATTATTTTAATCAAGCTTTGCATATTTTTAATGAGAAGGAAAATTACTTTTTAAATGACGAATTGGTTACTTTAGCAATAATTAGAATTTACAAAAGATTAGTAGATATCCAAAAAGTCAAGTTTTATTTAGAAGAATTAATCAGAAGAAAAAAATTTAGACCATCAACAATTTGTTCTTTGATGTACCATAACTTGTTCTTTAAAAATTGGACTCAACAACAGTTTCTTGATTATGGTAAAATTCTAGACAAAAATTTAAAAAAGTATAGTGACCAAAATTTAGTTCCAATTTCTCATAATACAAATTATAAAATGCAAATCGGTTTTTTATCATCAGATATAAAAACAAAACACTCAATAACTTATTTTTTAAAAACTATTACCGACAATTATGATAAAAATAAAATTTCAATAAACTTATATTTTAACCACATGAAATCCCAAGGGGATGACACTACAGAAGAATTTATAAAAAGTGTCGATAAATCAATTTATATAGATCATTTGTCTGATGAAGATGCAGTAAATTTAATTAGGAAAGATAAAAATGATATCTTGATTGATTTAATGGGGGTTACATCAAAAAGTCGACTTTCACTAATTAAAAATAGATTAGCACCCATCCAAATTCTTTGGTGTGGATATTGTAATACAACAGGGGTAGAGGAAATGGATTACATTTTAGCTGATAAAAATCTAATTTTTGAGAATGAAAAAAATATGTATAAAGAAAAAATTATTTATTTGCCAAAAATATGGAACTGTCATTCAGGCATCAATTTACAAAGATCTTTTACGGAATCTCCGTTTATAAAAAATCGTTATATCACTTTTGGATCTTTTAATAATTTTAGTAAAATTAATGACTCTGTTATTTATACTTGGTCTAAAATAATTAAATCAGTAAAGGGCTCAAAGTTAATACTAAAAACATCAAATTTGAAATCACAGACTTTACTAATACAAAAATTTAAAAAAGAAAATATCTTAGACTCTGTTGAGTTTGAGTCTTATAAAAAAAATTTTAAAGATCATATGAGTTTGTATAGAAAAATTGATCTTGCATTAGATACCTTCCCACATACAGGAGTAACAACTTCCTTTGAGGCTATATGGATGGGTGTACCAGTTTTGACTATGAAGGGATATAATTTTCACTCAAGATGTGGAGAGTCAATAAATAAAAATTTGGATATTAATTGGTTATCAGCTAAAAATGAAAATGAATATGTTTTGAAGGCTAAAGAGCTTTCTGAAAAAAATGATATTTTAATAGATTTAAGAAAAAGTACATATGATAAAGCAATTAGTAGCCCACTGTTTGATACTAAATCATTTACATCAGATTTTTTTAAAACACTCGAAAGTATAAAAAAATAGATAATATTAATTAGTAAGTTATAATTATTTTTATGACAATTTATGCTTTATCTAGTGGTCCAGGTATATCGGGTATAGCTGTTATTAGACTATCAGGACAAGAAGTTTCAAAAGTAATTACGCTCTTAACTGGAAAGGAGCCGCCCAAGCCGAGAGTAGCAACATTAAGAAAAATCAATAAAATCAACACTTCTGAGCTGATTGATGAGGGACTAATTCTTTGGTTTCCTGGCCCTGAGAGCTACACAGGCGAAGATATGGCTGAAATACAAGTTCATGGTAGCAAAGCTGTTGTGGATGCTGTGCACTCCTCTCTTTCAGGTATAGAAAATTGTAGATTAGCTGAGCCAGGTGAATTTACAAAACTAGCATTTCAAAATGGAAAAATAAATTTACTTAAAGCAGAAAGTATTGCTGATTTGATTTCTTCAGAAACAGAAATTCAAAGACAACAAGCAATAAAAATAATGAATGGAAAATCATCTGATCAATTTAATTTTCTTAGAGAAAAACTTTTAAAAATCTTATCACATGTTGAGGCAAAAATTGATTTTCCAGAGGAAGACCTGCCTAATAATATTTTAGATGAAATCAAAAACAATTCAGATGAAGTAATAAATAAAATTAAAAAAATATTAAACGACCAAAAAGTTGGAGAAAGAATTAGAGAAGGTTTTAAAATTGCTATTCTAGGACCAACTAATGCTGGCAAATCTAGCTTGATGAATCACTTATCTAATCGTGATGTCGCAATCGTTTCTGAAATTGCAGGTACAACTAGAGACGTAATTGAAACCCATTTAAATATAGACGGTTATCCAGTTATAATATCTGATACAGCCGGAATAAGAGATTCTCAAGATGAGATAGAAAAAAAAGGAATTAAATTATCTCTAAATAGAGCTGAAGAAGCAGATTTAAAGCTTATTGTGGTTGATGCAAAAAGCCTTGATTTTACTGAAGTTTTGAAGGGTTTATTGGATGAGAATGCAATTTTAGTTATAAATAAATCTGATCTTTTAAAAAAAGATATTGATCCAGAAATTAACAAAACAAATCATGTTTTAATTTCGATTAAAGAAAATAAAAACATTGAAGAATTAATATTTAAAATAAAAAATAATTTAAAAAATAAATTTCTTACAAGTGATGATATTTTAATTACAAGAGAGAGGCACAGGCAACATCTGCAGCAGTGTTTGGACCATTTAAATAACTTTAATCAAAAAAAAGAAATTGATGATTTTGATAAAGCTGCAGAAGATTTAAGATTAGCTACTAGACATTTAGGTATGATAGTTGGAAAAGTTGATGTAGAGGAGATATTAGGTAGTATTTTCAACGATTTTTGTATCGGCAAGTAATACCCTATTTTGCTGGATTTTTGCACTTTTTTTATCAAAAAACGTTGATAAATATAGCTTATTTACAAAAAATTAAGCCTATCTTGTAAATTATATAATCACATATAGATTTGGATTATGAAAAATGATTTGTCATTTGATGTAGTTGTAATTGGAGGAGGCCATGCTGGATGTGAAGCTGCAGCAGCCTCTGCTCGTCTTGGAGTGAACACTGCCCTATTTACTCATAAAATAGAAACTATAGGTGAGATGTCATGTAACCCAGCAATAGGTGGTTTGGGTAAAGGTCATTTGGTTAGAGAGATAGATGCCCTTGATGGTGTAATGGGAGATGTAGCTGACAAATCAGGTATACAATTTAGATTGTTAAATAGAAGTAGAGGGCCAGCAGTCAGAGGACCACGAACTCAATCAGATAGATCGCTTTATCGTAAATATATGCAAAAAATATTACTAAACTATTGTAATTTAAGCGTTTTTTCAGATCCAGTTATAAGATTTATTTTTAATAAAAATTCAATAAGTGGATTTGAAACTAAAGAAGGAAAGAAAGTGTTATCGAATAAGATAATACTTACAACAGGGACTTTTTTGAATGGTTTGATACATATAGGTGATGAAAGAACTCCAGCAGGTAGATATGACGAAAAACCTTCTACAGGTTTGAGTGAACAATTAGCAAAATATAATTTTAAAATTGGAAGATTAAAAACCGGAACACCACCAAGGTTAGATTCAAGGACAATTAATTTTGAAAACTTAGAAGAACAATTCGCAGATGACGATCCTTATTTTTTTTCATTCTTAACTAAAAAAAATCTAAATAAACAAATATCTTGTCGAATGACTTATACAAACGAAAAGGTTCATAACATTATAGAAAAGAATCTATCAAAGAGCGCCATGTACTCAGGTAGCATTAAAGGGGTTGGCCCAAGATATTGTCCATCTATAGAAGATAAGATAGTAAAATTTGCAAATAAAGTTCGTCATCAGATATTTTTAGAGCCAGAAGGTCTAAATGATTACACAATTTACCCAAATGGTATATCGACATCACTCCCAGCTGATGTACAACAAGAAATATGTAATAATATCAATGGTTTAGAAAATGTTACTATATTAAGACCAGGATATGCAATAGAATATGATTATATAGACCCACGTGAACTATTTCTAACTCTTGAGACTAAGAAGATAAGCAATCTTTATCTTGCCGGTCAAATTAACGGAACAACAGGATATGAGGAAGCTGCTGCACAGGGTCTTATAGCTGGAATAAATGCTGCCTTGTCTGTTAAAAAATTGGAACCATTCATACTTGATAGATCAGATGCCTACATTGGAGTAATGATCGATGATTTGGTGACTAAAGGAGTAGCTGAGCCATACCGTATGTTTACATCAAGAGCAGAATATCGATTGAGTTTGAGATCTGATAATGCTGATCAAAGATTAACTGCAAAGGGAATAGAAATTGGCCTAATAGGTAATGAAAGAAAAGCAATATATATGAGTAAATTTGAAAAAATTAGTCAAATAAATATAAAAATGAAAAATTCCAAGATTTCACCCTCTAAAGCTGAGAAATTCGGAATAAAAATAGCAAAAGACGGAATATTGAGATCATCAAGTGAAGTTTTAACTCAAAAAGGTGTAAATATGATTAAAATTAGGGAAATATGGTCCGATATACCCTTTTTTAGCAAAGAAATTGATGAACAGGTAGAAATAAATGCTCATTATAGGGGTTATTTAAAGAAGCAAAAAGCTGATATTTTAGCATTTAAGAGGGACGAAAACCTTATTATTCCAGATAAAATCAATTATGACGGGCTATCAGGTTTATCTAATGAGGTAAAAGCAAAATTTAAAGAAATAAAGCCCAAAACAATGGGTCAAGCTCTAAGAATTGACGGAATAACTCCTGCCGCTGTATATATTTTGTTGTCACATGTCAAAAGAAAGTCTATTAAGCATATAGCTTAATGGATCAGGAAATTTTAAATTCTTATTCTAGAATCAATCACTTAAATGTTTCACGTGAAACATTTTTGGACTTTGAAAACTATATATCCATGGTTCTTGAAAAAAATAAAAAAATCAACATAATTAGCCAAAATACAGCATCAAAAAAGGCTATAATTGACCGTCATATTATAGATTCAGCACAAATTATTGATTTTGTTGACTTAAATAGTGATACAACCACAGATATAGGTTCAGGAGGAGGCATGCCGGGTATAATCGTGGCAATTATACTAAAAAATATGAAAAATAATATGAATGTGCACCTTTATGAAAAAAGTTATCATAAAAGCCATTTTTTAAAGGAAGTTTCAAAAAAATTAAATTTAAACACAAAAGTTTTTCAAAAAAATATTTTTGAAATAAAAAATATAGAAACAGGAACGATAATGTCCAGAGCATTTAAACCAATGCCAGTAGTTTTAGAATTAGTATATGAAAATTTTTTGAAATATAAAAATTTAATTTTTTTTATGGGGAAAAGTGGAAAAAAAATTTTTGAAAATTCCAAAAAAAATTGGGAGCTGGAGTATATAGAAAAGAAAAGTTTAACAAGTAAAGACTCATTTTTAATAAATATTAAAAAGATTAAAAAAAAAAATTAAATGCAAATTATTTCAGTAATAAATCAAAAGGGTGGGGTTGGAAAAACTACTACGGTGATAAATCTTGCAGCAGGTTTATCTCAGACAGATAAAAAAATTTTAGTAATTGACCTAGATCCACAAGGTAATGCTACCACAGGTCTAGGATTATCTAATATGGATAACTCAAGTGATACAATTTATGGGGTTTTGAATGGAACTAGAGAAATTAGTGAAGTAATTAAAAAAACACAGTTTGAAAATTTAGATATTATAACATCTAATGTAGATTTATCGGGCTTAGAAGTAGAGACAGCTGATGACAACAATAGAGCATTTATACTAAATACTAAATTAACCGCATATTTAAACGATTCTAGAAGATTATATGATTATGTCTTGATCGATTGCCCACCTTCGTTAAGCTTGTTGACAGTAATGGCACTTGTAAGTTCAAACTCTCTATTGGTGCCACTTCAGACAGAGTTTTTTGCTTTAGAAGGGTTAACACAGCTAATGAAAACAATCGACAGGATAAAAGTAAGTTTAAATCCAGATTTGAAAATCAGGGGTATACTTTTAACTATGTACGACAAAAGAAATAAGCTTTCATCACAAGTTGAGAAAGAAGCTAGGGATTATTTTAGAGAAAAAGTTTACTCAACTGTCATACCAAGGAATGTCAGACTTTCAGAAGCACCCTCCCATGGTATGCCAGTTTTGATTTATGATAAGACCTGTCCGGGTAGTAAATCATATTTTAGTTTTACTGATGAATTTATAAACCAAGAAACAACAATAGGGAGCGCTGCTTAATGGATAAAATTAAAAAAGGATTAGGTCGAGGCCTGTCTTCATTAATAGGTGAAACAAAAGTAGAGCCTGAAAAAAATCATTTACCAATTAGTGATTTAGTACCAAATAAATATCAACCAAGAAAAATATTTGACAAAGCTGGTTTAGAGGATTTAACAAATTCAATAAAACAAAGAGGAGTGATACAGCCTATAATCGTAAGATATTCAAATAATGAAAAATCAAAATATGAAATAATTGCTGGAGAAAGAAGATGGCTTGCAGCTCAAAGGGCAGGTCTTCACAATGTACCTGTAGTAGTTACGCAGGCAGACGATTTAAGGTCGTTAGAATTTGCAATTGTTGAAAATGTCCAAAGACATGATTTAAATCCACTTGAGGAAGCACAGGGATATAAAAAATTAATTGATGAATTTTCTTATGATCAAGAAAAAGTGTCAAAATTTATTGGTAAAAGCAGAAGTTACATAACCAATTCACTAAGACTTTTAAATTTACCTGATGATGTAATAAAACTAATCGAAGCTCAAAAAATTACACCTGGACATGCAAAAATTTTAGTTGGTCTTGAAAACGCTTCTTTTGTGGCTTCAAAGATTGTTGAAAAAAAACTTTCTGTCAGACAAACTGAGAATTTTGTAAAAATATTTAAAAAAAAAATAGTACGAACAAAAATATCTAAAGATACTAATATCATAGCCTTGGAATTATCTATTTCAAATAAAATTGGTTTAAATGTCGATATACAAAATAATAAAAGAAATAAGGGTAAAATAAGTTTTGAATATAAAGATTTAGATCAATTAAATAAAATTATAAATATAATTAAGTTGAATTATTAGATTTCAAAGATGCTTGATAAACAATAAAATCTGTAATCAAGTATATTGAAGCATCTAAATTTTTTTTAACTTCAAGTTCCAATTTATTTAGGCTGTAAATTAATTTCTTTATATCTATAAGTGACCAACTAAAGATTTGTTTTTTGGTTATTTCTTTTTCTTTCCAAAAAATTGGTGGTTTTGAACTGTTTATTGTTAGATCTAAATTTTTATTTTTTTCATATGCTTTTCTTAATTCATAAATTTTTTTTGCTTTTGATAAAAAAGTTCTAACAATCATTATACAATCTGTATTGTCAAAAATATTTTCGTTTAATATGTTTAATGTTTTATTTTTGTTTTTTGCTAAACAATTATTTGTTAATTCAAAAATATTAAAGTTCTCAATTAAATTAGTTAATTTTGATATTTGGTCTGAAGTTATTTTTTTATTATTCAAAGTAAAATATTTAATTTTATGAATTTCATTTTTTAAAATTCCCCTATCTCCAGAACACTTATTTACAATTAGGTTTATATCTGATTGAGAAATTGGTATTTTATTTTCTTTAAAAAATTTTGAGGCTATTTTAATTAAAGTTTCCTGGGTATCTTCATAAAAAGCCACACAAGCAAAATTATTTGCTTTTTCGAACAAATTTCTTAATTTTGATTTTTTTTCTAAAATTCCAGAATTTATTATCACTAAACTACTAGTATCTTTATCATTTACTTCTTTAAATAATTGATAGAACTTGTCTGTTGCCCTGTTTACTATAATAATTTTTTTTTCGCTAAATAAAGAATTTGTCAGTACTTGATCAAAAAAAATTTTTTCATTATTAAGCAGATCTTTTTCATCATATTTAAATATGTTATTTTTATCTGTATCAGATAAAAGCTCCTCAATTTTGTCATATTTTGATCCCTCGTTAACACCGTAAAATAGATAATGTTTGTAATCATTTAATTTATTCTGATGGAGTTGAAATGATTTTTTTATCACTTTAATGTATTTAATTTTATTACTAATTTTTCGATCATTGATGATGCAAAATTATCTTTAATTACATTTTCGTATTTTCTTTGTTCAAATGAGTCGTCATTATTTATAATTTTCAAGCTTTCTCTTAGAGTGAAATTATTCTTTTCGCCATTATGATTAATTTCAAATGCTACAATAGCAATAATCTCGTAATTAGTTATTTTGCCCTTGCTATCTTTTGTTATCGTATTTTTTTCAATTCTAGATTTTATTGAGATTAAATACCTTTTTTCTGAGTTATTATTATAATATTTCCTTATATTAGAATTAATTTTGTTATTAAACTCTTTGTCACCTTCAATATTAATTATTTTAATATTAATATCAGATTTCGTGCTTCCTTTATAAATTGGTGAATAACCACATTGATTTAAAAATATAAGTAGTACTAAGAAAATTATATTTTTGTTCATATCTATATAATAATATTTATCAGTTTATCTTGAATATATATCTTTTTCTTTATTATTTTATTTTCTAAGTATTTTTTAAGTTTTTCATCTCTACTAATCATATTTAATAAGTCCGTTTCTTTTAGATTCTTATTTGCTTGAATTACATTTCTTTTTTTTCCATTAATCTGGATTACGATATTAATTTTGTCTTCTTCAAATAATTTTTCATCAAAAGTTGGCCATTGTATTTTTGAATTAGCATTTATTATTTCTAAACATTCCTGAGAAAAATGAGGTATTACTGGCATTATTGATATTAAAATTTTTTTATAATTTTCTTCAAGTGTTATTTTTTTATAATTTTTTTCAATTTGTTTGTTAACATATGAATACATTTCATGCATATTTGCTATAATTTTATTGTAACTAAAATTTTCAAGATTATTAGTTATATTTTGAATAAATTTATTTGTATATTTGACAAGATCAGTATCAGCATCTTTTTCATTGTTGTCCTGAATTTTATCTATAAATCTTAGATGTAAATTCCATAATTTTTGAATGAACTTGAAAGAGGACATTATCCCTTCCTCTGACCATTGAACATCTTTTTCTGGAGGGCTATCAGATAAAATAAATAATCTAGCAGCATCTGCTCCATAATTTTTAATTATGTACTCAGGATCAACAGTATTTTTCTTTGATTTTGACATTGACTCGGATGGCCCAACTTTAATTTCTACTGAATGATTTTTTTTAAGACATTTTTTTCCTTCAATTGTCTCAATTTCATCTGGACTTACCCAATTATCATTTGGATCTTTATAGGTTTCATGACACACCATACCTTGCGTAAATAAACCTTCAAATGGTTCCTTAATATTAAAATTATCATTCTTATACGAAAGTGCTCTCATAAAAAATCTAGAATAAAGTAAATGTAATATTGCGTGTTCGACACCACCTATATATTGATCAACAGGCATCCAATACCTGATATCATCTTGGTTAAATCCATAATTTGCCTCATTTGGAGAACAAAATCTTAAAAAATACCATGAAGAACACACAAAAGTATCAAGCGTATCGGTTTCACGAATTAATTTTTTTCCATTAATGATGACCTCTTTCCAATTTTTTAAATCATCAAGAGGGTTACCTTTAATGTTTAAATTAATGTTTTGTGGTAGTTTTACTGGCAACATTGTTTTTGGAATAGGATGAGGTTTTCCTGTTTCATCATAAGCAATAGGTATTGGACAACCCCAATATCGTTGTCGTGAGACACCCCAATCTTTTAATCGAAAATTAATTTGTTTTTTTCCTAATTTTCTTTCCTCAAGAATTTTAATGGTTTCAATAACCGAAACATCAGGAGCATTTAATCCATCTAAAAAATTTGAATTAATTATTTTTCCAGGCCCTGAATACGCCTCATCTTTCACCTCAAAATTTTCATCTTCATCATTTGGCTTAACCACTGTTTTAATTTCTAAATTATATTTTTTAGCAAAATCAAAGTCTCTCTGATCATGAGCTGGACAACCAAAAACTGCACCAAATCCATAATCCATTAATACGAAATTAGCAAAATAAACAGGTACTTTTTGCTTTGGATCTAATGGATTTAATGCTTTTAAATTAGTTTTAAAGCCAATTTTTTCACCAACAGCAATAGCTTCTTCAGTGGTTCCGGTTTTTGAACATTCCTCTTTGAATTTTAGAAATTCACTATTTTCCTTATAGAAATTAGAAATTTCATGATCAATTGAAAGGGCTAAAAAAGAAAATCCAAAAAGTGTGTCAGGTCTTGTTGTAAAACATTTTATATTTTCTACAGGTAAATCTCCTTCAATTTTAAAATTTATTTCACTTCCAAATGATTTACCGATCCAATTTTTTTGCATAATTTTGACTTTATTTGGCCAGGAATTTAAATTCTCTAATCCATCTAAAAGATCCTGAGAAAATTTAGATATATTAAAAAACCACTGGTTTAATTTTTTTCTCTCTACAACTGCACCAGATCTCCAGCCTTTTCCATCAATAACTTGTTCATTCGCAAGTACAGTTTGATCTACAGGATCCCAATTTACGTAGTTTTCTTTTCTATAAACCAGTTTTTTTTCGAGTAATTCAAGAAAAAATGCCTGTTGGTGTTTATAATAATCATCTGAACAAGTAGAAATTTCTCGATCCCAATCTATAGCAAGTCCTAGCTGTTTTAATTGTGATTTCATTTTAGAAATATTAGTTTCTGTCCATGATTTAGGATCTAAATTATTTTGTCTTGCCGCGTTTTCTGCAGGCATCCCAAATGAGTCCCAGCCCATTGGATGAAGAACATTATATCCACTTAAAGATTTGTATCTGGCCAAAACATCTCCAATTGTATAATTTCTAACATGGCCCATGTGAATTTTCCCTGATGGATATGGAAACATTTCTAAGCAGTAAAATTTTTTTTTATTTTTATCAGTCTTGGTTGAAAAAGTTTTATTTTCTTCCCAAAATTTTTGCCACTTTTTTTCTATTAATTTAAAATTATATCTTTCCACGGTAAGTTATTTTACATTATCACGCTAAAAGTCTACTTCTTTTTCTTAATATCAGGATGTTTATAGTCTGTTGCTTGTTCTATTTTGTATCTAGTTGCTTTTTTTAAAATTTCTTTTGTTAATTCTTTTTTTAAATTTCCATCTAACTCGGTTAATTTACAATTTAGATATGAGTCTGTACATTTTCTATTAAAAATTTTTATTTGTAAAGCATCGGATCTTATTTCATTAGTTAGAAATCTAATTGAAATTTTAATACTTTCATTTGGTGAGTTACCTTCTGAATACCAGTCAGTAATAATAATACCACCACTGTAATTAACAGATGATAGTGGCATAAATTCAATTACATCTAAAGAGGCTCTCCAAAGCTCGTTTGAACTTGCAAAATCGAATACACCACCTCTTTTTTTTAAAGCATCATCAAATCTAAATCCACGACCTTCCTTTAAATTTTGTTCAACTCTTTTTTGTGGGTCCGCCGGTGTTTTCCTTGCGTCTCCACCTGGTAACTTAAATTTTCCCTCAGGTCCTTTGCATGATATTAATACAAACGGTAAAAATATTAAAAAAATTAAGATCTTTTTTGATTGAGATAATTTCATGCTGTTTTAATTTTGTCTTATATCTACTATATATCTTTAAAATATCGAATATTTCCATGAAATAACTGAATAAAGTGATGTAAATTTGCAACACTTTTCAAAAATAATAATAAAATTAGGAGTTTTGAGGGAAATCGAGCTCGAATTGAGGATATAAAATCAGTGTTTATTATTAATAATAACAATTAAATTAAGGAGTAATTAATATGAACATTAAAAAAGTAGGATTGACTGCACTAGCAGCTTCACTTGTATCTGTATCAGCACATGCTGGTGCATTATCAGTGTCTGGTGCTGCATCAATTGCAATGGAAGGTTATTCTGGTGAGTCATTAAATGCTGGAACAACATTCTCAATGGGAAACCAAGTTACAATGTCTGGTTCTGGTGAACTAGATAATGGTTTAAATGTTTCTCTATCATTTACAATCGACCAAGCGGATGACACTTTACCATTTGATGGTCACTCAGTGACTGTATCATCTGATGAATTAGGTACACTAGTATTCTCAGGTGAAGGTGGAAGTTCAGCAACAACTGCTATGGACGCTTCTGCAGCAGGTAACGTCTGGGATACTTTTGATGGTGCTAGAGGAGCAATCACAGCTATAGCACAAAAAGATACAGGTCCAGGAGATAATTCTGTTCTGTATACTTTACCATCATTAATGGATGGTTTAGCTATTTCAGCTTCATACCAACCACAAGGTAGTAACAGAGAGTCAGCTACAGGTTATTCTTTAGCTTACACTGGTATTGAAGGTTTAACTGCTAAGTACTCTTCAACTGATGAAGTAGGAACTACAGTTGCTCTATCAGGTGATCAAACAGCATGGCATCTATCTTATGCTTATGGTCCAGTAACAGTAACTGCAACAAACTCTGAGTTTGACGTAGGAACAGCTTCAAGTGACCAAGAGTTATCATCATTTGCTATTTCTTACACAATAAGTGATGAGCTTTCAGTTACATACGGTGAGGATACTATCGAAAAAGGTGGTGACCCAACTGATGCTGAGTACAGCGTAATTAGCGCTTCTTATACTGCTGGTGGAATGACTATTGCAGCTTCTATGAAAGAAGGTGAAAATACAAACCACACTACAGCAACTAACGAAGACTTTGAATACTGGTCATTAAGTGCATCATTTGCATTCTAATATAGACTAGATAATTTTTAAAAAAGGGCCCCTTTACGGGGCCTTTTTTTTATTCAAAATATGAAATTCCTGCAAATTCTTGTCTTAACAATAAGTTAAGTTTTTTTCTATTTTTTTTTGAAATACCACCTAAGGCAACAATTTTCTTTTTTGTAAAGTTAGATATCAATTTAAACCTATTAATACCTAAATAATTATTATTTTTTTTGAATACAGATGATATAAAAATTTTTTTTACATTCTGAATTTCTTTAATTTTTATCTCTTTAATATTGTGAGCAGACCCAATTAAACAAAAGTTTTTTTTATAAGAAAACGATAGATGTTTTGTGGTTTTATTGAAAGATGGAATATACGCTCCATCTAAATCTAATTTAATTGCTAGTTTAATGTTATTTGATAAATAAAATTCAATTCTCTTTTTTTTACAATAATTTTTAATTTTAAGAATGAGTTCTTCATTATGAAATTTTGAATTATAATTTCTATAAATTACACCTGTTTGTTTATCTAATTTATCAATATTATTTCTTTCAAATTTACTGATAAAGTAATATTTTCTGACCATATTTATATGCATAATATAGTAAAAAATTTATTAAATATTGAAAACAATATCAAACTTCATTTGGATGAGCATAATATTAATAATTATCCAAAAATTATAGCAGTATCTAAAACTTTTAAAATTGAAAAAATTTTACCCCTTATTGATTATGGCCATCTAGATTTTGGTGAAAATAAAGTTCAGGAGGCACTAGAAAAATGGTCAGAAATTAAAAAAAAAAATTCTAAAATTAATTTACACATGATTGGAAAGTTACAGACTAATAAAGTAAAATTTGCAGTTCAATTATTTGATTATATTCACTCGGTCGATAGTAAAAAGCTTGCAAAAAAAATTGCAGTTGAACAGGATAAAATTAATAAAAAAATTAAAATATTTTTGCAGGTAAATATTGGTGATGAGGATCAAAAATCAGGAGTAAATAAAAATGAATTAACCGAATTAGTTTCTTACTGTAAAGCACTAGATTTAGATTGTGTTGGTTTAATGTGTATTCCTCCTTTAAGTATCAATCCAGAGGGCTATTTTGAAGAGATGAAAAAATTAAATAAAAATTTAGGTTTTAACGAGTTAAGTATGGGAATGTCATCAGATTTTCTTATTGCTGCAAAAAATTTGTCAACATATGTTCGTGTAGGTTCTGGTATCTTTGGACAAAGATCTTAAAAAATTTTTATCTTTGAATTTTTTTTAATTAACTTTAGCATAATTAAAAAGTCTTTTTTCATTAGAGCAATACACCCAGCTGTAGGATTATAATTTTTTGTTAAGTGTATGAAAATACAACTACCTAACCCAATAGTAGGTTTTTTAAAATTGTATTTAATAGGAATTAATAAATCATATTTATAATCTTTTCTTTTTAATTTTTCATGTTTTATTTTTTTTTCTATTTTAAAAAGTTTGTTATATTTTTTTGGATAATTATTATCATGGCACCAACCCATATCTTTTTTTATTTCCACACATTTTAATGAAGTTAATGGTTTTTTTATACGATCTTTCCTAAAATATAGATTTTCAATTTTGAAGATGCCTTTTGGTGTTTTCTTATCACCCTCCTTTTTGTTCCAAGTTAAACCTTTTTTACCAACACAACACTTAAATTTGAATTCGTCTATTTGAAGAGTATGTTTATTTTTTACAAAAATTGTCATATTCTTTATTTTGTGACTAATCAAAATTTAATCATATACAAGTTTACAGTATTATATCATATACTTGAAGAGCTTAGCTCAGAATTGAATTTTAATATAATTTTTGTAGATAGTGAAGACTCATTAAGTAGTAAATTAGTAAATCTAAATAATTATTTAATTTTATCAAATAAAAGATATTTAAACTTTGATAATCAATTTGTTCTAGATAATAAACCAATTAATATTTTTAAACTTATCGAAAAAATAAATATTGAATTTTTAAAAATACAATTTAACAGCCAGTCTGAATTTAAAGTTAGCAATTATACTATTGATTTAAATTCTAGAGAAATGTCAATTAATAATATTAAGCTTAAGTTGACTGAAAAAGAAATAGATACTATTACTTATTTATCAAAATCAACTAAACCTGTTAGTGTTGACGAACTGCAAGAAAAAGTGTGGAGTTATCAATCTGATATAGAAACCCATACTGTTGAGACACATATTTATCGATTAAGAAAAAAAATTTTAAATTCATTTAATGATAATCAATTTATAGTAAGTAAAAAAAATGGCTATAAAATTAAGTAAAAAGAACCCGCTAATAAAAGATTTATTTACTAAAAAGTACAAACCAAAAATAGTTAAACCCAAAAAAGGTAAAGGAAGTTTTAAAAGACGTAAAAGTTAAAATTAGAGTCTTGCTCCAATTTTTTGAATTATTTTTGATGACATTTCGGTACCTTTATCCAAACATTCTTTAGTAGATAATTTATTAATATACCCATGTAAAAACCCTGCAGCGAATAGATCACCCGCACCAGTAAGATCAACAATTTTTAAATTTTTTTGGATATTGCTCTCAATAACTTCATCGCCATTTATTGCAACTGCACCCTTTTCGCCTCTTGTTAGAATGAGTAATTTATTTAGTTGTTTTGAAAAGTTTATAACTTCGCTAAAATTTTTTGCTTCAATTAAAGACGTAATTTCTTGCTCATTTGCAAAAGTTATATCAAGTTTGTTTTTAACTAAATTTAAAAAATGAGGTTTATGTCTATCTACGCAAAAAAGATCAGATAGCGACATAGCAACTTTGTTAGCATTATTTATAGCTTTATCAAAAGCTTTCTTAGGTTCTCCTTCATCCCATAAGTAACCTTCTAAAAATATTATCTCACTTTTTTTAATTGCATCTATACTAACATCATTTTCATTTATTTTTCCCGCTGTTCCTAAGAAAGTACACATTGTTCTTTCTGAGTCTGGTGTTACCAATATTAAACAGGTTCCAGTTGGTAATTTTTCTTTCTTCTTAGAATAAAAGTACTCCACATTTTCTTTTTTTAATCCTTCTTCGTAATTGTTACCAAACTCGTCATCAGAAATTTTACCTATAAACCCAACTTTATTGCCAAGTTGTGATAATCCAACTATAGAGTTTGCCACTGAACCTCCAGAAACTGTTTTTTCGATTCTAAGATTTTTTAATAAATTTTTGAATTCACTTTCATTAAAAAATAATTTCATGGTACTTTTTGTGAGATTATTTTGCATAATAAAGCTGTCATCAACTTTACTAATGACATCCACAATTGCATTTCCTATTCCTAAGATTTTCATTTCAAGCTTTTTTGGTAATTATAGGTTTTTTTCTATTTGGATAGCAGGTAGTGCATATTTTGCAAGTTAAACCATAACAATCTCTTGCTTTACAATATTCTCTACCATAAAAAATAATTTGTAAATGAAGCTTGGACCAAGTTTTTTTAGGAAATATTCTTTTTAGATCTTTTTCAGTTTGAACCACATTTTTTCCACTTGTTAAACCCCATCGTTGAGCAAGTCTATGAATATGAGTATCAACAGCAAAAGCTGGATATCCAAAACCTTGGGACATTATCACGCTTGCTGTTTTGTGTCCTACACCAGGTAAATTCTCAAGTTCTTCAAAAGTATTGGGAACTTTACCTTTATGTTTTTCTAATACTTGCTTAGACATTAAATAAATACTTTTAGCTTTAATTCTAAAAATACCTATTTTCTTTATTAATTTTTCAATTTTTTTTCTTCCTAATTTTACAAAGTGTTCTGGCTTATAGTATTTTGGATATATATCTTTTGTTACATTATTAACGTTTACATCAGTACATTGTGCAGAAAGTAATACTGAAATTAATAATGTGAAAGTATTTTTACTTTTTAAAGGAACAGGTGCTATAGGGTAGATTTTATTTAAAGTTTTAATAATTACTTTCGCTTTTTGTTTTTCATTCATTATGAAAAGTTAAGCAAATCTCTCATAGAATATAAACCTGCTTTTTTTTTCATCAGCCATTTAGAGGCAGCTAAAGCTCCATCTGAATATAGTGCTCTATCAAAAGCTTCGTGGTTCAATGTAATTATTTCTTTTCCACTAGAGAACTTTACTTCATGTTCACCAATAATTTCACCTTTTCTTATTGAGTTAAAATTAATTTTTTTTCCATAAGGAAAAGACTTTTTATTTAAGAATTTTTTACCAATTAAATTATATAAATTTTTATTTTTTCCATCAGCAATTCCTTTACCAAGCATCAAGGCAGTACCAGATGGATAGTCTTTTTTATGTTTATGATGTACTTCAAATATTTTACTCAAATATTCATCATTTAGGGATTTTGATGCAATCTCAGTTAAATACATTAATAAATTTACACCTAAACTCATGTTTCCTGCTTTTAGAATAGGTATTTTTTTTGAATATTTTTTAATTTGATTTTCTTGGTTTCTAGTAAATCCGGTGGTTCCAATTACCACTTTTTTCCTCAGTATTGATGCTATTTTGAGAATTTCAAGAGTACAACTCGGCACTGTGAAGTCAATAATTACATCAGTTTTTTTAAAAGCTTTGACAGAATTTAACTCGGGTTTAACTCTATTAAACTTTTTATTTATTAATCTATTTTCTGTAAGTGTAACTAGTTTAAAGTTTTTATTTTTCTTTGAAGATTTAATTAATTGCTGACCCATCCTGCCCATGCAACCAGATATTGCTAATTTGATTTTATTCATTTTATAAATAACCTAATTCTAACATTTCATTTTTAAACCTTATATTTAATTCCTGAACAATTTTTTCATCCAATTCTAACTTCCAATTAGAATTTGGACCAGAATTAAAAAATTTCACACCCTGTCCATGTTCATTAAAATAGCCTTTTTCCTCTAGATTTTGAAGTTTTTCAAAGGAAGTAGATTTGATTGCATTGTTAATCTTATCTTTATCAAATTTACACTTCATTAGATTTTCTAAATAATTTGAAATTCTAAAAAATTCTTTATATGGATCTTCAAGTAGATCCTCATATTTAACCAATAAATAATTTTGAATTTTATTTTTCCAAGATAGATAATTAATTCGCCAAGAACCAATTAAAGTAGGAATTTTATTTGATCTGTCTTTAAATTCCTCTTTTTTGTTAATCCCCAACCATAAGTGCTCATTAAATAAAAAATTTTTTGCTTCTTCAGAGTCTGTAACTCCAAAATGATTTTTAAGAGATAATAGAACTGTCCTTGGGTCTCTAACAATATGGATTACACCTAAAGAATTTGTATTATCTGTAAATTCAAAGTTATTAATTTTGACAAGTGCATGATGAGTTTTGAGAAATTTAATTTCATTATCTAAAGTTAATAAATTTTGAGCGCTTTTCCAGTTTGCAGAAACTATTTTGTAATCTTGAAAATTATCAATCAAAGTTTTAAATTGTCTCCTATCAGGAAATTGTGGTATTTTGCTTAATTTAGTAAAGTCATTTATGCCATTTTCACTGTATAATAGTGAAGAAATGAATGCTCTAACCCAAGTATTCCCACTTTTAGGATAAGATGCTAGCCAAATAATCATTATTTATTCATGTACTATAAATCAAATATATAAAAAAAAATAAATAAATTATAATATTTTTTAAGATTAATAACTATATAAACAAATAACTCGATTACTAGTTTTTCCAAAAATTTTTTGCTTTTTGAAAAAATTTTTTAATGCTAGGATTTGATTTCTCATTTTCAATTTCTCTAAATTGTTCCAATAATTCTTTTTGTTTTCTATTTAAATAAATAGGTACTTCAGTTTTAACTTGAACATATAAATCGCCAAAATCACCTCTTCTCATAAAAGGCATGCCTTTTCCTTTTAATCTAAATTGTTTACCGTTTTGAGTACCATCAGGAATTTTGATTTTAGCCTTTCCACCATCAATAGTTGGAATCTCAATCGTTGTACCAAGTGCAGCATCAGCCAAAGAAATTGGAAATTCAAAGAATAGATTTTCATCAGATCTTTTAAATAACTCATGAGAACTTACATTTATAAATAAATATAAGTCTCCTGTGGCTCCACCTCTACTCCCGGCCTCCCCTTTACCTGCTAATCTAATTCTTGTTCCATCATCAACTCCTTTTGGAATTGTTACTGAAATTTTTTTTGAAGTTTGTTTTTTACCTTGACCATTACAGTCATTACACGGATTCGTAATTTCTTCACCATTTCCATTACATTGAGGACAAGTTTGTTGGACTGTAAAGAAACCTTGATTTGATCTTACTCTACCGCTGCCTCCACAATATGAGCATCTGTCAGGTGAGTAACCTGGCTTAGATCCATTACCTCTACAAGTTCCACACTGTTCCGTTGTAGAAAATTTTATGTCTTGTTTTTTTCCGCTATAAGCTTCTTCAAGGGAAATTGATAAATCATATCTTAGATCTGATCCTCTATTATTTGATCTTCTGTTTCTTGATCTCCCACCACCTCCAAAATCTCCAAAAAAATCTTCAAATATGTCTGAAAAATCTGCTCCACTGAAACCACCGAATCCTCCACCAGGTCTACCGCCACCATTTTCAAAAGCTGCATGACCAAAGTTATCGTAATTTTGTTTCTTCTCTTTGTCTGAAAGTATTCCGTAGGCTTCACTTGCCTCTTTAAATTTTTCTTCAGCCTTGGAATCCCCAGGATTTTTATCAGGATGATATTTAACAGCTAATTTTCTATATGCGGATTTTAGTTCTTCAGGACCTGCGCTTTTTTTAACGCCTAGGACATCGTAATAGTCTCTTTTAGCCATCAAATTACCCCAGACAATTAGATGTCAGTTTAAGCGCTTTTTTCTTTATTCTCGTCTTTTACTTCTTCGAAATCAGCATCGACAACATTCTCGTCTTTTTTACCTGCATCATCTCCACCATCATCTTTTCCAGACTCTGGTTTTGCAGTTTGTTGTGATTTATAGATTGCTTCTCCAAGCTTCATTGAAGCTTGAACCAAAGCTTCAGTTTTCTTCTTGATATCTTCAATATCCTCACCTTTTAAAGCTTCTTTAACAGCACCTGATGCATCTTCAATTGCTTTTTTCTCAGCATCAGAAATTTTAGACCCATGCTCTTTTAAATTCTTTTCAGTAGAATGAATCAGAGTATCTGCCTGATTTCTAACATCAACCGACTCTCTTTTTTTCTTGTCTGCTTCTTTGTTAGCTTCAGCATCTTTAACCATTTTTTCAATTTCTTCATCACTTAGTCCACCTGAAGCTTGAATTTGAATTTTTTGCTCTTTTCCAGTTCCTTTGTCTTTCGCAGAAACATTTACAATACCATTTGCATCGATATCAAAAGTAACTTCAATTTGAGGGACACCTCTTGGGGCTGGTGCAATACCTACTAATTCAAAATTACCCAAAGCTTTGTTGTCAGCTGCCATTTCTCTTTCGCCCTGAAGAACTCTAATAGATACAGCTGGCTGATTATCTTCAGCAGTTGAAAATACCTGACTTTTTTTAGTCGGTATTGTTGTATTTTTATCGATCAGTTTTGTAGAAACTCCTCCAAGTGTTTCAATACCAAGTGATAGTGGAGTTACATCTAATAGAAGCACATCTTTAACATCACCCTGTAATACACCTGCTTGAATAGCTGCTCCCATTGCAACCACTTCATCAGGGTTAACACTCTTGTTAGGATCTTTTCCAAAAAAGTTTTTAACCTCTTCTAAAACTTTTGGCATTCTAGTCATACCACCTACCATAACTACTTCATCAATCTCACTTGCTGTAATTCCAGCATCTTTCAAAGCAGTTTTGCATGGAGGCATTGTTTTAGCAATTAAGTCCTCTACCAAAGCCTCAAGTTTTGCTCTTGTCATTTTTAGATTAATATGTTTTGGACCTGTTTTGTCTGCTGTAATAAAAGGTAGATTTATGTCTGTTTGTTCAGCAGATGATAATTCAATTTTAGCTTTTTCTGCAGCTTCTTTTAGTCTTTGTAAAGCAAGTTTATCTGACTTAAGATCAATCCCATTATCTTTTTTAAATTCAGAAATTAAATAATTAACAATAGCATTATCAAAATCTTCACCTCCTAAAAAGGTATCACCGTTAGTTGATTTAACTTCAAACACACCATCACCTAATTCTAATATAGAAACATCAAATGTTCCTCCACCTAGATCATATACTGCAATTTTTTTATTTTGTTTTTTATCTAAACCATAAGCTAGTGATGCGGCAGTTGGCTCATTAATAATTCTTAATACTTCTAGTCCTGCAATTTTTCCAGCATCTTTTGTTGCTTGTCTTTGTGCATCATTAAAGTAAGCTGGTACTGTAATAACAGCTTTAGTTACAGCTTGACCTAAATATTTTTCAGCTGTTTCTTTCATTTTTTGTAGAATGAATGCAGATATTTGTGAAGGAGAATATTTTTCGCCTTTTGCCTCAATCCAAGCATCTCCTTTTTCAGAATTAATTATTTTAAATGGTGCAGCTTCTACATCTTTTTTTACTGTAGGGTCATCAAAATTTCTCCCAATTAATCTTTTAACTGCAAATATTGTATTTTCGGGGTTTGTGACAGCCTGTCTTTTTGCTGGTTGCCCAATTAATTTTTCATTTTCATCTGTAAAGGCTACAACTGATGGAGTAGTTCTTGCTCCCTCAGCATTTTCTAAAACTTTAGCTTGTGCCCCTTCCATAATGGCAACACATGAATTTGTTGTTCCTAAGTCTATTCCAATAATTTTACTCATAATATTAATGTCTCTCCTTCGTCATATAGGGTTTAAATGTGAAACTACAAGTTGATCTCATAATTATTTATTTTCTGAATTTTCCTTATTTTCTTCAGTTTTTTCCTCTTTTTTTGTAACTTTTTTTGACACTCCTACTAATGAAGGTCTGAGCAACCTATCTTTTATAGTAAAGCCTTTTTGAATTTCCTGGATTATCGTTCCAGGTTCTTTTGTATCATCTTCTATTTCCATCATTGCTTGATGAAAGTTTGGATCCAGCTTTTTGTTAAGACTATCAATCGGTTTAATGTTATTTTTTTCAAATATTGAGATTAGATCTTTTTTAATAATGTCTAAATGTTCTAAGGTTTTTTTTAATGCTTCCGTTTCTTTTAATTTATCGTCACTTTCAAGAACATGTTTTGATCGATCCAAGTTATCAATTAAATTTAGCGCTTCCTTAGCAAAACTATAACCACCATATTCAAAAGCATCCTCTTTTTCCTTTTCAAATCTTCTTCTTTGATTTTCCATTTCAGCAAAAGTTCTTGCAACTTTATCTTCGAGTTCAGCAATTTTTTCTTCTGGAGTTGGTTCTTTAATTTCTTCTTTAGGCTCTTGTTGTATATCTTGTTTATTTTCTTCGGCTAAGTTTTCCTCAGGTTTATCAGTTTCTTTTACTTTATCTTGGTTTAGACTTGTTGCAGCGCTATTATTGTTTTCTTCTTTTTCCATAGACACTTATATGGTAAGGATTTTAGTAATTTCTAGATGTCTAAACAAAAAATTAATAAATTACTCATTGGAACTAATAACAGGGGTAAATTAAGAGAAATTAAGAGTTTATTACCAAAAAAAATAGAAATTTATTCCACATCATCGTATAATCTTAAGAGCCCAGTTGAAAATGGTAAGACATTTAAAGAAAACTCATTAATTAAATCTAAATATTTTTCAAAAAAAACAGGATTAATGTGTTTGGCTGATGATTCAGGTTTAGAGATAGATTTTTTGGATAAAAATCCTGGAATTTACTCTGCAAGGTGGGGAGGAAAAAATGGAGATTTTACTAAAGCTATAAGAAA
>CACGDZ010000001.1 GCA_902571955.1 uncultured Pelagibacteraceae bacterium | reverse complement strand
TGTTTACTTATTCTTTTATTGTAATTTTAGTTGGAACTATAGGTTTCATAATCACAAGCCACTTTCCGGATTGATATGTCTCAAATTAAAATAGTAAATTTACAAAAATCATTTGGCGATTTTACTGCAGTTAAAAATTCTAATTTAACGATTAATGATAAAGAGTTCTTTGTTCTACTTGGGCCCTCGGGTTGTGGAAAAACTACAACACTTCGAATGATTGCAGGATTAGAATTACCTACATCTGGTGAGATATATCTTGGAGATGAAGAGGTAGGAATGTTAAGAGCATCAGAAAGAGATATTGCTTTTGTTTTTCAATTATTTGCCCTCTATCCACACATGAATGTAAGAAATAACTTATCATTTCCTCTAAAAATGCAAGGTTATAAAAGAAGTGATATCAAAATTAGAGTTGAAGAAGCAGCAAAACTCTTAAGAATTGATCATATTTTAAATTCTAACATTTCCTCGCTTTCAGGAGGAGATAGACAACGGGTGGCTTTAGGTAGAGCGCTTGTTAGGAGACCAAAAGCATTTTTAATGGACGAGCCATTAGGAACTTTAGATGCTGAATTTAGGGAATTAATGTGCCTAGAATTAAAAAAACTACATTTGGATATTGCAGCAACTACAGTTTATGTAACTCATGATCAGTTAGAAGCAATGTCATTAGCTGACCGAATTGCAGTTATGGATGGCGGTGAAATATTACAAGCTGATGAGCCTAATATTATTTATAATAAACCTAAAACTAAATTTGTAGCCTCATTTATAGGATCTCCAGGTATGAACTTTTTTGAAGTTAATGAAGGAATTTCAAAAGACCAATCTATTGTAAATATCGAAGGTGCTAAATTTGATATTCCCAAACAACTTGAGGATTCAAAAGGAAGTAAAAATTTTTTTGGCATACGTCCAGAAAATTTAACTCTAAATAATAATGAAGGTCTTAAAGGGTCGGTTTTTGGAGTAGAGTACTTAGGATCAAGAAAAATAATTACAATTAAAACAAGTTTAGGTGAAATTAAAGTTAAAACAGATATTTCTGTTAGTGTTAAATTGAATGAGAATGTTCAGGTTAAACCTTTAAATAATAATATTATTATTTTTGACGGTCAAACGGACAAATCTTTAAACAGTGAGTTTATAAAATAATGGCAAAAGTGGAATTAAAAAAATTATTTAAAACTTATAATAAAAAAATTAAAGCTTTGGAGGATATAAATCTTACAATTGAAGATGGTCAATTTTTTGTATTACTAGGTCCATCTGGTGCTGGGAAAACTACAACACTTAGATGTATAGCTGGTTTAGAGAAAATTGATTCTGGAGATGTATTATTTAATGATGAAAATATAACCCATGATCAACCTGCTTCAAGAGATGTAACTTTTGTTTTTCAACAATACTCTCTTTATCCTCATTATACTGTTTATGAAAATCTTGCTTTTCCATTAAGGTCACCGATGAGAAAACTTCCTGAGCAAGAAATAAAAAATAAAGTTGAGAAAATTGCTGAAATGCTCAAAATTACAAACAAATTAAAAAATAAAGCAACTCAACTTTCGGGTGGAGAAATGCAAAGAGTAGCTATTGGTAGAGCTCTTGTACGTGAACCAAATATCTATTTAATGGATGAGCCATTATCCTCATTAGATGCTAAACTAAGAGAAACACTTAGAGTTGAATTAAAAAATATTCAATTAAATCTAAACGCTACCATTTTGTATGTTACACATGATCAGGCTGAAGCAACAACATTGGCAGATAAAATTGGAGTTTTAAAAGAAGGCAAAATTGTTCAAATCGGAACTCCTGAAGAAATTTATGAAAATCCAAATTCAATTTATGTATCCCAAAGATTGGGGTCACCAAAAATAAATATTTTACCTGGTTCTTTATTTAAACTAGATAACAACATACCAAAAATTGGACTTAGACCAGAAAATATAGAGCTAGGTGACGGACCATACGAAGGAAGGGTTATTTCTATAGAAAATTTAGGTTCAGAGACTGTTGTGGCTATTAATTTTCAAGATAATGAAATATTGGCATCAATTCAGGGTAGCTATAAATCATCAATTAATAAAAAAATTAATTTTGACTTTAATACAAATAAAGTTTTAAAATTTGATAACATAGACCAAAGGATATATGAGCGTTAGTTTTTTAATTTCTCAAGCAAAAAATATTCAAATAGTCATTGATGAAAATGCAGCAGAAATTGAAGCACTAGATCAAAATATTGGAGATGGGGATCACATATTTAATGTGCAAAGAGGTCTTAAGTTAGTTGTTGAGCTTGAAACTGATATTAAAAACCTCCCTTTGCAAAAAGGTTTAAATATGATCGCTATGAAAGTCTTGTCAGGTATAGGTGGCTCCTCTGGAGCTTTGTTTGGAACTTTCTTCATGTCTATGGCTAAAACACCAGATCTAGATAAAAATATAGATTTTAACAAAGCATGCGAAATGGTCATAACAGGAATTAATGCAATGAAAGAAAGAGGAAAAGCAGATGTTGGAGAAAAAACTATGATGGATGTTTTAATTCCAGTATCAGAAAAACTTAATGAATTAAAAAGTAGTAATGCGAATATGAAAGAAGGGTTAAGTGAGATAATAAAAATTGCTGAAGACAGAATGTTATCAACTAAAGACATGCTTGCTACCAAAGGTAGAGCTTCATTTTTAGGAGAACGTGCTAAAGGTCATATAGATCCAGGCGCTCGTTCATCACAACTTATAATCGATACAATATGCAAATCACTAATTAACAAATAGGAGGAAATATGAAAAAATTTATAAATAATGTTGACGATTTTTTAAAAGAAAGTCTTAATGGATTTGGTAAAGCGCATAATGATATAATCAAAGTAAATTTTGAGCCAAACTTCATTTCTAGAAAGACAAAAACTAAAGAAGGAAAAGTGTCTTTAATTTCAGGTGGAGGAAGTGGACATGAACCTATGCACGGTGGTTTTGTTGGTCATGGAATGCTAGATGCAGCATGTCCAGGTTTTGTTTTTTCTGCACCCACTCCAGATCAAATGCAAGCAGCTGCTGAACATGTGGATAGCGGAGCTGGTGTTTTGTTTATAGTTAAAAATTATTCTGGAGATATTATGAATTTTCAAATGGGTGCAGAAATGTACTCAGGTAAAAATGATAGCATCATTACTAACGATGATGTTGCCGTTGAGGACTCAACATTTACAACTGGAAGACGTGGTGTCGCCGCAACAGTTTTGGTCGAAAAGATTGTTGGATCACTTGCTGAGAATGGAGGTTCTTTAGAAGAATGTAAAAAACTTGGTGAAAAAGTAAACAAAAACTCAGGAACCATGGGGGTTGCTTTTACTAGTTGCACAGTTCCTGCTGCAGGCAAACCAACTTTTGATATTGGAAATGATGAAATGGAATTTGGAGTAGGTATACACGGTGAACCTGGGAGAAAGAGAGAAAAAATTCAACCATCAAAAATAATAGTAAATAACATGTTGGAAGCAATAATTGATGATTTAAAACCACAAAAAAATGAAAAGACGCTTCTATTTGTAAATGGTATGGGTGGAACTCCTCTTACTGAATTATATTTAGTATACGATAATGCTTGTGAAATTTTAAAATCTAAAGGAATTGAAATCACAAGAAGTTTAGTTGGTAATTATTGTACATCACTTGAAATGCAAGGAGCATCAATAACACTTCTAAAATGTGATGAGGAAATTTTAAAAAATTGGGATGCACCTGTACATACTGCTGCTATGCGGTGGGGTATGTAGAAATAATTTTTATTTTTGTTAATATTCGTATTAAATCATTTAATTAAATAAGAATATGAATAATAATAAAAAAATCTTAATTACAGAATTCATTAATCAAAATAGTTTTGAACATTTAAATAAAAAATTTGATGTAAGATACGATGAAAAATTATTTGAAAATGAAAACGAAATAACAAGAATAATTAAAGACTACGATGGTCTAATTGTAAGAAATAAAACTCAAGTAAATTCAAGTATTTTAAAAAATGCATTAAAATTAAAATTTATTGGAAGGTTGGGTGTTGGTTTAGACAATATTGATACAGGATATTGCAAAAGTAAAAATATTCATGTTCAACCAGCTACAGGAATGAATGCAGATTCTGTTGCTGAATATGTTGTTTCTTCGTCAATGTCTCTTATTAAAAAAATTCCAATGTTTCATAACGGAACTGTCAAGGGTGAATGGCCAAGAACAACTATTAAATCCATTGAAATAAACCAAAAGTATTTAGGAATAATTGGATTTGGCACAATTGGAAAAAAGGTTGCTGAGTATTCTTCAAAAAATGGTTTAAAGATTTTAGCTTATGATCCTTATGTTAAGGAAATAAATAATAAAGAAATTGATGTTAAATTATCAAATTTAAAGGAAATATTTGAAAAATCAGATATCATTTCAATACACCTACCTCTAACAGATGAAACCAAAAATATCATAAACAAATCATCATTTTCTCAAATGAAAAATAAACCAATTATAATAAATACCTCTAGAGGAGGAATTATAAATGAGAATGATTTAATTGAAGCTTACAATAAAAATAATATTTCTGGCTTTGCTCTAGACGTGTTTGAAAAAGAACCAATAGAAAGTGAGTTTTATAAGAAAATAAAACTGGGTATGAATTGTATATTAACACCTCATATTTCTGGTGTAACAACAGAGTCAAACATTAGGGTAAGTGATTATATAGTTAAAAAAATTACAGATTTTTTTAACTAATTATTTCATCTAGATTTATCAATCGGCCTTGTTTTATCGATTGCTCTGCAGCCTCTCCTACAGCAACAGCAATCAAACCATCTTCTAATGAAACTTCTGGATCTGAATTATTTTGAATAGCTTTCAAAAAAGCTAAATGTTCATAGTAAGTAGATCCATGATGGTGGCCAGCCTCAAGAATTTTTTTATCTACTTCAATATTTTCAATATGTGTTTTACCACCTCTTAGTCCAATTCTTATATTTGATGAGGCTTTGCCTGAATTATCAGAAGGAACTGAAGTTTCAATTTTTCCTTTATTTCCTGTGGCTACAAGTTCTTCTTGCATTTCAGAATTTTCTGCGAACATACAAAGCTCAAGTAAACTTCTTGCTCCATTTTCAAAATTTACAATCACATAAGCATTATCAATAATGTCTGGTTTTTTTTCATTATACACTTCATCTAAATGGTTAACATCTTGACTACCACTTGCATAAACACTTAGTGGGTTACTTTGGATAATCAATCTCATTAAATCAAAGAAATGGCAGCATTTTTCAACAAGTGTACCACCAGTATTTTCCTCAAAACGATTCCAATTATTTACTTTTTTTAAAAAAGGAAATCTATGTTCCCTTATGGTTAAAGTTTTTAAATCACCAATTTTGTTATTATGAATTTCATTTATAAACTTTGAAACTGGTGGCATATATCTGTACTCCATCGCAGTCCAAAATACAGAAGGATAATCTTTTGTAAGTTTTTTTATTTCTAAACAATCTTTTGTATTAGTGCATAATGGTTTTTCCGCTAATATGTGTTTTTCAGTTTTGATTACATCTTTCAAGATTTCTATATGAGTAAAGTTAGGAGATGAGATCAAGTATACATCAACAATATTTTTTTCAATCATTTCTAAATGATTTTTAAAACAAGAAACCTTTGTTTTTAGAATTTCTTTACACTGATTTAATGAATCTTCATGAGGATCAGCAAGTGCAACTACTTCAGCATTATCAATTAATGATATATTTAAAATATGTTCTCGAGCCATTGTTCCTGCTCCTATAATTCCATATTTTATTTTTTTCATATTCTGTTTGTATCAGTTTAATTTAAAAACTTAATCAATACTTAGCCCACTTGGCACTTTATCTGGTTTACCTAACGGTCTCTGATTTCCACTTCTGCCTGTTAAAGATTCGAGGAAAGAAACAAGTTGATCAATTTCTTTATCATTTAATTCTACTGGTTGAATATCAATGCTTGATAGAATTCTCTCTTGTTCTCTTTTGTCTGAAAAAGTTACAAAATCAATTTCTTCTAACCAAGGTGCCTTAGGTAAATTTGCATATTCAGGTTTCCAATTCTTGTTCATTTTTATTGGATTTAAATGATGCTTAATTATTGATTTTAAAGTTGGATAAGCACCATTATGACCGTAAGGAGCTGTTAAAGAAACGTTTCTTAATGCTGGCGTTTTAAATTTATACATATCGTTTATATTGTCAGTTTCGACCATTCGTCCAACGTCACGAGCATAAGGATCAAAAGGCCTTGTCCTTCCGGGTCCAAACTGAGGAATTCCTATTGAATGAAATTTTTGATCTGACAACAAAGATCCAGAATGACAAGAACTGCAGTTTGCTTTTCCATAAAATAAATTCATTCCATTTATTTGCTTTAAAGTTAAAGCTTGTTTATCTCCATTTAAATATTCATCAAAAGGAGAGTCAAAAGATGTCCACTCATGAATTTCAAATGCAGCAATCGAATTAACAATATGTGTAATGTTTATATCTAGAGGGCTGTTTACATCATCAAAAGCATTTTTGAATAATTCAACATATTCTGGAATTCCTCTAATCCTGTGGGTAATTACAGGCCAAACTCTATCAATTCTCATGCTGTCTTTTCCAACTTTTGAGACCAAACCTATAATTTCATTTTCACCTGGATTTCCTGCCATCTCAAACTGTCTAGTCATTGGAAATAAAGCTTGAACTGCTACTATATTATCAAGTCCTTTAGGAAGAGCTTCTTGAGCAGGTGTATTAAAACCGTTACCAAATATATTCGATTTAGTAACTCTTCCATCATGTAACAAGGCAGTTATGTCTTTAAATCCTAAATTCCATAAAGCTAAAGCATTTCTTGGAATTCGTTTTTTTATTTTATTATCACCCTCACCTGCAGTTCTCTCTAGTCCTATACCTTGACCTCCTTCTCCAATACCTAACGAGAGTCCATCTGAACCACCTAGATCATGACTATGGCAGGTTGCACATGCAATGTTTCGATTTGCAGACAAAATTTTATCATGAAATAAAAGTCTACCTATTTTTACTTGTTTCATATCAACTTCATGAAAATCATCACTACCCAGCGGTTTTGGTAATTCAATTGCGTAAGTTTTATTTACTGAAATTAAAAATGGAATTATAAATATTATTATTTTTAAATGATTAAATATCTTTTTATACTTTTGTTTATTCCATCCATAGTTTTTGCAGAAATAGAAAATGCTCGAGATTTGATGGAAGAAGGAAAATTTGAAGAAGCTATGGAAGAACTTATGCCAGCAGCTAGATCTGGTAATGCTGATGCTGAAGAGCTTATTGGAATTATGTACGCTATGGGTCTTGGTGTTGAAAGAGATGATGTTAGAGCTTTTGAATGGTATCTCAGATCTTCTATGAAAGGTCACCCTGGGGCTCAATCTGGTGTTGGGTGGTATTATGAAATTGGTAGAGGACTTCCAGCTCCTGATCTTGTTAGAGCTTATATGTGGTATGGCTTGTCTGCTATTGGTGGAGATCCTGATGCTGCAATTTCTCAAGAAGAAGTTATAAAAAAAATGACTCCTGAACAAATTGAAAAAGCTCATATTCTCATAAAAGATTATAAATCTTGGATATATCCTTTTAGATAATGAGGCGAACTAAAATCCGCCCCATTATATTAATTTGAAATTACAAATCTTTTTTGTATGCGCTCGATGCTTTTTTCTCTGCTTTAGCTACTGCTTTAGTTAAAGCGTTGAAAATTTCTTTTCCACCTTTAACATTAGCTTTAAACCAATCATACACTGGGCTAGCTTCTTTTTTAAAACTAGCTTTTTGATCAGGCGTAGGAACATATAAATCTCCTCCACCAGCTACAAAATCCTCATAAGCTTTAATTGATTTTCTTTTAGGAGAAGCAAAAGTTGCTTGCTGCAAAGCATAGAAACCATCAGTTACTACTTTTTTAAGATCAGGTGACATTGACTCATATTTTGCATTGTTCATCCACCACAATGCTCCCATGTATGCGTGACCATCTAAAGTAACATATTTTAGACCTGCATCAGGAAACTTCATGTTCATAATGTCAGTAATTCCATTTTTAGAACCTTCAACTACACCAGTTTGAAATGATGTAAATAATTCAGGCCATGGAATAGGAGTTGGAGATGCACCCAATGCTCTTACAAGTTCCTGAGGTAAATCAGCTACAACTGTTCTGATTTTTAAACCTTTCATGTCAGACGGATTTGCAATTCTTCTTTTTGTATTAGCAAAATTTCTCCATCCTCCCGTGTTTCCAATTGTCATCAATCTAATTGAATCGTTAGAATCTTTTAGAGCCATTTTTCTCATGGTTCTTACAAAATCACCTTGCATTACATCTTCAGCAATTCTGTCATCAGCCATTAGATAAGGTAAATCTAAAACTTGAACATATGGAAATACACCTGCAGCACCTCCAGAAGTAGAAATGTAAATATCTATACTTCCATCAGATACACCTTGTAAACACTCAGCACCTTTTGAACATAGCTGAGTACCTACAAATAACTCTACAGCTATTTTTCCATTTGAAGCTGCTTCAACGTAGTTTTTAAATACTACAGCACCATCATAGTCTTCATCTTGATCATTAGAGTTCATTGTCATTCTTAAGTTATAATCTGCAGCCGAAACTGACGCAGTAAAACTAATCAAGAATAATAATGAAAAAAATGATTTTATTAATTTACTCATAATTATTTCCCCTCTCATTAAATATTTATGTACAAAAACTATACTTAAATTGAATTCGAGAGTCTATCGACTAGTAAAAAAAATTGATAAATTTATTTTGCGAATCCAGTAAGCAGAGGAATCGTCATCGAAATTGATGGAAAATATGTTATTAAAAATATAACTATAGCTTCTACTGCTAAGAATGGCAATATAGCTTTTGCAATTGTTTCTACTCTTTCCCCAGAAACAGAAGATGCAACAAATAACACAAGACCCATGGGTGGGGTTGCTAAACCAACAGTTAAATTTACAGACATAATAATTGCAAAATGTACAGGATGAACTCCAAGCTCAACAAAGACTGGTCCAAGAATTGGCCCCAAGATAATTATAGCTGGACCTGCATCTAAAAACATTCCAACAACAAATAATAAAATATTTATAAGAAATAATAATACATATGGGTTATCAGTTAATCCTAAAACAAACGTTGCAAGATGCTCGGGAGCATGTGATAAACTTACAACGGTTTTAAAAGCCATTGCAGCACCAACTAAAAGAAGAACTACTGAAGATACCATCGCTGCTTTTGTCATAACCTTAGGAACATCTTTCCATTTTAATGATTTTAAAACAAATAGGCCGATAAACATTGCATAAGCAGCTGCAACAGCTGATGCTTCAGTTGGAGTAAAAATTCCACCTAGTATACCTCCTAAAATTATCACTGGTGTCATTAAAGGAAAAAAAGCTTTAAGAGATGCCTTGCCTCTTTGGCTCCAAGTTGTTTTTTCGGTTACTGCTGGAAAATTATATCTCTTGGCCATAAATTTTATTGTGACCATCAAACTAACTCCTACTAAAATACCAGGTACAATTCCTGCTAAAAATAATGCTGCAACACTCTCACCCATTACATACGCATAAATAATCATTATCCCTGAGGGTGGAATTATGGGTCCAATAACAGAACTAGCTGCAGTAATAGCTGCTGCAAATTTTTTTGTATATCCTTGTTTTTCCATTGCAGGAATAAGCATTGATCCAATTGCCGATGTGTCAGCTACAGCAGAACCTGATAAACCAGCAAACAACATTGAAGTCAGCACATTGACATGAGCTAATCCACCTTTTAAGTGACCCATCATTGCCTGACTAAACTCAACAAGACGATGAGTTATTCCTCCTCTGTTCATTAACTCCCCTGCTAACATAAAAAATGGAATTGCCATCAAAGGGAAGCTATCTATTCCATTATAAATATTTCTATAAAGCATAGCACCATCTCTAGCTTGATCATTTAACCAAAGCAAAATTCCTGGTGCTGCTAACAAACCAAAAAATACTGGTAAACCAATTAACAAAAATAATAAAAAAAGAGGAAGAAACCAAACTAACATTATTGTGTCTCCAGCTTTTGTTTATCGTAGTCTTCAGGCAATTCTAACTTTGTAAAATTAGTAAGAATATTTCTTAAAATTAATTCTATGTTCACAGATATTAAAAAAATAATCCCTACTGGTAAGGACATATACATCCATGCTAATTTTATTGGTTCTGCTTTTCCACCAATCAAATGAAAAGGAATCTTTATTGAAGAGGAATTAAATATCCATCCAGCATTAATATGTTTAATTCCTAATTCTAAACCAATAACTAAAACAAAAAGAGATACAATTAATAAAAACAAAGTTAAAAGAGTTGAAATAAGTTTTGGCAAAAATCTCTCTAATAAATCAATAGAAACAAATCCACCCCATCTATAAGCAGAGGGTGCAATCAATCCTGTCATCCATAACATCAAAAATCTAGCAACCTCGTCAGGCCACGGCAGTGCATTATTTAATACATACCTAAAAAATACTTGTACCAAGATAACAATCACCATCAGGAGTATTGCTATCCATGCAAACTTTCTACCAATTCTTAAAAAAAAAGTATTTATTTTCTCAAGGAAATTAAAAACAAATAGGAGAATATTAATTGTCAAATTCACAACTAAATTTATTTTAAATATTTAATAAATACAACTTTAATAAAAAAACTAATTTACTTTATAGAATAATTCTCGTATTAAAATTGCTCTCTAAAAATTTATATACAATTATGAGTAATAAAAAAAAGATATTAATTATTCAAAAAGTCCATGAAAAAGGGATGGAATTAATTAATAATCATCCTAATTTTGATGTTGAAGTAACTGATGATACTTCTTTAGAAAATTTAAAATCAAAGTTAAAAGATTGTGATGGCGCATCAATAAGAATTGCTAAGCTTCCTGGAGAAGCGTTTGAAGAGGCAAAAAATTTAAAAATTATATCAAGACATGGTGTTGGTTATGACAATATTGATTTAAAAAAAGCCAAAGAAAAAGATATAAAAATAGCAATAACAGCTAATGCTAATGCTGTTACAGTTGCAGAACATGTAATGTTTGTTTTGTTAAATATTGCAAAAAGAAAAGACTTATTTGACAAAACAGTAAGAGATGGAAATTTTAAAGACAGAAATAAATTACCAAAGACAATAGAAGTTTGGAAAAAAAATTTTTTGATAATGGGTTTTGGAAGAATAGGAAAAGCTTTAATAAAAAGATGTCTGGGTTTTGAAATGAATGTATTTGTTTATGATCCATTTGTAGACAAAGATAAAATTGAAGAATTAGGAGGAAAAAAAGTAGAAGATCTAGCTGAAGTAGTAAAAACTATGGATGTTATTTCGCTCCATATGCCTCTAACGGATCAAACTGAAAATTTAATTAATTATGATTTATTAAAAACAATGAAAAAAACTTGCATTATTATTAATGCAGCAAGAGGTGGCATTATCCATGAAGAAGATCTTGATAAGGCACTCAATGAAAATTTAATTTTTGGTGCCGGTATTGATGTATTTAAAAAAGAACCTCCTGATGACAAGAATCCACTTCTTAAAAATGAAAAAGTTTACTTAAGTCCGCATACAGCAGCTTTTACTGACGAATGTATGACAAGAATGGGTAAAGAGACAATTCAAAATATTATTGATTTTTTTGATGAAAAATTAGAAAAATCTAAGATCGTAAAATTATAATATAGAAATAATTTTAAAAAATTTCATTTTAAATCGCTCTGAATTGCTCCTAAGATGGGTGAACTAACTATTGTTTATAGACTGTCAGTTATTATAGATATCAATGTTACTGTTATTTAAAGTTTCAGTTAAATACTTGTAACCTATTTTTGCATATTCAAATGGGTTTGCTTTGGCTGGATCTTGTTCTGCTTCTACAACTAACCATCCTGAATAATTTTTTTCTTTCAATACGTCAAACAACGGCTTGTAATCAATGCAACCATCACCTGGAACTGTAAATGCACCTTCTAAAAACGCACCTCTAAAACTTAAGTCTTCTTTTAAAGATTTTTCTAAGACACTTTTTCTAATATCCTTACAATGGATATGAATTAATCTTTCGTTAAAATCATTTAATATTTTTAAAGAGTCTCCCTGAGCAAATAACATGTGGCCAGTGTCTAATGTAAGTTTTACACTATCATGCGTGTTTTCAAGTAATCTAATCGTATCCTCTTCAGTCTCTATTATCGTGCCCATATGATGATGATAAGCAAGTGGCATACCTTCATCGTCGAGATATTTTCCCATTTCTGAAATTTTTTCATAATATTTTTTAGACTCATCAAGATCCATTTGAGGTCTTGTAGATAATTTTCGATTTGGGTCTCCTTGAATTGAACCAGAAACTTCAGCAAAAACCATACAAGGTGAATTACAATCTTTGAAAAGTTTAAGTTGATCTTGAATAACTCTTTTTTCTTCATTTACACTATTTGTTCTTAAATTAGCGCCATACCAACCTGAACAAAGATTTAGATTAAATTCATTAAGTTTAGGAATTAATTCCTCTGATTTTTTTGGAAATTTACCGCCAGATTCAATTCCAATAAATCCAGCCTGACTAGCTTCAGACAAACACTGCTCTAGTGATGTGTCTCCACCCAATTCAGGCATATCATCATTACTCCATGCAATTGGTGCTATTCCTAATTTTACTGACATAAAAATTTATTAAAAATTAAAAACATTTTTAAATGATGATATCTTTTGCATCAAGAAAATTATATTTTCAATTGATGTTTAATTAATAATAAAAAAATGTTTCTTGATTTTATTTTTTAATTCTGTTCTATTTTATTATGATTAACTTTTCTTTGATGGGTGCTGGACGAATTGGAAAAATGCATGCTAAATTTATAGCAACACATCCAAAAGCAAAGTTAAAATACATATATGACATTAATTCTGAATTTGCTAAAGAAGTAGCAAAATCGACAAATTGCTCAATAGTGTCTTCACCAGAGGACGCAATTAATGCAACTGATATTGATGCAGTTCTTATAGCGTCTGCTACTCCAACCCATACTCAATTTATTACAATGGCAGCAAAAGCAGGAAAAGCAATTTTTTGTGAAAAGCCAATTGATTTAGATATCAATAAAGTGAATGAGTGCATGAAAAATATTAAAGGATCAAACGTTCCTATTCAAATTGGCTTTAACAGAAGGTTTGATGCAAGTCATTCAAAGGCACAACAGGCAAGGGTAAAAAAAGAAATTGGTGAATTGGAAATGATTGTTATTACAAGTAGAGATCCTGAACCTCCTGGAATTGATTATTTAAAAGCTGCTGGAGGATTTTTTAGAGATACTACAATTCATGATTTCGATTTAACTAGATTTATATTAGGAGATGACCCTGTAGTTCAAGTATCAGCATTTGGAGGTGCTTTATTTGATAAAAATTCACAACAAGTAAAAGATCTAGATACCGCTATGTTTATTTTAAAATCAAAAAATGGTGTTTTAATTCATATTAACAACTCTCGACGAGCAGTTTACGGATATGATCAAAGAGTTGAAGTATTTGGTAGTAAAGGAATGGTAATTTCTAATAATCAAACTCCTACTTCTTTAGAAAGATACACAGGTACATCAACAAATGAAAAAGAACCTATACATTTCTTTTTTATCGAGAGATATGAGCAAGCTTACAAAGACCAATTTAATGAGTTTGTAAAATGCGTTGAAAATAAAACAAAACCATTAGTAGGATTTGAGGATGGAAGAAATGCTTTGATTATAGCTAATGCAGCATATGAATCCTTTGAAAATGGTAAAGTAATAGATATAAAATTTTAACATGTCTAATAAATATATATCTGAACAATCTAATCAATTTAAAAATAAAATAATCATTGTAACAGGAAGTACCCAAGGAAGTGGAGCTGAGACTGCAAAATTACTAGCAAACAGAGGTGCTAAGGGAATAACTATTTGTGGAAGAAATAATGAAAAAGGAAACAAAGTAAAATCTGAAATAGAAAGCATGGGTACAGAATGCCTGTACATTCAAGCAGATTTAGAAAAACTTGAAGACTGTAAAAAAATAGTTTCTGAAACTGATAAAAAATTTAACACAGTAGATTCTTTTATAAACGTTGCCGCTTTTACTGAGAGAGGAACTATCTTAAGCACTACAGAGGAAAATTATGATAAAAATTTTAATGTGAATGTTAAGGCTCCTCTTTTTATGATGCAAGACGTTATAAAAATAATGATCAGAGATAAAAAAAAAGGAACTATAGCTCATATTTTATCAATGGCCGGATATAGTGGTATGCCTTTCTTAACTGCTTACAGTTCTTCTAAAGCAGCGTTAGCAGTAATGATTAAAAATGTTGCAAATTCAGTTTCTGGTCATCAAATAAGAGTAAATGGTGTAAATCTCGGTTGGACAGATACACCAGCAGAAACAGTAATTCAGAAAAAATTTCATAACGCAGATGATAATTGGTTAAAAAAAACTGAAGCAAAAGTTCCTTTTAAAAGATTAAATAAACCTTTAGATGTTGCAAAGATACTAGCTTTCTTGTGCTCAGATGAGTCAGGAATTATGACTGGTAGCATTGTTGACTTTGATCAAACAGTTGCAGGATGGCACTCTTATTCAGCATATGACACAAAGGTATTAGACGATAGTATTTTAGGTGAGTAAACCTAATAAAATTAACTTATGAAAAAAAATAAAATCAAAGATACTGGTTTGAAAGTTACAGAATTAAGTTTTGGAACATCTTCTCTAGGAAGTATGCCAGATACTTATGGTTATGAAGTACCAGAGCAAAGAGCTCAGGAAACGTTAAAAAGATTTTTTGAAGGTCCAGTAAATATGCTTGATACTTCAAGAAATTATGCGATGGGAGAAAGTGAAAAAAGGATTGGAATTGCAATAGAGGAAAATGGAGGTTGGCCAGAAAATTTTATCTTGTCGACAAAAATTGATAGAAACATGGAAACACTAGTTCTTGATAAAAAAAGAACAAGAGAATCTATTGAAGAAAGTTTAAAAACCTTAAATGTAAATTCTGTTGATATTTTATTTCTTCATGATCCAGAATACGTAAAAGATGTAAATGATGTCACTAAAAAAGATGGTGCATTGGATGAGTTATTTAAATTAAAAGAAGAGGGCTTGGCCAAAGCAGTTGGTTTAGCTATGGGAAAAATAAATATAATGTTTCCTATTTTAAAAAATTGGGACTTTGATGTGATAATTAATCATAACAGATATACTTTATTAAATAGAGAAGCGGATGAGATGTATAGCTATGCTCACAGTAAAAATATATCTATTTTTAATGCTGCTCCTTACGCTGGTGGTGTTTTGGCAAAAGGTCCAAGTAACTTTAAAAAAATAACTTATCAAGATGTTTCAGAAGAAAAACTTGCACCTGCCAGAGAAATAGAAAAAGTTTGTAAAAAATATAATGTTGAAATGGGCGCAGCAGCTTTACAATTTTCAATGAAAGATAAAAGAATCACCTCTACTCTATGCGGTGTTACTAGTGTTCAGAGTATTGAAAAAAACCTATCATGGGCTCAAACAAGTATCCCAGATAAATTTTGGAATGAACTTTTAAAATTACCTTTCTCAACAAAAGATCCAGAATCTGAAAGAATATTTACACCTGGTTAAATTTTAAAAAATTTTTGAATAAGATAATTGTATATTCATTTTGTTAATTTAATAATCAACAATTTCTGGGGATAATTTTTAATTGTAATCAATTTTAAAAATACATAATCTATGAAACATAAATTAAAAAAGGAGCATAAATGAAAAAGGTTATTATCTCATTAATAATGATGTTTGGAATAATCTCTTCAACTTCATTAGCTGGTACTTTAGTGATAAACACAGATACATCTGATGCAGCACCTAAAGAAGCTTTTGAATATATTATTAAAAAATTTGAAGAAGAAAACCCAGACGTCACAGTAAAATGGAATGTTTTTGACCATGAAGGTTACAAACAATCCATAAGAAATTTTTTAAACACTGATCCACCTGATGTTGCAAACTGGTATGCTGGAAATAGAATGCTACCATTTGTAAGAGCAGGTTTGTTTGAAGATGTCTCTGATATTTGGAAAGACTCAGGTTGGGTAGACGGAAACCTTTCTGAAAATATGGAGCATGCTAAAAAATCAATGACTATTGGTGGCAAACAATGGGGCATTCCTTACACTTATTATCAGTGGGGGGTGTATTACAGGAAAGATTTATTCACAGCAAATGGAATATCAGTACCAACTACATGGGATGATTTTGTAGCTGCATGCGCTACGTTAAAAGCTGCAGGTATTACACCTATTACAATTGGATCAAAGTATCTTTGGACAACAGCTGGTGTTTTTGATTATTTAAATCTTAGAACAAATGGCTATGAGTTTCATATGGATTTAACACTAGGTAAGGTTCCTTACACAGACCCAAAAGTACAAGCGGTATTTGATAAATGGGATGAGCTTGTTAAACCTGGTTACTTCTTAGAAAATCATGCAGCACTTAGTTGGCAAGAAGCTTTAACTCCTATGGTAAACGGTGAAGCAGCAATGTATGTGATGGGTAACTTTGCTGTCGCTCCTTTAAAAGAGGCTGGATTAAGAGACTCTAATTTAGGTTTCTTCCAGTTCCCTGAAATCACACCAGGTATCCCAATGGCTGAAGAAGCACCTACGGATACTGTGCATATACCTTCTAAAGCTAAAAATAAAACTGATGCTAAGCGTTTCTTAATATTTATGTCTAGAGCAGATGTGCAAGAAGAGATCAATAAAATATTAGGTCAGCTTCCTATTAACAAAAACTCTAGTGTTAAAAAAGGAGATCCTTTCTTAGCAGCAGGATTAAATATGCTAAATAATGCTTATGCAATGGCTCAATTTTACGATAGAGATGCTCCAGCTCAAATGGCATCAGAAGGTATGAAAGGCTTTCAAGAATATATGTCTAATCCTGACAGAAGACAAAAAATCTTAGAAAGATTAGAAAAAGTACGTCAAAGAGTTTATAAATAAACTTTAAATTTAACTGTGGGGCTAGCTAACTAGCCCCTCAGTTAAAAATTAGATTTCATCAATTTGTAAAATAAAATTATATGGAACTAAATAATTCAAAACCAAAAAGAATTACTTGGTGGCAAAAAAATCAAATTAAAATTAGCCCATGGATTTTTCTAGCTCCAGGATTAATATTTTTTTTTATTTATGTAATAGCCCCAATATTTGTATCTATTGGTATTTCTTTTTATCAATGGGATGGATTATCTCCATCTATATATGTTGGTCTTCAAAATTACATTGAACTTTTAGATGATGAATATTTTTACATTTCACTTTGGAATAATCTTAAATGGCTAATATTTTTTATGTTGGCAGTTCCTATTGGCTTAGGATTAGCAATATTTTTAAACCAAATTGTTTTTGGAATTAGATTAATAAAATCTCTATTTTTTTTTCCATTTGTAATTTCTCAAGTAGTAATAGGTCTTATTTTTACTTGGTTTTACCAACCAAATTATGGAGTTATTGCGCCCTTTCTAGATTTAATTGGATTAGAAGGATTTTCAATTCTTGCAAATGAAAACACGGCTACTTATGGGATAATATTTGCAGGTTTATATCCACAAATTGCTTATTGTTTAATTTTATATTTAACAGGACTTAACAATATTAACCCTGAACAAATTGAGGCTGGAAGAATGGATGGCGCCAAAGGATTTAATTTATTTTGGAATATAGTGCTTCCACAACTAAGACACGCTACCTTTTTAGCAATTGTAGTAACTGTGATTGGTGCGCTTAGAAGTTTTGATATGGTGGCAATAATGACTCAAGGTGGACCTTATGGTTATTCAAATGTATTAGCATATTACATGTTTGAGCAAGCTTTAAGTGAATACGGTTATAGAATGGGATACGGGTCAGCGATAGCAACTGTTTTATTCACAATAATGATGTTTTATATTTTGTTTTTTATATACAGAATGTATCGAAACGAGAGGGAGGATAACAACTAAATGTTCCCTACTCCGATTCATCAAAGACCAATTATAAATCAATACATTTATAAAGTATTTTTGCCTATCTCATTAATTATTTGGTTGATACCGATATTTGGTATTTTAATGACATCAATCAGAGGTTTAGGAGATATTACTGCTGGAAATATGTGGGGAACACCAAGTGAATTTTTACTTTTTTCAAATTTATACGATGTTTTCACTAACACTCCAATGATCAAATACACTCTAAATAGCTTTAAAGTAACTATACCAACAATGCTAGGAGCAGTTGCTTTGAGTTGTATGACTGGCTTTGCTCTTGCGAGATATAAGTTTAAGACAAATTTAATAATATTTTTTATTTTTATAGCTGGAAACTTTGTTCCATTTCAAATTTTAATGATACCAGTCAGAGATCTGACTTTTAAAATTGGTCTCTACAATACTATTACAGGATTGGTATTATTTCATGTAGCTTTTCAAACTGGGTTTTGTACACTTTTTATGAGAAATTTTATCAAAGCGTTACCTCAAGAGCTTATTGAGGCTGCGAGAATGGATGGGGCATCTGAATTTAAAATATTTTGGAAAATAATATTACCTTTAACTAGACCAGCTATAGCAGCACTGTGTGTATTAATTTTTACATTTATATGGAACGATTATTTTTGGGCAACTGTCTTAATACAAGGTGATCATGCAATGCCAATTACCGCTGGATTAAAATCTTTAAATGGTCAATGGATTACAGCTTATCACTTGCTATCAACTGGATCTATTGTTGCTGCGATACCTCCTGTTATTATGTTTTTTTTAATGCAAAAACATTTCATTGCTGGATTAACTCTTGGAGCAACTAAAGGATAGTATGATTAAAGTTACTTTTATTGGAGCAGGAAGTACTGTATTTATGAAAAATATACTTACAGATATTTTACTTGAAAAAAATTTCAGTAACTGTGAAATAGTTTTACAAGATATTGATGTAAGAAGATTAAAAACTTCAAATTTAGTAGCAGAAAAAGTTGCAAAATCAATAGGTGCTAATCCAAAGATTATAATTGAAAAAAATCAAAAAAAAGCACTTAGAGGAGCTGACTTTGTAATTTTAATGTTTCAAATAGGTGGTTATGAGCCTTCTACAGTTATTGATTTTGAAATTCCAGCAAAGTATGGATTAAAACAAACTATTGGTGACACTTTAGGTATAGGTGGCATCATGAGAGGGTTGAGAACTGTCCCTGCTTTATTGTCTGTTGTAAAAGATATGAATGAAGTTTGTCCAAGTGGAATAATGTTACAGTACGTTAATCCTATGGCAATAAATTGTTTGGCATTATCTAAATTTGCACCTGAACTTAAATATGTTGGACTTTGTCATTCTGTACAAGGAACTGCTGAAGATTTAGCAAAAGATATTGGCGAAGACATAAAAAATATTAGTTATGAGTGTTCGGGTATTAATCATATGTCTTTTTTTACTAAATTTGAAAAGATTAACTCAGATGGAACAAAAGAAAATCTTTATCCTAAAATTTTTAAAGCTGGAAAAGAAAAAACATTTGGAACTAATTGGGATGGATGCACAAATGAAGTTAGATATAAAGTTTTAGAAAAACTTGGATATTTTGTTACTGAATCATCTGAACACTTTGCAGAATATACACCGTGGTTTATTAAAAATAACAGAGAGGACTTATTAAGTGAATTCAACATTCCAATTAATGAATATATTCGAAGATGTAAAAAACAAATTAAAGAATGGGATCAACAAGAACAAAGTTTATTAAATGGGGAAAAATTTGTTTGTAAAAAATCTTTAGAATATGCATCACGAATAATTATATCAATTGTAGACGGCAAAGAAGATATAATTAATGGAAATGTTTTAAATAATAAATTAATCTCTAATTTACCAGAAGATTGTTGTGTTGAAGTACCATGCAAAATAAATAATAAAGGTATTAATCCTCAAAAAGTTGATAATTTACCTATGCATTTAGCAAATTTAATGAAAACTAATATAAATGTTCAACAGTTGACTGTTGAAGCCTTAAAGACAAAAAAAAAGGAGACTATTTATCATGCAGCTATGTTGGATCCACTTACTTCTTCTATATTAAGTTTAGATCAAATTAGTTCTATGGTAGATGAATTATTAATAGCTCACAAAAATTGGATACCAGTATTTAATTAATATGAAAAATAAATTTCCTAATGGTTTTTTTTGGGGAACGGCTACAGCAAGTTACCAAATAGAAGGTGCTACAGATAAAGATGGAAAAAGCAAAAGTATTTGGGATACTTTTACACATACACCTGGAAAAGTTAAAAATAATGAAAACGGAGATACTGCTGTTGATCATTATCATAGGTATGAAGAAGATATTGAGCTGATGGCTAATATAAATTTAAATTCATATAGATTTTCTTTAGCATGGACACGAATTATGCCAGAGGGGATGGGTAAAATAAATCCTAAAGGAGTAGATTTTTATTCAAGGTTGATAGACAAGTGTTTGGAAAAAAATATTGAGCCTTTCATAACTTTATATCATTGGGATCTTCCTCAATCCCTTCAAGATAAAGGGGGTTGGGCAAATAGAGATATAGCAAAAATATTTTCAGATTATTCAGAGGCTATTGTTAAAAATTTTGGAGACAGATGTAATCATTTTATCACATTTAATGAACCACAAGTTTTTACTATTCATGGATATGTAGATGGTTACATGGCTCCAGGATACAAAGATTTAGAAAAATACTTTGCATCAATACATAATGTTAATCTTGCACATGGTATAGCTTTTCAAGCAATGAAATCTTTAAATAATAATATAAAAATTGGCTGTACTTTAAATATGGCGCCATGTATTCCTGCCACAAAATCAAGTGTAGATCTTCGTGCAACTAAATTATTCGATACTCATTGGAATAGATCATTTGCCGACCCTATGTATCTTGGAAGATATCCTGAATTACTAATTAATGATGTCTCAAAACATATTCAACAAGATGATATGAAAACTATTTTTCAAAAAAATGATTTTATTGGATTAAATCATTATCAACATATTAGAATTAAAGCTGATAATAAACATTTACTTAAAGCAAGAGGAGCATTCAATGATGAATTACCTTTTGGTCTTGATGATAAAGTTTCAAAGTTAACTCTTATGGGATGGGAAATTGTTCCAGATGCTTATTATGATCAAATTATGGATTTAAAAAATAATTATGGAAATCCAGATATTTATCTAACTGAAAATGGTGCAGCATATCCGGATTTAATTCAAAAAAATGGAGAAATAAACGACAACGATCGTATTGATTACTTTAAGAAGTATTTAAGTGCTGTGAAAAAATCAATTGATAATGGAGCTAAAGTTAAAAGCTACTTTGCATGGACATTTATGGATAATTTTGAATGGGCGTTAGGTTTTGAAAAGAGATTTGGAATAGTGCATGTTGATTTTAAAACTTTAAAAAGAACTCCCAAAAAATCATATTATTTCTTCAAAAAGCTTGTAGAACAAAATTCAGTTCCTTTAGATTTTTAAATTAAATCTAAATAAAAACTTATTAAAAAAGATAAATTATTTAAAAGCTAAATTATTTTCATCAAATAAATGACATTTATTTAGATCAAAACTTAAGCTTAAATTATCTCCAATATTAGCTGAATTCGCACCATCTGTTTGAACAACTAATGGTTCTCCATCTTTCTCTAAATATAGAAATGTAGATGAACCTAATTCTTCAATTACGAATACCTTGCTATCCCAACATTTTTCACCAGTATTGATTGATATATGTTCAGGTCTGATACCAATCTTTACACTATCACCAGGTGAAACTTTATCTGAAGTTTTTGGAACAATAATTTTTCCTTGTCCTGAAATTTCAACTTCGGTTTCAGAGCTATTAGAGCTTATAACTTTAGAATTGATAAAATTCATCTTTGGTGAACCAATAAAACCACCAACAAATAAATTTTCTGGTTCATTATATAATTTTAATGGTGTTCCTTTTTGAGATACAATTCCATTATCTAATACAACAATATCATCTGCAAGTGTCATTGCTTCAGTTTGATCATGAGTAACATAAATCATTGTCGCATTTAATTGATCATGTAATTTAGCGAGCTCTACTCTCATCTGAACTCTTAAGGCTGCATCTAAATTAGATAAAGGTTCATCAAATAAAAATACTTTTGGCTTTCTTGTGATTGCTCTACCAATCGCAACTCTCTGTCTTTGTCCTCCCGACAATTGTTTAGGTTTTCTCTCCAAGTATTGCTCGATCTGAAGAATTTTAGCAGCTTCCATAACTCTTTCTGTAATTTCCTCTTTAGATTTTTTTTCAATCTTTAAACCAAATGCCATATTATCAAACACTGTCATGTGTGGATACAAAGCATATGATTGAAAGACCATTGCTATATTTCTTTCTGTTGGTGGAAGATCATTAACAACTTGTCCATCAATTGAAATTGTTCCTGAGTTAATCTCCTCTAGGCCAGCAATCATTCTTAGCATTGTTGATTTTCCACAGCCACTTGGTCCAACAAATACTGTAAAAGACTCACTTTTAATTTCTAGAGATACATCTTTGATTACATGTGTGGAACCAAAGGATTTATTAATATTAGAAATATTTATCTCTGCCATATTGAGTTAATATTGTTTTTTAGTATTTATTCATAATTTTTAATTTAATTCAATCATGATTAATTTTATTAATTATGATATCCTTAACTTAAATGAAAATATTAAGAGATGAGTTTGGTAGGACCTTTCCATATATAAGGCTTTCAATCACTGATGTGTGTAACTTTAAATGTGGATATTGTTTACCTAATGGTTATCAAATTGATAAGAGTGACAATAGAAAATTTCTTCACTTAGAAGAAATAAAACGTCTAGCAAAAGTTTTTTCAAAATTAGGTGTGTGCAAAATTAGACTTACTGGAGGAGAACCGACTGTAAGAAAAGATTTTTTTGATATAATCAAGATATTAAAAAATGAAGCTGGAATAAAAAAAGTTGTAATTACTACAAACGGTTATCATTTAGATCAAAAAGCAAAGATGATGGTGGATTGTGGGTTAAATGGTATTAATATTAGTATTGATAGCCTAGATAGAAATACATTTAAAAATGTTACAGGTCACGATCGACTACCAGAGATTTTAAAAGGAATTAAAAATCTTCAAGATTTATATTTTGAAAATATTAAAATTAATGCAGTGCTTTTGAATGGTATAAATTCATCATATAAAGATTTTGAAAATTGGGCAGAATTTATAAAAAAGAACAAAGTTAGTTTAAGATATATAGAATTAATGCAAACAGGAGACAACTTAGATTATTTTAAAAAATACCATGTATCCTCCAAAATTTTTAAAGAATATCTAAATAAAAAAAATTGGATTTATCAAACCTTAGGTAAAGATGCAGGACCATCAATAAATTATATTAATCCAGAATACAAAGGGAAATTTGGAATTATAGCACCCTACTCTAAAGACTTTTGTAGAAGTTGTAATCGATTAAGAATTACATCAAGAGGAGATTTAAGATTGTGTCTTTTTGGCAATACTGGAATAAGTATAAGACATTTATTACAAAAGGATGATCAAATAGAGGAATTGCAAGATCTTTTAATGGGACAAATGAAATTTAAAAAAGAATCTCACTACTTAGAACTTGGTGAAACTGGTTTAACTCAAAATTTATCAACTACTGGTGGATAAAATGAAGAATTTAAAAATTGTTAGTGATAATGATTTAAAAGATTGGGTAAAGGAAGTTTTTAAAAAAAATTCTTTTAAAATGATTGATGTTTCAGAAAAAAAAGAGACATTTAGAAGAGCTTTAGCTTGTGGAAAAATTTATGTTGGTAATGATGTTTTTGAGCTAATAAAAAATAAAGAAATGCCAAAAGGTGATCCAATAACCTTAGCGGAAGTCTCTGCAGTTTTAGGTGTAAAAAAAACAAGTGAATTAATTCCACTTTGCCATCCTTTAACAATTGACCATACCGCAACAAAAATTATCATGAACGAGGAAGATAAATCTCTAGAAGTTTTTTGTGTAGTTTCAACACATGCAAAAACTGGGGTAGAAATGGAAGCAATCATGGGTGTTAATGCTGCTCTAATCACAATTTATGATTTAAGTAAAATAATTAATCCACACCTCAAGATAGATAATGTAAAACTATTGATCAAAGAAGGTGGAAAAAATGGGTTGTGGAAAAACCCTGATGGTCTTCCAAATTTTTTAGTAGATTTATTTTAAAAATATAATGAAAGTAAAAATTGAGTTATTTGGTGCTACAAGAGATTTTAGTGAACAAAATTTATTAGAATTAGATTTAGAGCAAAAATCAACAATAAAGGATATTAGAAAAAAAATAATTCAATATTTAGATGAAAAATTTAATGGTAATGAAAACTACAAAAAAATTGTCAATTCTTCAGCTTTTTGTTCAGAGAGAAATAATATTGTTAGCGACAATTATAAAATAACAAATAACGAAAAAATCGGTATCATACCTCCTATAGGAGGAGGTTAATGCTTCATACAAAAATTGTAGATAGTAAAGATAAAAAACTTTCAATAAATGATGCAGAAAAATTTATATCTTCTGTTGAATTTGGGGCATCAATATTTTTTACAGGTACAGTAAGAAATCTAAATAATAACAAAAGTGTAATTGGTATTACCTACGACAGTCATGATGAGCTTGTAATAAAAAGTTTTGAGGAAATATATAAGGAGGCAGATGAAAAACTTAAAATTCAGGATAAAGCTGTTTTTATAGAGCACGCAAAAGGATATTTAAATCTTGGAGAAATGAGTATTATAATTGCTGTTGCTTGCAAACACAGAGATCAAGCATATGTATTATCTAGATATATTATAGAAGAAATAAAAAAAAGATCTCCTATATGGAAAAAAGAACACTACACAGACAATCAAAGTGATTGGTTAAAAGGCAACCCCATAATTCATGAAAAATATTAAATACTCAGAAATCACTCCTGAAAAAATTTATAAAAATAGAAGATCATTTGTTAAATCTATTGGATTAGGAGCAAGTTCTCTTGCAATATCAACTATTCCGTTTGCAAACCATTCTATAGCAAGTGAGAGAGATAAATTAACTAGTTATAAAGACATAACGACATACAATAATTATTATGAGTTTGGAACATCAAAGAGTGACCCTTATAGAAATTCTAAAACATTTAAAACTACACCATGGGAAATTAGTATTGAAGGGGAAGTAGAAAAACCTATTAAATTATCTATGGAAGAGATCTCAGAAATGTTTGTTTCTGAAGAAAGAATATATCGATTAAGATGCGTTGAGGGTTGGTCAATGGTAATTCCTTGGATGGGTTTTTCTTTAAGTGAATTGCTATCAAAAGTTAATCCAACTAATAAAGCAAAATTTATTGAATTTGAAAGTGTATACGATCCTGCACAAATGAAAGGTCAAAGATACCCTGTATTAAACTGGCCATACAATGAAGGTTTAAGAATTGATGAAGCAATGCATCCTTTAACCACTGTAGTTACGGGTTTATATGGAAAAAAACTTCCAAATCAAAATGGAGCACCATTAAGAATTTTTATTCCTTGGAAATATGGTTTTAAAAGCGCAAAAGCAATTGTTAAAATTAAATTTGTCCAAAACATGCCTACTTCTTCATGGATGTGGGCTTCACCTAGGGAATATGGATTTTACTCTAATGTTAATCCTAATGTTAATCATCCAAGATGGTCACAAGCAACTGAAAGAATAATTGGCGAGGGGCTTTGGGCGCCAAGAGTAAAAACACTAATGTTCAATGGCTATGGGGATGAAGTTGCAAGCTTATACACTGGTATGGATCTTAAAAAATATTTTTAATGAAAAAATATTTAAAACCAGGTGTATTTATTTTAAGTACAATTCCATTTTTATTAATTTTATACAAAATTTTTCTAAATAAACTTGGTCCTGAACCAGTAAAAGAAATTACTCATTTTACGGGTGAGTGGACTTTAATTTTTATTTGCTTAACACTATCGATGAGTCCACTCAAAAGATTTACAAAATTATCTGAATGGATAAGTTTCAGAAGAACGTTGGGTCTTTTTGTTTTTTTTTATGCAACACTTCATTTGTTAACTTATGTTGGTTTAGATTATAGATTTAATTGGTCTCCTATATTAGATGACGTTGTAAAAAAGAAATATATATTCATTGGGTTTGCAGCATGGTTACTTTTGCTTCCTTTAGCTATAACTTCTTCTCAAAAAATGATTTTTTTACTTAAAAATAAATGGAAAAAATTACATAGATTAATTTATGTAATCGCAATTTTTGGATCTCTTCATTATATATGGTTATCAAAAACCATTTTTTTTAGACCTTTAGTTTATCTAATAATTATACTTGTTTTGTTGGCTTTAAGAATTAAAATTAAAAATAGGAATATAAATTATGGATGAAAATTTGAAAAAAGAAATTCAATCAGCTACTCTTGAAAGATTGATTAGTCATTTAGATGAAAGAAAAGATGTTCAAAATATCGATCTAATGAATTTAGCTGGTTTTTGCAGAAACTGTTTATCTAGATGGTATAGAGAAGAAGCAGAAAAAAAGGGAATCGAAATAACAGACCCTGATGCAAGAAAACACATATATGGAATGCCGTATTCTGAATGGAAAGAAAAATATCAAAAATAATTATTTTTCTTTTAGTCTAGGAAATAATTCGACAAAATTACATGGTTTGTGATTAATATCCAATTGATACTTTAAAATTTGATCCCACGCATCTGTTACGCCACCAGATGATCCAGGTAGTGCAAAAATATATTTACCATTTGATAAGACTGCACAAGCTCTTGATTGTATAGATGAGGTTCCAATTGATTTTAAACTAATTGTCCTAAAAACCTCTCCAAATCCAGGTATATGTTTATCAGCTATTTCTTCAATTGCCTCTGGTGTAATGTCTCTTCCGGTTAAACCTGTTCCCCCAGTTGTAATAATTACATCTATATCTCTTTTATTAATCCAATCTTTTAAGATTGAGACGATATCCTCTTTATTATCCTTACAAATTTTTCTCTCAATTAATTTATGATTAGCTTCAGCAATTTTATTTACTAGGATAGCGCCTGATTTATCGTTATCAATTGTCCTGGTATCTGTTACAGTTAATAAAGCTATATTTACAATCATAATTAAATTCTAGATGATTATACTTACAATATTTTTTTTTATAACTGCAATATTATATTCTAGTATTGGTTTTGGGGGTGGATCTACTTACCTAGCTTTGATGTTAATTTGGGATGTACCTTTTTATATTTTTCCAATTATAGCGTTAATTTGTAATATTATTGTTGTAACTGGTAATTCAATTAATTTTATAAGAACAAAAAATATCAATCTAGATTTACTAACACCTTATTTAATTGGATCTGTACCTTTTGCTTTTTTTGGAGCCTCTATTTCAATTGATAAAGATTTGTTTGAGATTTTGCTTTTCTTAATTTTATTAATAGCAGGAATTTTTTTATTATTAGAGAGTAAATCCTTCAATAAAGATCAGATTTTAATTAGACCTGTTTCAAAAGTTATTTCAATTTTTATTGGTTCAGCTATTGGATTTATATCTGGGTTAGTAGGAATAGGTGGTGGGATATTTTTAAGTCCAATTCTATTTATTCTTAAAGCTGGATATCCAAAACATGTAACAAGTACCGCATCTATATTCATATTGATCAACTCAATTTTTGGTGTAGCAGGACAATTAACTAAAGACATCGTTTTATACAAATTTTTAGAATATTGGCCTCTTTTTCTTGTAGTATTAATTGGTGGACAAATTGGTAGTTTTTTAAATATAAAATTGTTATCTAATAAAACCCTTGCTTTGTTAACGTCTTTGTTAGTAATTTTTGTTGCTACAAGAATGGGGATTAGAATATTTATATAAATTTTTGGTTTCCACCTTTTTTAACAAAGTAAATACCAATACAAACCGCGATTAAAGAAACTAAAACTTTTGTGGTTATTAATTCTTTCAAGAAAATATATCCTAAGATTGTTCCAAATATTGGTATTAAATAAGAAACTTGAGATTGAAAAATTAATCCATTAGTAGTCAGAATTCTAAAACGTAATAACCAGGCAAAACCTGTGGGAACAATTCCTAAATAAATAACTGATATAAGTGAGTCTGTTCTTGGTATAGTTTGAAATGGCTGTTCAATTAAAAATGTTAATGGTGCTAAGATAATTATTGACCAAATTAAAATAGATCCAGTCACATTTTCATTTTTTTTCTTACTTATTTTTAATGTAAGCACTCCACCTACAACATAACAAGTTGATCCAAGTAATATCATTAAAGCTGAAATAAAATTATTTTTATCTATTAAAAGGTTATCAGAAAATAGGAATACTATCCCAGAAAAACCAATCAAAATTCCAATTGTCTTAATTAAATTGAATTTTTCATTTTTTGTATAGAAATGAGCTAATATTGTGGAACTTAAAGGAGTAGTTGACATCAATATAGCTGCTAAATTACTTTGAACAGATTGAACACCGTAAGCGATTAAAAAAAATGGTACTACTAAATTAATAAATCCAATCATTGCAAACAAGTGCCAATCATTTGAAAAAGCTTCAATTTTAATATTTTTAAAATAACACAGAAGCAAAACTGGAATTGCGCCAAATAATACTCTTAGGAAAGCAATTGTAACTGGACCAAAAGAATAAGTTGCTATTTTAATATTAAAAAATGCTGATGCCCATATAAGAGACAATATTGTTAATAAAAAATAGTCAATTAATTTTGGCTGTCTCATTCTGTCAAATCTTTTATTTCACTAGAAGTTAATGCTATTAAATTTTCAAAATTTATTTCAAAAACTGCATTAGGATGACCCGCTGCTGCAAAAATTGAGAAAAACCTATTTAAGGTTTCATCAGTAAAAATTTTTATTTGTGTTAAATGTCCTGTTGGAGACACTCCACCAATTGTATATCCAGTAACTTTCTTTACATCTTCTGGACTAGCCATTGAAATATTTTTTTCATTTAAAATTTTTTTTAATTTTTTTAATGAACATCTTTTATCGCCTGAAACTAAACATAAAATAAAACTATCCCCTGCTTTAAAAAGTAAGCTTTTAACAATCGCTCCTACTTTGCAACCTAAAGCTGTAGCTGCATCATTGGCTGTTCTAGCAGTTTGATCTAAAACAATTACTTTTATGTCTGAATTAAATTGTTTTAGTGATTTTTTCGCTCTTATAACTGGCTCTTTATTAAGTATTGAATTCACAATTTAAATTTATTTATTATTTTAGTGACTAATTACACTACTTATGTGAAAATTGCATAGGTGTTATTTATTAAATAAGCAATATTTTAATGTTTTTTTTTGTTAATTAAGCCAATCAAAATTACTTAGGAGACAAAATGAGCGCAGCAAATGTATTAAAGTATATCAAAGAAAAAGATGCAGAATTTGTAGATCTTAGATTTACAGATCCGAGAGGGAAACTTCAGCATTTAACTATGGACTCAACAGTGGTTGATGAGGGTATGTTAAATGAAGGTGTGTTTTTTGATGGATCTTCTATTGCAGGATGGAAAGCAATTAATGAATCTGACATGATTTTAAAACCAGATACTTCAAGAATGTTTATGGATCCATTTACGTCTCATAATACCGTAGTTTTGTTTTGTGATATCCTTGATGCTATAAAAAAAACACCGTATGAAAGAGATCCAAGAGGTATAGCAAAAAAAGCAGAGGAATATTTAAAAACTTCTGGAATTGGTGATAAGGCATTCTTTGGTCCAGAGCCTGAGTTTTTTGTATTTGACGATGTAAGAATTAAAAACGATATGAATGAATGTGGATTTGTACTAGATAGTAAAGAAGGTCCATATAACTCTGGGAAAGAATATGAAAGCGGAAACATGGGTCATAGACCTGGTGTAAAAGGAGGATACTTTCCAGTTCCACCTGTAGATAGTGAACAAGATATGAGAAGTGAATATTTAAAAAATTTAAAAGAAGTTGGTATTAAAGTTGAAAAACATCACCATGAAGTAGCACCTAGTCAACATGAATTAGGAATGTATTTTGGAACTTTGGTTGATCAAGCAGATAATGTGCAATTATATAAATATGTGGTTCAAATGGTAACTCATTCATTTGGAAAAACAGCAACGTTTATGCCCAAACCAGTTGCAGGTGATAATGGTTCAGGAATGCATACTCACCAATCAATATGGAAAGGTGATACACCTGTATTTTCTGGTGATGCTTATGCAGGGTTGTCTGAAACTGCATTACATTATATTGGTGGAATTTTAAAACACGCAAAAGCAATTAACGCATTTTCAAATGCAACTACTAATAGCTATAAGAGATTAATTCCTGGTTTTGAAGCTCCAGTTTTACTAGCTTACTCAGCAAGAAATAGATCAGCATCTTGTAGAATTCCAATTACATTAAGTAAAAAAGGTGCAAGATGTGAAATAAGATTCCCTGATGCTTCAGGAAATCCTTATTTAACCTTTGCTGCAATGTTAATGGCTGGATTAGATGGAATTAAAAATAAAATTCATCCTGGAGAATCATTTGATAAAGATTTATATGAACTACCACCAGAAGAGGTAAAGTCTATTCCAACAGTTTGTGGATCATTAAGAGAAGCAATGGAAAATTTAGATAAAGATAGAGAGTTCCTAACTCAAGGTGGTGTATTTACTGATGACCAAATCGATGCCTATATTGCTTTGAAGTTTGAGGAAATACATAAGTTTGAACATGCACCTCATCCTGTTGAGTTTGAGATGTATTACAGTTGCTAATAAAACTACTGTCTAGTTGTAGCAATTGAATCTTTGTTAACACCTTTTTTGACCACGTAATCTTGTGTGCCGTTAGCACCAATTTCTACTTCTTTACGTAGCTCTTTGAAAAATTTCTTTTCCTTTAATGAGTGTTTGAGGTTTTTAACAAGATTTTTAAATTCAAATTTGTTCATAAAGAATCTATATCACAGGTATGCATATCTTGCAATACAGATATGAAAAAAATTAATATCTAATATCAACTTTTGCTTAAATTATCAATCAGGGCTTGTATATTTAAGTAGTTAATTTCTAAAGATTTAACGAAATTATGAATGTGATTTTGATCGCTATCTTTATTTAGAAATTTAATAACATCTTGATACTTTATTTCATTTTTAAGCATCTCTAAAATTGATATCAAAATTTTATTAACTATTGAACTATTTGGAATTAATTTATTTATTTCTAATTTAAAATCTACAGGAATTGTTAAATTATCAAAGACAATTCTTTTTTTATTTGAGAGTTTTCCATTACTTATGATCCAGTAATGTTCGTCAACTAAATCTTTTTTATTTTGGGGAATATTTAAAGAAAAAAAATTAGAAGGTATTGAAACTCTATTAAAATTATTTGGTAAAAAATTATAATTTAAGAAAAAAAATATTATATTACTTTGATTTTCATACCCATGATAAAATTGTTCATATTTTGTTAAAGTGGTGTTGTTTTTGAAATGCATCCCTTCTTTGTTATAAAGAACTTTAGGTGTTTGATATTTATAATTCACCAAATCAATAATTGGACAAAGATATTGATTGTTTTCAAAATTGAAAGCTCGTGTTTTGAAAATTAAAGAGATGTATTTTTCTAAATCATTTAATTTATCAAAACTTGAAAACAATTTATCAATTTTTCTTCTAGATGGAGATAGTTCTACAAAAAAATTTAGTATTTTATTTTTTTTTTCTTGATCAAGAAGGTAAATACTATTTTTTTTAAAATATTCATAACTTGGAATACTAGAAAAATAATTATCAAGAAATTTCATATCAGGATATTCAATTTCCTGCTCAATGATATAATTAGTGAAAATACTCTTTGGAATTAAGAAACTTTTAGGTAATTTAATTAAAAGTTCATTTTTATGAATGTCATTATTTGAAAATATACCATTATTACCTTTAGAAACTTCTTTTATACAAAGGTGTTTATTAACATAAATACCTATATTTTGAGCATAGTGTAAAAATTTTTCAAAATTTATATTTCTCTCTTCAGAAATATTTAACATTATTGAACTTTAAATGACTCTCCACATCCACATCTTTCAGTTTCGTTAGGATTATTAAAAACAAAAGATGAAGATAATTCCTCTTTTTTGTAATCCATTTCAGTGCCAAGCAGATACATAATAGCAGCTGAGTCAACGAATACTTTCACACCCTTATCTTCTATAACTTCATCATTAGGATTTAACTCTTTTATGTACTCCATTACGTATGACATCCCTGCGCAACCACCAGATTTCACCGATACTCTAACACCGATAGAATCTTTTTCAGCATTAGCCATTATCTCTTTTATTCTTAAAGCTGCGTTATCACTTAACTTAATTATAGTGTTCATTACAAATTCAATTCTAATTTTGCTGCTTCTGACATCATATCTTTATTCCAAGGTGGGTCCCAAACTAACTTAAGATCAACATCCTCGATACCCTCAACTTGCATTGCACCATCTTTTACTTCTTTAGGTAAACTTTCTGCTACTGGACAATTTGGTGTGGTCAAAGTCATCTTTATTTTAGCAAACTTTTCATCTTCAACTTTAATATCATAAATTAAACCTAATTCGTAGATATTTACAGGTAACTCTGGATCATAAATCTTTCTTATTTCATTTATAATCTGTTCTTTTTTAGACATATTTAATTCTCTGTTTTTACTTCTTCTTTTCTTTCATCAAATGCAGAAACCAAAGTATGCCAAGATAATGTTGCACACTTAACTCTCATTGGATATTGTTTTACTCCAGATAAACACATAAGCTTAGTTTTTTCATCTTCATCTAAATTTTCTGATTTTAATTCTGGATTTTCTTTAATCATTCCGAGAAAGTCTTCTACTATCTCTTTAGCTTCATGTTCATTTTTACCTTTAATTAAATCTGTCATTATTGAAGCCGACGCCATTGAAATTGCACATCCACTTCCTTCAAAAGAAATATCCTCTACAATTTTTTGTCCATTTAATTTTAAATAAACATGAACATTGTCTCCACATAAAGGATTGTTTCCTTTTGCGTTTCTATTAAAATCTTCTGTCTTACGAAGATTTCTAGGGTTCTTGCCGTGTTCTAATATAATTTCTTGATAAAGTTCTTTTAAATTCATTATAAGTTAAATATTTTTTTACAATTTTTAATTGACTCATTTAACTGATCTAAATCTTCTTTTGTATTATATATACCTACTGATGCTCTTGCGCTTGCTGGAATGTTTAATTTATCATGAAGAATTTGACAACAATGGTGTCCTGCTCTTATCGCAACCCCATCTTCATCCAAAATAGTTGCAATATCATGAGGGTGAACTCCTTCTATAGTAAATGATAAAACCCCTCCTTTATTTTTTGGATTTCCAATAAGTTTAACTGAATTGTTTTTTTGTAATAACTCTTGTCCGTATTCAACTAATTCTGCCTCATGTTTCATAACATTTTCGATACCTATACTTTCTAAAAATTTTATTGATTGATCAAAAGCAATTACTTGTGCTGTAGCCATAGTACCAGCCTCATATTTATTGGGTAATTCACCGTAGGATATTCTATCTTTTTTAACTTCATTTATCATTCCACCACCACCTTGGTATGGAGGTAGTTCTTCTAACCATTTTTTCTTACCATACAAAACCCCTAAACCTGTAGGTCCATACATTTTGTGACATGAAATTGCATAGAAATCACAATCTAACTCTTGCATATCTAGTTTTAAGTGTGGCGCTCCCTGACATCCATCTACTACAACGATTATACCTTTTGAATGTGCAAGCTGAGTAATTTCTTTTACTGGTAAAATTGCACCTGTTACATTCGACAAATGAGTAATTGAAATTAATCTTGTTTTTGGAGTTATTTTTTTTTCAATTTCTTCAAGAGTAATTTCACCTTCTTCATTTATTTCAGCAAAATTAATTTTAATATTTTTAGATTTTCTCAAGAAATGCCATGGAACATAATTTGAATGATGCTCAAGTTCTGTAATCAATACTTCGTCACCTTCCTGCAAGTAACTTTGGCCTAATGTATTTGCAACTAAATTTAATGCCTCAGTAGCACCCTTTGTAAAAACAATTTCATTTTTATCTTTAGCATTAATATATTTTTGAACAGATGTTCTTGTATTTTCGTATAAATTAGTTGCTGCTACAGCAAGATAATGAACACTTCTACCAACATTTGAAAATTGTTTTGTATAAAATTCATTAATTCTATCGACAACTACCTTAGGTTTTTGAGATGAGTTTGCACTATCTAAATATACTAGATCGTTATTTTGAATTTTTTCATCAAAAATTGGAAATTCTTTTTTTATTTGATTAATATTCATTCTTTAATTCCAATCATATTTTTTATTAAGTTTTTTATTTCTGAGTCAGTAATTTTTTCAACAACATCTAGCAGAAAACCATTGATTAATAGCTCTCTTGATTGTTGATAACTTAAACCTCTAGACATTAAATAAAATATTGAATCTTCATTCAAACTACCTGAAGCTGAACCATGCGAACATTTAACATCATCAGCATAAATTTCTAATTCCGGCTTAGCATTAAACTCTGACTCTTTATTTAGTAATATTGCTTTACTCAATTGATATCCATCAGTTTTTTGAGCATCTGAATTTACAAATATTTTTCCTTGATAAACTGCTTTAGAATTTCCATCTAAAACACTTTTGATTAGTTGATAACTTTTTGTATTTTCAGTTAAATGATTTATTACTGATCTGATTTCATGGTGTTTATCATTATTCAACGAAAAAACTCCATTTACAAAAGCTGATGCATAAACTCCATTTAAATTACAATTTATCTCATTTTTAGAAAAATTTGATCCAGAGGATAAAAAAAAAGTTTCAGAAACACTGTTTTTATCTTGATCAATATTGTTAAATGAATATTTAATATTTTTATTCTTAAATTTATCTACTTTATAGTTTTTTAAAACTGAATTTTGCTTTAATTCAAAGTTATAAAATATATTTAAAAAATTTTTTTCAGATGTATCATTAAACAAATCAATTAATCTTAACGAACTATCTTTATCTAGTTCAAAATTAAGTCGTAAATTTATGTTTTTAGACCAAATTTTTGAATTTGTTGTATGATAGATAATAAGAGGTCTTACTAACTTGTAACCTTTCTTTACCAATATTTTAAAACATTTATTAGTAAAAGCATTGTTCAAGTCTGATAACGAATTACTATTTTTAAATTCATTAATAGTTTCCGATTGATCAATTATTTCTATTTGATCTTTTTTTTCGTAATCAAAATCAATTTTTTCAATTCTACCATTTATAAAAACTATTTTATTATGCTCTAATCCATCTACAAATACAGACGTATCAACTTTATTAGTAGATGCTTGATCATTATAAAAACTAAGTTCTCCAATATTTTTTTTTATTATTTGACTGAGATCTGAAAATTTCCAATCTTCCTCTTTTCTATTTGGAAAACCTTTATCTTTAAAATTTTCTAAACAAAACTTTTTTATTTCAATATCTTTTTGAGATAAGCTTAAATTTTTTATACTATTATCAAAATCTTTTTGTAATTGTTCTTTCATTTAATTAAAATTTTCATATCCTTTTTTTTCTAATTCTAAAGCTAAATCTGGACCACCCGATTTTACAATTTTTCCATTCATCAAAACATGAACAAAGTCAGGTTTAATATAATCAAGTAATCTTTGGTAATGTGTAATAATTAAAAATGAATTATCTTTATCTCTTAATGTATTAACTCCATCTGCAACAATCTTTAAAGCATCAATATCTAAACCAGAATCAGTTTCATCTAAAATTGATAATTTTGGTGCTAACAATGACATTTGCAAAATTTCATTTTTCTTTTTTTCACCTCCAGAAAAACCAACATTTAATTGTCTGTTTAATTTTTCCTCATCAAATTTTAGTTCTTTAGATTTTTCTTTTACCAACTTTAGAAATTCAATAGCATCAAGCTCTTTCTGACCCCTAGCTTTTCTCACAGCATTTAAAGAAGTTTTTAAAAATATATTTGTATTCACGCCTGGAATTTCTAAAGGATATTGGAAAGCTAAAAATATCCCTTTGTGCGCTCTTTCCTCTGTTTCAAGTTCAAATAAATCTTTTTCTTCAAAAAGAACTTCTCCAGAAACTTCATAACCTTTTTTTCCAGATAGAATATTTGATAATGTGCTTTTTCCAGATCCATTAGGGCCCATAATTGCATGAACCTCACCGGGATTTATATCTAAGGATAGCCCATTTAAAATGGACTTATTATCAATTGTTGCATTTAAATTATTTATTTTAAGCATATTAACCAACACTTCCTTCCAGACTGATACCTACAAGTTTTTGCGCTTCTACAGCAAATTCCATAGGCAATTGTTGCAATACTTCCTTACAAAAACCGTTAACAATTAAGCCAACAGCTTCCTCTGGATTTAATCCTCTTTGTTGACAATAATGTAGCTGCTCTTCACTAATCTTGGATGTAGTTGCCTCATGAGCAATATTGGACTCAGAGTTTTTATTTTTTATATAAGGAACAGTGTGAGCCCCACATTTATTACCCATTAATAAAGAGTCACATTGAGTATAATTATTTGAATTTTTGGCTTTTGAAGAAATATCAACTAAACCTCTATATGTCATATCCGAACTACCAGCCGATATTCCTTTAGAAATTATTTTACTTTTAGTATTTTTACCTAGATGGATCATTTTGGTACCTGTATCGGCTTTTTGGTGATTGTTTGTAATAGCTATTGAATAGAACTCACCAACAGAGTTATCTCCTTTAAGAATACAACTAGGATACTTCCAGGTAATTGCAGAACCTGTTTCAACTTGTGTCCATGAAATTTTAGAATTTTTACCTTTGCATAAACCTCTTTTGGTTACGAAATTATAAATTCCACCTTTGCCATCTTGATCACCTGGATACCAGTTCTGAACAGTTGAATATTTTATTTCTGCATCATCGAGTGCAACTAGCTCAACATTAGCAGCATGTAATTGATTTTCATCTCTCATTGGAGCTGTACATCCCTCTAAGTAACTTACATAACTTCCTTTATCTGCAATAATTAAAGTTCTTTCAAATTGACCTGTATTAGATGCATTAATCCTAAAATAAGTTGATAGTTCCATTGGACATCTAACACCTTCTGGAATGTATACAAATGAACCATCTGTAAAAACTGCTGAATTTAATGTTGCAAAAAAGTGATCACTTGTTGGGATTACAGAGCCTAAATATTTTTTGACTAATTCAGGGTGATTTTGAATTGCCTCTGATATAGGACAAAATATAATTCCTTGTTTTGTTAATTCATCTTTAAAAGTAGTAGCTACAGAAACTGAGTCAAATACAGCATCAACAGCTATCCCATTTAATCTCGCTTGCTCTTGCAAAGGAATTCCAAGTTTCTTATAAGTTTCTAAAAGTTTAGGATCCAGTTCATCTAAGCTCTTTGGCTTATCTTTCATGCTTTTAGGTGCAGAGTAATAATATAGATCTTGATAATCTATTTTTGGAAATTTAGGTTTCTGCCAATCTGGTTCTTTTAATACTTTAAATCTTTCAAAAGCTTTTAGTCTAAACTCAAGCATCCATGCAGGTTCTTTTTTAATATTAGATATAAATTTAATGACATCCTCATTCAAACCTTTTGGGGCTTGAATATTTTCTATATCTGTCGAAAAACCATATTTATAGTCTTTTAAATTACTTATCTCTTTTTGTCTTTTATCCATTCTAAACTCTTGTTTCTTTATTGTTATTTAACAAATCCTTTAAGCTTTTATTTTCAAAAAATGTATTTATGTGAATCTCTAATTCATCCCAAAGATTATGTGTTATGCATTTTGTAGCTTTACCATTACATCCTCTTTTTGATTCTTTTTTACATTGAACAGTTTTTACTTTCTCATCTACAGCATGGAAAATATTTGTTAATTTTATATCATTTGGATTTTTATTTAGAACGTATCCTCCTTGCGTTCCTCTTATACTTTTAACAATTTCGTTTTTTTTTAATTTAGAAAAAATTTGCTCTAGGTAATCTAAAGATATACCTTGTCTTAATGATATATCTCTTAGTGATACTGGATTGATATTATCAAACCTAGCCAAATCAACTAATGCCATTACGGCATATCTACCTTTTGATGTAAGTTTCATTTTTTACCCTTAAATTGTGAGTTTTTATACATACCTGACTAAAATGGTCAAGTTTAGAGTGTAAAAAAAAACTAACATATTGTCGCTGACTTATGATAAACGTACATTTTTTTTGAGAATAATAATCAATATCGCTTATGGATAACAAAATTTTAGAAATATTTATACCTGGTCCTGCTGGAAGACTTGAGGCTAAATATTATAAAAGTAAAAAAAATACATCTCCAATTGCTTTAGTATTGCAGCCCCATCCTCAATATGGAGGAACCATGAATAATAAAGTTGTAGTAGATACTTTTCACACATTTATGGATAACGATTTTTCTGTTTGCAGAGTAAATTTTAGAGGTGTTGGAAAAAGTGATGGAGAATTTGATAATGGTCAAGGCGAACTTGCTGATGCAGCAGCAGCTTTAGATTGGTTAGAAAGAGAAAATTTTGACAATTCACAGTGTTGGGTTTCAGGATTTTCATTTGGATCTTTAATTGCAATGCAATTATTAATGAGAAGACCAGAAATAAACAGATTTATAGCTATTTCACCTCAACCAAATGTTTATGATTTTTCTTTTTTATCTCCATGTCCAACTTCTGGTTTGGTTGCTTATGGTAAAAAAGATGAATTGGTACCAGTAGAATATATTACTGAACTTGATAAAAGATTAAGTGCACAAAAAGGTATTAAAGTAGAATTTAATGCAATATCAGAAGCCAATCACTTTTTTTCAAAGACAAGTGATTCTTTAATTAAACATCTTGATAAATATATAAAAAAAGAAACAGCTCTATATTAAAAATTTTCTACCAGTTTTCCACCCACTGTAAATTCTTTACATCCAGTTGTTGTGCTAAAAGAAATTGGTAAATTCAAAAAAGACCTTATAGCTAAAAATCCAAATGCCTGTGATTCAATATAATCACCGTTTAAATTATATTTATCTATACTTTCCAAATTAATATAATTTTCATTTAATATGTAATTTTTTATACGATTAATTAAATTACTATTTTTTCTACCACCACCACAGAGTAAAAATGTAATACTATTTTCTTGACTAATATATTTTAACCCTTCTGCAATTAAATATGCTGTAAAGTCTGTAATAGTAGCACAACCATCTTCTAAAGATAAACCTCTTGCAAAAGTTACATCGAAATTTTTAATATCCAATGATTGGGAGTAAGAATTTATTTTAAAATTATCTATTGCCTGATTTAGAATTAACTGATTAACTTTCCCTGCTTTAGCTAGTTCACCATTTATATCAAATTTTTTATTAGAATTCTTTCTTACCCATTCATCAATTAAGCAATTACCAGGACCTATATCAAAAGCAGAAAGATTATTTTTAAAATGATCTGAATCATTAATAACTTTTGTAACATTTGCGATACCACCAATATTCAAGAAACCTATTGGAAATTTAATATTAAATTTTTGATTAATTTTTTTTGATAAAATATGATGAAAAATTGGTGTTAAAGGTGCACCTTGGCCATTATTTTGAATATCAGCTTGTCTAAAATCATATACGACTTTTTTTTTGACTATTTGAGATAACAATTTCCCATCTCCTAGTTGATTGGTAATTTTCTCATTTGGGTTATGAAAAATTGTCTGACCATGAAAACCTATCAAATCAATGGGATCTCTATATTTTTTTAATGATTGATTAACTGCATCAGCATGAAAAAGAGTTAAATTACGCTCTAATTCTCTTAATTTGTCTAAATTTTGTAAAAGATCTTTCTTTGTTAAAATTAAATCTCTTAATCGAACTAACTGATCCTGAAGATTTTTATCATACTTATAATAATCATCTAAAAGGTTTGAAAATTCATCGTATCCATCTGAACTAATTATAGATAAATCAATACCATCCATAGATGTTCCGCTCATAAGTCCAATTGCAGTATATAATTTTTTTTTCATTGATATGTTTTTTAAAAAAAATTTGTATATTGTAACTATAAACTTATGAATAAATTTTTAAAAGAATTTAAAGATAGAGGTTTTTTCTATCAATGCACAAGTGAAAATGAACTATCTAAACAATTAGATGAAGAAAAGATAAAAGGTTACATAGGTTTTGATTGTACAGCTGAAAGCTTACATGTGGGTAGCTTACTGCAAATAATGTGTTTACGACTACTTCAAAAAAATGGTCATCGACCGATAGTTTTACTTGGTGGAGGAACTACAAGAATTGGGGATCCATCTGGTAAAGATAAAACTAGAAAAATATTAAGTGAAGATGAGATTGAAAAAAATATTAAAAACATCAAAAATATTTTAAAAAAATTTTTAGATAATGACGATCCAAATACAAAGCCAATATTTGTAAACAATTATACTTGGCTTAAAAATTTAAATTATATTTCATTTTTGAGAGATATCGGAAAACATTTCACGATAAATAGAATGCTAACATTTGATAGTGTAAAACTTAGATTAGATAGAGAACAATCTTTAAGCTATATGGAGTTTAATTATATGATTTTACAAGCATATGATTTTCTTGAATTAAATAAGAAAGAAAATTGTGTCTTACAAATCGGAGGTTCAGATCAATGGGGAAACATTGTTAATGGTGTTGAGCTAATTAAAAGATATTCTAATAATCAAACCTTTGGTTTAACAACTCCATTAATTACACTAGCAACTGGTGCTAAAATGGGAAAAACTGAAAGTGGGGCTATTTGGTTGGATGAAAAATACTTATCAGCTTATGATTATTGGCAATTTTGGAGAAATATAGATGATAGAGATGTAATTAAATTTTTAAAAATGTTTACTGAAATTGAAATTGAGGAAATAGAAACAATTAAAGATAAAAATATAAATGAATTAAAAATACTACTTGCTAATAAAACCACAGAAATGTTACATGGAAAGGAAGCAGCTAAAAATTCTGAGCAAGCAGCAAAAGAAGCTTTCTCCGGAAACACTCTGGGTTCGAACTTACCTAAAGTTAATATTCAATCAAATAAAATAGAAGAAAAAATAAATATAGTAGACCTTGTTTTATTATCTAAACTAGAAAAATCGAAAAGCGACATCAGAAGACTTATAAAAGGGAATGCGGTAAAAATTAATGATGATGTTATTTCAGATGAAAAATTCGAAATCAATAAAAATTTATTTAAAGATAATTATCTTAAACTTTCCCTTGGAAAAAAAAGACATATTAAAATAGAATTAAATTAATTTTTTTTAATTTTTTCTAAAGTTCTAGTAATAAACCTTGGTGTTAAAGTTTTTATAGGATTTACAGTAGTTTCTAAATCTTTAGGGGGACCTTTAATTTTAAAGCTTACTCCAAAAACGCCATCGCCTACTTTCTTTCCAATCAATAAATCTCCAAGTAAAGGTATTGAAGCAATAGATCTATTAATTGTTGTCGCCGGAACCAAGGTTCCTCTTAAACTGATTAATTTATCCTCCTCAATATATCCTTCCAATAAAATAGATATTGCTGGACCAATTGCATATAATTCTTGAATTTTCATTAGTTTATCTTGATTAGTAAAATTCATTTCAAAATCTGTAAATCTTATACCCTCTCCTGTGAGTAAATCTGCTATTCCTTGAAGAGATGCAAGAGCCAACAACTTAGCTAATGCTGGAATTTCTTTAACTTTGAAATTATCAATTACTAATTTAGAAGTTGAAACTCCATTTTTTTTCAAAGAGTAAAAGTCTAAATATCCTTCTCTATCATCTTTAAATCCTTTAATGAATTTATATCTATATACTAAGGGTTTTGCCTTAGATGAGAAAAGAGTGGTAATTTTTTCACCTTGACCATTTGTTCTAATTGTAAATTTTATTTTTTGCGAATTATTATAATGAGCCAAAATATCTGCTTCTTCTACTTTATTATCAATAATTTTTATTTTTCCATTTAAATCTTTAACAAAGTGTATTTCATCAAAATAAACTTCCTTAAAATTTAGGTCCATACTTAGGTTGTTTTTAAAAAGATTGTTTTCTTTTTTATCATTGGCATCTAGTAAATTCGAAATTAAAGAATTTGCATTAAATGAAGTACCATCAATTAAATAATTTTGGCCTTCTACTTTTTTTATGTTGTAATAATTTTTTTTATTTTCTGTATCTAAATAATTAAAATTTGCCTGATCAATTTTTATTATTTGATTAGAACCGTTAAGAGATAAATTCTTAATTTGAATGTTATTATTTTCCTCATTAATGATAAAACTATTTATATTAAGATTTTTATTATTTTTTAATTCTCCATTAATTTGAAGATTCATTTTACTTTTATCTTTTTTTTTATAATTAATATTGTCAATTTTAAATTTTGTATTTTTTACATTTAAATTAGTATTAAAATTTAATTTATTTTCTTTTTTTTCAATAAAATAATCGATTTCTTCAAAATCTTTATCGATTTTAAATTTTCCAGAACCTGAAATAGTTAGATTATTATTTTTAAAATTAATTTTTAATTTTTGATTATTAAAATTAATATTTTTATTAGCTTGAGGGAAAAAAATTTTTACAAAATCTTGCTGCTTTAAAACTATATTTTTTAAAAATAACTCTGAGTCTATGCTTAAATCCTTATCTTTTTTGTTTATAAAATATTTAATTTCATCTTTTTCTCCAGTATTTAACTGAATTTGTCCCTCACCGTTAATTGATAAATTTTTGTCCTTATAATTTAGATTTAATTTATGATTATCTAGTAAAACTAAATCATCAACTTCTGGAAAATATTTATTAATTATTTTAAAATTTTTATATTTTAGCTGATCAATATTTATATCAGAATTTAAAATAATATTTTTAACTTTGAATTTTTCGTCTATTTCCAAAGAAAATTCATTATTTGTTTTAAATTTAGCATCATCAATAATTATATTTTCAAAACTTATATTTAATAATTTTAATATATTTGAATTTAAACTTGATTGATCGTTTTCAACAATAGCATCAATTAAAAAGCTATTATTTTTCTTTTTTACGTTAAGTTTTTTTGAAATAAAATTTACTTTTTCTGATTTAAAATTTATTTCATCAAAAAGATAATTGTCTTTTTGAATATTGAAATTAAAATTTATATTTTTAAAATTAGTCCTGTCTAAAAAATTAACACTTGCTTCTTTTATTAAACCTTCAATTTTATAATCATCTTTAATTTTACCATTTTCATCGATGTTCAAACTCAGATCTATAGTTACATGGCCTTTTTTTACAATTTTTTCTAATATAAATAATTCAGGTTTATTATTGGTAGTTCGAATAAATTTTATAAAATCATTTAATAATATAGACTTAGTTGTTATTTCTATATTTGACGATGATATCTTATTTTTGATTAAAGAGCTGAGAGAAACTTGAGTTTTAATGCTTTCCAATGCTAAAGGTCTTTTTGAAAAATATACTGTGGTACCAACTGTTTTTGCATAAATCTTTAATTTAAAAGGATCTAAAGTTAATTTTATTTTTTTTAAATCAATGTCTATATTTTTATTTATTCCTGAAATTCTTTTTTTAATTTGATCATTAAATTTACCTGTCTCTATTCCTACAGTACTAAGATAAACTGTCAAAACAACTAAAACTGACAAAAGTAGAATAAAATATTTTAAAATATTATTTTTCATTTAATTTATAAAGCGATTGTTCCAAAAATTCATCAATATCACCATCTAATATTTTATCAGGACTAGTGCTTTCAAAATTAGTTCTATTATCTTTTACGAGTCTGTAAGGTTGAAGAACATATGATCTAATTTGGTGGCCCCATCCTATTTCAGATTTGGAACTTTCAACATTTTGATTTTTTTCCTCTCTTATTTTAATTTCATAATCATATAATCTTGCCTTCAACATATTCATGCATGTTTCTTTATTTTTATGTTGAGATCTTTCATTTTGACATTGAACAACAATTTTTGATGGAATGTGTGTTATTCTAACTGCGCTATCAGTAGTGTTGACGTGCTGGCCACCTGCTCCGCTGGAACGATAGGTGTCTATTCTTAAATCTTTTTCTAAAATTTCTATATTTATATTTTCATCTACAACTGGATAAATCCAAACACTTGCAAAACTAGTGTGTCTTCTTGCTCCAGAGTCAAATGGAGATATCCTAACTAATCTATGTATTCCTGATTCTTTTTTTAACCAACCAAAAACATAATCACCATCTATTTTAATTGTTGCAGATTTTATTCCAGCTTCGTCACCTCTATGTTCGCTAATCAAACTTGATTTAAAATTTTTTTTATCAGACCATTTTAAGTACATTCTTCTGAGCATATCAGCCCAATCTTGACTTTCTGTTCCACCAGCTCCTGCATGTATTTCTATGTAGCAATTTAAAGAGTCTGCCTCATTAGATAAAAAACATTTAATTTCATTTTTTTTAACTTCACTTTTTAAGTTTTTAATATTTTGGAGAACTTCTTTTTGAACTTGTAAATTTTCTTCTTCAAGCGCTAGTTGATTCAAATCATCTAAATCTTTCAGTTTTTCAACATTATTATTTAAAGAATTACTTAAATCTTCATAAAATTTCTTTTCTTTGATTACTCTTTGAGAATTATTTTTATCTTGCCAAAAATTGGCACTCAGCATTTGTGAATTTAATGATTGCAGTTTTAAATGGATATTATTTTTTTCAAAGATACTCCTGTATTTTTTTATTTATCTTTTCAATTTCTTCTTTTAGATTTTGATAATTATTATCCATTAGTAAAACTTTAATATATTATTTGAGTCTAATCTATCTGAATTTGTATAAAGTACTTTTCCATCAACCACATCTTCTTTTTTAAAAACCTCAATAATAGTATTCTTTGAGTTAAATTTTGCTTTTTGACCTGTTAGAGGATCAACCACCATCATCACTGTTCCTTTAGCGGCCTTAAATGGTCTTGCATCATATTTATTTACAGAATCACTTATATAACTTTTGAATATTGGCAAAGCAGTTTTAGATCCTGTTTCATATTTTCCTAATGGAGTTGGGTTATCTGAACCAACATAAACACCAACTAGTACATTTGAAGTAAAACCTATAAACCAAGTATCTGTGTTTTTATTAGTTGTTCCAGTTTTACCTGCAATATTTAAATTTAAGTCTTTTAGTTTTTTAGCAGTACCTCTTTGAACTACTCCTTCTAAAATTGATGTCATTTGAAAAGCCGTTTGTGGAGAAAAAATTTGTGTATAATTGTTTTTAATCTCTGGATAATCGTTGGTTAAATAAGAAATTTGATCGCAATTGACACATCTTCTTTTTTCATTATTAAAAATAGTGTTTCCTTGACTGTCTTGAATTCTATCTATCAATATTGGTTCAACAAGTTTTCCACCATTAACAAAAACCGAATAAGCAGATGTAAGTTTTAATAAAGTTGTTTCAGCAGATCCTAAAGATATAGATAAAAGCTCTTCTGGATTATCATAAATTTTTAATGCTTTTGAAAAATCAACTATTTTCTCTACACCAAGATTTTGAGCTATTCTTACTGTCATTAAATTTCTAGATTTTTCCAAACCTACTCTTAGAGTTGAAGGTCCATAAAATTTTTTTCCATAATTTTCTGGTTTCCACATTTTTAAATCATCTCCTTGGTCTAAAACTAGTGGCGCATCTAGAACTAATGATGTTGGTGTAAAATTATTCTCTAGAGCTAATGCATAAACAAATGGTTTAAAAGCTGATCCAGGCTGCCTTTTAGCTTGGGTTGCTCTGTTAAATTCACTCTGTTTAAAACTAAAACCACCACTTAATGCTAAAACTCTTCCTGTAAATGGATCCATCACAACAATTCCACCATTTACTTTTGGTAATTGTTGTAAATTGAAAATATTTTCTTTAACATTTTTTACATAAATAACATCACCAGGTTTTATTAATTTATTAAATTGTTTCTTTGTCCAAGAAATGCTCTGATATTCAATAACACCATTGATATTGTCTTCAGTTTCTATTTCTGCTGAAAATTTATTTATTTTTTTAACTATCGCTAATTTCCAATTAATCGAATTTTCTAATTTATACTTTTCTAAATCTTTTTTCCATTCTGAATTATAAGTCTTGTTAGTAAGTGGTCCTCTCCATCCCTTTCTTTTATCATATGCTACCAATCCATCTCGAAGGGATTTTGTTGCAATTGTTTGTAGATTTAAATCTATTGGGGTATTGATATTAAAACCTTGTTTATAAACCTTATCATAGCTCAAAGTTTCAATTACACTCTTTCTCACATCCTCAATAAAAAATTGAGCATCTTCTAAATAAATTTTTTTATTTTTCTTTAAAATTATTTCCTCTTTTGTGAGTTTTTTATACCATTCTAAAGTTAAATAATTATTATCTAACAAATTTTTTAAAACTAAATTTCTTCTAAATTTTGCTTTATCTGGATCTCTATAGGGATTATATCTACTAGGTGCTTTTGGCAAAGCTGCTAATAAAGCAGCTTCTGAGTAGTTTAAATCTTTAATAGATTTATCAAAATATTCTAAGCTTGCAGCAGCTACACCATATGCTCCACTTCCAAGATAAATTTGGTTTAGATAAAGTTCTAGAATTCTTTCTTTAGATAAAGCTCTCTCTATTCTAAAAGCAAGAATAGCTTCCTTAATTTTCCTATTTAAACTCACCTCATTTGTTAGTAAAAAGTTTTTTGCTACCTGTTGGGTAATTGTAGATGCTCCCTCCAACCTTTTAGATGATAAAATATTTGAAATATTATTTATTATTGCTCTAATAACACCTTTAGCATCGACACCTGGATGTTTGAAAAAATTTTTATCTTCAGCAGATAAAAATGCGTTAATTACATTTTTTGGAATTGAATTAAATGGAACAAATACTCTTTTTTCTTGTGAGAAATCTGCCACCAAGTCACCATTACCAGAGTAAACTTTACTGGAAACTGGGGGTTTATAATTTTTAAGAAATTTATAATCTGGTAAATCATTAGAATAATTCCACAAAATACTTATTATCAAAATTGCTGATAAAAGAATAAAAGACGTAATTAAAATAAAGATTTTTCTTAAAAATTTATTCATTTTAATTTCATTATATCTTGGAATTTGTTAAAGATATGGCAAGAAAATAAAACAAAATTTTAAAAAACTAGGTTACTAATGAAGTTAACATTCACAAAATTATGGAAAAAAATTTATATATTGATGCATCGCATCCTAACGAAACTAGAGTTGTTCTTAAATCAGGCGAAAATATTGAAGATTACGAGTACGAAGGTTTAAAAAATAACTTAATTAAAAATAATATCTATTTAGGAAAAGTAAGCAGAATAGAACCATCGTTACAAGCTGCTTTTATTGATTTCGGAAGAGAGAGACATGGGTTTTTATCCTTTAATGATATCCAATCAGATTATTATCAGATACCAAAAGCTGATTTAGAAAAAATTAAAGAAGAGGAAGAAAAAGCTAGAGAAGAACTCTCAAGAAAAGTTCAGGCTAAAGAAGAGAAAAATATTGCTGAAGGAAAACTAGAAATTGATGACCCTATAGAAAAGATAGTTGAAGAGCAAACAGAAGAAGATTCGAATAATAAAGAAAGTATTTCTGAGAAAGAAAATTTAGTTGATGGAAAAGAAAAAAAAAAAGAGCATAGATTTAAATTTAAAAGGTATAAAATTCAGGAAGTAATAAAACCTAATCAAGTAATTCTTGTACAAGTCATTAAAGACGAAAGAGGGCAAAAAGGTGCTGCATTAAGTACTTTCATTTCAATTGCGGGAAAATATATAGTTTTAATGCCAAATACTCCTAAGGGAGGAGGGATATCAAGAAAAATTTTTAATCCTGCTGATAGAAAAAAAATAAGAACAATTTTAAATGAAATTGAAATACCTAAAGAGATGGGATTAATTGTTAGAACTGCAGGAAGTAATAAAACAAAAAATGAAATAAATAATGATTTAACAACTTTAATTAATACCTGGGGTCAAATAAAAGATAATGCAATAAATTCTATAGCCCCTTCATTGATACATCAAGAAAGTGAAATAATAAAAAGAACACTTAGAGATATGTTCGATGATAATACAAAAAATGTAATTGTCGAGGGAAACGATGGTTACAAAAAAGCTCAATCCTTCATAAAAACTATGATGCCATCAAGTGTGAAAAAAGTGAAAAAATATAGAGGTAAAATTCCACTATTTATACAAGAAAATATTGAACAAAAGTTAAATCAAATTTTTGATTCTGAAATTAAACTCAAGTCAGGTGGATATTTAGTTATTAATCCAACAGAGGCTTTAGTGTCTATAGATATCAACTCTGGTAGTTCAATAAAAGGAAAAAATGTTGAAAGTACTGCTTTAGATACAAATATCGAAGCCACAGAAGAAATTGCAAGACAAATAAAAATTAGAGATCTGTCTGGTTTAATTATTATAGATTTTATTGATATGCTAAGCTACGGAAATAGAAGATTGGTAGAGAGAAAACTCAAAGAAAAATGTAGGTCAGATAGAGCAAGAATTCAAATTGGAAGGATAAGCAATTTTGGTCTTTTAGAGATGTCTAGACAAAGACTTAGAGAAAGTGCAATTAAATGGAAAGTTACATTAACAGACGAGTCTTTCGCTCAAAAACTTTTAAAAATTGTTGAATTAAGAGCTGTAATAAACAAAGCTAAATTTGTTGAATTAAAAGTTTGTAAAAAAATTTCAGACTTTTTAAAAGAAAATTTTGTTAATGATTTAACCTATTTCGAAAAAAAGAATAAGGTGACGATAGATATTGTTAGTGATAATTCTCTAATTATACCTGAGTACATTATAGATGTTAAAAATAAATCAAAAAAAACAATTGAATTGATAGAGTATTATGAAAAACTAAAAAACTTAGAAATTCAAATAAAGGAAGAAAAAATTACTGAGAAAAAAGTAAATAAAAAAATTAACAAAAAATCATATAAGAAAAAAAGATTTTTTAAAAAAACTAAATAATCCCTTTTGATGGGGATGAAGCGTTGCCCATTAAAGTTTTATTTATTCTTCCAGATTGAAATGATTGTCTTCCAGCAATAACTGCATTTTTGAATGCGAGTGCCATTTCAAAGGGTTTTTTTGCTTTTGCTATAGCAGTGTTAACAAGAACACCGTCACAACCTAATTCCATCGCAATTGTAGCGTCTGAAGCTTGACCTAAACCAGCATCTATAATTAATGGAAGCTTTGTTTGTTTTCTAATTATTTGAATATTTATTTTATTTTGAATTCCTAATCCTGACCCAATAGGTGCAGCTAAAGGCATTATTGCATCAGCACCTGAGTTCTCTAAACGCTTAGCCATTAAAGGATCATCGTTACAATAAACCATAACCCTAAATCCTTCCTTGGCAAGAATTTCAGTTGATTTTAACGTTTCTATCATGTCAGGAAATAAATTTTTTTTGTCTCCTAAAACTTCTAGCTTGACTAACTTCCAACCACCTATTTCTCTAGCTAATCTTAAAGTTCTCAAAGCTTCCTTTGAGTTAAAACATCCTGCTGTGTTTGGCAGATATGTAATTTTTCTGGGATCTATATAATCCATAAGTAAAGGCCTATTTTTATCAAAAATATTAACTCTTCTTACCGCAACAGTTACAATTTCTGCTCCAGATAATTTAATTGCTTTTGCACAATCAGACATACTTTTATATTTACCTGTTCCAACAATTAATCTGGAATTAAATTTTTTACTTGCAATAATCATACTATCTTTTTTCAAATCAACCACCTCCAATAAAATGAACTATTTCTATTTTATCATTTTTATTTAATTTTATTTTATTAATTTTTTTTTTATCTATTATTTCCTCATTTAACTCAATTGCTACTTTATTTAATGGTATTTTTAGATTTTTTAACACTTTAGAGAGTTTAGATTCCTGAATTATAGATTTGATTTTACCATTTATTTTAATTTTTATTTTTTTTATTTTTTTCATCGTATATAAATGCTGAATGAATAATAAAATAATTATTATTAATGGTCCAAATCTTAATCTATTAGGAGAAAGAGAACAATCACAATATGGATCAACTTCATTTGAGCAACTTAAAGAGAATTGTTTAAAAAAAGGACAAGAAATTGGTCTTGATATAGAATTCTCTCAGTCTAATATTGAGGGAGAATTGGTTAATATAATTCAAGATGCAAGAAAAAGATTTGATGGTATGGTTATAAATGCTGCTGCATTTACTCATACTTCTGTGGCTATAAGAGATGCTTTAGATTTATTTAAAAAACCTATTATCGAGTTACACCTATCAAATATTTATAAAAGGGAAGAATTTAGACATAAATCACTTATAAGTGGTGTTGTAACTGGAGGAATTTTTGGATTAGGTGCTGAGGGATATATTTTGGCCATAATTTCATTACAAAAGTCTTTGCAAAATGAAAATAGATAAAAAAATAATTCAAGAATTAAGTAGTTATTTGCAAGAATTTAATCTTACAGAAATAGAGATAACGGAAAAAGATACAAAAATTAAAGTTTCTAAAAATAATTTTTCAATAAGTCATCAGCCACAAAGTGTTTCACCTTCATCATCTGTAACTAGTTCAACATCTTCTCAAACTCAAAATGTTAAATCAGGAACTGAAATTTTTTCGCCTATTATAGGGACAGCGTATCATGCACCAGAACCAGGTGCTAAAAAGTTTGTTGAGATTGGTAAAAAAATTAAAAAAGGTGATACAATAATGATTGTTGAAGCGATGAAAACAATGAACCATGTTCCTTCAACAGCAGATGGTGTAGTAAAAGAAATTTGTGTTGAAGATGGCCAACCTGTTGAATTTGGTCAAACTATTATTATCCTAGAATAAGTAATGTTTAAGAAAATTTTAATTGCAAACCGTGGGGAAATTGCAGTTAGAATTATTAGAGCATGTAAAGAATGGGGAATATCCACAGTAGCTGTTCATTCAGATGTAGATAGAGAAAGCATGCATGTTAGAATAGCTGATGAAAGCGTATGTATTGGTTCCCATCAACCAACAAATAGTTATTTAAATATCCCAGCATTAATGTCAGCAATAGAACTTACAAATGCAGATGCGGTTCATCCTGGCTACGGTTTTCTCTCTGAAAATGCAAATTTTGCAAAAATATTAGAAGAGAACAAAATTAATTTTATTGGCGCCACATCAAAACATATTGAAATGATGGGTGACAAAATCCAAGCAAAAAAAATAGCAAAAGAAAATGGATTACCTGTTATTGAGGGGTCTGAAGGAGGTGTAAAAGATATCTCTGAAGCAAAAGAACTTTGTAAAAAAATTGGTTTTCCTGTCTTAATAAAAGCCTCTGGCGGAGGTGGAGGCAAAGGTATGAAAATAGTTTATAAGGAAGAAGAATTTGAAACAATGTTTTCAACAGCTAAATCTGAGGCACAAAAATATTTTGGTAATGATGAAGTTTACATTGAAAAGTTTTTTCAAAATCCAAGACATATAGAGGTTCAAATATTAGCTGGAAAAAATAGAACAGTTCATCTTCATGAAAGAGATTGTTCAGTTCAAAGAAGGCATCAAAAGTTAATAGAAGAAACTCCGAGTCCAGTTTTAAATGATGAAATAAGAAAAGATTTATTTGAACGAACAGTAAATATGGTAGCTAAAATAGGTTATATGGGTGCTGGAACAGTTGAATTCATTTACGAAGACGGAAAATTTTATTTCCTTGAAATGAATACAAGAGTTCAAGTGGAACATCCTGTAACAGAAATGGTTACAGGGATCGATATAATCAAAGAGCAAATCTGGATTGCTTTTTCAGGAGAAACGGCTTTGAAACAATCTGATATAAATCCTAGAGGACACGCAATTGAATGTAGAATAAATGCCGAAGATGCAAGCAAAAACTTTCAGCCTTCACCTGGGGTTATTACTATGTGTCATCAGCCATCTGGATTTAGAACTAGAGTAGATGGCTCAATATTTCAAGGATATAAGGTAACACCTTATTACGACAGCATGATTTGTAAATTAATTTGTCATGGAAGAAACAGAACAGAAGCAATTCAAAGGATGAATAGATCTTTAGATGAATTTATTATTGAGGGAATAACTACAACAATACCTTTACATAAAAAATTACTTAACCATAAAAAATTTATAAACTCAGATTTTAATGTAAGCTGGTTAGATAAAGATTCAATTATTTAATAACAGCTTACCAACCATACATCATAAACAGGGTGGTCAAAAGGTTTGATAGAAGGACTAGAGGAAAACATCCAGCCATTAAAAACGAAAACTTCATCATTATTTTTATTTGTTAAGTCTCTTACTTGAATATAAGCTGTTATCTCTGGATTATCATCAAATTCAGAATTTTTACATTTTATACTTTTTATTTCTAGGTCTTTAAATTTTATTAATTTCCCATTTTCTAATTTTAGCAAAGTATTTTTTGAACTTATTTTATCTAAAATTTTTATATCGGTAAAATTACCTTCTAAATTACTTTTTGAGCTTAAGTTAAAAATTAAACAAAAATAAAATAAAAAAACTAAACAAATTAATTTAAAATTATTCTTTCCAACTTGAGTATTTTTTTTTAATACCATTTCTATTTTTATTTGGATAATATGCTGAGTCAGTTCCAGTTAAATTTTCTTGATGTGGTTTTTGCCATTTATATTTTTCTAAGGTATGTTTTTTCTCAATTTTATTTGGTGTAAAATGTATCCAGGAATACCATTCAACAGGAATTTTTGATGCATCAATTGTATTTGAATAGATAACCCATCTTTTTCCGTTTTTACTCTCATAGTATTTATTACCTAGCTCATCAGTGCCAACTAGTTTTCCAAAAAAAATAGTTTTTAGTCTTGTTCCAAAAGTATCTTGATTCCACCATGTGAAAATTTTTTTTAAGAGTGTCAACATAATATTTTTTTATTTATTCAATTAAAAATTGTAAAATTTAAATTAGACTAAAATATGAATTTGTATATAAATTAATTGATTCATTATTCAAATTAAAATTTAAATTGAGGTCAAATGGCAAAATATTTAGTGGAAACATATTATACATGTACCTTTAAAGTAAATCATTATTTAGATGATATTAATGAGGCAGAGTTAAAAAATTTAGAAAAAAGAGATGATGGAAAATTTGAGATTATAGATGTGAAACTTGATAACAGAAAAACAAAAAGTTTAGATCCTAAAAATAACAAAATCTTAGAAAAAACTAAAGTAGAAGTAATTACTGAAACAGGTAATAAAAGCACAATAAATAAAGAAAATGTAATAGCTGCTAACTTAAATAAAATGAACGAGAAATCAGGTAAAAGATTTAGCATGCCTGATAGAAGAAAAGGGTATATTCAAAAGGCCACTATTGGTGATCATAAAGTCTACCTTCATACAGGAGAGTATGAAGATGGAAAAATTGGGGAAATATTTATTGATACCAGTAAAGAAGGTGAACTTGTTAAAGCTTTAATGAATAACTTTGCAATCGCTATTTCTTTAGGACTGCAATATGGTGTACCTTTAGATGAATTTATAAGTGCATTTGTTGGCACAAAATTTGAACCATCTGGCAAAGTCCACGGTAATGATAGAATTTTAAGTGCCACATCAATTTTGGATTATATTTTTAGAGAATTAGCCATTTCATATCAAAATAGAGAGGATCTGGCGCATACTCCAGCTATTGGAGGAAATGATCCAATTAATACAGAAGATCAAAGCTCTGAGGATCAAAATCAATTATTAAAAATTGTAAAAGATATTACTAGCAAAGGTTTTGTAAGAAATAATTATAAAAAAAATCTAGTTGATCTTTCAGATGTAAAAATAAGTCTTAAAGGAAAGAAATAGATTATTTTTTAGTTTTTAAAGCAAGATTTAATTCTTTTAATTGATTTGGGTTTACCTCAGACGGTGCGTTCATCATTAAATCTTGAGCATTCTGATTCATTGGAAACATAGTAACTTCCCTAATATTCTTCTCATTAGCAAGTAACATTACGATTCTGTCAATTCCAGGTGCTATTCCTCCGTGTGGTGGTGCGCCATAACTAAGTGCATTAATCATGCCACTAAATTTTTCATCTACTTGCTTTTTGTTATATCCTGCAATGGAGAAAAGTTTATACATAAGCTCTGGTTTATGATTTCTAATTGCTCCTGAAGATAATTCTATACCATTACAAACTATGTCGTATTGATAAGCGAGTATATTTAATGGGTTTTCAAAATCTTTTTCACTTAAATCACCTTGGGGCATTGAAAATGGATTATGACTAAATTCAATTTTTTTTGTTGTCTCATCTATTTCAAACATTGGATAGTCTACAATCCAGCAAAATGAAAAAACATTTTCATCAATTAAATCTAGATCTTTTGCGATTTTATCTCTTGCTAGTGCAGTAATTTTTTCTAATTCGTCTTTTTTTCCACAAGCCATGAAAATACTATCCCCTATCTCACAGTTTGTTTTTTTCATTATTTCAGCCAATGCATCTTGAGAAAAAAATTTTCCTATAGGGCCTTTTGCTAAAATATCTTTATCTTTTTCAAAAGTAAAATAAGCTAAACCAGAAGCACCTTCTTCTTTTGCCCATTTATCAATATTATCAAAAAAACTTCTTGGCTTATCTTTCGTATTTTTTGTAATAATACATCTTACTTTAGATCCAGATTTTACTAATTTTTTAAATATTTCAAATGAAACATCTTCTCTTGTAAAAATTTCAGTTATATCATTTACGATGAGTGGGTTTCTTAAATCTGGTTTATCAGTACCATATTTAAGCATTGCTTCCTTGTATGAAATCTTTGGAAATTTATCAAACATCAGTTTTTTATTTGAAAAATTTTTAAATGTATTAACCATTAATTTCTCAACTACATTAAATACATCTTCCTGCTCAACAAATGACATTTCTAAATCTAATTGATAAAATTCTCCAGGACTTCTGTCTGCTCTAGCATCCTCATCTCTAAAACAAGGTGCAATTTGAAAATATCTGTCAAAACCTGAGACCATTATCAGTTGTTTAAATTGTTGAGGGGCTTGAGGTAATGCATAAAATTTTCCAGGATTTAAACGACTAGGCACCAAAAAATCTCTAGCACCCTCTGGACTAGATGAGGTTAAAATTGGTGTTTGAAATTCCAAAAAACCTAATTTAGTCATTTCATTTCTAATGTATGCAATAACTTTAGATCTTAAAATAATATTTTCATGAATTTTTTTTCTCCTTAAATCTAAAAATCTATATTTTAATCTTATTTCTTCAGCATATTCTTGATCACTAAAGATTGGCATAGGTAGTTCTTTACAAGTCCCTAAAACTTCATACTTCTCAATAATAATCTCTATTTCACCTGTGTTTATTTCAGAATTGATTGTTTCTTTAGATCTATTAACTACTTTTCCCTCAAGTTTAATTACAGTCTCTAATTGCATTTTTTCTAAATCAGAAAAATATTTATTATCTTTATCAATTATACATTGGGTAATTCCATAATTATCTCTCAAGTCAATAAATAACAAATTCCCATGGTCTCTTTTTTTATTTATCCAGCCTGAAAGAGAAATTTTTTTATCTACATCCTCTTTTCGTAATTCATTACACTTGTGTGTTCTGTATTTATTCAATTAAACCTCTAATGCTTCTTTTATAATTTTAAAATCGATTGGTTTTTTTCTTTTTAAACTAATTTCATCGATTTTATATATAAAATCAGAAATTTTGCCATAAGTTCTATCAATTCTCTTAATTATAAATTCAATAAGTTTTTGGTCTATTGATATTTGACGATCAGAAAGATTTTTTAATATTAGTGCATAAATTAAATCGTCACCAGGTTTTTCAATTTGAGATAAAATAAAATTAGTAGATCTTGAATTAAGATCATTTAATTTAAATTTAAAGTCGACTATTGGTATTTTTGAGCTTACTATTAAATACTTATTATCCTGCTCTATTATATTTATAAGTGTAAATAATAAATTTTCATTTATTTTTTCAGTTAAATCCTCAAGAATAATATTTTCATATATTTTAATTTGTTGAAGAAATTCATTATTAATATCTCCTGCATTAATTTTTATTCCTGTATGCTTTTGTAAAAATATATTTATTAAATGACTTTTTCCTGAAAACTTTTCACCTATTAAGTTTATAAAATTTTTATCCCATTTTGGCCAACTATTTAAAAGGCTAAAAGAGTGTTCGTTGCTGTTTGAAACATAAAAATCCTGATCTTTAAAATTTTGATCATAATCAAATTTAAGTATTTGCTGATTAAGATTTGTCATTTAAAACCCAAATTTTATTTTTAATTTCAAAATCATAATTTTGTTCGCTCATAACTTCTAAAAACTTATCAGGTGTTCCATTAAAAATAACTTTATAAAAATTATTTTGATTATCGAACTTATAAATTGAAAAATTATATATTAAATCCATATTAGATAAAGTATTTTCAAATTTATTAATTTTAATATTATCAGAATTATCAACAGAAATATTTAACGACAACTTTACTGAAGTATTGATTTGATTTTGTGATTTCCAAAAATCTTCGAAGACTAATTTTAAATTATCAATAAATTTAAATAATTCTTCTTCATCATCAAAATTAACTTTAGTATAATTTAAATTTTTTAAATTGTTATTTTGATTAAAAAAAATTTTACTAAATACTCTTGTTTTATTATTATCCTTAAAAACAATCATAATAATGTGGTCATTTAAATTGTATTTATTTATAATTTCTTTGAAGTCATAAGTTTCCAAATTATTAATTTTTTGTTTTATCAATCTAAAATCATCTAAATCTTCAGTTGGTAAAATATAATTTAAAAGACTGTATTTTTTATTATTTAAATTCCAACTAGAAAATAACTTATTCTCAGAGAACATTAAAACTTGATTTTTATTTTGATCAACAAGCACAGGTATGAATAAAAAATCTTTTTTCACAGGTAAAGATGGAAAAATATTTTTTGTTTCTAATAACTCTAATATATTTTTTTTATTAAATGAAACATTCAGGGCAAGATAATAAATTTCATCAATAAACTTCTCTTCCTTAATTGAGAAAGTTTCTATCATTCCTTTTATTTGATTAATTGATGTATTTCTTAATTTTACCTGATCTTTACTTTGGACAATTGAAAAAATTAGTTCATTAAATGCCTTTACAAATCCTTCATCAATAATTTCATTTTTATTAAAATTTATTTCAAAAGGTGTTGATATTTCAATATCATTTATAAAAAATGTCTTTGCATAACTTTTTTCTGTGGAAAAGAAAATATTTATTAAAGCAAGAAATAAGAAAAAATTATATAAAAGCTTTAAATTACTAAGAAGAAAAATAAATTTCATAAAACATATTAATGAATAAAAAAAAATTTACCTATAAAAAAAGTGGAGTTAATATTAGTGCTGCAGACAGGTTTGTTAATTTCATTTCTACAGTTTCAGCAAAAAAAAGAGGCAAAAAAAAGTTCTCTAAAATAGGAGGGTTTGGTTCAATCACAAATATACCAGGTAATATTAAACAACCTAGAATCGTTGCTTGTACTGATGGAGTGGGAACTAAAATTGAAATTGCTAATACATTAAATAAATTTAATACTATTGGTATTGATCTGGTTGCTATGAGTGTAAATGATTTAATTGTTCAAGGTGCTAAACCTTTACTTTTTTTAGATTATATTTCAATAAATAAAATCGATCTTAAAAAACTTAAAGAAATTATAAAAGGAATTAACAATGGCTGCAATCAATCAGAATGTGAACTCGTTGGAGGAGAAACTGCTGAAATGCCAGGTACGTATGAAAAAGGTAAATTTGATATCGCAGGTTTTGCTGTAGGAGTTGTAGGAAAGAATAGAATTTTAAATAAAAATAAAATAAAAAAAAATAATCTTATAGTTGCAATTCCTTCAAGCGGTTTGCACTCTAATGGGTATTCTCTTGTAAGATATTTATTAAAACAAAAAAAAATAAATATTAAAAAAAATAAATTTTTAAAATCTGAGCTTCTAAAACCAACTAAAATATATGTTAAAGAAATAATGAATTTGATAAATAACAACTTAATAAGTGGCTGTGCAAATATCACCGGCGGAGGTTTGTCTGATAATATTAAAAGAATTATACCTGATAAGCTCTCTGCACATATAAGTTTAGACAAAATTAAAACTTCTAAAATATTTAATTGGCTTAAAAGTAATGGAATTTCTGATAAAGAAATGCTTAAAACATTTAATTGTGGAGTTGGTTTTTGTCTTATTGTTGAAAGTAAAAATTTAAAAAAAATAAGTAAATTTTTTTCAAAAGAATACAAACCATATGTTATTGGAAAAATTTTAAATGGTAAAATTAAAGTTAAGTTAAATGGATCTGTCAACTGGTATCAATAGAATTAGGACAGCTGTATTTATTTCAGGGACAGGTAGTAATTTAAATTCTTTAATTAAATTTACTAAAACTAAATTATCTCCTATATCAATTTACTTAATTGTTACAAATAACTCTAAGGCGAAGGGTTTAAATTATGCTAAAAAATTTAAAATTAAAAAAAAAATTTTAAATTTTAATAACAAAAAATTAAGTGAAAATAAGCTTCTTTCTATCTTAAAAAAAAATAATATTGAAATGATTTGTCTAGCTGGATTTATGAAAATTTTGTCAAAAAATTTTATAAAAAAATTTAAAGGAAAAATTTTAAATATACACCCCTCTTTACTGCCTAAATACAAAGGATTAAATACTCATCAGAGAGTATTAAATAATAATGAAAAATACTCAGGATGCACTGTTCATTTTGTAAATGCTAGATTAGACTCGGGGAAGATTATTCTACAAAAGAAAGTAAAAATTTCAAAAAAAGATACAGTATCCTCGCTTGCTAAAAAAATTTTAGTTCAAGAGCATAAACTTTACCCAAAAGCTATTTTAAAAATTTTTAATCTTTAAAGAAAAAATCTATTTCAATTTTAGCATTTTCAACACTATCTGATCCATGGACAGAGTTTTTGTCTATTGAAATCCCGTATTTTTTTCTAATTGTACCTTCTTCTGCATCTTCTGGATTTGTAGCACCCATTAATTCTCTATTTCCTAAAACTGCATTGTCTTTTTCAAGAACCATTACAACAATAGGACCTGATGATAAATAGGCACATAAATCATTATAAAATGGTTTGGTTTCATGAACTTTATAAAACTTTTCAGCTTCTGATTTTTCAATTTGGATTTTTTTTTCTTTTAAAATTGTAAAACCATGGGATTTAAACATTTCTTTAATTTCGTTCTCTAGATTTCTATCAACTGCATCTGGTTTTATAATTGATAATGTTTGTTCTAAATTACTCATAATTATCCTCTATCAATTTGTTTAATAATCTCACTCCATAACCTGTTGCACCACCAGAATTTAATGCTCCTCCATATTTAGAAAATGCCATACCTGCTATATCTAAATGTGCCCAAGGTGTTTTATTTAAAATAAATCTTTGCAAAAATTGAGCAGCCGTTGTTGAACCTGCTCCTCCAACATAATTAATATTTTGCATATCCGCATTTTTTGAATCAATTAACTTATCAAAATTTTTATTCAGTGGCATTCTCCAAACTTTCTCTTCAACATTTTCACCTGCTTCAATCAATTGATTTGATAATTTATCATTATTTGAAAATAGACCAGCGTACTCTGAACCAAGAGAAACAATAATTGCTCCTGTTAAAGTTGCTAAGTCCACTATAAATTTTGGTTTAAATTTCTCCTCTGTATAAGTTAAAGCATCGGCTAAAACCAATCTTCCTTCAGCGTCAGTATTTAAAATTTCAACTGTCTTTCCGCTGTAAGACTTTACTATGTCTCCGGGTCTTTGTGCATTACCTCCAGGCATATTTTCAACAAGTCCAACTACACCCACTGCATTTACTTTTGCTTTTCTTAAAGCTAAACTTTTCATTAATCCAACTACAACTGCAGAACCTGCCATATCATAGGTCATATCTTCCATGAATTTAGCTGGTTTGAGAGAAATACCTCCAGTGTCAAAACAAACTCCTTTACCTACAAATGCTAAAGGTTTAGATTTATCCTTTAATCCATTCCATTCCATTGTAACTAGATAAGATCCTCTTATGCTGCCCTGACCAACTCCAAGCAGTGTATTCATTCCAAGTTTTTTTAATTTTTTTTCATCATAAATATTTACTTTTAATCCATCTTTATTCAAATGTTTTAACCTTTTAGCATATTCATCTGGATGTAAAATATTTCCAGGCTCAGATACTAAATCTCTTGTATAAAATGTTCCGTCTTCTAAAGCTTTAAATTTAATTTGATCTTTTAAAGTTGGTATATTTTTTCCATACACCACTATAGAAATATTTTCTTTAGATTTTTTTGTTTTATATTTTTCAAACCTATAAGATTTTAATTTAAGACCATGTAAAAAATTCCCTAAATTACTTTTTAATTGTTTTGGGATTGTATCAGAATTAAAATTATACTTATTTTCTTTGTTTTCTTTAAATAAGTTATAAAAAGTTGCACCAAGATTTTCTATATCTGAAATTTTACTATTTTTCTTTAAAGATACTAAAAAAATTTTTTTTTTTGAATTAATATCAAACTTTAATATTTTTTTTTTATTATCTTTTATTTTTATCAAATCTGAGACAAAAGAAAATTCTGAAGCTGATAAATGCTTTTTTAAGCTTGTTATATTGAATTTTTCATCTACGAATAAAACATTATTATTAATGCTTTTTTTAGATATACTTTTGATATAATTAATATTAATTGACATAAGTTTTAATTACACTCATTTGAAATTGAATGTTATATAAGTTCAATATTACTATATTTCAATGAAAAAAATCATATTCCGAAAATTTCTGGTTGATTATTTAAGTTTTTTCATAATCGCTCTTCTAAGCTCGAGTGTAATTATTTGGGTATTTCAAGCAGTAAATTACTTAGATATAATGATTGAGGACGGTAGAGACTACATTGTATATGTAAAATTTTCATTACTAAATTTTCCAAAAATTTTGACTAGATTGATGCCATTTGTTTTATTTTTTAGTCTATTTTATGTCACTACAAAATATGAGAATAATAATCAATTAATCATTTTTTGGAATTTTGGAGTACATAAAATAGATCTAACTAATTTTATAATCAAAGTTTCACTAATATTAATGTTAATTCAAATTACTCTCCTATCTTTAATTGTTCCTAAATCACAAGACTTAGCAAGAAACTATATAAGAAACTCTAATGTAAATTTTTTTGAAAATTTTATAAAACCTCAAAAATTTAACGACACTATTAGAGGTGTCACAATTTATACGGAGAAAAAAGATAAAAATGGAAATTTATATAATTTGTATTTGAAAAAAGAAGTTGAAAATAACCAATTTCAAATAACTTATGCAAAAAAAGGTGTTTTTAAAGAATTTAATAAAATTCCAGTTCTAATTTTATATGATGGTGAAACAATTAAAGGTGGTAGTAAAGGAATTGCAAATTTTAAATTTTCAAAATCCGACTTTCCATTAAATAATTTTGAGACTAATACAACTACTTACATAAAAACTCAAGAGCTCTCCACATTAAAATTATTTAATTGTATAAATTCTATTTATTTGTCGAAATTAAAAAAACCAGATAGAAGCATAGAAAACTGTACTATTCAGAATTCAAAAAAAATACTTGAGGAATTTTATAAAAGGATATTTGTTCCATTTTATATTCCATTATTAGTATTAATTACTTTTTTATTAATGCTCTCCTCGAAAGAAAATAACAATTATAGTAAGTTAAAAATATTCACATTTTTATTCGGTTTCTTCTTTATAATTTTTGCTGAAACAACTGTGAAATTAATCTCTGATAATTTATATGAAAATTTATATATCGTAATAATTCCATTTATAAGTTTTTTGTTCTTATATGTTTTATTATTTAGAAAATTAAATTTTAGATTAAAATAATATGAAAGTTTACGTAAAATTTTTAACCTTCACCTTTTACAATTCATTTTTATATGTAGTAGCTATAATGTTAAGTTTAGTATTTATACTGAATTTATTATCTGAAATTGATTTTTTTAAAAATATAAATACAGATATTTCAAATATAATTTTTTTAAGCTTATTAAACTCACCCTCAATGATTTTTGAAATGTTTCCGTTTATTTTTTTAATAACATCTCAAGTTTTTTTTATTAAATTATTTAATAATAACGAACTTGAAATTTTTAAATACTCTGGGTTAAAAAATTCTAAAATTCTACTGATATTAAGTGTAGTCTCAATTTTAACTGGTTTTTTAATAACAACATTATTCTATAATTTATCTTCAAATTTTAAAAATATTTATTTAGAAATTAAATCAAAATACACTATAGATGGAAAATATCTTGCTGTAATTACCAAAAATGGACTTTGGATTAAAGATAGAGTTGGAGATAAAACTTATATTATTAATTCTTCTGAAATTGAATCTAATTTTTTAATTAACACTTTCATAACAGAATTTGATTTGGATTATAACGTGATAAGAAATATTAAAAGTAATAAAATTGATATTTCTAGAAATGAATGGCTAATACACGATTTAAAATTATACGAAAACAACTCGTCAAAAAATTTAGAATTGCTAAAATTAAATACTAATTTTGATTATCAAAAAATTCAAAGTTTGTATTCAAGCTTATCATCATTTGATCTTTTTCAATTATTTCAATTAAGAGAAAATTATAAAAAATTAAATTATTCGTTAACAGAAGTTGATCTCCAATTATTAAAATTAATTACTTATCCTGTATATTTATTTTTAATGACTATATTTTCATCCTTGATAATGTTGAGATCAAAAAGATTGGGTAGCACAACTATTAAAATATCTCTGGGTTTATTTTTCTCAGTTATAATATACTATGTAAACAATTTTTTCTTTGTAATGGGAAGTACAGAAAGAATGTCTATTGTAACAGCAATGTTTATACCGATATTAATTTTGACAATTGTAAATACTTTAATGATGAAGAATATAAATGAAAAATAAGATTCTGTTTTTAATTTTATTTATCAGTTTACAGAATTTATTTTTTTTAACACTTCACGCAAATGAAGAATTTGTTTTTGATGTAACTGAAATAGAAATTTTGGAAGAAGGAAAAGTCATCAAAGGTCTAAAAAAAGGTAAAATTAAAACCGATGATGGTATTACCATTGATTCAGATAGTTTTTTATATGACAAAAGAACAAATATACTTGAAGCATATGGAAATGTAAAAATTAATGACATAAATAGAAATATCAAAATTTTTTCTGATGAAATAATTTATTTTAAAAACGATGAAAAAATTTTTAGTAAAACAAATTCTAAAGCAATCTACGATAACAGTAAATTTATTTATGCAAATACTTTTACATATGAGAAAAATAATAATTTACTTAATGCAAATGGAAATGTTAAATTAGAGGACAAAACTCAAAATCATATTCTTTTTACAGATGATTTGACCTATTTTAAAAATCTTGAAAAAATTGAAACATTAGGAAAAACAAAATCAATAATAGACTCAAAATACGAAATTAATTCAAAAAATATTTTATATTTAATTGATGAAAATAATTTAAGTTCTAATTTTAAAACTATTATAAGTGATAATAATTTTAACTTATACAAATTAGATAAATTTAAATATTCATTAAATCAAAAAATTTTAAAAGGAAAAAATATTCTATTTGTTTCAGAGTATTCAAAACCGAAAAGTGATAAATTTTATTTTGCAGACGCAATATTTGATCTTAATAATCAAAAATTTGTTGCTAAAGATACGGAAATAACAATGCATAAAAATATTTTTGGAAATAGAGACAATGATCCAAGATTAAAAGGAGTTTCTTCATCTGGAAATCAAAATAAAATTGTTGTTAATAAAGGAATTTTTACAAGTTGCAATAAGGACGAAGATTGTCCTGCATGGTCAATTAAGGCCAAGAAAATTGAGCACAATAAAACTAAAAAACAAATAACTTACGAAAACGCATTTTTAAATATTTATGATATTCCAGTCTTATATTTTCCAAAATTTTTTCATCCAGATCCAACAGTAGAGCGTCAAACTGGTTTTTTAAAACCTGAGACAAACAATTCAAATATTTTAGGTAGCTCAATCACAATACCTTACTTTAATGTGCTTTCAGAAAATAAAGATTTTACTTTTAAACCTACATTATTTGAAGACGAAATGTTTATGCCTCAAATTGAATACAGACAAGAAAATCAAAATTCCAGCTTTTCTGCAGATTTAGGATTTGTAAACAATTATAATTCTTCATCCACCAAGAAGAAGAAAAATCTATCACATTTGTTTGCAAAATATGATTTGGATTTAAAATTAGAAAATTTCATAGAAAGTAATCTTTCTTTGGCTTTAGAAAGAGTATCTGACGACTCTTATCTAAAAATTTTTTCTCCTCATATAACCAAATCAAAAATTTTAAGACCTAAAGATTTCGATAAGCTAAATAATAGTTTAAAGATATTTTTAGATCATGAAAATTATACATTAGAAAGTGGTGTCGAAACTTTTGAAACTCTAAATTCGAAAAGTAGTGACAAATATCAATATGTTTTTCCATATTACAACTTTAACACAACTATAAATCAAAATTATTTTGATGGTAAAATTGATTTAAATTCAAGTGGTGCTAATGATCTAAACAATACAAATAAACTTGAGTCAAACATTATTAATGATTTAATTTACAATAGTAATGAATTTTTTTCAGAATTAGGATTTAGAAGTAATTTCAGTTTAAACTTTAAAAACTTAAACTCTCTTGGAAAAAGTTCCACAAAATATAAATCGAGTCCTCAAATAGAGCTTGTTAGTTTATTTAATGCAGAAACAAGTCTACCATTAATTAAAAATACAGATAATTATACAAATTTATTAACTCCAAAATTATCATTAAGATTTAACCCAAGTGATATGAAAAATTACTCTGATTCAAATAATAGAATTAATGTTAATAATATATTTTCTACAAATAGACTTGGTTTATCAGATACTTTTGAGGCAGGTAGATCATTAACTTTAGGATTAGAGTTTTTAAATGAAAAAAAAAATAGTTTGAATGATGTAAATAATTTTTTTGAATTTAAACTAGCAACAGTATTAAGAGACAAAGAAGAAAACTTCATTTCAGAACAAAGTACCCTTAATAAAAAAAATTCTAATATTTTTGGATCTTTAAATAAACAGTTTTCTGAAAATATAAATATAAAATATAACTTTTCTTTAGATAATAATTATTCTACGTTTGAATATAATGATTTAAATGCAACATTCTCAATAAATAACATTATCACTAATTTTAATTTCATTGAGGAAAACAATGAAGTTGGAAACACAAATGTTATGAAAACATCAATAAGTTATAATCCTGATGATCAGAATTTTTTTACGTTTAGTACTAGAAGAAATAGAAAAATTAATCTAACAGAATATTATGATCTTGTTTATGAGTATAAAAATGATTGTTTAATTGCAGGAATTAAATATAACAAAACTTATTATTCTGATAGAGATTTAAAACCATCAGAAAATTTACTATTCACAATATCTTTAGTTCCTTTAACAACTTATGAATATGAAGCAGATAAAATGCTAGGAAATTAAAAACAGTATGAAAAAACTATTCATAATAATTTATTTTCATTTTATTTTATCTTTATCTCCAACAATAGTTAATAGTGGAGAAAATAAAATCTTAGTAAAAGTAAACAATCAAATAATAACATCTCTAGATATAATGTCTGAAATAAAATATCTTGAGACCATAAATAATGATTTAAAAAAATTCGATAACTCAAAAATTATTGATATTGCAAAAAAATCTTTAATACGTGAGAAAATTAAAGAAATAGAATTAATAAAAATTTTTAAAGAAATAAAAATTCAAGATGAGTTTTTTAATGAAGTATCTAAATCATATTTTAAACGCTTAAATATAAATTCAAATACTGAATTCAAAAATTTTTTTATTAAAGAAGGTATAGATCCTGTTCAAGTGAGAAAAAAAATAACTTTGGAGATTTTATGGAATCAATTTATATACAAAAAGTTTCATCAAAATGTAAAAATTGACATAAATAAGATCAAAAAGGAACTTAAAAGTAAAAAAAGAGTTCAAAAAGAATTTCTACTTTCTGAAATATTATTCAATTTAAGTGATGGTGAAAATCTTGAAACTAAGTTTAATTTAATTAAAGAAGATATAAATAACAAAGGTTTTTCAAATGCAGCTCTAGCCCATAGTATTTCAAATTCGAGCAATATGGGTGGAACAATAGGATGGATTAAAGAATCAGTATTAAATTCTAAAATAAAAATAGAACTTGAAAAAATAAGTAAAAAAAATTTTACAAATCCAATTGTAATACCAGGTGGTTTCTTAATTTTGAAAAAAGAAGATTATAGAGAAGTTGAATTAGAATTAGATATAGATAAGGAAATTAAAATGGTTATTGATAGAAAAACAAACGAGCAATTAAATCAATTTTCAAATATTCATTTTAATAAAATCAAAAAAGATATTTCTATTTATGAACTTTAGTCCGATATTAATTGTTCACGGAGAACCAAATAGTATTTTTTTTGAGATTTTTATAAAAGCATTAAATCATTCAAAAATAAAAAGTCCTATTATCCTTATATCTTCGGAAAGAATAATAAAATTACAAATGAAAAAGCTTGGAATTAATAAAAGAATTAAATTGTTAAATTATAAAAATTTACAATTCGAAGAACTAAATAATAAGTCAATTAATTTAATAAACGTGGATTTTAATCAGAGCACAGCTTATGAAAAAATATCAAAAAAATCACATAAATTTATTAAAAATTCATTCAATATTGCATTTGAGATTTTAAAAAAAGAGAAAATTTACAAATTTATTAATGGGCCTATTTCAAAAAAAAATTTCTTAGGAAGTAAATTTTTAGGTATAACTGAATATATTTCAAAAAATTTTTCCATAAAGAAAAGTTGTATGTTAATATATAACAAAGATCTCTCTGTTTGCCCGGTTACAACTCATTTACCCTTAAAAAAAGTTGTAGCAAATATAAACAGATCATCAATAAAAGATAAAATTATTTTAATCAATAATTTCTATAATAAGCTTTTAGGATTTAGGCCCAAAATTGCTGTTTTGGGTTTAAATCCTCACTGTGAAAGTATTCTTAAATTTAATGAGGATGAAAAAATAATTAAACCTTTGATAAAAAATTTGAATAAAAAAAAATATAATATCTCAGGACCTTTTCCTGCTGATACATTTTTTATTAGAGACATAAGAAAAAAATTTAATGTTGTAATTGGCATGTACCATGATCAAGTTTTAACTCCAATCAAAACATTATATGAATATGACGCAATAAATATCACATTAGGTTTACCATTTATTAGAATATCACCAGATCACGGCCCAAATGAAAAAATGATGGGAAAAAATTTGTCAAATCCTCTTAGCTTAATTAATGCAATAAACTTTTTGGATAAAAATTGATTAAAGCTAAAAAAAGTTTAGGTCAAAATTTTTTAATTGATAGAAATATCTTAGAAAAAATTATCAATGTAACCAAAATTGAAAATAAAACAATTTTAGAAATTGGTCCAGGTACAGGTAACCTAACTTCATTTATAATTAAAAAAAAACCAAAAAAATTGATTACTGTAGAAAAAGATAGTGATTTAGCAAAAAATTTAAATCAAAATTTTAAAGGTAAACTCACGGTAATAAATGATGATATTTTGAATTTAGATGAGACGAAAATTATAAAAGATAAAGTAACTGTTTTTGGCAACTTACCATATAACATTTCTACAGAAATTTTAACAAAATGGATTTTAAATTTAAATGATAATGCTTGGTTTAATGATCTAATTTTAATGTTTCAAAAAGAAGTTGCAGATAGAATAATTGCAAAACCTGATACACTAGATTATGGAAGATTGTCTATAATAAGCAATTGGAAACTAAATATCAAAAGATTATTTGATGTTAAACCTGAATCTTTTTCTCCAAAACCAAAGGTGCATAGTTCATTATTATTTTTAAATATGAAAAAAAATTTTTTTCAAATAAAAGATCCAAAAAATCTTGAAAAAATTACTAGAATTTTTTTTAATCAAAGAAGAAAAATGATAAAAAAACCTTATAACCAGCTTTTTAATGGAGATAAAAGAGTTTTAAACAAACTTAAAATTGATTTAAATTTACGGCCACAAAATTTAAGTTTAGATACTTATTATAAATTAGCCTGTGAGTATGAAAATTTAATAAGTTAACTTTTCTACGTGACTTCTAATGTAATCTGCATCGTAGTCTTTTGAACCATTGTTTATAGTTGCCTCAATTAAATTTGAAATTTTAAAAAAACACTCATCTAAATCATTATTGATGACAACATAATCATAATTTATCCAATGAAGCACATCTCTCTCAAATTGTTTCATTCTCTCTTTAGCTATTAATTTCTCGTTAATATGTCTTTTTGATAATCTGTCAAATAACACCTCTTTACTAGGTGGAAGTATAAAAAAAGTGACTAATTTATAATCCAATTTTTTATTCTTAATTTGATCAGCTCCTTGCCAATCAATATCAAAAAGTACATTTTTGCCTTTATCTAAATTATTAATGACGGGTGTTCTTGTTGTGCCATAAAAATTGTTAAAAACTTTTGCATATTCTAAGAACTCCTCGTTTTTAATTAATCTTTTGAATTGTAACTCATCAACAAAAAAATAATCTTCATTTTGATTTTCATTTGGCCTGGGTTGTCTGGTAGTATGCGAAATCGAGATTTCAAAATTATCTTTCTCAGATAATTTTTTAACCAAGGTAGTTTTACCTGCTCCAGATGGAGAAGATAATATTATCATTACCCCGTCTTTTTCTGAGGGCATTAAAATTTCTAGTTAGCTTTACCTTCGATAAATTTAACTGCATCTCCTACAGTTAAAATTTTCTCAGCTTCACTATCAGAAATTTCAGATCCAAATTCTTCTTCGAAGGCCATCACTAATTCTACTGTGTCTAAACTATCAGCTCCTAAATCATCAATAAAACTTGATTCTTCAGTTACCTTAGCTTCATCAATACCTAAGTGATCTGCTACAATTTTTTTTACTTTGCTTGAAACGTCTTCTGACATATTGATCCTTTTTGTTATAAATTCTTATTAGTTTAAAAACCTATTTTGTCAAGCCATATACATGCCCCCATTAACATGTAAGGTCTCTCCATTAATATAACTTGATTGGTTTGAGCATAAAAAAAGCACTGCATTTGCAATATCATCTGGTTCTCCTAGTCGTGATGAAGGAATTTTTGATATTATCGCATCTTTATATTTTTCATCTAACTTGTCTGTCATTGCGGTTTTAATGAAACCTGGAGAAATACAATTTACATTTATATTTTTTTTTGCATATTCTATAGCCAAACTCTTTGACATCGCAATAATACCTGCTTTAGATGCAGTGTAATTTACCTGTCCTAGATTACCCGTATGACCAACAACAGATGTGATGTTAACAACCTTACCCGATTTATTTTTTAACATTTTTTTTATTGCAAATTTACTCATTAAAAAAGTTGATGTTAAATTAATATCAATTACTTTTTGCCATTCGTCTAAGCTCATCCTTATTGCTAGATTGTCTTGGGTAATACCTGCATTGTTAACTATACAATCTAAATTACCGTCAAGTTCTTTGGTTGCATTTTCAACAAACTCCTCAATTTGATCACTTTTAGAAATATCAAACTTTAAAGTTTTAATGTTTACATATTTACTTTTCAATTCCTCAAGTTTTTCTATTCTTGTACCTGAAGCTAAAATATTTGCTCCTGATTGATTTAATTTTTTGATTATTGAATTTCCAATTCCTCCTGAAGCACCTGTAACAATAATATTTTTATCTTTTAAATCACTCATATTTTTAGACAATTAATATCACTTTGAGAATTAATTGTATCAATTTTTACATTTCTATTAATTCTTTTTACCAAACCTGACAAAACTTTCCCAGGTCCAATTTCTATAAAATGGTTTACATCATTTTCTATCATATTAATCACACTTTCTCTCCATCTGACTCTGTTCTCTATTTGTTTAATCAAAAGATTTTTAAGCTCGTCTAGGTCTTTAATCTCATTTGCAGTGACGTTTGAAATTAGTTTATTTTGCCCATTTTTAAAATTGATTTTATTTAACTCATCTTTCATAATCTTTGTAGCTTTATTCATCAAATCGCAATGGAACGGTGCGCTTACTGGAAGTTTAATATTTTTTATTGAATTATCTTTTAAAATTTGCATTAACTTTTCCAAATCTTCTGTTTTTCCACTCAAAACAATTTGACCTTCAGAATTGTCATTTGCAATTTGTGCTTTTATATTTTCTTTGTTTTCTCTTAAAATTTTTTCAATCATACCAACCGTTGAGCCTAATACTGCAACCATTCCTCCCTGACCTTTAGGTACAGAGTTTTGCATAGCATCTCCTCTAATTCTTAAAATTCTTAAAGTATCTGAAAAATCTAGATATCCTGCACAAGATAAAGCTGAATATTCACCTAAAGAATGTCCAGCAAAGTATTTTGCTTTATTCAAATCTATATTGAATTCATTTTTTACAATATTAAATACTGAATAACTTATCAAAAATATTGCCGGTTGCGTATTGGCTGTGAAATCTAACTCATCTTTTGGTCCTTCTAAAATAAGCTTAGAAATAGAAAAATTTAGTGTTTCATCTGCTTCTTTAAAAAGATTTTTTACTAAATTAAATTTTTGATAAAACTCTTTTCCCATTCCTACTATTTGAGATCCCTGACCTGGAAAAATTACTGAAAACATATAAAAAAACTAATATTTGTGCCTTTTTAACTATTGTAATTGAACTTTTATAATAGTATATCCTCATTTTTTATTAAAGAACTTAAATGAATTTATACGAACACACTATTATAGCGAGACAAGATACTTCTCCAAGTGAATTAAAGCAATTAACAGAAAAATATTCTAAAATTGTTGAAAAAAATGATGGTGAGGTTGTTAAAACTGAAAACTGGGGATTACTAAACTTATCATACCTTATAAAAAAGAATAAAAAAGGTAGTTACATACACTTTAAAATAAAAGGTAAAGGAAATGTAATTGATGAATTAGAAAAAAATGAAGCTATAGATAAAAAACTACTAAGATATCTAACAGTTAGAGTAAAAAAATTTGATCTAGAGACAAACTATTTTGGAAAAAAAGAAGATAATGAAAAAAAAGAGAGTGTTAAAAACTAATGCCAAAAAGACAAAGTGGAAACAAAAAAGGTAAACAAAGTAACTTTGCAAAATTAAGTATCTTTCAACCAAATAAATATAAATTTAAAAAAACTTGTCCATTATCGGTTAAAGGTGCTCCTGAGGTAAACTATAAAAATATTAAATTATTAAAAAAATATGTGTCTGAGAATGGCAAAATCTTACCTTCAAGAATAACAAATGTATCTCAAAAGAAACAAAGGGAGCTATCTCTCTCAGTAAAAAGAGCTAGAAACTTAGCTCTATTATAAAATGAAAGTGATTTTATTAGAAAACGTGAAGAGAATTGGATCTATTGGTGAAGTAATAGACGTAAAAAGAGGTTTTGCTAGAAACTTTTTAATAGCAAATAAAAAAGCTCTATATGCATCAAAAGAAAACATTAAGGAAGTTGAAAAAATTAAAGTTGAATTATCAAAAAAAGATAACGAAAAGAAAAAAGAGGCTTCACAAATAGCTGAAGAAATTAATGGAAAAGAATATTCGGTAAAAAAACTAAGCACAGAAAATAATGAATTATATGGCTCAGTTAAACCAACTGAAATATCAAAAGTAATTCAAGAGGTCAGTAAAATTGATATAAAACCTTCAATGATACAACCAGTTGAAGAAATAAAAGCCTTAGGTAAGTTTAAAGTTAAAATTTCTTTACACTCAGAAGTTGATGCTGAAGTGACAATAAACGTATCTTCAGCAGATACAATTCAATAATTATACATTTTTTTCCCCAGTATTAATTTATAATTTGATTTAATTATTTTTCTTGTAAGCTTGTTTTATGGAAAACAACTTAAGTATAGTTAAAGATCAATTTAAAGAGTTACCAAATAACATTGAAGCAGAGCAAGCCGTCATAGGGTCTATCCTAGTAAGCAATGATATTTTTGACGAAATAAACACGATTATTTCTAGTTTAAACTTTTACGATCCAATGCATCAAAAAATATTTGAGGCAATAGAAAGGCTTATCTATAAAGGAATGTTAGCTAACCCAATTACTTTAAAAAATTATTTTGAAGATGAAAAAGATGATCTAAATATTCCAGAATATTTAGTAAAGATCACAAAATTTTCTACATCAGTTAGACAAGCAATAGAATATTCAAAAATAATTTATGATATGTTTGTAAGAAGAGAATTAATAAAAATTTCTGAACAAACTATTGATAGTGCAAAAATAAATGATCTTGATACAAACGGACAATCTATAATCGAAAGTTCTGAAAGATTATTATTTGATTTAGCTGAAAAAGGTTCTTTCAATTCTTCTTTAGTAAAATTTGATGAAGCAATGAAACAAACAATTGAAATGGCCTCAGCTGCTTATAAGAATGAAGAGGGAATCGTTGGTGTCCCAACTGGTTTAAGAGATTTGGATGATAAGCTCGGTGGTTTACATCAATCAGATTTAATTATTATTGCTGGTCGTCCATCTATGGGTAAAACCTCACTAGCAACGAATATTGCATTTAATGCTGCTCAAAAACTACAAGAGAGTGGTAAGAAATCATCTATAGCTTTCTTCTCGCTTGAAATGTCCTCAGAACAATTGTCTACAAGAATTATATCTGAGCAAGCAAGAATTAGCTCCAATGATATTAGAAGAGGAAGGATATCAGATGATCAATTTGATAAATTTTTAGAAACATCAAAAAATATTTCTGAACTACCCCTTTATATTGATGAAACTCCAGCAATAAGTATTGCTGCTCTGAGTAATAGAGCGAGACGTATTAAAAGGCTTTTTGGCCTTGATATGATAGTAGTTGATTACATCCAATTAATGAGAGGAACCACATTCAATAAAGATGGAAGAGTTCAAGAGATTTCTCAAATTACTCAAGGACTTAAAGCAATAGCTAAGGAGCTTTCTGTTCCGGTAGTGGCTCTTTCACAATTGTCTAGACAAGTAGAACAAAGAGATGATCACAAACCACAATTAGCAGATTTAAGAGAATCTGGATCTATTGAACAAGATGCTGATGTAGTAATGTTTGTTTATAGAGAAGGATATTATCTGTCTAGAAAAGAACCAAGAGAAGCGACAGTTGAACATGCAGAGTGGCAAGCGAAAATGAATGAAGTTGCACATTTAGCTCAAATTATAATTGGAAAACAACGACATGGTCCTATTGGTAATGTAACTCTAGAATTTGAGGAAAGATTTACAAAATTTAAAGATACTCAATCAAGTTAAATTCAAATATAAAGAGCTTGAATGATAGCTCACTTTTATCAAAATGTTATCCTTAAAAACCCCAAAGCAATATTTGTATTGTTGATTATTGCAATTTTAAGTTTTGGATATTATTCAAAAAATTTTAGACTTGATGCTTCATCTGAAACTCTCTTAATAGAAGGTGATCCAGATTTAGCATATCTTAAAGAAGTATCTGAAAGGTACGGTTCTAAAGAATTCTTAATTCTTACCTATACACCAAATGAGGGAATGGTAACTGACTCATCAATTAATAATTTATTAAGTTTAAAATATAAAATTCAAAGCCTCAACTGGGTCCATAGTGTAATTACTTTATTAGATATTCCACTTTTAAATAATTCTGATGCACCCCTTCAAGAAAGACTAGAAAGCTTTAAAACTTTAAAAGATGAAGATGTTGATAGAAATCGAGGTTTTAAAGAAATTTTAAATAGTCCTGTTTTTAGAAATTTTGTCATTAGTGAGGATGGTAAAACTAGTGGGATTATTGTTAACATTAAACCATCTCAAAAATTAGAAAATATTGAAAATAAAACAAAAGAAGAAGTTGAACTAATTAAAGATCTAATCAAAAAACAAAACCATCAGAATATTTTAGAAATTAGACAAGTTATTCAAAGTTATGGTGATGTTGGAAAGATCTATCTTGGAGGAATACCGATGATTGCTGATGATATGATGACTTTTATCAAAAGTGATATAATTGTTTTTGGTTTAGGAGTGCTATTATTTATAATTGCCACTTTATGGTTTGTTTTTAGAAGTCTTCTTTGGATTGTAGTTCCTATTAGTAGTTGTCTTTTTTCTGTAATAATAATGACAGGATTACTTGGATTGCTAGGATGGAAAGTTACGGTTATTTCATCAAATTTTATTGCACTGATGTTAATTCTAACAATGGCGATGAATATTCATATGAGCACAAGATTTCTTCAATTTAAAAAAGATTTTCCATCAAAAAACAATTTTGAAATTATTTCCTTAACAACTTCAAAAATGTTTTGGCCAATTCTTTATACTGTTCTAACAACAATTTTTGCTTTCTTATCTTTAATTTTTAGTGAAATAAAACCTATTATTGATTTTGGTTGGATGATGACTTTTGGGTTAATTACATCATTCATCATCACATTTACTCTGCTACCCACCCTTTTAAATTTTGCACCCACAAATAACATTTCAGTTAAGAAAGAACAGAAATCAAAAATTACGAATTTACTTGGTCTAATTTCTATTAATAATAAAAACTCAATTTTGCTAGCAACTGGAATAATTATAATTATAAGTATTGTTGGAATAAGTAAGCTAGAGGTTGAAAATAGTTTTATAAATTACTTTGATAAGAATACCGAAATTTATAAAGGTATGAAACTTATAGATGAAGAGCTGGGTGGAACTACACCTTTAGAGGTTATTATAAAGTTTCCTGAGAAAGAAAAAGTAAAAAAATCTGAAGAAGATGATGAATTTGATGATTGGGGCGACGAAGAAGATTCAAATGATGAAAAATATTGGTTTACTAAAGATAAAATTGATCTGATCATATCTGTTCATAATTACTTGGATAGCCTACCTGAAATTGGTAAAGTTCTCTCTTTTTCATCCATTATTGAAGTAGCTACTCAATTAAATAATAACAAGCCTTTGGGCACTTTAGAAATGGGAGTGCTTTACTCAAAAATTCCAGAGAGTATTAAAACTGAAATCATTGATCCCTATCTTTCAATTAAAGATAATGAGGCTCGAATTAGTTTAAGAATTATAGACTCCCAGGAGGATTTAAGAAGAAATGATTTAATTAACAAAATTAATTTTGATCTAAAAGATAAATTTGGTTTAGAAGAAAAAGATTACAAATTAGCAGGTGTATTAATATTGTTTAATAACTTATTACAAAGCCTGTTTAAATCTCAGATTTTAACATTAGGATTGGTTATTATTGGGATATTTTCAATGTTCATAATCTTATTCAGAAATATAAAACTTTCATTAATTGGTGTTGTTCCAAATTTTATTGCAGCTTTTTTTATACTGGGAATAATTGGACTGTTAGGAATACCCTTGGATATGATGACGATAACGATAGCAGCAATTACAATAGGTATTGCGGTAGATAACAGTATTCATTATATTTACAGATTTAAAGAAGAGTTTAATAAAATAAAAGATTACAACAAAACATTAAAAACTTGTCATTCAACTGTTGGGGTCGCTATACTTAACACTTCAATAACGATTGTTTTTGGATTTTCAATTTTGGTGTTATCAAAGTTTATCCCAACAATTTATTTTGGTGTGTTTACAGGACTAGCTATGTTATTAGCTATGATATCAGTATTAACCCTACTTCCCGCATTAATCTTAATTATTAAACCTTTTGGCAAATCTTCTTAATGTTAGAAATCATAAAAGATTTTTATAAAGCAATATCGATAATTGATTTAATTTATTTAATTTTAACAATCCTTTCTTTAATAAATTGTTACAAAAAAGGCTTCATTTTAAGTATTCTCTCAATGGCTAAATGGTTGTTGGCATACATAATTACATTAATTCTATTTCCTAAAATTAAACCTTATGTAAAAGACATAATTGATAATGAGTATGTGCTTGATGTTGGTTTGGGAATAGTAATATTTGTGGTTGTTATCTTTTTGGTTCTATTAGTTAACAAAGGAATAAGCAAAGCAGTCAGATATACGGGAATCGGTGGCTTAGATACAACATTTGGATTCTTTTTTGGTTTTATAAGAGCTTACATTATTTCTGTTTGTATATTTTCAGGTGCTCATATCGTTTATAATTATGATAAATGGCCAATAAATTTTGACAAATCATACGTCTTTCCATATTTAGAAAAAGGTAGTAGTTATTTGATAAAAGAATTTCCTAATGAAAAAACATATCAAGATTCTAAAGAAAAAATTAAAGACCTATAATCCAAGACTTAAGGAAGAATGCGGAGTTTTTGGTATTAGCAATGCAAAAGATGCTTCAGCTCTAACAGCACTTGGACTACATGCTCTACAACACAGAGGTCAGGAAGGTTGTGGAATAGTTACTTTTGATGGAGAAAAATATTATTCTGAAAAAAGATTTGGTTTAGTCGGTGATAATTTTAACAAAGAAAAAGTACTTAATAATCTTAAGGGAAATTATGCAATTGGCCATAACAGATATAGCACAACTGGTAATAATATATTAAGAAACATTCAGCCCTTTTTTGCTGACACTAATGCAGGTGGTATTGGGGTTGCGCATAATGGAAATCTTACTAATTCGATAGCTTTAAGAAATAAACTAGTTGAAGATGGAGCTATATTTTACACTACTTCAGATACTGAAACGATTGTTCAATTAATTGCTAAATCAAAAAGACCAAAAACAATTGACAAAGTAATTGATGCAATTTTTCAAATTCAAGGTGGCTATGCATTAGTGATGTTAACTCAAAACTCATTAATTGGTGTTAGAGACCCTTATGGAATTAGACCTCTTGTAATCGGTAAGCTTGGTAATAGTTATGTTTTAGCTTCTGAGACTTGTGCGTTTGATATAATTGGTGCAAAATTTGTAAGAGAAGTTGAAAATGGTGAGATTGTTTTAATCGAAAATAACGTGCTGAGAAGTATTAAGCCCTTCCCTGCAAAAAAAGTTAGACCATGTGTATTTGAATATATTTATTTTTCAAGACCAGACAGTCTGATTGGAGGCAAAACAGCATATGAGCATAGAAAAAATATTGGTAGAGAACTTGCAAAGGAAAATGATACTGATGCTGATATAGTGGTTCCAGTCCCAGACTCTGGAAACGCTGCTGCTATGGGTTTTGCTCAAGAGTTAAAAATGAACTTTGAATATGGATTAATTAGAAATCATTATGTTGGCAGAACTTTCATTGAACCAAGCCAGAAAATTAGAAGTTTGGGTGTTAAATTAAAATTAAATGCTAATCAAACTACAATTAAAAATAAAAAAATCATTCTAATTGATGACTCTCTTGTAAGAGGAACCACTTCATATAAAATAGTTAAAATGCTTTACGAAGCTGGTGCAAAAGAAGTCCATGTTAAAATTGCGTGCCCTGAAATAAGATATCCAGATTTCTATGGTGTAGATACACCTACAAAAAAAGAATTGTTAGCAGCAAATAAAACAAATGATGAAATTTGTGAATATATTGGAGCTAAATCATTAAGATTTTTATCAATTGAAGGATTGTATAAAGCTATTGGTTTCGAAAAAAGAAACGAAACATATCCACAATTAACAGACCATTATTTCACAGGTGAATATCCTGTTAAATTAGTGGATGAATTAGGAGATAATAAAATAACTCAGTTATCTTTACTAAGTACTGGATCAAACAATTAAATTATGAAAACAGTAAATTTTACTGAAATGAAAAACGGAACTAAGGAAGATTATGAGCTTCTTGAAAAATTTGAGAAAAACTTTGAAAGACAAACAGCTGAGAGAGTTTTAAATTATTTATCAAAACAAACTACTACTTTAGAAGGTTACAAAATCACTAGACTAGAACACTCATTACAAGCTGCAACAAGAGCTTTTAAAAATAAAGAAAGTGATGAAATGGTTGTTGCAACTTTACTACATGATATTGGAGATGATCTAGCGCCAATGAATCATTCCCAATATGCTGCATCAATACTTAGACCTTATGTTTCGGAAAAAACTTATTGGATTATTCTACATCATGGTCTTTTTCAAACTTACTACAGTGCTCATCATTTAGGTGGCGATAGAAATGCGAGAGATAAATTTAAAGACCACAAGTATTATCAAGACACTATAGATTTTTGTGAAAAATATGACCAATGCTCTTTTGACCCTGATTACAAAAGTATGACTTTGGGTGATTTTAAGCCGTTAGTTAAAAAAATATTCGCAAAAGAGCCTTATTATTATCTTTAAATTTAACTATAAATCACTACTTACAGCGCATGATTGATTCAAAAGAAAAAATTATAAATTATTTTAAATCAGGTATTAAGGAACCCAAAAATTTCAAAATTGGGATCGAGCATGAAAAGTTTTTATTTAATAATTTAGATAATAAAAGAATTAATTATCCAAAAATAAAAGAAATGTTTACAGCCCTGCTTGAATTTGGCTGGAATCCAGTTTTTGAAAAAGATAATATCATTGCTCTTAATAAAGGTGGAAAAAATATTACTCTTGAACCAGGTAATCAGATAGAATTATCAGGAGATAAATTAAATCATATGCACGAAGCTTGTGCAGAGTCACAAGACTATTTGTTTGAATTAAAACAAGTTACAAAAAAATTAGATATAAAGATTGTAAGTACTGGATTCGATCCAATATCTAAATTAAGTGAAATCCCAAACAATCCTAAACAACGATATAAATTGATGACTAAGGATATGCCTCTAGGTGGTGAACTTAGTTTAGATATGATGTATCGAACATGTGGCACTCAGTTAAATATGGACTATAGCGCAGAGGAAGATTTTATTAAAAAGTTTAGAGTAGCAAATTCAATTGTACCCGTTGCAATTGCTTTGTTTGCTAATTCCTCAATTGTGGAAAAAAAAAATAGTAACTATTTATCTTATAGATCTAAAGTATGGCAAGGTACTTCAAGAGGTGGATTGCCTAAATTATTTTTTGAAAATATGAATTTTGAAAAATATGCTGATTTTGTAATTAACTTTCCTATATTATTTATACAAAATAAAGATCAGTATATTTCAGGTAAGAAATATATCTTTAAGGATTTTATGGAAGGAAAAATCCAAGAAATTGGAAATAGACTACCAACTGAAGCAGACTTAACCACTCACTTAAGTACAATATTTACTGAGAATAGAGTTAAAAAATATATTGAATTAAGATCAATGGATACTTGTGGTTGGGATTGTTTGTGTGCAGGACCAGCTTTCAATATAGGTATGCTTTATGGAAATTTAAACGAAGTTCATGAACTTATTTCGAAATGGGAAATCGATAAAATAATTAATGCCTATTTAGAGGCACCCAAAAAAGGATTTAATACTCAATTAATGGGTAAAGATCTTCTTTATTGGTCATCTACACTTTTAGATCTTTCAAGAAAAGGTTTAGAGAATAGAGATGTTTTAAGTAAAAAAGGTAATAACGAGACTATATTCCTAAATCATCTACAAAAACTAATTGATAATAAGACAACAAACGCAGATCATATGATTAGTAAATTTTCAAAAAACGAAAATTTAGACGAATTGTATGATAAATAAAATTGTTGCTATTCAAGGAAACCATCCTTCTAAACTAAATCCTTTAACGGATACAAGCGTATTTTTAGCAAACGAAATTCAGAATAAAAAATATAAAATTTTCTATTACGATCCAAAAAATTTATCAGTTATTAATTCAAAAGTTATAGCCAAGGGTTTTTTCATAAAATTTAATTATAGCCAAAAAAAATTCTATAAAGTCTTAAAAAAACAAAGTTTAGATTTAACAAAATGTAAATTTATTCTTATTCGTCAGGATCCACCTTTTAATCTTGAGTACATTTCAACTACATACATTTTGGATACAATTAAGACTAAAGTTAAAATAATTAATCACCCTACCTCTATTAGGAATATTTCTGAAAAATTGTATTCATCTAAATACCAAAAATACATGCCAGCTACTATTTTTAGTCAAAATATGGATGAAATTAAAAAATTTTTCAAAAAAAACAAAAAAGTCATTTTAAAACCCATCCATAGTTTCAGTGGAAATGATATTCATTTGTTAACTAAATTTAACCCAAAATTAGTTAATAAATTTATAAAAAAACATGATCATATCATGTGCCAAAAATTTCTTCCTAAAATAAGTAATGGAGACAAAAGAGTTTTTATTGTTAATGGAAAAGTATGTGGTGCAATTTCAAGGGTTCCAAAGAAAGGTTCAATTTTAAGTAATATGAGTAAAGGAGCGAAACCAACTAATATCAAATTAACAAGTAAAGAAATTAGAATTTCAAAAATTATTGCAAAAGATTTAAAAAAAGAAAATATTTTTTTTGCTGGAATTGATTTTATAGATCAAAAACTCAATGGAGATATAAATGTTACATCTCCAACTGGACTTAAAACACTTTATGATCTATCGGGAATAAATTTAGCTAAAACTTTTTGGAAAGAACTTAAAGCGTGAATAATTTAAGTAATCAACAAAAAGGCTCTTTAATGGCATTTGTAGCTATTATGTTTATAACTCCTGACTCCTTACTAATTAGATTATCAAATATTGATACTTGGGGGATGCTTTTTTACAGAGGAGCAATACCGTTTTTAGTAGTTTTCGTTGGTCTTCTTTTATTTTATAAAAATAATTTCTTAAAAGCTTTATTTAAAATTGGTTATCCAGGTATTTTTTATGTAATTAGTTTTTCCATATGTAATATTACTTTTATTATCTCAATACAAAACACCAATGTAGCAAATACTTTATTAATGGTAGCTCTTGCGCCGATGCTGTCTGCAATATTGGGAGCTATTTTCCTAAAAGAAAAACCTGATAATAAGACTTGGATCGCTATAATAATTACCTTTATTGCTTGTGTTTATATTTTTTATGACTCATTAAGTCTTGGCAATTTTTATGGGGATTTATTTGGTTTAATTACCTCTTTTGGGTTAGCCTGTAACGCAAACATTGCAAGATATGCAAAATATACTGACTTAGTGCCTGCTGCTGTAATTGGAAAATCATGTGTCGCTATATTTGCCTTTTTCTTTGTAAAAGACTTTGCTTTAGTGGGAAATGATATTTTTTATATACCTATAATGTGTGTAATGTGCGTAGCTATACCTTTTGTTTTAGTAACTATAGCACCAAGATTTATAACCGCTGCTGAAGTTAATCTGTTTTTTCTTTTAGAGACAATTCTTGGACCTTTATGGGTTTGGATGGTGATCAAAGAACAGCCTTCTCCTGAAACGATCTATGGGGGCATTGTTATCATTATCACGATAGCAATTCATTCTTTAATAGCCATAAAAAAAACACAAACCAAAACTACCTAGCGAAGAATTATTAAATTTTAAAAACAAAGCATGCAAAAAGAAGTAAAAAAGTCTTGGGCTCTATTTATTGGGATAGGAGTAATGATGATTGCTCATGGATTACAAATGCAAATCATGGGTATTCGGTCAGTACTTGAAGATTTTAGTGTTTTTACAACTGGTATCTTCATGTCTGGATATTATGTTGGCTACTTTATAGGCTCAAAAACTACTCCTAATTTTGTTTCAAAAGTTGGTCATATAAGAGTATTTGCTGCATTCGCTTCGCTTGCATCTTTAAGTGCTTTAGTAGCAGTTGTTTATGTAAATCCACTTATGTGGACAATTAGTAGATTTATAACAGGTATAAGTTTAGTTAGTTGTTATGTGGTTACTGAGAGCTGGTTAAACGATAGAGCAACTAATAAAAATAGAGGGCAACTATTATCTGCATATATGATGGTAATTTATTTTGGTTTAGCTCTAGGTATGCTTCTACTTAATATAAGTAAACCTGAAGCTTATGAACCTTTTATTTTGGTTTCTGTTTTACTTTCTGTTGCTCTAGTTCCTATTTTATTAACAAAAAGACCCGCACCTAAATTTAAAAAAATTGAAACAATAAGTATTCTAGAACTTTATAAAATCTCACCTCTTGGTTCTTTAAGCTCTTTCTTTACAGGAATAATTCATGCAGCTTTCTTTTCTTTAATTTCTGTTTATGCAACGATAGCAAAATTTACTTTATTTGAAACATCTATACTTTTGTTTGTTGCAACAATTGCTGGAGTTTTAGGTCAGGGTCCTATTGGTTATTTTTCAGATATTTTTGACAGAAGGAGAGTGATAGTCATAACAACATTTGGAAGTTCTTTTTTAGCATTAATTGCAATTTTAACTTCAAATGATCCTATACAAAATATTTACTATATGGATGAATTTGCTTTTAGAAAAATAATTTTTTTTATAGCTGTTGGACTTTATACAAGTTTATGTCTACCATTATTCTCACTTAATCTTGCACATACGAATGACTTTGTTCCAAAATCTAAATTTGTTGCTGCAGGTGGTGGATTACAATTAATTTTTGGTGTAGGAGCTATTAGTGGTCCTATTTTGTGTGCAATTTTCATGGAATGGTTTGGATTAAATGGTTTGTTTATATTTTTAATTATAACACACTCAATAATTGGTGCATTTGGATTGTATAGAATGAAGGTTAGAAGCACTGTTGAAAATCCAGACTCAACATTCACACCAATTCCAGCAACAATTACACCTGCTGGATTGGAGCTAGATCCTGATGCGCCTGCAACACTCGATGAAACTCAAGTTAATGAAACTGCGAAAACTTAAATATTAATTAATTCTATTTTATCACCAATATTAATTTTTGAAGAAGTGAGAATTTGACACCTTAGTCCACCCTTCCTCATAAACTCTTTAAGTATATTTTTTTGGTCAAGCATTTCAGTTAAATGTCTGCATGGACGACATAATTCAATCGCCACTAATTCTACATTTCCAACCTTAAGCTTTTTTCCAATTAGATCATTTAATTTAATACCTTTTGTAACTATGTTTCTTCTGAAATCTATATAAGGAATATTAAGGCCAGATTTAATATTATATTCATCTATATTCTCTGACTCTATTAATGATAGTTGATTGTAAGGATCATTAAGATCATGAAAATGTCGATCACCTACTATTCCTTTATTTGCTAGGACTTCAATTGAATGTACTTCCATGATGGGTTGATTATTGTCAGCAGCAATTCCTAATTTAAATACTTCGGCCATAAATTATTGAAGAAATGATTAAGCTCATATAATCTTTTCATAATAATATGACTTATCTATCATCAAATCAACTTAAACAGTATGAAGATCAAGGGTACATATCCCCTATTGAAGTTTTGTCTAGTAGTGAAGCATTAGAAGCAAGAAGAGAAATAGAATTAATTGAAAAAAAAATGCCCAATGAAATAGATAATGCAGGAAGATATAATGTCCATCTAATTTCGCCAAAACTTGATTCAATTGTTCATAATTCAAAAATTTTAGATGTAGTAGAATGTATTATTGGAAAAAATATCTTAGTTTGCAGCACTACTTTATTTATTAAAAACCCTAACGAGCAAGGTTTTGTAAGTTATCATCAAGATGCAAAGTACATAGGATTAGAGCCACACAATTGGGTTACAGCATGGGTAGCTTTAACAGATTCAAATGAAAATAATGGGTGTATGAAAATGTGGCCTAAATCACATTTAAATATTAAAGACCATAATGAGAAATTTAATGAAGGAAACTTACTTACTAGAGGTCAAACAGTAGAAAATGTGCCTGAAGATGAAGTTAAATCTATAGAACTTAAAGCTGGTCAAATGTCTTTGCATCATCCAAGAATAGTACATGGATCAGGAATAAATAAAAGTGATGATAGAAGAATAGGATTTGTTATCCAAAGTTACATAGGCACAAATGTAAAACAAACCCTAGGTAAAAATAGTGTTCAGGTTGCAAGAGGAGAGGATAAATATCATTATCATGACGTTATACATAGAACTAACGCTTTAATGAGTGATGAAAGTATTTTACTTAGAAAAAAAGAAAATGATCACTTGCAAGAAATTTTTTATAAAGGTGCAAAACAAAAAGGTTCTTATTAATTGATGAAAAAAACGCTCAACCTTGGGGTAATTGGAATAGATCATGGACATATTTTCGATATGTTAGATGAAATGATTAAAGAAGGTTGTAGTTGTAATTGTTTTTGGACAGAAGGAGATCCTTTAACTCTTCAAGAATTCAATAAAAAATACCCTAATATTAAGAGAAAAGAAAATAAAGAGGAAATATTAAATAACTCATCTATTGATATGATTTTAATATCCTCGATCCCTGCGGATAGAGCTGGTCATTCAATAGATGCTTTAAAAGCTGGTAAGGATGTTATGGTTGATAAGCCAGGCTGTACTACCTTAGATCAATTAAATAATTTGAAAAAAACTGTTAAAGACACTGGAAAGATCTGGTCAGTAAATTTTTCTGAAAGATTTCACGTTGCTGCAGTTGCTAAAGCTGAAGAATTAGTAAATGAAGGTAAAATAGGAAAAATAAAACAAACTATTGGCACAGGCCCGCATAGACAAGGAAACTATGAAAGACCTGATTGGTTTTATAATCGTCAAAGTTATGGAGGAATTATTACAGACATTGGTTCCCACCAAATTCATCAATTTTTAGTTTTTACAAATTCAAATCAGGCGAAAATCAACCATGCTTTAGTAGAAAATACAACAAAGAAAGAAATGCCTGGTTTTCAAGACTTTGGTGAAGTTAATATCACAGGTAATGGTGGGCATGGATATGTACGCTTAGATTGGTTTACTCCAGATGCCCTTCCAACTTGGGGGGATGGAAGATTATTAATACTTGGAGACAAAGGCTTCATTGAAATAAGAAAGTATACAGATTTAGCAAAATCAGAAAAAGGTAATCATTTATTTTTAGCAAATAATGATGAAGTGAAACATATTGACTGCTCTAATGTTAAGTTACCCTACTTTAGTAATTTAATAAACGATGTTTTGAACAGAACTGAAACTGCATGCCCTCAAGAACTAACCTATCTTTCAATGGAACTTGCTATTAAAGCTCAAGAGCAAGCTGAAAAAAAATGAAAAAATATCAAGTAGCTATAATTGGAACTAATATAGGAGCAAAACATTTCGAGGATTTTCAAAAAATATCTCAGAGGTTTAATGTTCACACCCTATGTGGTTTAACCAGAGAGTCTATTGAAAAAATATTAAAGTCAAATACAGAAACAAAAATTTCTCTTAATTTTGAAGATGTATTAAAAGTTAAAGAAATTGATATAATTGATATTTGTCTTCCACCTCACTTACATTTTTCTGCTTGTAAAAAAGCTATGGAGGCTGGAAAGCATGTAATTTGTGAAAAACCTTTAGTCTCTAGTCTTAAAGAAGTAGATGAATTAGAAAAAATTAGCAAAGAAACTAGTAAAATTATTTTTCCAGTATTTCAATATCGATATGGTCTAGGATTTTCAAAGTTAAAAGCATTAATCAAATCTGGTTTGGCAGGAAAACCATTAGTTGCATCTTTAGAAACTCACTGGAATAGAGGAAAAGATTACTATTCAAAACCATGGAGAGGAACTTGGAAAGGTGAACAAGGTGGAGCAATTTTAAGTCACTCTATTCATATTCATGATTTAGTTAGTATGATCCTGGGTCCTGTATCAAATGTTTTTGCAAAACTAACGACTAGAGTAAATGATATTGAGGTTGAGGATTGTGCTGCTCTTTCAATTGAAATGGAAGCTGGAGCTCTTGTTACAAGTTCTATTACATTGGGTGCTGCAAACGACACTAGTAGACTTAGATTTTGTTTTGAGGGATTAACTGCTGAGTCTGCTGCTTCTCCTGAAAAACCCTATAGCCCAGCTGATGATGAGTGGACTTTTTTACCAAGAGCACCAATAACACAAAGTCAAATTGAAGATGTATTATCTAAAGTAAAACAAACTAAATCCTGGTATGCTGGTATGTTTGAGGAAATAGCAAATAAACTTAATGGTTTGCCTAGTGATGAGGTAACCTTAACGGACGCTAGAAATTCTTTAGAATTTGTCACCGCAGTCTATGCTTCATCAAGACAAAATAAAACAATTGAAATTCCAATAGATAAAAAAAATAAACTTTATAATTCCTGGCTCCCTAATTAAAATAATTAATTTTTGAAAGTTTTAAATATGCTTACAGATATAAAATAAATATTTGAAACAACCCATAAAAACATTAAGAAAACCTCATATACTGGGTTTATGTTTAAATCCTTTATTAAAATTAACAAAATTGAAGTAATGAACCAAAATATTGCAAAAATAATTGATAAACTTTTAAATTTTTTAACTCTTAAAGGATGAATGCATTTTAAAGGAGAAAATTTTAATAATATTAATAAAATTAAAAATACTAAGTTAAAATTTTGGCTAGTGCCAAAAATATAAAAGTAAAGTACGATTACATTCCAAATGGCTGGAAAACCATTATAGTAATTATCATTTGTTAAAATATTCAAATTCACATAAGAATAAATAGAAATAAAAATCAAAATTACAGGAATTAATAAAATAAACTGGTCTGGTACATACCTAAACCAATAAATCATTACTGATGGTATTATAACATAGTTAAAAAAATCAATTATACTATCCAGCATTTTACCATCAATATGTGGTAAATTTTTCTTCACATTAAATTTTCTAGCTAAAGTTCCATCAACACTGTCTATTAAAAATGCAAACCCAAGCCAAAGAAAAGCCGCTTTTTGGTTATTATTCATAACAGCAATTAAAGCAAAAAAACCAGCAACAATTCCTAATCCAGTCAATAAATGAACAAGAATACCAAGAAATCTATCTTGTTTAAAGAGTTCATAGGTTTTAATATTTTTTTCTTTACTCATTTTTTTTCTAAATTTACCTTGCCAATTTTATGAAAATATCTCCCATCCCACTTTGTAATTGTTCATCAGGCGTATTGTTTCTAAATTCACAAAATAAACCAGTCACTTGATGATTATCTATTTTGACAATTTCGGATTTATCACAAGATTTAGCTTGATGGAATAATCCAATAACTAGCCTATTATTTAGTTCTACAACTTGATCTTTTGATAAACTTTCACCATCACAAAAATAATCTCTATTTACTTGATTGGGAAAATTTTTTTTACCACACGGGTTTTTAATGGTTAAAACATAAAACTCTTTTTCTACATCTTTAAATTTATGTTTCATTTTATCAACCTTTGAATATTTCATTACATCACAAGAACATGGAATACAGCATCTGTAATAATCCCCACAAATTTTTTTATTTGTACCAACTTCTTGTAAATATACTTTTTCAGGATCAGCATTAGGATCTATTAAAGAACCAGATACAGCACAATAAAGTTTATTAAACTCTACAAACTCTTGATAAGTAATGTCTTTATTTAATATATGTTTAAAAAATTTTGGACCAGCAGCGTTTCTATTTCTATCTGGAAATATCTTACTCCACTCATTTACTAATTCTTGATAATAATTTCTTTCTTGTGCTTCTAAACTTGGGTTATAAGAAAAAACTAAAAATATGGTAAATATTATAAAAAAAAATTTTTTCATAAAAACATTAATTGTTTTGTTTAATTTCCAATGTTTTATTTAATTCATTAATTTCAAAAGTGTTTTCTTCTCCATTTGTCCAAGTAACAGTAATCTTAATATTTCTCTCATTTTTTCGAATTCCGTAATGTGCCACTGGCTCCATTTGACACAAGTATCCTGAGCCTGAATCTATTGTTTTAGAATGAGTTCTTAAATTTGAAACAAGAGTTACAGTAGCACCTCTTGCTGGAGCACCGTGCATATTAATTGGCTTTATCCTTAAGAAATTATTTTTTTTTGAATTTGCCTTATATAAAGTTAAAGGCTGATAACCAGATTCTCCATGAGATATTAAAAGCTCAAGTATTCCATCACCGTCTATATCGGCTACTGCAGCTCCTGTTCCTAATCCATTAGTTTCTAAAGCATTTCCAATATTTATTTCTTTGAATTCACCATTATCTAAAATTTTAAATAATTTATTTGGCTCGCCAATATTATTCATGAATACTTCGTCATAACCATCATTATCAAAATCAGCAGAGATTACTGTTCTAATTCTCGATGGGGCGCTAAATTGTTTGTCAGCTATATCTACAAACTTATTATTTTTTAAAACAAATGCTCGATGAGGCCCTTCCCAATTTGAAGTTAATATATCTAATCTACCTCTATAATAAATATCACTTAGCGCAGTTCCACGACCGTTTTGAAAGGTATCATCAACAGCATAATCTTTCGCAAGTTCAACAAAATTTCCATTATTATTATAATATAAAAAATTCTCCCCTCTTTCATTTGCAGCAAAAATATCAGATCTTCCAGATAAAATATTACCTGAAATAACCGCTCTACCTCCAGTAATTTTATCAATACCTAGCTCTGAAGCTTTGTCTATTATTTCATTTCCTTCTTTTTCATAAAATCTTGTAGGCCCTCCATAATTTGCAACATATATTCCGTAAGCTCCATTTCCATTTCTATCTACACATACAACTGATCTACCTGCTGTAAGATTTAAATTTTCCTGGTTTATTTCTAGTTCAAATAAATCAAAAAATTTATTTCCATCAAAATCTAATAATCTGTCTGAATATCTTTTGTTTCCACTATAAGTGTCTGTATTTAAAAAATATATTTCCTCATAACCATCCTGATCAATATCACACGATGCTACTCCTATAGTTTTACGATTTTTGTCTATAAATATACTTTGGTTAATTGAATTGAACAAAATACCCTTTTTATGAGCTAAGGCTAAATTGTTAAATCCAAATCCAGTTACAATAAATTCAAAATTTCCATCGTTGTTTACATCTGAAACGGACACACCATAACTTAATCTAGGTTGATTTTCTAATATTTGGTAAGTTATATCTTCAAAGAAATCATCTGACTTTGAATAATTAACAATATTCAAAAATATTAATAAAAATATAAATAATTTTTTCATTTAATTTCCAACTAGACTAAAAATTAAAAATTAAAACTGTTAATATTGGCGTAGTTAATTTAGTGTAATTTCAATAGTAAATATAAAAAATTTTATTAAATATGAGTGATCTAAACAAAGCACCAAACGATTTTTTCAATAATTGGAATAAAATTAATTCAATGTCATATAGAAATGTTATTGAACTACATGTTAAGAGAAGTAGTGAAAAAAAGATATTAGCTTTAATTCAATTTGAATTAGATCAGTTTTCAGCAAATGTTCAAAAGGATTTGGTTATTTCTGAAACAAGTTCTTTCTATCAAGAAATATCTAGTCTTTTCAGAGACTCAAACTGGTGGTCAACTGCTACAGTAACAGATGCTTGTAAATATTATTTAAACTGTGCAAGGAATAATATTTCTCATTTTGAAGACTATGTAGAGGCAGACAGTGATTTATCCCAAAATGAAAAAAATGAGATATTTGCCTTGTATCAATTGTGTACTTTATTTATTTCTTGGAATGCTATTAAAGAAAAAAAGATCAGAGAAATTATAGATATTAGAAAAAGTTTATTTTTTAGATAAAATTTATTAACATGAACAATGAAAACGCAAGTAAACTGTGGAAAATTATTCAAGAAGCTGGCGATTATTTGGTAGGTCAATTACCTGATCACCCAAATCACCCTAAAGGAAGAAACCCATATGCTCATGTTGCTATTTGTGTGAAAAGCAAATTCAATGCTAGCTATAAAGATATTCCTGATGAAAAATATGATGATGTAATTAAATACATTGAATTTTTAAAACAAAATCCAAGTTAATCTTATTTTCAAATAAATTATTGTTTTGGAAAATAATCTTTGAGCTCACCTTCTCGGTAAACATCAGCTGTACAACAATGAAGGCCTCCTCCAAAAGCATATGCATCTCTAAGTTCAACTGGTATAACTTCCATTCCTAATTTATCCAATTGTTCAGCTTGATAAGTTTCACTTTTTTCCACACATACAGTCTTAGGATCTAATACTAAAACATTCATTGATAGCCATGTTGATGAATAACATAATGGTGGTGGTTCGTTATGCGCTGGTTGTGCGCTGTCCACTATTTCCCAACCATTATCCTCAAATAATTTTCTTTGTTCTTTAGGAAGTCTTCTTTGTGGGTTGTTAATAATTAAACCCTCCTTTATTGGTGTAAAAGTTGCATCAATATGAATTGGATAAGGATCACCTGGGAAGTTAACTGCATGAACTCTGTGATCTTTATAATGTCTTTTAAGCCAATCTATTCCTTTTAAATTTGTTGTAAATCCATGCTGAACAACTAAATCTTTACCAAATCTTAATACATCTGCAGCATCAAACAATGGCTCTTCTTCAGTAGTTACGAAATATTTTTTTTCTGTCCACTCTAATCTTTTTTGAACACCAATTTTATCTGATAAATAGTCTTTTCTGTAATCTGCATCAGTTAGTCTTGGTTTTGGAGCAGACTCGTGTCTCATATTAGGATCTTGATTATAATAATCTTTTAAAAGTGGTCGGTAACATAAATATTCAAACCAACGACATCGGTAACTCATTGTAGCTTCTAAAATTTCATTGCCCACTGTTAACAAAACATCTCTTGGAGGCATGCACCCAAACATTGTTTCAGCCTCCCAATCTGGAGTGGATGTTTTTTGATTAAAATCTATTGGTATTGGTCTATCAACTTTAATGCCTTTTTTTTCAAGCATGTTTGAAAAGTTATCTAATAATTCATTTGCTTTATCGACAGCATCTTTTGTTCTTGGTCCAAACTGACCTCGCATATCACTATCTTCTGGAACTTTTGCATCCAAAGCAGGCTCTGGGGCTGGTATACAAGTACCATCCGCTCTTCCAACAATAACATGTTTTAACGGATCCCACTCATTCCAACTATTAACAATAGTTTTATTCTCATTCATAAGGATTAGTTTTTTATAATATTATGCTCAGGGCCGAAAGGAAATTTTGTAATATTTTCTACTCCATCTTTACCAATCACCAAAATATCGTGTTCTCTATATCCACCTGCACCAGGATTACTCTCTGGTATCATTATCATTGGTTCCATAGAAACTACCATGTTTTCCACAAGAATAGTATCAATGTCTTCTCTTAATTCTAAACCTGCTTCTCTACCATAAAAGTGAGAAAGCATACCAAATGAATGTCCGTAACCAAAAGTTCTATACTGAAGGTAACCAAGTTCAGCAAACAATTCATTTAACTCATGACAAATATCTGAACATTTAACACCTGGTTTAATCAATTCTAATCCTCGCTTATGCACTTTTACGTTTGCTTCCCATGCTTTAAGTGAGGCATCATTAGCATGATCTAAAAATAAAGTTCGCTCTAGCGCAGTGTAGTATCCTGAGATCATTGGAAAAGTATTTAAAGATAAAATATCTCCTTTAACTAATCTTCTATTAGTCTTTGGATTGTGAGCTCCATCTGTATTGATACCAGATTGAAACCATACCCAAGTGTCCATGTACTCAGCCCCTGGATAACTTTTAACAATCTCTCTTTCCATTCTATCTCTTGCTGCAATTGCTACTTCGATCTCTGTATTATCTTCCCTAATATTTTTAACTATTTCTTCACCTCCAATGTCTGCAATTCTTGCGCCATTTTTGATGATCTCAATTTCTTCATTCGATTTAATCATTCTAAGTTTCATTAGATCTTTTGAAACATCACTAAAAACAGAGAAAGTAAAAATAGACCCTATTTTTTCTCGCATATCTAACGTGACATGATCATTTTCTATTCCAATATTTTTTGGAGGATCATCCCTTCCAATAATTGAGACAATAGCTCTTAAGAAATTATCTCTTTTCCAATCAGTATAAATAACGTTATCACAATGAGATCTACGCCATGGTTGACTTGCATCAATGTTGGCTGAAATTGTTGAAATTTTATTTTGAGTGACCACACATCCGTAAGGTCTACCAAAAGAGCAATAAATAAATCCGGTGTAATATGCAACGTTATGCATAGATGTTAAGATAACCATATCAAGACCATTTTGGTCCATCACTGATCTAAGTTTACTTACTCGATTGTTATATTCTTTATCTGTAAAAGGTAATTTTACTTTTTCACCGTTTTTAAGCTCAAAAAAATCTGGTCGTTCCATATTAATTTAATGCTATATATCTTTTATTCCATCTCATTATTAAACTGTAATAAAATATAGATACAAAAAGAAAAAAACCGCCAATTATAGTATTTGTGGATGGTACTTCATTAATACCAAATAATGGCAACCAAACCCAAAAAATTCCACCTACAACTTCAGTTAAAGATAATAAAGTCAATTCTGCTGCTGGTATCGCTTTAGATCCAATTGAATATAAAATTAAACCAAAACAAACTAGTGTCCCGTGCAAAGAAAATAAAGCTCCATTATAGCTAGATGAAAAGAAAACTAAGTTGTTTGATAAAATCATAATTGTTGCAAACACAAAACAAAAGAAACCTGCAAAAGCTACTGTTGTGAATTTTGGTGTTTCTTTTCTCCATCTTAAAGTTACAGAAAAAACTGAGAAACCAATTGAGGCAGTTAAACCAAACACGAAACCAATTAATGATTTTTCACCAGTATTTCCGAGTGCCATAATAATGATACCAGCTGTTGCAATTATTATTGATATCCACACATTAAGAGAAATTTTTTCTCTTAAAAATAAAAATGCCAATAATGCTGTAAAAAAAGGCATTGCTGCTAAACAAAGCAAAGTAACTGCAGCACTAGTATTTGTAATTGAATAAATAAATGAAATCATAGCGATTCCCAATCCAGATCCACCGATGACTCCAGATAAACCTATTTTATAATAGTTTTTGTAAAAATTTTTTCCTTCCTCAAAAAATAAATAAAGATTTAATAGAATAAAAATCGTTAAACCTCTGCCAAAAATGTACTGCCAAGGTACCAATTGAGGATTATCCATGTATCGAACTACTAATGGACCAAACGACCATAATAAACCGGCAAAAAGTACAACGGGAATGGCTATTCTTGGATTTCTCAACTCTAACATATTCAGAAATCTAATTGTAAATAGAATTTTCCACAACAAAAATACGTTTCTAAACTAAGTTTTGATTTGAAAGATTGGGGAAAAAACAATCAACGATATCTCCTTTTTTAAATTTTGATTTACCTGCTGGTAACAAAACCCAAATATTTGATTTTACAAACGATTTAATTCTAAAAGACTCTTGACCTTTTAAAATTTCAACATTTATTTTTCCATTTTTAGTTGTGCTTAGTTGGCTCTTTACAAATCTTGTGAAATTCTTTTTTTTATCAAAACCGTTCTTCAAAATAGCTTTAATAGATTTTTCTTCTGATAAACCTAAAGCATTTAAAATATATGGAATTACAAAAAATCTAAAACATGCGGCTGAAGAGATTGGATTTCCAGGGAGTCCAAATATTGCCTTTTCTTTTCCTTTAATTTTCGCAAACATTATTGGTTTACCAGGCCTTATTGCAGCGCTTTTAAAGTAGCTTGATAACTTAAATTTTTTAACAACATCAGGTATAAAATCAAACTTACCAGCAGATACTGCGCCTGAAGTAATAATAATATCATCTTTAGATTTGATTAATTTATTTATTTTTTGTTTAAAAATATTTTGATGATTATCTCTCAATATACTCCCACTTTTAAAATTAAATAAAAAATTTTGATTTAAGTTTTTTATATAGTGTGTGTTGGAATTTCTTACCATCCAATTTGGAATATTATCTTTGTCTGATATTTCGTTTCCTGTTGAAAAAAATAAAATGTTTATTCTTTTTTTTACTTTAATTTGTTTAATGCCTAAACTTTTAAAAGCTAAAATATGGTTTGGTTGAATAATTGTATTTTTTTTTGTTACAACCTCCCCTTTTCTATAATCCGAACCTGCAAACCTAACGTGATCGAATTTTTTTATTTTTTGGTCAATTAAAATATATTTTTTGTTAGGCGCAAAAATTATTTGTTCTACAGGAATAATTGTGTCAAAACCCTTTGGAATAATTCCTCCAGTCATTATTTCTACAGTATCAAATTTTTTTATCTTTTTTTTAAATGGTTTCGTTCCTGCTGCAATTGAGCCAATAATTTTAAATTTTTTTGGGAATTTTTTTTTTTAATCCATTAGTATCTTTTGAATTAATTGCGTAACCATCAAATGCAGCATTATTCCCTGCAGGATAATCTATGTTGGAATAAATATTGGTAGAAACTACTCTATTTAGAGAATTTATACTCTTTATAGTTTCCTCTTTAATTTTAATTTTTGCTTTTTTTAAAATTGTCTTAGATTTTTCGTAACTAATCATTTTTGAGTATTTCTTCAGCTTTTTTTAAATCTTCTTTTGTATTTATATTAAAGAAAGGATCATTATTTGAAAACTCCATATTAATTATTTTTACCCCAGTATTATTAGCCCACAACTCCACTTTTCTTTCTCCATTATTTAAATCCTTCTCTAACTTATCTAGTAAATTAATTGACCATAAGCCAAATATATTATGTCTTGTGTTGTTTGAATTAATGAAAAATAAATCACTTTCATTAAAATTTATATTTTGAATAAAATCTTTAAGTATTTCTCTCTTAAAAAAAGGTGTATCAACAGGGAAAGTTGCTATCCATTTGTAGTCTTTTTGGTTTTCTTTTATCCATTTCATAGCTGATAAAACTCCACCTAACGGACCAAGACCTTTTTCAAAATCTTCAATTATTGAAATTTTTTCTGAGTTATGAAAACTAATTTTATTATTCGATACTATTAAGAGTTCCTTGAATTCATCAATAATTTCAGTCAACATGTGATCAATTAACGATTTACCAGCTAACTTTACTTGGGATTTATCTTCTCCAAATCTTTGTGACTTACCGCCTGCTAGCACAGTGCCTAAAATATTGTTATGATCCATCTATAAAATATAAAACATTCAAAGTTGAATTAAAGAAATTAAATGGATTTAAGAATTTTAGAAATAGCAGCCCATACTGAAAACAATAAAGTTGTTGAAAACTATACTCATAAATCAAAACACAAAAATCCATTATGTGGTGATGAGATGGAAATAAGCTTAATTGTCAAAGAAGATGTTGTAAAAGATATGGGTTATCAGTGTAAATCATGTGTTTATTGTCAGGCATCAGTCAGTCTACTGTCCAGAAAAATTAAGGAAAAAAAAGTTGATGATATTAAAAAATTTATAAAAGTTGGTGAGCAACTTTTTGAGGACGCAAAAGTAAGTATGGAAAAACATTGGAAAGATTTTAAAGAAATTTTAGATAAAAAAAATCTTTCAAGGAAAGAATGTTTGCTTTTACCTTTAAGAACTATTGCTAAAGCGTTAAAAATTTAAATGATCAAAATTACAAAACCCTTATTGCAAAAAGCATTAATTGCAGGTTTTTTTTCTGCATTTACAATTGGTGTGCTAACAGTCCTTACTTATAAAAGTACACTCGGATATTTTATTGCAGGCTCTTTCGGTTCTTCAATGGTTTTACTATTTGGTTTTCCTGAAAGCCCATTTGCACAACCAAAGAATGTTTTTTTTGGACATTTGGTAACTGCTTTAGTAGGAGTAATTTTTGTAAACTATATTCCACTCCCTATTTATATCAGTATTGCAATCGCTGTTGGAGCAGGAGTTTTTTTGATGATTTTATTTAATATTGTTCACCCACCTGCTGGTGGAAATCCAATTTTAGTTATTATAGGAAGTGCCTCTTATGATTATTTAATTAATCCAATAATTTTTGGTTGTATAATTATATTGTTATTAGCAATTATAATTAACAAATATTTATTAAAAAAAAACTATCCATTAAAATAATTTAATGAATTCTAGATACAAAGTTTTAAAATATTCATCTAATAAGTTTGAGAATATAGATGATTTAATTTCAATTGAAGAACCATTAGAGATTTCATTAAAATATAATGAGTCTAATAATTGGATAAATCAAAGTTTATCTATAACAATGAGAACTCCAGGTGATGATGAGGATCTTGTAAGAGGATTTTTATATAATGAACAAATTATAAAAAATATTGATGATATTGATTCAATAGAAAGTTATGGAGATAAAGTTGGTCAATACAATATTCAAAATAAAATATTAGCAACTTTGAATAATTCTGAAAATGTGAATATTTCAAAAATAAAAAGAGATTTTTTAACTAATTCATCCTGTGGTGTATGTGGAAAATCTTCACTTGATGCTCTAGAAATAATTAAAAAAAATAAAACAAATCCATTAGAACCCAAAATCAAAAAAGAGGTAATTGTTAAATCGCCAGACACATTGAGAGAAGGCCAATCAGAATTTAGTAAAACAGGTGGAATTCATGCTAGTGGTCTTTTTAATAGTAATGGAGAATTGGTTGCTGTCAGAGAGGATGTAGGAAGACATAATGCTCTAGATAAACTTATTGGCTGTGCATTAAAGAGCAACCAAATTGATCCTAAAAACCAATTTATAACATGCTCAGGCAGACTAAATTTTGAATTGGTTCAAAAGGTTTTGATGACAGATATAGGTATAATGATAGGCGTTGGTGCGCCAACTAGTCTTGCTATCGATTTAGCGAATAAATTTGACATTACCCTTGTTGGTTTCGTAAAGAGGGACAGTTTTAATATTTACACAAATAACAAAAAAGTTATTGTGAACTAAATTAATAAAAGGGTATTTGTGTCAAAAAATATAAGTAATTTATCAGGCAGAATAGGCTTAAAAGATAACCTATTTAAGCAAATCTCAGAAAATACCTTAAGCGATAGTCCAAAAGATATTAAAGAAATTGCCAAAAAACACAACCTAGGTGTTTCAACTCTCCATGGTGCAGAATCCTTTTATGAATTTTTAAGACCTTCTCATAGAGAAAAAAAAGCGTTCGTTTGTAACGGTAGTGCATGCATGTGTGCAGGTACTCAAGACAAATTAAAAGATAAACTTAAGGAAAAACTAGGTGATGACAAAGTTGGAGAAATGTTTTGCTTAGGACACTGTTATGAAAACCATGCATTCCATTATGATGGAGAGAATTATGCTGGTAAGGATATAGAAAAAATTGATCAAATAATTAAAGGTGAGGAAATTAAGCAAGAGAAATTTTTCTCAAAAAGTTTTGCAACAACAAGTTTTTTAATGGATGATAAACTTTCATCAACTGACCAATTTAAAGATCAATTAAGTAAATTTTTAACAACTGATAAAAAAGAAATTGTTAAATCACTTTTAGATTCTAATTTAACTGGTAGAGGCGGTGCAGGATTTCCAACAGGAATGAAATGGGATTTTTGTAGTAAAGCTAAAGGAGAAAAAAAGTATGTTATCTGTAATGCAGACGAAGGTGACTCTGGTGCTTTCTCAGATAGATATTTATTAGAAGACCAACCTTTAAAAGTTATTTTTGGAATGGTAATATGTGGTTATGTAATTGGGAGTGATGAGGGTGTTTTATATATAAGAGGAGAATATCCAAAATCAATTGAAGCATTAAATGGAAGTATAAATGAACTTAAAAAATTAGGTCTTTTGGGTGAAAATATTTTAGGAACCAATTTTTCTTTCGATCTTGGAATTTGTATTGGTCAAGGTGCTTATATTTGTGGAGAAGAAACAGCTTTGATTGCATCTATTGAAGGAAGAAGAGCAGAAGTTGATGTTAGACCTCCTTTTCCTGTTACAGAAGGATTATATAAAAAACCAACTGTTGTTAACAATGTTGAAACTTTAGCAGCTGCTACCGGAATTTTAATAAATGGTGCTGAAAAATTTTCATCTATAGGAAATAAAAAATCTGCAGGTACTAAATTGGTTTGTTTGGATAGTTTCTTTAACAACCCAGGTGTTTATGAAATTGATATGGGTACGCCAATGAAAAAAATATTTAATGAAATTGGTGGTGGATACAAAGAACCATTAAAAGCTTTTCAAATAGGAGGTCCGTTAGGTGGGGTTGTTCCTTTAAGTGAAATAGAAAATCTTAATTTAGATTTTCAGGAGTTTACTGCAAAAGGTTTTATGTTAGGTCATGCTAGTGTGGTGAGTATTCCTAAAGATTTTTCTATGGCTGAATACATTCATCATCTATTTGAATTTTCTGCGGAAGAATCATGTGGAAAATGTTTCCCTGGAAGACTTGGATCTTACAGAGGTAAAGAGATGTTTGATCAAGCTAAAAAGAAAACTGCCAAAATACCTTTGAAATTGCTTGAAGAATTGCTTGTTACAATGAAAAAAGGTTGTTTATGCGCTTTATGCGGAGCTATTCCCACTCCTATTCAAAACATCCTAAAATACTTTGGGGATGAAATGAAAAATGATATGGTTAAAGATAATTAATGAGTTCAGAGAAAAGAAAGATTGCTTATATTGACGGAAAACCGTATGAAATCGGTCCAAATCACTCATCTATTTTAAAATTTGTAAAAAGCTATGTAGGTGAAAAAAAAGTTCCTACTTTATGTGATGATCCAAATTTAGCACCTTATGGAGCTTGTAGAGTATGTTCGGTCGAAGTTGCTTTAGAAAAAGATGGTCCTACAAGAGTAGTTGCTTCTTGCCACACTCCAGTTGCTGAAAATCAACACATATTTACGTCAAATGAATCTTTGAAAGATCTTAGAAAAAATATTGTTGAATTAGTATTAACAGATCATCCAATGGAATGTGATACTTGTGAGGTAAATAACAACTGTGAATTACAAACAGTAGCAAACGATTTAGGAATATCTGATCACAGATACAACACTCCAAAACAACATAAAGGAATTCCTAGAGATACATCTCATGATTACATGAGAATGAATTTAGACAATTGTATCAATTGTGGAAGATGCGTCAGAGCTTGTGATGAAATTCAAGGTTCATTTGTTTTAACAATGAGTGGAAGAGGTTTTGAATCTAGAATAACAACTGATAACGATATGATGTTTGGAGATAGTTCATGTGTTTCTTGTGGTGCATGTGCTCATACTTGTCCAACAGATGCTATCTCAGATGTTTTTCAATCAAAATCTGCTGCTGTAGATAAAAAAGTTAGAACAACTTGTTCATACTGCGGTGTTGGTTGTAATTTAGAGGCTTCAATTAAAGATGATAAAGTTGTAGCTATTGACACACCTAAACAAACAGAAGTTAATGCTGGACATACTTGTATTAAAGGAAGATATGCATTTAGTTTTTATGATCATCCAGACAGATTAAAAACACCTCTAATTAAAAGAAATGGAAAGTTCGAAGAAGCTTCTTGGGATGAAGCTTATGGTTTTATCAAAAAGGAAATGAACAGAATTACAAAAGAAAATGGTCCAGATGCTTTTGCTGGAATTTCTTCTGCAAGATGTACGAATGAAGAAAATTATGTTTTCCAAAAAATGATTAGAGCTGCAGTTGGAACAAACAGTGTAGACTGCTGTGCAAGAATTTGTCATTCACCAACGGCTTGGGGAATGCAACAAACTTTTGGGACTGGAGCAGCAACTAACTCTACGGAAGATATTTATCATGCAGATTTGTTTTTGGTAATTGGAGCTAATCCAACAAACGCTCATCCTGTAACAGGTGCAAAAATTAAACAGCAAGTCATGAAAGGTAAAAAATTAATTGTGCTTGATCCAGTCACAACTGAACTAGCAAAACTTGCTGATTATCATATTAAACTTAGACCAGGAACCAATGTTGCGGTTCTAAATATGATGTTACACTTTATTATAAAATCAAAACTTTATAATGCAGATTTTGTTAGAGATAGAACTGAAGGTTTTGATAATTTCTTAAAAGAAATTGACAGACAAGATGTTGATCATTTATCAAAAGTAGCTGGTGTAGATAAACAATTAGTAAAAGAAGCTGCAATTGCATATGCTACTGCAAGAAATTCAATGGAATTCCATGGCTTAGGAGTTACTGAGCACGAACAAGGATCTAAAACTGTAATGTTAATTGCAGATTTAGCAATGATTACTGGAAACATTGGACGAAAAGGCGTCGGGGTTAATCCTTTAAGAGGTCAAAACAATGTTCAAGGTGCAGCAGATATGGGATGTCAACCACACCAAGGTGCTGGATATTTTCCTGTGGCTGATGAAAAGCATCAAGAATTTTACACTGAAAAATATGGAGTAACACATCCGACTAAACCAGGATTAAAAATTCCTCAAATGTTTGAAGCTGCAATAAACAAGGAATTAAAAGGTTTATGGATTATAGGGGAAGATATTGTTCAAACAGATCCTAACAGCGCACATGTTATTGAAGCTATGAATTCTTTAGAACTTTTAGTGGTTCAAGAAATATTTATGAGTGAAACAGCAAAATTAGCAACTGTTGTTCTTCCGGGTACTACTTTCTTAGAAAAAGATGGAACTTTTACAAATACTGAGAGAAGAATTCAAAGAGTAAACAGAGCTGTACCACCTCTACCAGGCACTAAACCTGATGGATTAATTGTAACTGAGATGATGCAGAAGTTAGGATTTGATCAGCCAACTTATGATGCAGATCAAGTTCTAGAAGAAATTGCTGATATAGTTCCTTTCTTTAAGGGAGTAACTAGAGAAAGATTAGGAAAATTTGGATTACAATGGCCAGTTCAAGAAGATGGAACTGATACAAAAATTTTACATACAGATACTTTTAAATTAGGAAAAGGTAGACTTAAAAACTTTGATTGGAAAGAATCATCAGAAATTGAAGCTAATCAAAAAGACTATCCTTTGATTTTAACAACAAGTAGGGTTTTACAACATTACAACGCTGCAACAATGACTAGAAGAACAAAAAATATAAATATTGTTGATGAAGATGTTTTATTAATTCATCCTAAAGATGCAGCTTATAGAGATCTAAATACTGGAGATATTGGAAGACTCTATTCAGGTAGAGGTGAGGTTGCACTTAAAGTTGAGGTTACAGATAAAGTTAAAGAGGGAATTGTATTTACTACGTTCCATTTCCCAGAACATATGGTTAATATGGTTACAGGTCATGGTAAAGATGAAGAAACAATGTGTGCTGAATACAAAGTATCTTCTGTTGAAGTACAAAAAATCTCTAATCAATTTAAAACAGAAGTTAAACCAAAAGAAAATCAAGCTGAAGTTAGTTAATTAAAATGACCATCGGTTGGCATTTTGATAATAGTTACTCAAAATTATCTAATACTTTTAAAGAAAATATTAAACCAACCCCTGTTCATGATCCAGAATTAGTAATATTAAATCAAGAGTTGGCTTCTAATTTAAATTTAGATTTTTCAAAAATAGACAAAAAAAAGTTAGCAGAGATATTTTCTGGTAACTCCATACCGGAAGAAACTAATACTATAGCTCAAGCATATGCAGGTCATCAATTTGGACACTTTACTATGTTAGGAGATGGCAGAGCAGTTTTGTTAGGTGAACATCTAGTTAACAATGAAAATCGTTTTGATATTCAGTTTAAAGGTTCAGGAAGAACTTCTTTTTCTAGAGGTGGTGATGGAAGAGCAGCTCTAGGACCTATGCTTAGAGAATATATTATCAGTGAAGCGATACATTCATTAAATATTCCAACTACCAGAAGCCTTGCTGTAGTTAAAACAGGAGAAAAAGTTGTAAGAGAAAATCTTTTACAAGGTGCTATATTAACAAGAGTTGCATCAAGTCATCTTCGAGTTGGAACTTTTCAATATATTGCTGCAACCCAAAATATTGATAATTTAAATACTTTGGTCGACTACACAATAAACAGACATTATCCAGAAATTAAAACATCTAATTCAAAAGCGTTAGACCTATTAAATCATGTCATGGAAAAACAATGTAAGCTTGTAGTTAACTGGATGCGAGTTGGATTTATACATGGAGTTATGAATACCGATAATATGACAATTTCTGGTGAAACTATTGATTATGGTCCTTGTGCATTTATGGATTATTATGATCCAAAAACTGTATTTAGCTCAATCGATAAATTTGGAAGATATGCCTTTTCTAATCAACCACCAATTACTAAGTGGAATTTAGCAAGATTTGCTGAATGTTTAATTCCTCTAATTAGTAAAGATGAAGATAAAGCGATTAAATTAGCCACAGATTTAATAGATAATTTCCAAAATATTTATGAAAATAAATGGGTAAATATGATGAGAGATAAACTTGGTCTATTTGGTGAGGATAAAAATGATAAAAAATTAATTAATGATTTGTTGAATTGGATGGAAAAAAATAAAGCAGATTACACAAATACTTTTTGTAATCTAATGGATATTAATGCTGATGAAATTTACAAAAATAATGATTTTATCAATTGGAAAAATGAATGGAAAAAAAGATCTAAGTTAAATAATTCAACTAAGGAAAAACAAAACAAACTTATGAAATCAAATAATCCAATTGTAATTCCTAGAAATCATAAAGTGGAGGAAGCTTTAGCCGAAGCAGACAAAGGAAGTTTAGATAAAATGAAAAAGTTGATAGCTATTTTAAAAAAACCTTATGATAATCAGAATAATATTGAAGAATATCAAGCACCTGCTCCATTGAGCAATGAAAAATATCAAACTTTTTGTGGAACTTAAATTATAGGACGTAGGGCTCTGGCCTAGCTGATTTGCCTAAAACTCTTTCAACTGCAAAATCACTTATATCAATTGTTTGGTATGCTCCTGTTGTAATAAGCTCAGTTAAGGCTCTACCAATACCTGGTGCCTGCATTAATCCTCGACCGGTAAATCCAGAAGCCATGTAGACATTCTCATATTTTGGATGTTTACCAACGACTGCATTATTATCTAATCTATTACAATCATAATAACCTGCCCATCCACCAGTTAACTTTAATTCTTCAAAGGCAGGTATTCTCTTAGCTAGAGCTGGCCAAACTAACTCCTCAAAATCATTCCAAGCTGGTTCTAAATCTTCAGCATCAAATACAGATATAGGTGATCCTGCTAAATATTCTCCTCCTTCTGGTCTCCAGTAAACACCTGTGGTTAAGTCTCCGCTTAGAGGCATCTCTTTTATATATGTTGGGCATTTAACTCTGAAAACTGTATGCTTTTGTGGAACAACTGGTATATCCTCTAATAATTCTTTTGTCCAACACCCTGCAGCAGAAACAATTGTTTTAGCATTAATTTCAGAAATGCTTTTTACTTCACCTTTAATAAATTCAGCTCCAAGCTCTATAGCTTTGCTCTTTAGGGCACTATGAAACATAAATGGATCAATCCATCCTTCACTTTGGTTATCTGTATAAGTTGCTGTTTCAATTCCCTCACTATTAACATAAGGAAAAACTTTAGATAATTCTGAGCCTTTAATATTTTTTGTTCCTGCGTCACAATCTTTATGATTTTCTAATGCTCTATATTGCTCTTCAGCATGTTCGGGTCCAAACATTAAAAGATATCCATTTGTTACCATACTAGCTGTAGGGTTAGGATTTTTTTCTGTTTTTAATAATTCTGGTATTTGAAAAATAAATTCTCTTGCAAATTTTCCTAACAGAATATTTTCTTTTTGGAAAAATTGTCTACGAAATCCACCTAGGGATAATGGAAATGAAGCTGTTTTATAAGTAGGATCCCTTTCAATAACTTTTACTTTTCTTCCCTCTTTAGATAAAAAATAGGCTGTTGCTGCCCCAATTATTCCACCGCCAATTACTACAACATCGTCCATATCTAATTTAATATAATCAAGCTTGTATTCAGAATTAGTGCAAAGCTACACCAAAGTAAATATGGAATCATTAAGTAGACGCTCAACATCTTGACGCGTTTAAACCTTAAAATTAGGTTAATTATCAGTGCTATTAGAATGATTAATACTAATAAAGCCAAGGCCATATTATGAAAAACAAAAAAAACTACACTCCAAGTTGTATTGAAAATTAAATGAATAAGGTAAATATAAACAGTATTCATATCTCTATTTTTAGTATGCCAATAAAGCCATATAGAGAAAGTCATCATTAAATAAAGAGATGTCCAGACAGGACCAAATATCCAATCTGGTGGATTAAATGTTGGTTTATTTAGTAGTGAGTACCAAGGTTCTTTAAATTTAATAGTAGCTAACCCTCCAATCAATGAGGCAGAGAATGTAATAGCAAGAAATAATAGAAATGTTAAAAATTTGTTTTTAAGCATATTAAATATATACATAACAAAAAATGAGTAAAAAAACTATTTGGATTACAGGAGCTAGTAGTGGCATTGGGAAAGCATCTGCAATTAAATTTGCTGATGAAGGATGGAAGGTTCTTATTTCAGCTAGAAGAGCTGAATTATTAAATGAACTTTCAAAAAATGAAAATATTTTTTCATATCCTTTAGATGTTACGAATATGGCTCAAACTAAAGAAGTATTTAGTAAAATAATCAATGATCATGAAAATATTGACCTATGTTTGTTTAGCTCAGGAACTTATGAAAGAAAATCTGAGAAAGAATTAATAGTAGAAAATATCAGACATGTTATGGAGGTAAACTTTATTGGAGTAATTAATTGTGTGAGTGCGGTTGAAAAATATTATAAAACCAAACAAAACGGTCATGTTGCAATTGTTTCATCGCCAGTTGGTTATAGAGGTCTTCCAAAATCATCGGGATATACCCCCTCTAAAGCTGCACTTAATAATTTCACTCAAGGAATTTATTTTGATTTCAAAAAATTTAATATCAAGGTTACACTAATAACTCCTGGATTTATTAAAACAGCTCTGACAGATAAAAATGAGTTTAAAATGCCTTTTTTAAAGTCTACAGAATATGCAGCAGATGAAATTTTTAATGGATTAACTAAGAAAAATAATTTTGAAATAATTTTTCCTAATCAAATAAAATTAATCTATAAAATAATTCAAATACTGCCAAACAAAATCTATAATTACTTAATTTCTAAGTACGTAAATCGTTAATCCTTTACAAACACAACTGTAAGCTCAGCTACTTTAAAACCAAACTTAGTCATAGTTGCTCTATTTATTGCAACCCTATCGTCTTGCTTAAAAATCCAGTCATCAAAAGTAATTTTTATCTCTTTACCTTTGACTGGGACTAATAAAACATACTCAAATTTAAAGGCTGATCCATAAGAATAACCTTTTGCTTTACCTACAACATCACCTGCTGTTCCTTCATAATTATGCTCGTCAATTTTGTTTATTGTCCATTCTCGGTCTTGAACTTCACCATCATCCCAATTAAATTTTTCTTTAAGAACTAACTGCTTTCCGTCCCAAGTTCCATTTAAATCTGCAGAAAATTGTCTCGTAACTTTTCCTGACCTATTTTGTAAAACACCCCAAGCCTTAACATTTCCAGACAAATACTCTTCAATAATTAATCTCGGTTCTTTATTTTTAAAATCTTCTGGTTTCATAGCGCTATTATTCGAGCAACTTGTAATTAAGAATAATAAAATTATCAACGAAATTGGCTTAATAATTTTTATATGTCGCATAAATATCTCCATTATTTTATTTATTTTGCATTGAAAACTGAATTAGATCTATATTTTTTGATTTGAATCCTGCCTCACAATAAGAGAGATAGAACTCCCACATTCTTTTAAATGTTAAATCAAAACCCTGATTTTTAATTAAATCCCATTTTTTTAAAAACTCATTTCTCCATATAGATAATGTATTTGCATAATGGTCAGCATAAGAGATATATGAATTTATAGCTAATCCATTATCAGAGACATATCTGTTAATACTATTTTTATTTGGTAAGAAACCTCCAGGGAAAATATATTTTTGGATAAAATCTTGTTTGTTTTTGTATCTATCAAATAACTTATCATCAATAGTGATTGCTTGAATAGCTGCTTTTCCACCATCAGATAAGTTAGTTTTAATGGTTTTAAAATAACCCTCTAAATAATTTTGGCCAACAGCTTCTATCATTTCTATTGAAGCAATTGAGTTATACTTATCATTCAAATCTCTATAATCTTTGATTTCAATATTAACTTTTTCATTTAAACCACATTTAAAAATTCTTTCTTTTGCAAAATCAAATTGTTTTTTAGATATTGTGATACAATCAAGTTTAACGTCATATTTTTTACCTAAGTATTCAGCAAAACCACCCCAACCACATCCTATTTCTAAAACTTTATCTCCATTATTCGGTTTTATTAAATCAATTAATTTTTGATATTTATTATTTTGTGCTTCAGATAAGCTTTTTGTATCATCATTAAAAATAGCACTAGAGTAAGTAAGGGTCTCATCTAACCAAAGAGAAAAAAAATCATTACCTAGATCATAATGTTTAGCAATATTTTCTTTACTTCTACTTTTTGTATTTTTAATTATCTTATTTTTAACATAGTTAATTATTGAAAAATCAAGAAGACCTGAAAATTTATGTATAATTTCTATATTCCTTGCTGTTAACTCAATTAAATTTGACAAGTTATTAGTTTCAAACTCACCTCTCATATAACTTTCAGCGAATCCAATACTTCCCCCTCTAATTAAATTATAATTAAAATTTGGTTTTTTAATTAATATATTTGCTTGTAATTTATCATTTGGATTTCCGAACTTTAAAGCTTCTCCATCAAATGTTGTGAGTTCGAGATAACCATAATTGATCTTGCTTAGAAATTTATAAACTAGCTTATCTGCTATATTATTTAATATCATTAATTTTCTACAGTAATATTATTTTTAATTTTTAATTTTTTTTTCACAAATTTAATTCCTTTAATCCATAATTTAAACGCTTCAAAATGTATCGCAGAAATTATTTTAAATGTCATCAAAGGGTGTTTTAGATAGGAATTCATTAAATTTTTATTAGTTAAATTGGATCTTACACCATCTTGAGATGCAAATAGAATTTTTCCTTCCTGGTCGTATTGATCTATTATAACAGACAACTTATCTCCTGGATTTAATATCCTAAAAAAATAATTACAATCCATTTCAATAAATGGTGAAACATGGAATTTTTTTGAACAATTATTTTGAATTAATTTATTTTCTCCTTCAATTTTAAAAACATAAGTATGTTGTTCACCAAATGTATTTTTAACCTCATATAATATAGAGATTAAATTTTCGTCATTGTCATACACAAAAAAAATGCTTAGAGGATTAAAAACATAACCTAATATTCTTGGATAACATAAGAGTTTTACTTTTATATTATCTGTACTGATGCTATTACTTCTTAAGTTGTTTTTTACCCAATCAAGAAGAGATGAACCGTCACGTTCACCGTGGTCTTTCTCATAGAAACTTATTAAATTAAATTTATTTAAAGAGAAAAAATTAAGGTTATTATGTAGTTCTTTGAGCTCCGATAGATCCAAAAATAATGAAAAAACTTTATATTTGAAGAAATGTTTTTTTGGCTTAAATCTTTTATGGATTACATTTCCATTATATATAGATGAGCTAATCATTAAGGTTTTTTAGCATTTCAATAGATGATTTTATTCCATCTTCATGAAATCCGTAACCAAAATAACTTCCACAAAAAAGTAGATCTTTTTGATTTTGTAATCTAACAAGCTCTGATTGAGCATCTAATGCTTTTTGATCATAATAAGGGTGCGTAAATTTCACTTTTTTCAATATTTTTTTCTCGTCAATATTAAAGTAAGGATTTAACGTTAAGAAAATATTTTCTTCAAACTTAAGATTTTGTAATAAATTTAACCAGTATGTAATTGAATTTTTCTCTAAATTCTTATTATCTATTGATGAATTCCAAGAAGACCAAGCTTTTTTATTTTTTGGCATAGCCCGCTGATCTGTATGTATATAAGCTATATTTTCTTTGTAACTAAAATTTGAAAGAATATTTTTCTCATCATCAGTTGAATTTTCAATTAAATTTAAAGCTTCATCAGCATGAGTCGCTAAAACTACTTTGTCATAATCGAAAAATTCACTTTCATTACCATAGTATAAATCTAATCCTTTAGATTTTCTTTTTATTTTTGTAACTTTATAGTTCTTATAGTGTTCGCCACTTATTTGTGAAAGTATTTTACTTACATAAGTTCTGCTTCTATTAGTTACTGTGTACCACTGTGGTCTATTTTTTAATTTAAACAAACCATGATTTTGGAAGAATCTAAGAAAAAAACTAATTGGCATCTTGCTCGCTTCATAAGGAGGCATGGACCAAATTGCAGATACCATTGGTATTATATGATAATCGATAAAAGTTTTGGATAATTTATTTATTTTTAGATATTCGCCTAAGGTGATTTTTTCATTGGCTATTCTGACTCTATCACTTTTTTTATAAAATTTTATTATATCAAAAAACATTTTCAAAAACTTAATATTTAATAAATTTGATTTATTAGAGAAAATTCCACTTAATCCTTTGCCACAATATTCAAAATTTGTATTATCTACTGAAACTGAAAAGGACATATTGCTTTTTTCAATTTGAATATCATTTTCTTTAAAAAAATTAATTAGATTTGGATAAGTTTGAAAATTAAAAACAATAAAACCGATATCGACTGAGACTTTTTTTTCTTCAAAAAACAAATCTATAGTATGAGAATGTCCGCCAAAATGATCTTCTCTTTCAAAAAGATCTACATGATGTTTTTTGGATAAATAAAAAGCAGCACTTAGTCCGGAAATACCTGAACCAACAACAGCAATTTTCATTAATTATTATGCTGCATCTTCTTTAAACTCATCCATACTTGGACAAGTGCAAAAAATGTTTTTATCTCCGTATACATTGTCAACTCTTGCAACTGGAGGCCAAAATTTATTTGCTTTTAAGAATTTTGCTGGATATGCAGCTTGCTCTCTTGAATATTTATGATTCCATTCATCTGAAGCTAATTCTATGTCAGTATGAGGTGCATTTTTTATAGGGTTATCAACTTTGTCAAACTTGCCTGACTTGACCATATCTATTTCTTTTTTAATGCTAATCAAAGTGTTACAAAATCTATCTAGTTCAGATAAACTCTCACTTTCTGTTGGTTCAATCATCATTGTTCCAGCAACTGGCCATGACATTGTTGGTGCATGAAATCCATAATCTATTAATCTTTTAGCTATATCTTCTTCTGAAATGCCTGTTTCGCTTTTAATTGATCTAATATCAATAATACATTCATGAGCTACATTACCATTTGAACCTTTATAAAGAATTGGGTAATGGTCTTTTAATCTATTTGCAATGTAATTTGCATTTAGTATTGCAATTTGTGTTGCAAGTTTTACACCCTCAGATCCCATCATCTTAATATACATCCAAGAAATTGATAAAATACTTGAGCTTCCCCAAGGAGCTGCTGAAACAGCACCTATTCCGCTTGCAGGTCCACAATCTTTTACAACTGGATGATTAGGCAGATAAACTTGTAAATGTCTTTTACATGCGATAGGTCCCATTCCAGGTCCTCCTCCACCATGCGGAATACAAAATGTTTTATGCAAGTTTATATGACAAACATCAGGACCAAAATTTCCTGGTTTTGCTACACCAACAAGTGCATTTAAGTTTGCTCCATCCATATAAACTTGACCACCATGTTGATGAATTATTTCGCATATATCTTTAATTTTTTCTTCAAATACTCCGTGAGTAGACGGATAAGTGACCATTAATGCTCCAAGATTTTCAGAATGCATTTCTGCTTTTTTCTTTAAATCTTCAAAATCAACATTTCCTTCTTTGTCACAATCAACAACTACAACTTTCATTCCAACCATCTGTGCACTTGCTGGATTAGTTCCATGTGCTGAGCTTGGTATTAAACATATGTTTCTATTTTCATCTCCTCTATCTAAATGATATTTTCTTATTACCATTAATCCAGCGTACTCACCTTGGGCTCCTGCATTTGGCTGAAGTGAAACACCAGAAAAACCAGTGATAGATCTTAACCAATTTTTAAGATCTGTGAACATCTCTCTATATCCCTCCATCTGTTCGACAGGTACAAATGGATGAGGTTCTGCCAATTCTCTCCAAGAAATAGGTATCATTTCTGCAGTAGCATTTAATTTCATAGTACATGAACCCAGAGCGATCATTGTTCTATTAAGAGCTATATCCTTATCCTCTAATTTTTTAAGATATCTAAGCATCTCTGTCTCTGAGTGATATGAATTAAAAACAGGGTGTTCTAAATATTTTGAAGTTCTTAATAAATTTTTTGGTAAATTTGGTAAAGCAACAGTAGGATCCTCTTTTTTAATAGACTCCGCTGCATTAAAAATTTTTAATAGTTGATTTACTCTGTAAACATTTTTTCTTTCGTCAAAAGAAACAGACAGCATTTCTGAATTAACTTTTCTTATGTTAACTTTTTGGTCTAAAGCGTTTTTAAATATTTGATCAGTCTTTTCTTTGGTAATAATAGTTACAGTATCAAAAAAATAATCTGAGTATAATTCATATCCAGATTGTTTTATTTTATCAGCAAAATTTTTTGCTAGTTGAGATACTCTTTCAGATATACTTTTAATTCCGTCTGGACCGTGATAAATGGCATATGCTGCTGAAACAATCGCTAGTAAAGCTTGAGCGGTACATATATTACTTGTAGCTTTGTCTCTTCTAATGTGTTGCTCTCTAGTTTGTAATGACAATCTATAAGCTTTGTTTCCATGCCTATCCACTGAAACTCCAACAATCCTACCTGGCATAGATCTTTTATATTCATCTTTTGTGGCAAAAAAGGCTGCATGAGGTCCTCCATAACCCATTGGAATACCAAACCTTTGGGAGCTACCGACTGCAATATCAGCTCCAAGCTCTCTAGGTGTTTTAAGCATAGAAAGCGCAAGGAGATCACAAACTAAAATTGCCTTTCCATTTTTTTTATGAATTTTACTTATGGACTCACTAGGGTCCTTAATATCACCTAAAGTTCCTGGATATTGTAAAACACCACAAACAATATCTTCTTTTAACTGTTCTAGAACTTTATCCTCATTTCCAACAAGGACTTTAAGACCCATTGGCTCTGCTCTAGTTTGGATAACATCAATTGTTTGTGGATGACAATTCTCTGAAACAAAAACTAAATTACTATCACTTTTATTAAGTCTATGACTTAAACCCATAGCTTCTGCAGCTGCAGTTCCTTCATCAAGTAGAGACGCATTTGCAATATCCATTCCTGTAAAATCAACAATCATTTGTTGAAAATTTAATAGCATCTCTAATCTACCTTGTGCCACTTCAGGCTGATATGGTGTATATGATGTATACCAACCAGGATTTTCTAATATATTTCTTAGAATTACATATGGTGTGTAGGTTCCATAATAACCCATTCCTATAAAATTTGAGTAAATTTTATTTTTTTTTGAAATTGCTTTTAATTTTCTTAAAGCTTCATATTCTGAATTTGGTTCCCCGATATTTAATTCACCTTTGAACTGAATTTTTTCTGGTATGGTGCTATTAATAAACTCATCTAATGACTTAAAGTTAAGATCTTTAAGCATTTTTTCTTGGTCTTTTTCTGATGGACCTATGTGTCTTCTAATAAAATCTTTTTGAGAATTATGTAACATTAGCTTGATGTCTCCTTTGCGAATTTATCGTATTCTTCTTTATTCATTAAAGTATCTAGCTCAGATGAGTCTTTAATTTTCAATTTAAAAAACCATGCACCACCTTCAGGGTCCTCATTAATTTTGGCAGGATCATCTACTATAGATTGATTGGTGTCTACCACTTCACCACTAACTGGAGTATAAACATCACTAGCAGCTTTTGTAGACTCTACCACTCCCGCAGTACCATCTTTTTCAACATTAGATCCTTTTTCAGGAAGCTCTGCAAAAACTATGTCGCCAAGCATTTCTGTTGCATGTTTTGTAATACCTATTGTGGCTACATCTCCTTCTAAAGTAATCCACTCATGTTCTTTAGAAAATTTTACTTCGCTCATTAATTTACTCCTTTCACATAATTTTTTTTATAAAATGGTAAAGCACAGATATTTGCTGGATATTTTTTTCCTCTTACCTCGAGCAAAATCTTAGTATCGACTTTTGAAAATTCTCTATCTACATAACCCATCGCTATAGGGCCGTTTACACTTGGTCCGAACGTGCCACTAGTTATCTCACCAATTTGTTTGTCTGTTTCATTATATATTTTTGTTTTTTCTCTTGCAATCAGCCTTCCTTCAGGTTTGATCCCTACTCTTATCTGATTTGCTCCATCTTGCAATTGGTTCATAATTTTTTTTGATCCAATAAAACCTCCATTTAATAATCTAGATTTTGAAATTGCCCATCTAAGGTTTGCCTCAACTGGTGTTTTATTAATATTTAATTCATGACCATACAAACATAATCCAGCCTCTAATCTCAAGGTATCTCTTGCCCCAAGTCCTATAAGTTGTGCTCCCTTTTCTATTAAATTTTCTACAAATTTTTCAGCTTTATCGTTTGAAATTGAAATTTCAAATCCATCTTCTCCTGTGTAACCAGATCTTGTGACAAATAATTTTTGATTATCAGAATCAAACCAATTTCCTGTCATAAAATTTAGTCGATCAACCCCATTTATAATTGAGTTTAAAATTTCTACAGACTTAGGTCCCTGAATTGCTATCAAAGATCTATTGTTGTCTAAATTCATTTTAAATTTTGAACCTAGTAAATTAGATAAAATTTCAAAATCTTTATCTTTGCATGCAGCATTTAAGATAATTAAATACCCCTCCTCTATTTTAGTAATAATTAAATCATCATAAATTCCAGCATCTTCATTCATTAAAAAACTATACTTAGAGCAGTTCTGTTTAAGATTCTTTAAATCTAGTGGAAAAATTTTTTCTAATTCTTCTGTTAAACTGTCATCGCCATATATGAATAATTGACCCATATGAGATACGTCAAATATACCAGAATGTGTTCTTGTGAATTTATGTTCTTCAATAATACCTTTGCTATACTGAATAGGCATTTCATAACCTGCAAATTCAACAAACTTAGCTTTGTTACTTTGATGAAGTTTATTTAGTGTTGTTCTTTTAATTTCCATATTAACTCTTACTTGCCCCCTCTGTCTTGGTGCCTGAGAGATTTGCTCCTTCGGCGAGAATAATTCTCTTTCCAGAGTTAATATGTACGGTCCTTTTGCCTGAGAGTTTCCGGGGTGGTTGCTCCTTCGGCGCTACAATAGTAGTCTCTCCCGTAAGTAAATTTATAGCACATTTAAAATGTTTATGTGAAATTTATTTAGCGACCTTTTTGACAAGTAATGGAGACAAAAACTGTATAACTACTGCTGTTATAACTACCGCTCCCCCAAAAAGTACTGAGAGTGGTGGATTTTCATTTGCAAACATCCATGCCCACAATGGTCCTAGAACAGCCTCAGTTAACATAATGATTCCAACAAATGCTGAAGGAGTTGATCTTGCTCCAATTGTTATAAGTATGAAGCCAAGTCCAACTTGAAAAAATCCTGCAAGAAAACCTAAAAAAATATCATTTGTTGAAACAAAAATACTTGGTGACATGAACAAACCTATTAGTGTTGCAAAAATTCCAGCTACCAGTTGTAAAGGTATCATGTCGACTTTTGGATATTTTCTTACAATTAAAATTAAGATTGCAAATGATATCGGCATAATAAATGCAACTAAGTTTCCAGTCATTTGACCTGTTGTTAGTGAACTTCCTAACATTAATATGATACCAGCTACTGCTGTAATAATGCAAGTTAATGTAATTTTTGAAATTTTTTCTTTTAAAAATACGTAACCAAAAATTGCTAAAAACAAAGCTTGAGTTTGAATTATGAAGTTTGCGTTGGCTACTGTTGTTTCGTACATAGCAAACACATAGCTAGCAAATCCAACAGATAAAATTATACCTCCAAATAAACCTGGAATTCCAGATTTATAAAGAGCACTGAAAACTTTTCCTTTGTATGTAAATATTAAAAAAAATGTAATTACTCCAATAAAGAAAAGTGATCTCCAAAATAATATTTGCCAAAGTGTAGATCCATCGAAAGACTTAACAATTAAACCACCAAAACTTAATGCACAAGCTCCTAAAAAAACTAAAAAAGGACCTGGTATTTTTGATAAGAAATTCATTAAATTTGTGATAATAAATTTTGAGTTTCCATTTCATATAACTTAAATAAAGTCTCTGCATCAGATAAATTAATCTCTTTAAATTTTGTTTTTGAGCCAGGAGACATCTGTACTAACCGATCATAATCGACACTAGCCACAACTCCAATTTTTGGATAACCACCAATAGTACCATGATCTGAAAGCATTATAATTGGATTTCCGTCTGCAGGAACTTGGATTACGCCTTTAATCAAACCCTCTGATTTTATGTTGGTATTCACAATGTTATCAATTTTAGGTCCCTCTAATCTCATGCCCATTCTGTCTGAAAGTTTCGATACTGTGAATTCCCTTTCATAAAATATTTTTTTACCTTCTTCAGAAAAGTAATCAAAATTAGTACCTTTGATTACCCTTATGTTTTCTATTTTGGTATTAATGTAATTAGTTTTTTTAATATCCTTATTTGAATTTATTTTTTTTATATTAATTCTTTGCCCCACATCTAATTTTTTTCCATCATTAGATCCAATATTTGCTTTCGTGTTTATAGAACAGCTATTCCATTGAAATTTTAAATCAAGCTCTCCACCTAATGCTAAATATCCATAAACTGATTTATTTGTAGAAATGATATTGATTTCATCTCCATCTTCAATTTGATAGCTTTGATAGCAATTACCCTCAATTTCAGTATCTTTTTTTTTAATTGAAAAAAAAACATCCCCGGTGATAGCAATATTTATTTTTTCTCCTGAATATTTTATATGAGGACCTTGATATGCAAACTCTATTACTGCAGATTCTAAATTATTATTTACAAGTTTGTTAGCTATAAGATAATTTCTATTATCCATAGCACCACTAAATGGAATGCCGATATGATAAAGATGATCCCTGCCTTTATCTTGAAAGGTAGTATTTATTCCAGGTCTGATAATATCTAAATAATTACTGCTCATTATAATTTTTGTACTGATCTAAGGTAATTTCCTTGAAAATTACTGTATCTCCTGGATTAATTAGGTTTGGTTTATCTTCTTTTGAACTATCAAAGACATCCAAAGGGGTATTTCCTAGAATGTTCCATCCACCTGGACTTTCAAATGTATAAATATTTGCAAATTGCTCTGTTAAAGCAACAGATCCTTTGGGTACTTTTACTCTTGGTGTTTCTAAACGTTGAGCTCGCATATTTTCATCTAAGTCACCAAGAAAAGGCATACCAGCAATGAAACCTGTCATATAACAGAAATACTCTTTATTAAAAAATTTCTCTAAAATTTTTTCTTTACTTAATTTTAATATTTCTTCCAATCTTTTAATATCCATTGAGAAATTTTCATCACAGCAAACTGGTATTTCTAATTTTTTAGAATTTATGTTTTGAGAGTCCTCAGGATCAATATTTTCTATATAATTTTTAACCTCTTTAAAACTTGTTTTATTTAGATCGAAAGAAATAATTAATTTATTATAAGAAGGGGTTAAATTATTAATTCCCTCAATATTATTTTTTTTAATAGTTTTAAAATATTTTATTACTTTTGAATTAATTGTTTTATTTACTTCATTACCAAAATCACAGTATACAGCTGCGTCACCAAGATTTGATATATTTTTTATCATGCCATGTTATACTCAACATTATAGTCTATGGAAATTAATATAAATTGTGATTTAGGGGAAAAATCAAAACATCATTCAAATAAGAATGATCCAAATTTACTCGAAATAGTAAATTCAGCTAATGTAGCATGTGGTTACCATGCAGGTGACGATGATTCTATGAAACAAGTGGTTCAAATTTCAAAAAAAAATGGTGTTAGTATTGGAGCGCATCCATCTTTTAAAGATCCAGAAAATTTTGGAAGAAAAAGAATGAATCTTCCTTCAAACGAGGTGAGAAAATTAATAATTGATCAATATGAAATCCTTCAAAAAATTGCTCAAGATCATGGAGAAAATGTTACTCATATTAAACCACATGGCGCTTTAAATAATATGGCTTGTGAAGATATTGATTTAGCTACTACTTTAGCAAAAACAATAAATGAGATTAGTAAAGATTTAATTTATTTGGTTCCTACGGGATCAAAAATGGAACAAGCAGCAAAAAAGATGAACATGCGTATAGCTTGTGAGATTTTTGCAGATAGAAATTATGAGGATGATGGCAATTTGGTTTCTAGAAAAAAACCACACGCTCTTATTACTGATCCAGAAGAAGCCAAAAAACATTTGCTAAATATGGTTAAAAATCAGTCGCTTAATTGTCACAGTGGAAAGCAGATACCTTGTGAAATTGACTCTGTGTGCATACATGGGGATAACGAAAGTTCGTTATCAACAGCTAAATCAATAAAAGAAAACCTGTTAGAAAATGGATTACAATTAAAACCTTTAAATAAAATGGAGAAATTTATAAATGATTAAAAAAATATTTGTAATTTTGATTTTAACATTGTTTACGACAAGTTCTTTTTCTGCAGGATCAGACTCCACTTCTTCAAAAGTAAAATCAAATTATGATAAAGCGGTAGAGTCAATTAAATTTGCAAAAAAATATGAGTCAAAAGGTAAACTTGAAAAGGCAAAAAAAAGATATGCTAAAGCTCAAAAATTACTTTTAAAATCAAACTCAGAAAAACCTAACAAAGCTGATACTTTAAATTATTTAGGTTTTACTACTCGAAAACTCGGTGATTACGAGAACGGTGAAAAATATTATCTACAAGGTCTGGAAATTGAACCTAATCATATAGGTATAAACGAATATTTAGGTGAACTATATGTTGTAACAAATAGATTAAACTTAGCAAAAGAAAGATTAAAAATATTAGAAAACTGTAACTGTAAAGAATATACACAGTTAAAAGAAGTTATTGAAGGTACTAAAAAATCTAAATATTAATTTAAACACTAAATATAAAATAAGCTGGTGTTAAAATCACCAGCTTAAAAATAGTATTTATTGAAAAATTCACAAATTAAAATAATATTAACCCATCTTGATTGAAGAACTCATAATTTTAACCAATATAATTTTTATAACAATTATATTAACAGCAGATAATGCAGTGATTGTTGGATCTATTGCTTCAAATTTTGTTCCAAAAAATAGAAAGCAAATAATTCTTTGGGGTGTAATTGGAGCATTTGTTTTTAAAATTTTTTTTGCTGTATTTGCAACTTTTTTATTTGAATTCTATTTTATTAAAATTTTAGGTGGTCTGTTATTAATTTGGATTGTAAACGATTTAAGAAAGGATTTATTAGACATAAAAAAAGTAAAACCCACTACAAAAAAAGGTAAAGAACCTTCATACATTAGTAGTATTGGAAAAGTTTTATTTGCAGATATCATGATTAGTTTTGATAATGTGATTGGTGTAGTTGCGGCTGCAAAAGGATATTTTGGATTTATGATATTTGGACTTATGTTGTCGGTTGTTTTAACTGGAGCTTTAGCTACATATATGGCTAATTACATACAGAGACATATTTGGATAGCTTATGTTGGTTTGGTATTTATCTTAATAGTTGGTCTTCAACTAGTAATTGGTGGACTTGTTGATCTTGAAATATTAAATATTAATGAGAAATTTAAAAAATACTTTTAATTAATAAGAATTTTTTTTATTTGGAAATTTAATTTTTCTAACTTCTTTTGAATAATTTAAAACAGCTTTAGAAATATCATTTCTAATATTAGCATATTTTTTAACAAACCTATAATTCGTTGGATTAAGACCAATTAAATCGTCAAAAACTAATATTTGACCATCACAATATTTAGAAGATCCAATACCAATAGTTAGTATATTTAAACTTTGAGTCACAAGCTTTGCCAAAGAAGTTTCCACACATTCTAAAACAATTGAAAACACTCCAGCTTTTTCTAATAATTGAGCGTCCCTAAGAATATTATTCCTTTCTAGCTTATTTTTGCCCTTAAATTTGAAAGTTTTATCTGACTGAGGAAGTAAACCTAAATGACCCATAACTGGAATTTTATTTTGAATTAAAGTTTTGACTGTTTCATAAATTTTTTTTCCACCTTCTAATTTTACTCCATCACATTTAGTTTTTTTCATTATCTGTTTTGCATTTTTCAATGCTTCTTTAGGGTTTCGATAAGTGTTATGTGGCATGTCAACGATCATTAAACTTTTTTTTATACCCATTCTGACACTTTTAGAATGTTCAATCATAGTATTCAAAGTCACTTCTCTTGTAGATTTATAATTATACAAAACAGATCCAAGAGAATCTCCAACAAGTATAATATCGCAATAATTATCTAAAATAGATGCAACATTTTTTGAATATGCAGTTAAACTAACTATTTTAGTTTTGTTTTTTTTAGAAATTATTTTTTTAATTTTGTTCATTCACATTGGTAGAAATTACCAAATGCCAGTATTTTCCATTGAAGACCAGGGTTCTTGAGGATCTAAATATCCGTCTTGAAGTAATTCTATTGAAATTTTATCCGGTGATCTAACAAAAGCCATATGGCCGTCTCTTGGTGGTCTATTAATAGTGTAGCCCATGTCCATAAGTTTTTGGCATGTCTCATAAACATTATCTACTCTGTAAGCTAGATGACCAAAATTTCTTGATCCCTCTCCTAAATCATCGCCATCCCAATTATATGTTAATTCAATCTCTGCATTTTTGTCATTTGGTGGAGCAAGAAAGATTAAAGTGTATCTTCCTTTTTCACTATCTTTTCTTCTTGTTTCTTTAAGTCCAAGACCTTCACAAAAAAATCTTAGAGATGCATCAACATCGCTAATTCTAATCATAGTATGTAAATATTTCATATCAATATTTATAGTTAAAAATCACTCTAATTCAATAGTGCTTGGTGGTTTTGATGTAACGTCGTAAACAACTCTATTGATACCTCTAATACTATTCACTATTTTATTTGAAATAGATTGCATAAAAGACTTTTTAAATTCATAATAATCTGCAGTCATTCCATCCTCAGATGTAATTGCTCTTAATAAGCAAATATATTCATAAGTACGATTATCACCCATTACCCCAACTGTTTTTACAGGCAGTAAAGCTGCATAAGCTTGCCAAATCTTGTGATAAAGACCATGGTTTTTTAAAGCTTGAATAAAATAATAATCAGCTTCTTTTAAAATTTTGATTTTTTCATTATTTATTATACCTGGCATTCGAATAGCTAAACCTGGTCCAGGAAAAGGGTGCCTAGAAATTATTTCTTTATTTAAATTTAACTCTAATCCTAATTTTCTTACCTCGTCTTTAAATAGAAATTTTAGTGGTTCTACTAATTTTAAATTCATTTTTTTTGGTAGGCCCCCAACATTATGATGAGATTTAATTTTAGAAGTTTGACTACCAGTAACAGATTTGCTTTCGATTAAATCTGGATAAAGAGTACCTTGAGCTAAAAATTTAACATTTTTAATTTTCTTAGAATACTGCTCAAATATTTTTATAAATAAATTGCCAATTATTTTTCTTTTTTTCTCTGGATCAGAAACGTTTTTTAATTTTTTAAAGAATTCTTTTTCAGCATTTACATAAATTAAATTTATTTTTAAACGTCTTTTAAATGTTTGGATTACTTGAACTTCTTCATTTTTTCTTAAAAAACCAGTATTCACAAAAACACAATAAAGTTTTTTACCAATAGCTTTGTTCAGTAATTGTGCGACTACACTACTATCAACACCACCAGATAAGGCACAAATAACTTTGTTATTTCCAATTTGTTGTCTCAAATCTTTAATAAGCTGTTTTTTTTGATCCTTAGAGGTCCAATTTCTTTTTATTTTACAAATTGAGAAAATAAAATTACTTATTAATTTCTTTCCATTATCTGTATGAGTTACTTCGGGATGAAATTGCACACCATAATATTTTTTTGTTTTATTTTCAACAATTGCAAATTTTGAATTTGTGCTCGATGCAAGAACTTTAAAATTCTTGGGAAGTTTTGTAACTTGATCAGCATGACTCATCCAAACTTGTTTAGATTTTTTATTTCCAAAAAAATTAGTTGTTAAAGGACTGTTTATTTTTTTATAAACATTAGCTAGACCAAATTCTCTATGTTTTGATTGTTTTACTTTTCCACCATTAAGCTTTGACAAAATTTGATGCCCAAAACATATTCCAAGAACAGGAACATCAAATTGTAAAATTTTTTTATCAAAGGAATACTTATTTATTTGATAAACATTTAATGGACCTCCAGATAATACTATTCCTTTAATGCTGTTATTTATGTCTTTTAGTTTTATCTTTTTGTGACTAACTATTTCTGAAAATACACCTAATTCTCTTACTCTTCTTGCAATTAACTGGGTAAATTGAGAACCAAAATCTATTATTAGGACTTTATCGAGATTTTGATCAGGACTCATTATTTTCAGGTTCTATATTTTTTAATGATTTTTGAATATCTTTGTTTTCATTACATAAATTTTTACAAACTTTTACAAACTTATCTGAAAGATCTTTTACTTTTTCATAATTTGATTTTTCTAAAGCAATTTTCATTAGCATTAATAAAGCATCCTCATTATCAGGCTCAATTAAAAGTGTTGTTTCTAAATTGTATTCTTCTTTTCTTTGATTTTCTTCTTTATTATATATTTTTGCTAAATATAAATATGATTTTGCATCTTTTGGATTAAAAACTATATTCCTCTCAAATAAAAAACGCGCATCTTCATATTTTTCTTTTTTAAACAATTTTAAAGCCTCATTAAAAAAATTTTCTTTACTAAAAGACGTGCTGTTAAAAAAACCTGTTAAAAGTATTAATCCTATAAATTTGAAAAATTTTCTCATTAATATTTACTATCATTTTTTACCACATCTACATTATGAACCATACTTTCATAAAATCCAGCTTTTGTAATTTTCACAAACTGTGGTTTATTTCTTAATTTAATAATTGTTTTTGATCCAAGATAACCCATAGAAGATTTCAATCCACCAATTAATTTATAAATAATACTCCTAACGTCTCCTTTATATTTTACAAAACCTTCAACACCTTCAGGTACATATTTTGAGGAATCTTTCTGTTTTTTTTGAAAGTATCTATCTGCTGATCCTTTATTCATAGCCCCTACAGATCCCATGCCTCTAAAACTTTTGAAGAGTTGTCCATTTTTTTTAATTAATTTTCCAGGAGTTTCGTTTGTACCTGCAAATAACGAGCCAATCATTACAGCATCAGCTCCTGCAGCAAAAGCCTTGGCTAGATCACCAGAATATTTTATTCCTCCATCTGAAATAATTTTTACATTTTTATTCTTTAAACCACTTCTTACATCTAAAATTGCGCTTAATTGAGGAACTCCTATTCCAGCAACTAATCTTGTTGTGCAAATAGAACCAGGCCCTATACCAATTTTAATTATATCTACTCCTAAATTTATCAGGAACTTTGCAGCCTCTGGTGTAGCAATATTTCCTGCACATAAAGCAATTTTGTTAGTTTTTGTTTTTTTTATATATTTGATTATTTCTGCAACTTTCTTTGTATGACCGTGCGCTGTATCTACTACGATTAAATCTACGTCTTCTTTAATTATTTCTTTTGCTCTAAGAAATTCATTTGGTGACGCACCTACAGCCGCTCCAACTATCAATTTTTGTTTTTTAACTTTTTTAATCTCTAATAATTGTTTTTTTATATCAAGGTTTCTGTGAATTACACCAATACCACCAGCTTTAGCTATAGCAATTGCCATTTTACTCTCTGTGACAGTATCCATTGCAGATGACAAAAGTGGAATTTCAAGTTTTAAATGCTTTGTTAAAGATACACTGGTATCCGCATCAGAAGGCAATATTTCTGAATACTTTGGAGCTAATGTAACATCATCAAAGGTAAGTGCTTCTTTTATGGGAACCATAATCTTTTATATACGATTCCTTTAAAATTAAAAGTCTCTATCGAATTTTTCTACAAATTATAAAACTTTCTTTTGAATCTTTTCTACTTGATTTTGGTTTAAAAACCTTAACTTCTTTAAAATATTTTTTTCCCTCTGCGACGATTTCGTTAAACGTTCCTCCCATAAAAATTTTTGAAATAAAATATCCATTTTCTTTCATTAAATCTTTTGCAAAAAACATAGCTTCTTTACATAGTTCACCTGTTTGTATTGAGTCTATATTTTTAATACCCGTCGTATCTACAGCCATATCTGACATTACAATGTCAACTTTACCTTTTATATTTTTTTTGATTTCATCTTTAGTTTTTTCTTCAGTAAAATCTCCTTTTATTTGAACACTATTACCAATTGGTTCCATTTTTTTTAAATCTATAGATATCAATTTTCCACTTTTAGCTCCTTTAAGAGCATATTGTGACCAACTTCCTGGAGCTGCACCGATATCAATTACTGATAATCCACCTTTAAAAATTTTAAATTTTTCGTCAATTTCAATTAATTTGTAAGCTGATCTAGCACGATACCCATCAACTTTAGATTGTCTAACATAAATATCTCTACGATGTTTATTAACCCAGTTCTTAGAGATTTTATTTTTTTTCAATTAATTATTAAATCTTAAACTTTTATTTAAAATTTTTCCTGTAAGAGTTTGAATATTTATTTTAATATTCTTGTTTAATCTCATATCTTCATTATCTTTCCAGATACCAGCAGCTAAATGCATAATTCCAATTTTATAGTTAGGTAAATAAGGCTCTACCCACGTATCATTATCCTCATCAAATTTTGGCAAAAGATTACTAGTGATCCAATTGCAGTTTAAAGGAAGAAATTCAGTTTCTAAGTTGTCAACATATACAGACATATTCATTGCTAATTGTTCAGAGCCAAATATTTCTCCACCAACTAGTGTTTGTTTCAAATTTTCCTGCCATGAATCCCAGCACACTGAATTTTTTTCTAAAGAAAAAACACCAATATTGATGTGAGGTGCAAAGGCTAACTTTCTTGCTTTTTCTAGACTAATATTAGATTTTATTGCGTGTTTAAAATTTTGAGATTTAATAATTGCTAGTTTTCCAAAAACCCAATTTACTCTGGAAGTAATCTTGTAACCTGGTCCGATAGTTTGTGTAATTCCTAATTTACCATTTTCACACGCTTTAAAATAAAGCTCAATAGATTGCCAATCATTGACCCAAGCATCACAATCAATCCATAAATATTTTTCATATCTTGGGAAATATTTGGGTAAAAAAGCCCTAGATACTTGACTCTTTAACCATTCACGCCCTTTAATTTTACTATCTGGAACTTTTATATCCCACTCTGCTTGTTTTACCTCGTCTACTTTTGTTGATAATTTTGTTTTTTGATCCTCTGATAAACCAGCATCCAAAATACAGATTGCAACTTCAGAACTCTCTTTAAATTGTTTTATAGAGTCTATTAACTCATTTAATAAAGGGAAATAATTTGAATCAGCTAATGATACAATGACATTTTTTTTCATTATAAAATATCTTCGAGATCATCATCTTCATCTTTATAATTCTGATCCTCGTTTTGTTTTTTTAATTTTTGATAATGAAAAAAACTAATTGGAAGCATACCTAAGTAAATGATTGCACTAATAGATATAACGTTAAATGTATATATTAGAAGTAATCCAAAAAATAAAACTATTCCAAATAAAAGAAAAATGGTTGCTTTTCTTTGAATTACAATTTTTTTAAATGAATAACTTGGGAATTTACTAATCAATAACAAAGATGTTATAATAAAAAAAACCGGGACAACTATATCATTATTAATATTTATAAAATCAAAGCTTGTAAGACTAAAAATTAATGGAGTTAGAACTAAGATTCCTCCTGCTGGAGATGGAACCCCTTCAAAAAAATTATCTCTCCAAGAAGGTGCTTGACCTGTATTTACGTTAAAACGAGCTAAACGTAATGCAACACAAATTACATATATTAAACATAACAACCATCCAAATCTACCTAATGTATTTAATTTCCAAAAATACATAATGAATGCTGGCGCTACTCCAAAACTTATCATATCTGTTAAAGAGTCTAACTCTTTACCAACTTTTGATGTACCTTTAATTAATCTTGCTATTCTTCCATCTAATCCATCTATAAGAGCAGCAAATATGATTGCTATAATTGCAAATTCAAATTTTCCATCCAATGCAAATCTGATCGAAGATAAACCTATACAAACTCCAATAAGAGTTAGCATATTAGGTAAAATCACTCTTGCGTTAGTTTTTTTATCTGTAACAATTTTTAAATTGTGTTTTGGCTGTTCCATAATTAATTTTTAGCCAGCAAAGTTTCTCCTGAAATTGCTGTTTGACCAACTTTAACTAATGGTTCATAATTTTCATAATAGACATCTGCTCTACTTCCAAATCTAATCATCCCAATTCTATCACCCTGATTTACTTCCTGATTTTTATTTGTTTCACAAACAATTCTTCTTGCAACTAAACCTGCAATTTGAACAACTACAATATCATTCCCACGTTTATCTTTTATTTTGTAATAATTTCTCTCATTGTCTTCACTTGCTTTGTCTAAAGATGCATTCAAGAATTTACCTGGTTTATATAAAATATCTTCAACAATACCTGAGCAGGGTGTTCTATTTACATGACAATCGAAGACATTCATAAAAATACTTATTTTATTAAATTTTTTGTTTTCTAATCCAAGTTCTTTTGGACCATCCACTTCCTCAACTTTAATTATTTCGCCATCCGCAGGGCTAACTAAATAACTATCATCTCCAATGATAACTCTCTCTGGATCTCTAAAAAAATAATAAACCCAGATAGTTAGTAATATTCCGATTAATCCTAAAAAATTATTTATAATTAAAAAAATAATAGTAATGAATACAGCTATTACTATAAACTTATAGCCTTCAGTATGAATCTTTGGAAATATCTTACTAAACATATTCTTCTATTTGCTAAATTTCGATTAATATGTATATAAAATGGTCAAATTCAATTATTAAGATAATTTTTATTTAATGAGCAAAATCAAGGTAAATAACCCGGTAGTGGAGCTAGATGGTGATGAAATGACACGAATTATATGGGAGTTCATCAAAAACAAACTAATCCTTCCATATTTAGATCTTGGTATTGAATACTATGATTTAGGAATGAAAAGTAGAGATAATACAGACGATCAGATCACAATAGACTCTGCAAATGCTATCAAAAAAATTGGGGTTGGAATAAAGTGTGCAACAATTACCCCTGATGAAGCAAGAGTAGAGGAATTTGATTTAAAAAAAATGTGGAGATCTCCCAACGGAACAATAAGAAATATAATTGGAGGTACGGTATTTAGAGAGCCAATAATCTGTAAAAATATTCCTAAACTTGTGCCCTCTTGGAGAGATCCCGTAATTATTGGAAGACATGCATTTGGTGACCAATATAGAGCAACAGATTTTAAAGTCCCTGGTAAGGGAAAAATGGAAGTCAAGTGGACATCAGAAGATGGAAAAGATGAAATTAAATATGAAGTTTTTAATTTCACTGGTCCTGGTGTTGCTTTATCAATGTACAATTTAGATAAGTCTATTGAAGACTTTGCAAGATCTTGTTTTAGTTATGGTTTAATTAAAAAATGGCCTGTTTATATGTCTACAAAAAATACAATTCTTAAACAATACGATGGAAGATTTAAAGATATTTTCCAGGAAATTTTTGACAAAGAATACAAAAGTGAATTTGAAAAAAATAATTTGACTTACGAACATAGATTAATTGATGATATGGTTGCATGTGCAATGAAGTGGAGTGGAAAATATATTTGGGCTTGTAAAAATTACGATGGTGATGTTCAGTCAGATACTATGGCTCAAGGTTATGGGTCTTTAGGATTAATGACAAGTACATTGTTAACTCCAGACGGAAAAATAATGGAAGCAGAAGCTGCACATGGTACGGTAACAAGACACTATAGGATGCATCAACAAGGGAAACAAACCTCAACAAATCCAATAGCATCTATTTTTGCTTGGACTAGAGGATTAGCTCATAGAGGTAAGTTAGATAATAATGATGCACTAATTAAATTTGCACAAACTTTAGAAAAAGTTTGTATTGCATGCGTTGAAAGTGGATCAATGACAAAAGATTTGGCAATTCTTATTGGTCCTGATAGCAAGTATTTAACTACCAATCAGTTTTTAGACGAAATTGACGGTAATTTAAAAAAGAAATTAAATTAAAGTCTTAAACTTTTCGAAAGCTTCTTCAATTTTTGATTGATCCTGTCCACCAGCTTGAGCAAAGTCTTTTCTTCCACCTCCACCTTTACCACCAATTATTTCAGATCCAACTTTAACAAATTTAACTGCATCAAACTTGTTAGTTAAATTATCTGTCACTCCAACTGCTAACCCAACCTTGTCATCTTTATTAGCAAATACAACAACAATGCCTTCGTTTAATTCTTTTTTACCTTTATCTACAAGTTTTCTTAATTCTTTTGGAGGTAATCCATCTATTCTTTGAAGTCTTAATTTAACTCCATTAATTTCTTCGTCTTTAATAATATTTTTTGATTTATCCTCTAAAATTGTATTAACTGAAATAGTCTCTAATTGTTTAGTTAAGTTTTTAATTAAAGTTTTCTGGTCAGTTTCTTCTAAACTTGGTTTTCCACCTAATTTAATAATTTGCTGGCTTAAATCTTTAATTGCTTCCTCATCTTTTTCTGCAGATAGATTTGATAATTTCTCTTTATTTTTTAAATATTCCTCTAATTGTTTATCTCTTAATGCCTCTATTCTTCTAACACCTGCAGCAATAGATGATTGGCTCACAATCTTAAATTTACCAATATCCCCGGTGTTTTTGACGTGCGTTCCACCGCATAATTCAGTAGAAAAATACTTGTCATCTTCATCTCCCATCGAAAGAACCCTTACCTCATCGCCATATTTTTCACCAAATAATGCTAAAGCACCGTTTTCAACAGCCTCATCGGGTGTCATTAATCTAGTTTTTACATCAGATTTTTTAGAGACCATTGTGTTTACAAAGTTTTCTATTTTATCAATTTCTTCATTCAAAATTGGCTTCATATGGCTGAAATCAAATCTTAATCTGCTTGGCTCTACTAAAGATCCTTTTTGGGTTACATGAGTACCAAGAACTCTTCGTAAAGACTCGTGCAATAAATGGGTTGCTGAGTGATAAGCACGTGTATTATCCCTTCTTTCAACATCAATTTTTAATTCCACACTTTCCTGTAGTTTTATAGATCCACTCTTTACCTTTCCATAATGAACAAATAAATCACCTAATTTTTTTTGGACATCAGTTACTTCAAATTTAAAATCATTCGAGACTATTTCACCAGTATCACCAACTTGTCCACCTGACTCGGCATAGAAAGGAGTTTGATTTACTATAATCATTCCTTCATCATTTTGTTTTAATTGATCAACTTCTTTTTTTTCTTTTAAAATAGACAATATGACACCTTCAGCTTGGTTAGTCTCATATCCTAAGAATTCAGTTGGCTCAATTTTATCTTTTATTCCGAACCAAATATCTTCAACGGCTGCATCACCAGAACCTTTCCAATTTTTCTTAGCAAGCTCTCTACTTTCTTTCATTAAAGATTGAAACTTTTTGGTATCAATTGACATTGATTTGTTTCTTAAAATATCTTCTGTAAGATCTAATGGGAAACCATAAGTATCATACAATTTAAAAGCTACTTCGCCTGGTAATACTTTATCTATTTTAGTTATTTCATCATTTAAAATATTTATTCCTCTATCCAGTAGAACTAGGAATTTTTCTTCTTCCATTTTTAAAGTTTCTTTAATTAATGACTCTGCTCTAATTAATTCTGGATAATTACCAGACATTTCATTTTTAAGAGTATCAAACAAATTATAAAAAACTGGTTCCTTAGATCCTAATAAATGAGAATGTCTCATTCCTCTTCTCATAATTCTTCTGAGAACATATCCTCTTCCTTCATTTGAAGGCAAAACTCCCTCAGCTATTAAAAACGAACTTGCTCTTAAGTGATCAGCTATTACCCTAAAACTTGCAAGATTAGATTTATCTGATTTAACTTTTGTAATTTCAGACGCAGAACCAATTATTTTTTTGAAATGATCTGTTTCATAGTTATCATGCGAACCTTGCAATAAAGCTGCAATTCTCTCTAATCCCATTCCAGTATCAACTGATGGTTTTGGAAGATTAATTCTTTTATCTTTATTAACTTGTTCAAACTGCATAAAGACCAAGTTCCAAATTTCTATAAATCTATCTCCATCCTCATCTTTAGAACCAGGCAAACCTCCTGGTAAATGATCTCCATGGTCAAAAAAGATTTCTGAGCAAGGTCCACATGGGCCTGTCTCTCCCATTGACCAAAAATTATCAGAAGTTGCTATCCTTATAATCCTATCATCACTAAAACCCGCTATTTTCTTCCAAAAATCAAACGCCTCATCATCCTCATGAAATACAGTTACATAAAGCCTGTTTTTATCTATTCCAAAATCTTTGGTTATTAAATCCCAGGCATAATGAATTGCTTGCTCTTTAAAATAATCACCAAAAGAAAAATTTCCTAACATTTCAAAGAAAGTATGGTGCCTTGGTGTGTAACCAACATTTTCTAAATCATTATGTTTGCCACCTGCTCTTACACATTTTTGTGAAGTTGTGGCTCTAACATAATCTCTTTTTTCTAACCCTGTGAAAACGTTCTTAAACTGAACCATACCAGAATTTGCAAACATTAAAGTTGGGTCGTTATTTGGAACTAAATTACTAGACTCTACAATCTTGTGATCATTCTTTTCAAAATATTTTAAGAATGTGTTTCTTATTTCGTTTAAAGATTTGTCAGCCATATTTTTAAAATACAACTTTTTTTTTCTATGTCTAGATAACAGTAAGGGAAAAAATATAAATCAAGTTAATAATTTCATGTCCTAGACACCCTATTAGAGATTTGGTAACTTCTATTTTGTGAAAAAAATCTCTGATAATCTTTTAGAACCATCTCAGCAACAATTAAATAATCTATTAAAATACTATCAAACTGGGCTATATGATGATGCTGAAAAACTATCTTTATCTATCACTAAAGAGTTTCCTAAACATATATTTGCATGGAAAGTACTTGCTGCTGTGCTCAAGCAAACAGGCAGAATAAATGAGTCGTTAATTGTTAGTCAAAAATCTGTACAATTAGATCCACACGATGCCAAAGCACATAATAACTTGGGTATCATAATGAAAGAATTAGGAAGATTAGAAGAAGCTGAAGCTAGTTATAGACAAGCAATTAAATTAAAACCTAACTTAGCAGAAGCACATAACAACTTGGGTATCATAATGAAAGAACAAAGAAGATTAGAAGAAGCAAGATCTGCTTTTGATAAAGCAATAAATTTAAAACCTGACTTAGCAGAAGCACATAGTAACTTAGGTTTCATAATGCAAGAACTAGGAAGATTAGAAGAAGCATGCTCTGCTTTTACTCAAGCAATAAATTTAAAACCAGATTTTACTGATGCCTATGCAAATTTCGCCTTTGTTATAAAAAATATAAGGTTCACTTTATCAAATGTTAAGTTTTACCCACTTTTAATCTATCTGATAAATAACGGGAATTATATACGCCCTTCAGATTTGGCTCCCAGTATTTTAAGTCTTTTAAAGCATGATCCTCTAATAAAAGATTTATTGCTTGAGAAAAATTTTGCTAAAAACTTTAAAGAGGTAAATTCCATAATTAGTAGCCTAAATAAACTTACGCTTCTTCATCAAATTATGCGTGTTTCCCGACTTCCTGATCTTCAGTTTGAAAAATTCTTTGTAAACATGCGTAATTTAATTATTATGAATCTAGATAACTTCGATTCTACTCCTGAATTTATACATTTTTTATCTAGCCTTTCTCTTCACTGTTTCACTAATGAATATATTTACTTTGAAAAAGACGAAGAGACTAAATTAGTTAAAAGTTTTGAGACTGAGATAATAGAAACTCTTTCGAGATCAGAGCAACCAGAAGTCAAAAAGATTTTGTGTTTAGCATCTTATCGTCCATTACATCAATATAATTGGTGCCAAAAGTTAAAAGCTCTTGATAATTTACAAGAGGTAAGGTCTCGACTAATTGAGGAGCCTTATACTGAAAAAGTGTTAAAGACAGAAATTCCTATTTTAGAGGAAATATCAGACAATGTGTCTAACAAAGTAAGGGAACAATATGAAGAAAACCCATATCCAAGATGGGTTAAAATAGGATTGCCTTTAAAAGCGAGATTAATATCTGATATTTGTGTTGCAAAAAATCTTAATCTTAATTCTAAAAATATTCAAAACGTGATTGCTCCAGATATACTTGTTGCTGGTTGTGGTACAGGGCAGCACTCTATTGAAACAGCCTCTACTTTTTCTGACTGCCAGGTCACTGCGGTAGATCTAAGTCTTGCAAGTCTTGCATATGCTAAGAGGAAGACGATTGAGCTTGGAATTACTAATCTAAAATATTTACAAGCAGACATTTTGAGTCTAAATCAGCTGAATCAAAAATTTGACATCATTGAAAGCGTGGGTGTTCTTCATCATATGGATGAACCCATGTCTGGGTGGAGAGTTCTCACAGATCTCCTAAAGCCAAGCGGTTTGATGAGGATAGGTTTATATAGTGAATTGGCTCGACTACAAATTGCAGAAGCCCGAAAGGAAATCGTATTGCAGAAATTGGGTACGTCTGAGTCTGAGATCAAAAAGTTCAGACAATCACTAATAGACTCTAAAGACGAGAATCGTCAGCTATTAACTAAGTCGAGTGATTTTTTTAGTCTAAGTACTTTTAGAGACTTACTATTTCACGTGCAAGAGCATCGTTTTACCCTCCCTCAAATTATAAAATGTCTTAACAAGTTGGGGCTAAAATTCTGTGGATTTGAAAATAAAGATGTTATCTCAAATTTTAGAAACTTTCATAGTAAAGAAATGGATATTTATGATTTAGAGCTATGGCATCAATTCGAGAAAAATAACCCTCGATCTTTTGGAGGAATGTACGTTTTTTGGTGTCAAAAACTATAAGAATAATTATTCATTGCCAACCTCATATTCAAAATCATTAAAATGTATCAAGGGAAAAAGGCGCTCAAATTAAGCGCCTTTTATTAATAAAGATGACCTATTAATTCTTTTTAGATGGAGGAGTAGCTTCTGCTTTATCAGCTTCTTCTTTTTCAGCTACTTTCTTTTCTTTTTCCAATTTTTCAGGATCGATTGGATTTCCTTCTATTTTCTTAGAAATCACACCTGCTTTTTCTCTAATTGCCATTTCAATTTCTGCAGCAACTTTAGGATTTTGAGCTAGATAAGTCTTAGCATTTTCTCTACCTTGACCAATCTTCTCACCTTTATAAGCATACCATGCGCCTGATTTTTCAATTATATCTGCTTTGGAACCAAGATCGACTAGTTCACCCATCTTGCTAATTCCTCTTCCATACATCAAGTCAAACTCAACAACTTTAAATGGCGGTGCTACTTTATTCTTAACTACCTTCACTCTTGTAGAGTTACCAATAATTTCATCTTTATCTTTGATGGCACCAATTCTTCTAATATCCATTCTTACAGATGAGTAAAACTTAAGTGCATTACCACCTGATGTTGTCTCTGGACTTCCAAACATAACTCCAATTTTCATTCTGATTTGGTTGATGAAAATCATCATTGTGTTTGTGTTTGAGATTGAACCAGTTAATTTTCTTAACGCCTGACTCATTAATCTTGATTGAAGACCAACGTGATGATCTCCCATCTCTCCTTCGATTTCAGCTTTTGGAGTTAAAGCTGCAACAGAGTCAATTACGATCACTGAAATAGAGCCTGATTTTACTAGTGTATCAGCGATTTCTAAAGCTTGTTCACCAGTGTCTGGTTGTGAAATTAAAAGTTCTTCTGTATTTACTCCTAATTTTTTTGCATAAACTGGATCTAATGCATGCTCTGCATCAACAAACGCGCAAATACCTCCAGCTTTTTGAGCTTCAGCAACAACTTGTAATGCTAATGTTGTTTTTCCAGATGACTCTGGTCCATAAACTTCGATAATTCTTCCTTTTGGTAATCCACCTATGCCTAAAGCTAAATCAAGACTTAAAGAACCTGTTGAAACAGATTCAATATCCATAGCTCTTTTTTCTCCAAGCTTCATTACAGAGCCTTTTCCAAAATTATCTGTAATTTGAGCTATCGCAGCGTCTAACGCTTTATTCTTTTCTTTAACATCCATTTCTTGATCTTTAGTAGATTTAACTACTTTTAGGTTATTTTTCGTCATTTTTTGCCTCTTTTTTTAAATTTTTTAACACTCGAATCATGAAATAAATGTACACATTTTGTTCTCATTAGCAATATGTTTATTTTTTGGCCTTAAAAATCAAACAATTACTTAAGTTTTAGATATTGGCTGTTTAACAAACCTACTGTTTTAAGCAGATTATATTGGGCCATAAGATAATTTTTCTCGGAATTTGCTAAAGAAATTTGAGCGGAAAGTAATAAAGCATTTGATTGGATAACATCTAAAGTAGTTCTAGATCCTCTTTCGTATTCTGCAGCTATTCCTTCATTAGCTATTTCAGCAGCATTTACTTGAACTCTAACTGAATTTAAAAAACTTTCTGATGACTCTAGACTAGACCAAGCGCTTGCTACATTTGTTTCATTTGTTCTTACAGCATCATCTAACAATAATCTTTTTCTAGTAGTTAAATTTGAATTTTTAGAAATAGTTGATCTCTTTTTTCCACCTGAATAAAAAGGCCAACTAATCTCGGCTTTTAATATATCTTTTTCTCTCTCATCATAAGTTGAACTAAGGTCTTCTGTATAAGATCTTTCTAAAGACAAAGAAGCAGTTGGTTTTAAATCTGACTCTGAAATTGCTAATTCCTTTTCAGCTTTTGCTAAATCAAATTTTGCTATTTGAATATCAGGGTTATTTTGTTTTGAAAGATTAATTGCCTCGTTTAAAGTACTTGGAATACCAACTATCGCATTTGAATTTTTTTGTAATTGATTTGGATCACTAATTTTACCAATTATATTCTCATAATTAAGTTTACTGATTAATAAGTCACTTTTTGCTTTAGCAAATTGTGCTTGAGCACCTGCAAGTGATGACTCTGATTGTGCTAAGTCAGTATTTGTAATTTGACCTCTGTCTCTTCTAATTTTATCATTTTCTACTTGTCTAATTAAAAGATTTAAATTTTTAGCATTAATATCTAGTGTCTCTCTAGCTAAAATTAAATTTGTGAATGCATCAATTGCTTTATGTAAAATATCCTGTTCTTTTTTAATTAACTGAGCTTTAGCTAAATCTAAAGCGGTAATATTTTTTTCAAGTGTAAGATCTCTTCTATAATCAAGTAATGTTTGTTCTAATTTAATTGAAGTTGTAAATGGATCTACGTCGTTAACACTTGCATCGCCACCACTTTGATTAGTTAATTTGTTTGTATTCTCAAAACTTTTTGATCCTTTTACAGTTAAAGAAGGTTTGTAATCAGCTTTTGCAATATTTACATCTTCCTCTGAAACCTTAATATTTTCTCTTTCAGCATTTAATTGAATATTATTTTGATATGTTTGATTTAATGCATCAAGAAGAGTAACTGCAAATGCGTTACTAAAATAAAATATTGATGCGATTACTATTATTAATATTTTTTTCATTTCGCTTTATATATAGCAGTTTTAATTTGATGGTTACTGTTTAAATTTAAAATTATAGATGCGTATTTGGGCATTTTTTTAAACATATTTTGAGTAATTCTTTGGTAGGTTTGCATAAAATTTATTACGTCCCCTTTACTCATTATTTTATGACCACCTTTTTTCCTCGTTTTTAACCATAGTTTGTGTTCCTGCTTTAATCTCCACTTTTGTAGTAAACTAAAGTTTTTTGCTTTTAAGTAAATCATACAATTTAACTGAGAATATAGCTTTTTATATTTAGTTTTTAATTGTTGATTAACATATTTTCTCCAAACTAGTTTATTATCATTAGCTTTTTCCATAGAATTAATAGATTTTTTTAATGTCTTGTAAGTTTCAGCTCTTGCTCCAACACACCATCCTTCAAAAATAATAACATCTGGTCTTTTGTTAATTTTGTTCCATTTATTTTTAGGAAATCTGTCATCAATTGCCTTATTAAAGTTTGGTAACTTTATATTTTTAAATTTTTTTGCTTTCGATTTTTTAAAGAAATCCAGCATCATGCTGATATCATGAGTTCCAGGAACTCCCCTAGTAAGTAACATTGGATGTACTTTCTTTGATAAAGCTATTCTTTCTTTTCTAGTTTTATAAAAATCATCAATAGAAATCTTAAATACTTTTAGTTTAAAATACTTTTCTAATATTATCTTTATTATTGAACTAATAGTTGTTTTGCCTGTTCCTTGACCTCCAGCTAATCCAACAAAATATGGTTTTTTGTTATCTGCTTTATTTGCGATCCAAAAACATATTGGGATTAAATAGTTTTTGATCATCCCCTGTTTGTTGCCAAACTTTTCAGTTGAAGTTTCTTGTGATTTAATAAATTTAAAACAGTCTTTTTTAACTTTCTTAAAACACTCTTCAGATAATTTCATTAGACTTTTATTTTTCTTGATCCATCGGATGGTTTAAACCATCGAAGTTTGCTACTTCTTTTAAATCTTCTACTTTAACTTCATCTGCACAACCTAAGTTAAAACCAGTCATAGCAGGTGCACTTCTTGGATTGTGATGAGTGTAAATTCCACATTCAGTACAAAAGTAATGGTTAGCAACTTTAGTATGATACTGATAAAGTTTTAATTTATCTTGTCCTTTAGTAACTTTAAAGTCTTCGTTTTTAACCATCCCCATTGTTGCATTTTTTCTTTTACAAATAGAGCAATTACATCTTACAATTTTTGCTAATTCGTTAACTGTAGCATTAATTTCTGCTTCTACAGCTCCACAATGACAATTTAATTTCATATATCTCCTTTTTTATTTTAAAACACTTTTAGCTGCAATCTTATTTCCATCTAAGTCACGAATATAAGCATAATAATTTCCATCTTTTCTGACCCCTGGGCGTCCTTCATCAACTGCACCCTTAGAAATTGCAATTTCATAAAATTTTTCAACCGCTTCTTTAGAGTCTGCTAATAAAGTAATTTGCGTTCCATTGCCAAAAGTTGCTGGTTTACCATTTACTGGGTTTGTAATATAAAAAATCACTTTTTCTGGTTCACCTAAATGAGAATAACCAATATATTTTTCAGTCTTTAAAGTTTTTTTTAATTTTAATGGTTCAAGTATAACATCATAAAACTCACTAGACTTTTCATAGTCATTAGACCCCACCATTACAAAATCTAAAATATTCATGATTTATATTTATTTATTATTCTCCCCATTTTCCATGAAACTCATAAACTACCGCAGGTTTATCGCCTACTACCCAACCATCATGACCAGGTTCAATTGAATATGCATCACCAGCTTTATAAGTTAATTCAGTTCCATCATCATGTTTTGCGCAAACTGCCCCTGAAACAATTACGCCAAGATGTTTTGCTTTGCAGCTATCTGTGCCAACTGTTGGCTTAATGTCTTGTGACCATTTCCAACCTGGTTGTAAAACTAATCTCATAACTCTTTGATCTCCTACTTTCACAATATCTATTTTGGCATTTTTAAAATTCGTGTTACTTTCGTCTGGATTGTCAAAAGTTTTGACTTCAATTGAACTCATTATTTTTTTCCTTTTATAATTAAATTAGAATTTTAAACTATCCTTGGTTGGAGTTATCCACAAGCACACAAAATGTAGTTTGGATGTTCACCTTTTGATTCACTTTTGATTCAGTTACAGACTCAAAATACAACCTCTTGAGTGTATTAAATAAATAGGCTATAAATTAGAACAAAACAAGAACATGAAGCTGACAATCCCTTATTATCTACATAAAGCAGGCGCTGGTTTTCCTTCCCCTGCAACCGATTATATCGAAGAAGATATTGATCTGAACATGCATTTAATAAGAAATGTTCCAGCAACTTTCATCATTAGAGTTCAAGGCAAATCCATGGTCGATGTTGGTATTAATGATGGTGATTTATTAGTTGTCGATAAAAGTTTAAAACCAAAAAACTTTTCAACAGTAATTGCTAATGTTCATGACGAGCTTGTAGTTAAAACCTTAGTTCAAGAAAGAGATAAAAAATTTTTAACTTCTGGATCTAAAGAATTTTCTGACAGAATTTTAATTAACGAAGAACAAGATATTTTTATTTGGGGAGTTGTTACTTATGTCATCCATTCAACGTACTAAAAAAATAGCATTAATTGATTGTAATTCTTTTTATGTCTCATGTGAAAGATTATTTAATCCAAAAATAAGAAGAAAACCTGTTGTTGTTTTATCTAACAATGATGGTTGTATTATTTCAAGATCAAATGAAGCAAAAGCTTTAGGTATTAAAATGGGTGAACCCTACTTTAAAGCAAAAGATATTATTCTTAAAAATAAAGTTGAAGTATTTTCATCTAATTATTCTTTATATGGAGATTTATCTAGAAGAGTAATGCGAACGCTTAAAAGATTTAATTCAGAAATAGAAGTTTACTCCATTGACGAAGCTTTTTTAGATTTATCAAACTTTCCTGACACTGAAGTAGAGAAAGTTGGAAAAGAAATTAGAGAAACAGTTTTACAATGGACAGGTATTCCAACAAGTATTGGAATAGCTAATACAAAAACTTTAAGTAAAGTTGCAAATCATATTGCAAAGAAAAAACAATCAGGAGTTACTAGTTTAATTGGAATTGAAAACTTAGATCCTATTTTAGAAAAAGTTGAAATTAATGATGTCTGGGGTGTTGGAAGGCAATTAACTAAGTTTTATCAAAAGCATGGTATATATAATGCTAAACAATTAAAAAATAAGTCTAATACCTGGATCAAAAAATCTTCAAATGTTTTAAGTTCAAGAACTGCAATGGAGCTGAGAGGAGTTTCTTGTATAGGTTTAGAGACAACTACAACTAAACGAAAGAGTTGTGTAGTTTCAAGATCATTTGGAAAAAGAATTGAAACGTTTCAAGAATTAAAAGAAGCAGTTGCAAATTATTGTTTAAATGCATCTGAAAAAATTAGATCAGAGTCTTTAGTTGCAAAAGCAATTACAGTGTTTGTTAGAACTAGTCCTTTCCAAAGAAACTTTGGATATTATTCAAACGCAAAGACAGTTGATTTTCCAATTGCAACAAACAACAGTATTGAAACAGTTAAGACAGCAGTTTCAATACTTGAGAGTATTTTTAAAAATGGTTACCGTTATCAAAAAGCAGGTGTGATGCTAACAGGATTATCGAATGCTAGTGATAAAACAAATTTATTTACATCTGAAAAGGATGAAAAAATAAATAGCTTAATGCGATCAATTGATAATACTAATCATCGATACGGAAGATCGACTTTGAGCGTTGCAAGTGCTGGTGTTCATAAGAAGTGGAATATGCGAAGGCAGTATTCTTCTAAAATTGATACAGCTGATTTCTATTGTTTACCAACGATTAGAGCATAATAAAAAAACTCTATAGTCCACCTGATGAAAATAAGAATTTAGCAACATCTTCAACACCGATTTGTTTTTTCATCTGACAAAAAACATAAGGTAAGCCATTTCGGACTTTTTTTACGTCTTCTTTCATGGTTTCGAGATTAACTTCTACATGAGGAGCTAAATCTGTCTTGTTAATAATTAACAAGTCTGATTTTTGAATGGCAGGGCCACCTTTTCTAGGGATATCTCCACCCATACCAACGTCAATAACATAAATAGATAGATCAACTAATTCAGGACTAAAAGTTGCTGCTAAATTATCTCCACCGGACTCGATTAAAATCAAATCAAGATCAGGAAATTTTTTTTTCATATTTTCAACAGCAAGCATATTAATTGAAGCATCTTCACGAATTGCTGTATGTGGACATCCTCCTGTTTCAACTCCTTTAATTCTCTCTAAAGGTAGAGCTTGAACTTTCATTAAAAATTCTGCATCTTCTTTTGTATAAATATCATTTGATATTACAGCCATAGAAATCTTCTTTGACAAAAATTTACACAATTCAGCTGTTAAACTTGTCTTACCTGCACCAACAGGTCCACCTATTCCAACTTTTAATGGTCCATTTTTTTTTTTCATGTCTTATAAATTCGCGTTTTCAAACTTTCATGCTTAATACTGTAGATATCACTATTAAAACAAATTCCACCTAAGTCTTCTAAATTTAAATTTTGATTTTCTTTTTCTATTTCTCTTATTAATTCGTAAGTTTTAATTATACAGTCCTGTCCAATTTTTTGCCCAATTGGTATATGTTTAATGCAAACATTTATTAGATTTGATACAAAGGATTGTAGATAAGATACAATAGTTAAGTTCAAGGGTATATCAAAATGTTTAGCCGCTTTAGCAACTGCAATTGGATATGCAGTATTTTCAAGAATTTTAAAATCCCAACTATCAGCTAACACTTTTCTAAAAGCATTACCCATTTCAATAGACTCAATTTTTCTTTCTTTGGATGGACAAAGAGATAAGGCCAGTTCATTTAACTCTTCTCCTTGATAAGTATGTTTCATTAAAATTATATCATTTTTACCTGTTCCATATTTTAAGATACATTTTAAATAATCTATAATATCTTCTTTTGACTTAATAAAATTATCATTAATCATTGCCTCTAAACCATGAGAATATGAAAAGCTTCCTACAGGAAATGATGGTGAAAACCAAGTTTGAAGAATTTGTAACGATTCTTTTAAATCTTTTTTACCTTTTATTTTAGTGTCTATGGCTATGGGTTCTACCAATTCCATATGCTCCTCCCTCTGGTTTAAAAGGTCTTAAAACTTTCTTAACCTTTCCTCCTAATTTTAATATCATTTTTTTTATAACTTCGTCATACTGAATAAAAATTCTATCTTTTTCAATTTGGCATGGCATATGCCTATTTCCAATATGCCAAATTAATTGCATTAAATTATTCCCTTTTATTTCAAGTAAACTTTCTTTTTTGTTTTTGATTAAAATCAAATTTCCACTTTGAAGCCTAAACGCTTGATTTTCTGAAAGTGATTTTGTCTCTGGTAAATTTACTAAAAACTCAAAACCATTATCTGAAACAAGCTTTTTTCTTCTCAAAAATCGCTCATCATATGATAAAGAAATATGATCTTTTGCTTTATTTTTGGCTATTTTATTAACTATTAAAAAACAATTATCCATAAGCTAAAACATAAAATATCTTTGTGCCAAAGGAAGTTCTTTAGCTGGTTCACAGGTAATTATTTCACCATCAGCTTTTACCTCGTATGTTTCAGGATTAACTTCAATTTTTGGACACTTATTGTTTAAAATCATATCTTTTTTAGAAATGGCTCTTGTGTTTTCTACAGGTAATAAGTCTTTTCTAATACTTGCATCTTTTAAAGAATTCTTTTCAAGAGCTAGTTTGCTTGTGAAAATTACTGAAGATTTCTCTAATGAAGTTCCAAATGATGAAAACATTGGTCTAGTGTATACTGGCTGAGGAGTTGGAATTGATGCATTTGGGTCTCCCATTTGCGCACAAGCTATACTTCCCCCTATTAGTATCATTTCTGGTTTTGCACCAAAAAATGCTGGATCCCACAAAACTAAATCTGCACGTTTATTTTTTTCAATGCTACCAATGTGTTTTGAAATTCCATGAGCAATTGCTGGATTAATTGTATATTTTGCTAAATACCTTTTAACTCTAAAATTATCATTATCCCCTTTTTCCTCTGGTAAACTTCCTCTTTGAACTTTCATTTTATGTGCAGTTTGCCAAGTTCTAATGATAACTTCTCCAACTCTACCCATAGCCTGACTATCTGAAGCAATAATTGAAAAAGCACCCATATCATGAAGAATATCTTCTGCTGCAATTGTTTCTCTTCTTATTCTACTTTCGGCAAATGCTACATCCTCTGGAATAGATTTATCAAGATGATGACAAACCATCAGCATATCCAAATGTTCTTCTATTGTATTGACTGTATATGGTCTAGTAGGGTTTGTTGAAGAAGGAATAACATACTCTTCTCCACAAACTTTAATTATATCTGGTGCGTGTCCACCGCCAGCACCCTCTGTATGAAAAGCATGAATAGTTCTTTTGTTAATTGCTTTGATAGTATTTTCTACAAACCCACTTTCATTTAAAGTATCTGTATGAATCATTACTTGTACATCATTTTTGTCAGCAATATTTAAACAATTATCAATTGCTCCAAGAGTGGTTCCCCAATCCTCATGTAATTTTAAAGCTGAAGCTCCTGCTAGAATTTGTTCCTCAAGTCCCTCTGGTAATGAAGAGTTTCCTTTTCCTGCAAAAGCTAAATTCATAGAAAAACCATCAGCGGATTGAATCATTCTCTGTATGTGCCATGGTCCGGGTGTACAAGTTGTTGCAAGTGTTCCATGAGCCGGTCCAGTTCCTCCTCCAAGCATAGTTGTAATGCCTGAGTGCAATGCATCATCAATTTGTTGGGGACATATATAATGAATGTGACTATCAAAACCCCCTGCTGTTAAAATTTTTCCTTCACCAGCAATTATTTCTGTTCCTGGACCAATAATAATATTTACTTTAGATTGAGTATCTGGATTACCAGCTTTACCAATTTCAAATATTTTTCCATCCTTTAAACCTACATCAGCTTTATAAATTCCATTTACATCAACTATTAAAGCATTAGTTATAACTGTATCTGCAGCTCCTCTTTTTCTACTAATTTGTGATTGGCCCATCCCATCTCTTATTACTTTTCCTCCACCAAACTTTACTTCTTCACCATAAGTGGTTAGATCGTTTTCAACCTCAATGAACAAGTCGGTATCTGCGAGCCTTACTTTGTCTCCTGTTGTAGGCCCATACATATCTGCATAAGCTGCTCTAGAAATTTTAGCCATTATAAATTACCCATAACTTTCTTATTGAACCCGTATATTTTTTTTGATCCATTAATTTCTATAAGCTCAACATCTTTAGATTGACCTGGTTCAAATCTTACGGCGGTTCCTGAGGGGATATTTAATCTTTTTCCATATGCTAATTCTCGATCAAAAACTAAATACTCATTTGTTTCAAAAAAGTGATAATGGCTTCCAACTTGTACAGGTCTATCTCCAGAATTAGAAATTTTTATCTTAGTAACTTTGGTATCCTTATTTAATTCTATTTGCTCATTTTTTGTTATTATTTCACCTGGCTTCATAATATTTTCATCTAATAGGTTTGTGCACTGTTACTAATTTGGTTCCATCAGGAAAAGTAGCTTCAACTTGAACTTCCTTCACCATATCTGGAATGCCCTCCATACAATCCTTTTTTTTAATAACATGAGCTCCTGCCTCCATTAGTTCTGCAACACTTTTACCTTCTCTAGCTCCCTCTACTACAAAATCTGTTATTAAGGCTATTGCTTCTGGATAATTCAATTTTATACCTTTTGATAATCTATTTTTAGCGACAATCGCTGCAAGGCTTATTAAAAGTTTATCTTTTTCTCTAGGAGTAAGTTTCATTTATATATTCCATACTTTTGGTATCTTTGAACCTTCAAAAAAATAAGACAAAATTTTATCAATTGCAAATTTAAGATTATAACTATCTTTAGATAAAAGTCTTATGATCAATTTATTATCCCATTGAGAATAATTTGAAGTTGTATTTTCATTATTAGTTAAAGTTTCAGATAGATTATTAAAGTTATTCAAAAACTTATTTCCTACAATAATAATTGTCGCAACTGCAGAATTATTATTTAATGTCGAAAAACTATTCAAATATTTTTTTTCTAATAAACCTGTATTTATTGCTTCGGTATGAATTAATTTGTTATCAACATTAATATTCCAAAAATCTGAAAAATATCCCTTTTCAAACTCCTCCTTCATAGAAGTTCGTCCAAAAATAACATTTTCACAAAGAAGTAAATTCGAGTCTTTTGATAAATTGAAATTAATTTTTCTTTTTAAATTACAATTATTAAATAAAATTAGTTCTTTAGGTAACCAAAATAAACTAGAATGGTTTGTTAAATTTAAGTTTATATTTAAGTTGGCTGGATTACCAAAACCACTATAAATTTTTTCTGCTGCCTGAGTTGATATACAAAGTTTCGAACTATCAATTTCAAATTCGTAATCATATTCATCTCCACTAGTAATTCCACCGGCAGTGTTGATAAGCATTAATTGTTTTAAATTTTCATGAAAATCTGGCATCAAAGCTTTTAAAGATCCTTGTTGGTAAAGTTTTTGTAAATTTTGATCTTTAATTTTTATTTCTAATCTGCCCCTAGATTTTTCAAGTTTTTTTTGACTTATATTCATGACTTTATCCTAACACAAAATAAACTTTTTATAATTTGCCAATTTTTACAGCTTGAATTATTTGCCTTTTTAAATAAAAAGAGAGGATGCAAAACCAAGAAATAGTCAAAATAATTGAAAATCTTAAAGGGCGAAGAAATTATGAGGAAAAAAGAGCCTCTAAATTGGGATTTGCTTCTCTTTATGATTACTTTGAAGATAAGATTTCAAAGAAACAAAAAGCTGTTGAAGATGAACAAAAAGAATCAGAAGTTGCAAAAACTGATAAAAAGCCAAAAACTAGCAAAAAAAGCTGTAGCTGTTGTTAAGTTAGAAAGGCTTAGGATTGTTAGGATAACCTAAATTCTTACAAGATGATCCATCTGATTGAGGAGCTGTTTTACAAAATGCAACCATCCTTACTCCATTAAGCTGGGTTTCTCCATTTAATTGACTTACAATTTCTGAACAGCCACTCCATAAATCGTCACAATTATCGGCTTTACCAACATTAGAATATTTAATTTTTAAATCAGGTATTTGAACACCTGCATTAGTTGCTTGATTCATATGGTGTCTATAAGGTCCAAATTTAAATCTAACACTTGAAGCACCACCCAAAGTATCACCATAGTAGCTTGATCTAAGCTTTCCATCAATCCACAAATGTAAAAATCCATCTTCTGCCCATTTTGCGTTTACCAAAACATTTACCCATTTACCTTTTAATGGTGAAAAATAATCATCAAGATTAACAAAATAGGTATCGAAGTATAAATATTCTTCACCTGTCTCATTTTTATGTGAGGTGTAATTTGGTGAATTAAATACCCAATTAAATCTATTATTTATTATATTGAGTGCTGCATCGTGAGTTTTCTCACCTTTCCCGTATAATTTTTTAAAATCAAATAAAGATATTGTATGCTTTTCAATCTTTACATCTTCAGGGAAAAAATAACCTACTCTGTACCATTTTGTTTTATTTTTTTTAGTAGTTTCTTTATAAGGTTCCATTATCTGGAATCTTTGTGCATGGCCAGGTTTTCCCCACCTTGACCAATCTTGTTTATGACCTTCAAATGAATATTTTAAATTGAACTCAACTCCTTTTTCAGCAACCCCCATACGATCCTCAAACTTATCAAAAAATTTATAGATGTTAGAATTTTTGATATTTCTAAGGTTGAATACCATCTTATTATCTGACTGTGCTTTAAGCACATAATGAGCAAAATCTTTCTTCTCTTGCTTTTTCATTTTTATATGCCATTTATTTGCATACGAAATTGAAGGAACTAATAAAAATATTAATAATATTGACAAAAATTTTTTCATAATTTTATTTTTCATCTAAAATTCTAAAATTTTTTTAGTTCCATCTTTATAAGAAAACTCTACCTTTTTTTTTGAAATACTTTTAATTGATGTAAAACCATCGTATTCAGCTATAAATTCATTTAATTTTTTTCTACCTTTTTTGCTCATTTTTTTTCCTGGGGCATTTACACCAACATCAATGATCAACTCAGCTCCATTTAAAAATGCATTTACCCAAGCTTTCACTGGAGGACCACAGGTCATGGCCTCTGTTAGCCAAATAGGTTTATTTACATCTACACTTTTTAATAAAGCTGCAAATTCATCCACCCAAAGCTCTTTATCACATTGTCCGTCAGGACCGCTTATATGATGAATATTTGCAATATCGAAATGATCTTTAATTTTTGGCAAAGCTGATTTCCAATATTTTTTACTTTCTGGAAACATGCCTGCAGCTCCAGCCATAACAATTACTGCATCTGGCTGTTTTTCCTTAATCACTTTTGAGGAAAAATTAAAAATTTCAACAAAGTCTTCCTCACTTCCTTTAAAAAACATTTTAAATTCTGGTTCATTCATTACATCCCAATATTTTATAGGTTTAGTTAAACCAGGCATATCATTTGAACCATCACCATCATAACGATCTACTAATTTTACAAGAAAATTTTTATAGTCATCCATTGAGCAAGGCTTGCTTAAATACTTAGTAAACTTTTTTCCAAAAGGACTTTTTGCTTTTTTTCTTTTGCAAGATTTTTGCTCCCAATTTGCATGGGGCCAGATAGTTGCTAAAATTGTTTGATTATGTTCTTGAGCATAAACAACATATTTATCTACCTCTTCCCAAATAAACTTCCCTTTTTCTTGTTCAATGTGATTCCATATAAAAGGTCCTGGATGAGGTCTAACCCATTGGTTATCTTTACCTCGCATTTTTTCATCACGCATTTCAGTCAGTTCGCCAAATCTCGATTGAGAATTTGCATAATTAGTAAAAAATAAAAAAGATAGTAAAATAATTAATAATTTTTTCATCAAGTTTTAAAAAGCTTATCTGATAAATTTGGTAGATTTTCTCCCCAAAAAACTTCTTTGGTGATTTTTTTGAAATCTACATCAAAGACTGTAGACATTGCAGAAGCATAAATTGCTCTTGAATCTATTGTAGAATTTAAGTCTCTTCCTTCAAATAATTCTTTTTTCTTTAATCCAGGCCAATCTGTATGCACTTGAGCTTTTTTAACTAAACCTCCTGCTAAGAAAATAGCAGACCCATAGCCATGTTCAGTTCCATTACTACTATTTTGTTTAATTGTTCTACCAAACTCAGTAAGTGTTACAATTAAAGTATTATCAAATGATTCTTTAGACATAGATTGATTTAGACCTTTTAAAATTTTATCATAATCATTAAGACAATCTGCATGAGCTCCATTAGTTGCTCCCTGTGCTGCATGGGTATCAAAACCATCTACTTCAAAAACAGCTACTCTTGGCCCATTTATTTTTGAAAGTTCTTGCCCTGCATTGCTTGCAAGCACCCAACTATCATCACTCGCTGTATTTCTTAGTTCTCTAGTCATGATAATCTTAAGATTTTCTCCTAATAATTTTTCATCATGCTCTTTGTAAACTTCATCTATAAGATTAAGCGTATCATTGCTTGGTAATCTATCGCCTACTGGAAAATAATTATTATTCATAGGCACACCTCTAATCAATAAAGGCATTGGTAAAGCTAAAGCTAATCCTTTACCATTTAGGCCAGCTGTTTTCATGCCTCTTCCCAACCAACCAGTTTTTACCTGGTATGGAATCTTACCACCAGATTCCATCAAATTTTGTCCATCAAAATGGGATCGTCCAGTATATGGAATATTTGTTGCATGGACAATTGCTCCTTGATTTTGATCCCATAAACTTTTAAATTTTTTAAGGACTGGATGCAAATCAAAGTCTCCGGTTAGTCGAAGAGTTTTATCAAGATTAATTTTACTTCTGAGTTTTTCAAAATTTTTATCATCTTTAATTGGGACTGCACATAGTCCATCCATGCCACCTCGGAGCATAACAACGACTAAATTTTTCTTGGGTCCAGAGTTTGCAAAAGTTGGTACTCCAAATCCTGCAAAATACATTGATGTCAATGCTGTGGTTTTTAAAAAATCTCTTCTATTTATCTTCATGCCTTTAAAAACTCCGGATGATTAAATATTAATACATTTTTTTCGCTTGATTTACGCAACATATTCTTAAATACATAATCTGATATTTTTCCTGGATTATCAAAATTATTGTAAATTATTTTTTCGTAAAATTCTTTATTATCATTTCCAGCTTTAAGAAACGAATAACTTCTATCAGCATAGACCAATCTTCTGATTAATAATTCTGGAGATAACCAATCAGCAGAGTCATCAGGCCACCCATTTGGTTGTTTGGCTCTATAAGGATGGTGCCCAATATTTCTTAAAATTCTTTCTGGTAATCTTTGAGATCTAAGAGGTTTTACACCTAATTCGTAACTATCCATAAGATGTGTTGCGGGTGGCCAACTTAAATCAGCTGTTTTTGCAACTTGTATAAACCAATTTTCAGGTGTCTGAAACTTTCTGTATTTATCATTATATTTATATGCAACTTTAATCACAGCTTTATGGATTTCAGGCAAAAATCCATCTGTCTGTTTAAAAGCATCAATAATAGGTTGCTTCATTTCTTGTGTTGGTTCATCAGTTATTAGATATTTACAAAGTCTTTCAGCAACAAAATCTCTACAGTTAGGATGATTTACTAAATCTTTTATAACTACAGCTAAAGATTTTTTTCCTTTTTTATATTCCTTTCCTAAAACATTTTTCTTACCGGGCTGATGATATTCTGAATTAAACCAAACATTACCTGTCTCTAATTTTTTTTTGCTCCATCGTTGTTGCCAACCTGTCATTATATAAGCAAGTTGAATTACATCCTCCTGGGAATAGCCTGCTTTTGGAGAGACTGTATGAAGCTCTAAAAGTTCTCTTGCATGATTTTCATTAATTGTTGCTGGCCTTTTCTTTTTTCTTCTCCAATCTTCACTAGCAGTAATACTTTTAGGGCCTGCACTCTCGCTATTATCTAAATGATGTATCATGGCCCATGATGTAGTTACGTCATAAACCATTTTTTCAAAAGTTTGATTTAGATTAGGTCTAATAATTTCTCTGTGATATGGACCAGTTGAATAATTCGCTAAGAAATCTTTTTCGCTAATTGCAAAAAAATTTCCCCAAAACATCCATAGTTTTGCAAGGACAGGATGACTGCTATTAATTCCTTCATTATGTCTTATTGAAATCTCTAAAGATTCCCAGAACTTTTGTCCAGTTTTATGTCTAAGTATATCTTTATGTGTTTTATAAAGTGTTTTGTTGTCTTTATATTTTTTTCTTAAAACTTTTCTATCGCCATAGACCCAATCTTTATAATGATTTCTTAATTCTTTTTCGGAATATATTTTACCTTTCCAAGATAGATCTGGCACATCATTTACTTGATCAAGAGCCCACTTCAAAGGATCAGTAGGAACTTGTTCATTAGGTCCAATTCCGTAACCAACTTTCCTAAAAAAGTTCCTCATAATTATTTTACTTTATCAATATCGTGAATATTTGTTAAGGAATTATTAAATTCATCAAAATTTTCTCTTAAGGCTAAACTAGAAATTGAATAAATCATTATCAATAACAAAACTAATGGTAATGAGGTAACTACTGAAGCGTAGCTTTTTATTAGTAAAATATAAAAAATTATAAATAAAGCTGATCGAATTAAAACTGTTTTTCTAAAAACGCTTATTATTGAAAGAGAGTGTTTTAATAAATTAAAAAAACTCATTTGAGATGGTCCAAAATATCTTTTACCTCTAATGGATGGAATAGAAATTAAATCTTTTTCTATTTTTTTTAATGAACCAGAAAAACTGTTCCAGGCAGCTTTTTCATCAAGCAGTTTCTTTACAGTTGTTTTTGATAAACAAGTAAAATTCCCAAATTTAATTGATCGTCCTGTAAATACAAAAGTCAAAAATTTATGAAACTGATAACATAATTTAAAAATTATACTTTCAGATCTCTTAACTCTTTCGCCTACAATTGACTTTTCAGCTGATTGCTCTGAAAGTTGAATGAAACTTTTAATTTCTTCAGGTCTATCTTCGCCGTCACCATCCATTGGAATTACAAAATCAAACTCTCTTTTTTCAAAGATATATTTCAAACCAGTAGCAATACACCTTGCATGGCCTCTGTTCTCTTTCATATTTACAATCTCAATAGAATTAATGTTGTCAATATTTGGGTAGGTATCAACTATCTGTTGAGATGAAGCATCATTGATAACGACTAGTGATATATTGTGATTTAAATCTTTAATTTCTTTATTGATATTCTCAATTAGTAGTTTTAAAGACTCTCTGTCGTTATAAATTGGAATTAATATCACGTACTTCATCTACCTTGCTCCTACACAAATATTATCAAGACACATATAATCTTTCAATTGATCAAGCTTTTCTCTTTCAACAACACCTTCCCAAATTGGTCGTGAATTTAAATGATACGAAAGATTTCCAGCTCTCCATTCGTCACCTAAAACTACATTTATAGTAGAACTGAATTGTTGGTTCCAAGCATATTGTGTTTTAATTGCAATTTCCTTACCTGGATAATCGGTTCTCTTATCGTTTTTTGAAATCGAAACATAAGCATAAAGAAAAGGCGATAAAAAAAAGAAGAAAACAAATCCAACCATGAATGGTTTTAATTTTTTAAGATTAATTTGAGCTTGTAACAAATAAACAGTTAATACACCAAAAAATAAATAGAATGGTGTCATCCACATAGTTCTTATTTTTGATCCCGAAATTAATGATGTTAAAAACATTAAAACAATTGGCAAAATATTAATTGCTAATAAAAATAGTAATTTTTTATCTTTAAATTTTAAATTTAATTTAATTTTTTTAACTAATAACCAGGTTAGTATTAAAAAAGGAACTAATATCCCTACTTGTTTTAACAAAAATAATATTGGATATTTAAAATGATCTAAAAAACTAGATTGTTCTAAGCCAGTTCTAGCTAATCCATATGTAATAGTAATAAACTCATTGTTATTTAACCAAATTAAATGTGGAACTAAAACCACCAAGAAAACTTCAAGTGTAATAAGATATTTAAAATCAAATTTTCTCTGTTTTTTGAAGAATATTAAATAAATAAATAAAAGGTCAATTGAAACCAAAAGATAAATAAAGAGATATTTTGATAAAAAACCAAAAGCAGCAAAAAGACCTACTAGAACACAATCTAAAAACTTTATTTCTTTAGTGTTAAAAATTTTCCAAGAATAGTAAACTGTTAAAGACCAGAAAGGTAATTGACATACATTTACATTAAATTCTGGTGTAGTGAAGTTATAAAAATAAATTGCTTCAATTAGTAATACAGAAATTAAAGCTAATACCTTTTTATTAAATATTTCATTTGAAAATTTAAAAACATAATAAAAAGAAATAATTACAAAAATTTGACTTAATAAATAATATACCCAATCTTGTGATCCAAAAATTTTATAAAAAACTTCTAAAAAAAAGGCACTCATAGGAGGATGTTTGTTAAAACCCCAATCTAAGTTACTTCCCCAAGCTAAAGCTTCGATTGTATCAAGTGGTAAGTTATGATTTGTAATTGATGGAGTCAAAGTCCAAAAAATTAGATGAGCTATTACAAAAATATAAAAAACATTATGAATATTTTTGTTATTAATGGTCATTTATAAATATTTATATTAATTAAGCTTGCTTGACACCCCTAATTTGCTGAATATACTGCGATCGATTAAATTTAAGCTATGCCAAAGACTGCTAAAGCAAAGAAAAAAGTATCAAAAACAAAAACAAAAGTTGTAAGTAAGTCAAAACAAACTACAGCTAAGGTTGTCTCCAAGGGACCTATAAAAATTTCAAAAACTTACATTCCAAAAGATACAGAAAAATATATGTGTGAAAAACATAAAATATATTTCAGAATGAGACTAACTGAATGGAAAAAAGAATTGATTAAAGCTAATAATGAAGCTCTTTATAATGGTAGCATGGATGATAATAATATTTCTGCTGATATTGTTGATCAAGCAAACTCATATATTGATAGTAATGTAGAAATGAAAGCAATCAATCGACAAATTAAATTAATTTCTGAAATTGATAAAGCTTTGAGAAGAATTAGGGAAGATACTTATGGATACTGCTTAGATACAGCAGAACCAATTGGTTTGAAAAGATTAATGGCAAGACCTGTTGCTAAGTACACAATAGCTGCACAAGAAAAGCATGAAAAAGACGAAAAAGTTCATGCAGATGACTAAAATGAGAAAAAAAATATTTAAAAAAAACTCGATATCATTTCTTTTTGCAAAGAAATATATTTATTTTTACTATCCCTTTTTTTGGATTCTGTTATTGCTTTATTTATTCCTAAAATGAATAAAAAATTAATACTAATTATAATAATTATCATTGCTATTGAGTTTTCGGGTTATGGAATTCTTAGCACTCTTTACAGATTATTTGGATAGGTTTTTTAATATTTTGGTATTTTAGCTTCATTGTCCATAAAAGCATAACCTTTTATTACTGCTTCACGTTCAGCAATGTCTAAGTACCATCTTGATAAGTTTTTGTAACTTTTCAAACCAATGTCGTGCCATTCATGTCTCGCCATCCAGGGCCATGTTGCAATATCAGCAATCGTATAATCAGAACCAGCAAGAAATTTAGTTTCGTTTAACCTCGCATCTAATTCTCCATAAATTCTTTTAGTAATTTTAAAATATCTTTCTTCACCAAATTCACTTTTTCCAGGATTATAATGATGAAATTGATGATGTTGCCCTATCATTGGCCCAACAGTTCCCATTTGAGCCATCAACCATTGATTAATAACCAGTCTGTCTTTTTGATCATAAAACTTTCCACTTTTGTCTGCTAAGTACATAAGAATTGCACCAGACTCAAAAATACTTTTGTTTGTCTGATGATCAATAATCACAGGAATTTTTCCAAAAGGGCTTATTTTTATAAACTCTGGTTTAAATTGCTCTTCTTTACCTATATCAACTTTAGTAACCTTATACTCATAACCAATTTCTTCAAGCATGATGCTAATTTTCCATCCATTAGGAGTATTAGCAGAAAAAAGTTCTATCATTTTTTAATTCCAAGTCTTTCTTGTGCGGCTTTTGATGTTGTTGTGAATTCAAATCTTAATTTTTCATCTGGTTTAGCATATTTAAAACAACCTCTTGCTGCTAATGCTCCTTCATGGAAGCCTGAAAGAATTAATTTTAATTTTCCTGGATAAGAACATATATCTCCGATTGCGAATATTCCATTTATATTTGTTTCAAAATTTTCAGTATTGACCTCAATAGTTTTTTTATTGATATTTAGTCCCCATTCTAAAATAGGACCAAGTTGCATAATTAAACCAAAAAAACCAAGAACATAATCAGATTTTATTTCTTTAGTCTCCCCTTCATCATGCTTTATTTTAACTGATTCAATATTTTTTTCTCCAATAACAGATTCAATTTGAAACTTTGTAAATAATTTTATTTTTCCTTTTTCATCTAATTCTTTGACTTTTTGAACGCTGGACTCCGCTCCGCTGAAACCATCTCTTCTATGTATTAAATTTACTTTTGAAGTATTTGATAACTCAACAGCCCAATCTAAAGCTGAATCTCCTCCTCCAAATATTGAAATAGTTTTGTCTTTAAATATTGACTTATCTTTAATTGAATAAAATAAAGAAGTCCCTTCAAACTTCTCAATTTCTTTTATTGAGAATTTTCTGGGCTCAAAAGAGCCAACACCTCCTGCTATAACAATCGCTGCAACGTCAAATTCTATTCCACCAGAGGTTTTAATATTCCATCTGTTTTCAATTTTTTTGAGCTGCTCTACTCTTTCGTTTAAATGAAATTTAACTTTAAAAGGTTTAATTTGTTGTAAAAGATTATCCGTAAGTTCCTCACCAGTACACTTAGGTAATGCTGGGATGTCGTAAATAGGTTTATCTGGGTAAAGCTCAATACATTGGCCTCCTGCTTTATCAAGATTGTCCACTATCTCGCAACTTAAACCTATGATTCCAAGTTGATGAGCACAAAATAACCCTGTAGGTCCTGCTCCAATAATTAATACGTCTGTTTTATTCATCTAGCTTTGCTTTGATGGAATATTAACTTCTAATCCATCTAATTCATCTGAAACAATTAATTGACAACTTAATCGACTATTTTTTTTTGGTTCAAAAGCCATATCCAGCATATCTTCCTCACCATCCTCTTTTATTGGAAGTTTATCTAACCATTCTTCTTTGACATAAACATGGCATGTTGCGCATGCCATTCCGCCTCCACAATCTGCATCGATACCTGGAATATCATTTTGAATAGCACCCTCCATAACAGTTAATCCTTTTTGAACATCAACTGTATGAGTTTTATTATCATGAGTGTGGTATATAATTTTTGCCATGCGATATATATAAGTTCTTATCTAAATTGAACAAGTAATTAAAAAAATACTTGGTCAAATTTATGCATTTTGTGGGTCAGGGACTTCTTTTTTAAAAAAGTAGTCAGAATCCTCTTTTTGTTTCATCAAAGCTGGTAAAATTTCTTTGTAAGCATCAATCAAACCATCATTTGTTCTTGGTAATTGATCTTTAATATGATGGTGAAGTTTATCTAAGTTATAAGATGGGACTGTTGGAAACATGTGATGAGTTACATGGTATTCCATTTTCCAGTATAAAAAACTTAAAATAGGATTTAAATACATTTCTCTTGTTGTGTATCTATGATCTTTAATATCTCTTGCTAAACCAGCATGTTGAGTGAAAGAAACCAGTTTATGTAAAGTTCTTCCATAAAATTTTGGTAATAAAAAAAACAAAACTGGCAACCAAGATAATGTAATTAAAGACCACAAAATAATTGCAATCCAAATTGCAACAAAAATTCTAGAATTAAAAATAACTTTTGATTGTGCATTTTCAGGAATGCAATCTTGCATCACTTTCGTTTTTACACCCAATGCATGAAGAATAATTTCGTAAGCTATACTTTTTTTAAAAAAAACAAGTTCCATAAAAGGAATTAAATTTATTAATAAATTTTTTGGGGTTTCTTTTAAATTATTTCCATATTCAATTTCATGATCATATGGATTTTCTGTTGAATATGTATTTCCATGATGAACAAAATGTGTATATCTCCATCTTACTGGTTCAAAATTTGAGAGGTATGAAGAAATATAGTAAAAAAATTCGTTTAAAAATTTTGATTGAAAAGCTGTTTTGTGACCTGTCTCATGCCATAATGGATTTGAAAAACCATATATGTTTCCGTAAACCAAAAACCAAAAAGCAGACCACCATGTGCCCCAAGTTATATAAGCCAAAATTCCTGTTGCTAATAACAATCCAAAAAAAACCGAAACATGTTGAAGCCCTTTGATATCAGATTTTTTTGAGAGTTCCTTGAGAACTTCTATATCAACTCGGCATTTATGCCATTTTTCTAATTTAACATCCATAAAATAAAAATATGTATATTTGTTGTATATATTTTTAATAAAGACAAAAAAAAAGGGCAAGTACAAAATTGTACCTGCCCTTAATTTAAATTTTAGCTAAATTACTTAGCTCTTCTTCCGCTTGAACTAGTTGCAGCAGCCCAGATTACTAGACCAAATGCAATTTTGTTAATGAAGTCAGCTAAGTTGTAAACGACGTTAAGTGAGTCAGCGTCTACACCACCTGTTAGATAACCAAAAATGTAACCTAATGGGTAAATTGCCCAACCTACTGTAACAATCATTCTCATTGCACCAAAAGCAGTTACAAGAGCCTTGTTTCCACTTTTCGCTGCAGCTTTACCAGCTTCACCTGAGAATACTTCATAAAGAATGTATACCCAACCTGCCATTCCGATGATGAAACCAAGTGTAGCATTGATATATCCTGCTTCACCTAAGTATCCACCGATTAGCATTACTAATGAACCGATTAACAATCTCCAGAACATTCCAGAGTTTGCTTTACCAATAGCCGCTAGAATTAAATAAAATTCTACCATCTGTAGTGGCACAGTGATTAACCAGTCAATGTATCTGTAAACAGTTGGCGAGTCTCCAGTAGCAACCCATACTTCTCTCATGTACATGTAGTGTATGAATGCAATACCAGTTACTAGACCAGCAACAATAACTGATGTTCTCCAGCCTGATGCGACATTGCCTGCTTCCATGAAAAAGAAAGCAGTAGCTGCTAACATTCCCATAGAGATAACCCAGAATGAAATTCCTACGAAGTCATCTTGCATCAACATCGTTGCGTCTGCTGCAATAGCTATACCTGAAAATCCTATCAAGGCCATAGCTGCTAAAGCAAACAGTTTAAGTTTTTTCATAAAAAACTCCCTCTTCGTTAGTTTTTATTTTAGTTTATATAAACTAGACTTAAGTTACCTTAAGCCAATTTGGTGGTTAAATAGCAAATTAAAATAGTTTTATGAAGACTTAATTGTCACTAATAAGCATTGATTTTACTTAATTTTTAAAATTAAATACAATTTATAAGTTAAAAACCAAAAAAATTAAGGAATTCGAATCAAATTTATATGCCTTCTAAGTTTAATGAAATTTATGAAAATTCAATTAAAAATCCTGAAAAATTTTGGCAGCAAGCCTCTGAAGATATCTTTTGGTTTAAAAAACCAGCAAAAATTTTAAATAAATCTAATCCACCTTTCTATAAATGGTTCGAAGATGGGGTTACAAACACCTGTTATAACGCTTTAGATGTTCATATTGATCAGGGAAGAGGTCAAACAACAGCCTTAATCTACGATAGTCCCATTACAGGTAAAAAAAGTAAGTTCACTTATGAGGAATTAAGGTCAAAGGTCTCTAAGTTTGCAGGAGCACTAAAGGCACAAGGGGCTAATAAAGGTGACCGAGTAATTATTTACATGCCAATGATACCTGAAGCAGTAGTTGCAATGCTAGCTTGTGCAAGAATTGGGGCAATTCACTCGGTAGTTTTTGGTGGGTTTGCATCTAATGAACTAGCAAGCAGAATAGATGACAGTAAAGCAAAGTTATTAGTAACTGCTTCATGCGGTTTTGAGCCGGGAAGAACTGTTGAGTACAAACCTCTTGTTGATGAAGCTATTAAAATAGCCAGTCACAAAATTGAAAAGATGATTTTGTTTCAAAGACATGGTCATGAAGTAAAATTAAATGCTCCAAATGAGATTAGTTGGGAGGAAGTTGTATCTAGTGCTAAAGATGTTGACTGTGTTGAGATGAACTCTAATGAGTTTGCATACATTTTATATACTTCAGGTACAACAGGAACTCCAAAAGGTATAGTGAGAGATATTGGTGGTCATATTGTAGCTCTCAAATGGACTATGAAAAATATCTACAACATAAATACAGATGATATTTGGTGGTCTGCAAGTGATATTGGCTGGATTGTTGGACACTCTTATATTGTCTACGCTCCTTTATTTAAAGGATGCACTACAGTTTTGTTTGAGGGTAAGCCAGTAGGGACACCAGATGCTGGGGCTTTCTGGAAAATCATTTCAGAATATAAAGTTAAATCTCTTTTTACAGCTCCAACAGCTTTTAGAGCAATTAAGAAAGAAGATCCTGAGGGTAAATTTTTCTCAAAATATGATCTAAGCAGCTTTGAAAGCTTATTTCTTGCTGGAGAGAGAGCTGATCCAGATACTATAAAGTGGGCTGAGAATTTACTTAAGGTTCCAGTTATTGATCATTGGTGGCAAACAGAGACTAGCTGGGCAATTAGCTCAAATTGCACAGGAATTGAAATGATGGAAACGAAATATGGTTCGGCATGTAAGGCCGTACCTGGTTACGACGTAAAAATTATCAAGCCAGATCAATCTTTAGCGAAACCCAATGAAATGGGAGATATAGTAGTAAAGCTACCTTTGCCTCCAGGCACATTCCCTACTTTATGGAACGCAGACCAACGATATAAGGAAAACTATATGTCTAATTATGATGGTTACTATCAAACATATGATGCGGGTCATATTGACGACGATGGTTATATTTGGATCATGTCGAGAACTGATGACATAATTAACGTAGCTGGTCATAGGTTGTCTACAGGTGCAATTGAAGAAGTATTGTCCGAGCATCAATCAGTTGCTGAATGTGCGGTTCTTGGAATAGCAGATAATTTAAAAGGTCAATTACCTATTGGTTTAGTAGTTTTAAAATCAGGCGTAGATAAAGACAATGACACTATATCTAAAGAATGTGTGCAAATGGTAAGAGACAAAATAGGTCCAGTTGCAGCATTTAAAGTAGTAATTGTTATTAAAAGATTACCAAAAACAAGATCAGGAAAAATTTTAAGAGGAACCATTAGGAAAATTGCAGATGGTGTTGAGTATAAAATCCCACCGACAATTGATGATCCTGCAATTTTAACAGAAATAAAAGAAGATTTAATTAATCACAAAATCTTAAACAATGGTTAAAACTTATATTTTTTTAATCGCTGCAATATTTTGCGAAGTTGCTGGAACAATGCTACTTCCTGTGTCTCAAAACTTCACAAAACTTATACCAACAGTTGCCTTATCTATATTTTATCTGACAGCTTTTTATCTGTTAACTTTTGTAGTTGATAAACTTCCAATAGCAATTGTTTATGCAACATGGAGTGGATTAGGAATTTTTACAATCGCAATTCTAGGCTATATATTTTTTAAACAAACTTTAGCTTGGCAAGCAATATTGGGACTATTCTTAATAGTGATAGGTGTAATTTTAGTAAATAGTTTTACTGGAAAGCTTAGCTAAACTGTAAAGGTTTTCCATCAGGATCACCTAAAATTTTACCATTTTGCATTTTAATTTTGCCTGCAATAATTGTATGAGTAGGTGTTCCTTTGAATTTAAAACCATTAAATGGTGACCATTTACATTTACTTTCAATATTTTCATTTTTAATCTCAATAGTTTTGTTCATATCAACGATTGTAAAGTCTGCATCATAACCTTCTTTAATAAACCCTTTGTTTTTTATTCCAAAAATTTTAACTGGATTTTCACAAACAAAGTTCATCAATTGGTTAAGTGATAATTTTCCATCATTTATATGATTTAACATTACAGGCATTAAAGTTTGAACTCCTGGCATTCCTGATGGAGTATTTGGATATACTTTATCTTTATTTTCTTTTAAATGAGGAGCGTGATCAGATCCAATAGTATCATTGAAATTATTTCTCACTCCATACCATAACCTGTCATAATGAGATTTATCTCTTAACGGTGGGTTCATCTGAGCATATGTTCCTAGCTTGTCATAACAATCTGGTGCATAAAGAGTTAAATGCTGAGGAGTAATCTCAAATGTAATGTTTCCCTTATGTTGAGATAGAAAATCTATTTCTTCTTTTGTTGTAATATGAAGTACATGAGCTTTTTTATTATACTTTTCTGCAATTCGTACAATTCTTCTAGTAGATGCTATTGCACATTCTGCACTCCTCCAAACTGAATGGGTATGTACATCGCCCTCTTTTATTAATTTCTTGTTTACATTTAAAATTGCCTCATCTTCAGAATGAACCGCTACTACTTTTGAGGCATTTTGAAAAACCTTATCTATATCGTCTTCTTCAGCAACTAATAAATTACCAGTGGAAGATCCTGCAAAAAGTTTAATACCACAACAACCTTCTAAACCTTCTAGACTTGCTAAATCATTCGCGTTGTCTGCTGTTGCTCCAAAATAAAAAGCATAATTGGAATACATTCTATTTTTAGCAAGATCTAGTTTTCTTTGAAATTCTTTCATATTTGAAGTTGGCGGATTAGTGTTAGGCATTTCAAATACACTGGTTATACCTCCCGCTATTGCCGCTCTACTACCTGAATGAAGATCTTCAGTGTCCGTTGATCCTGGCTCTCTAAAGTGAGTTTGAGTATCTATACAACCAGGTAATACTGTATGGCCCTCTGCATTAATTGTTTTTTTTGCTTCCTCTGAAATTTGTCCAATCTGTTGAATTTTTCCATCTTTTATAGCAACATCAACATCTTTTAACTCATCATCAATGTAACATTGTCCGTTTTTAATTATAAGATCTAACATTTTGAAAAATTGTTATTATATTACATTTTATAATTAATCAATTATGAATATCAAAAACGTTTACATTTTAGATGACAGAGCAATTCTTTATATTAACGGAGAAGATTCAAAGGAGTTTCTTCAAAATCTTATCAGTAACGACATAAACAAAGTAAGCGATGTAAATAGTTCTTTTAGTTCCTTGCTTACACCTCAAGGTAAATTTTTATATGAATTTATAATTGTAAAACATAAGTCTGGATATCTTTTGGATTGTGAAAAACCTCAGGCAGAGGAGTTATTCAAACAATTATCCCTATATAAATTAAGATCAAAAGTTGAAATTCTAAATTTAAGTAATGAATTTGTTGTAGCAGCATTTTCTCATAAAAAATTCTTAACTTTTGATGGAGCAGAAGATCAAGCTGGATACACACTTAAATATAGACAAGATCCAATATTCTTAGATCCAAGAAATAAGAATTTGGGTGCTAGATTAATTGTTAATCTAGAAAAACTTTATTTATCTTTAAAAAAACTAGATCTTCATGATGCTGATCTTAATGAATATTATTCATTAAGTCATGGGCTTGGAATAGTTCCAAAAGATTTAAATAAATTGAAAGACAAATTATTTGGTATTGAATGCAATTTTGAAGAATTAAATGGAATTGATTTCAAAAAAGGTTGTTATGTTGGTCAAGAAAATACAGCGCGAATTAAATTAAAGAACAAACTTTCAAAAAGACTGTTTCCAATAAATGTAATTAATGGAAAACTATATGAGGGTGAAAGTATTTATAATAATGAAATTGAAATAGGTAAAGTTTTAATTGATAGCGACTACCCTTTTGCTTTAATTAAATACCTAAACGAAAACTTTGATGAAAAAGCAAATTTTAAAACAAAAGAAGCTTCAATAAATATTCATAAACCGGATTGGATAAAAAACTAATTTTCTTATTTAAATAAATAAACAATCATTAAAATTATAAAAACTATAAAAATCCAAATACTGAGATTTTTAAAAAATTGTTTTAATTGAGAATTTGATTGTAAAAAACTTGGAAGAACTAAAAGCAAAACCCCGACCATAAATATTACTGAAAGTAATTTATCCATCAAAAACTCCTATATAAAATTCATTTTGGTGCGGTCGGAGAGACTCGAACTCTCATGGACTAGGTCCACACGGCCCTCAACCGTGCCTGTCTACCAATTTCAGCACGACCGCGATATGTCCCATAATAAATGAATGACAATCATGATTCAAATTGGTAAAAATCTTCATGGAATTTACACAAGAAGTACGGAAAGCAACAGATCCTATTTATCAAAAAATTTCTAAGGTTATTCCTGAAATTGAATGGTCAATTCATGCTCCGTATATTCATAAAATTAATAAATTAAAAAAAGAAAAAAATGCTGTAATTCTAGCCCACAATTATCAAACTCCAGAAATTTATCATGGTGTTGCGGATTTTTCTGCAGACTCTCTTGCATTAGCGATAGAAGCCTCAAAAACTTCAGCTGATATTATTTTAATGGCTGGAGTACATTTCATGGCAGAAACTGCAAAATTAATGAGCCCTGATAAAAAAGTTATTCTTCCTGATATGGATGCTGGATGCTCTTTATCATCATCTATCACAGGTAAAGATGTTAGGTTGTTAAAAGAAAAATACCCAGGCGTTCCTGTTGTATCTTATGTCAATACATCAGCAGAAGTTAAGGCAGAAACAGATATTTGTTGTACTTCTGCTAATGCAGTTAAAATAGTTAAATCACTCGGAGTAAAAAGAGTAATATTTTTACCTGATGATTACTTGGCTAAATATGTTGCTTCACAAACTGATGTTGAAATAATTTCTTGGAAAGGAATTTGCATCGTCCATGATCAATTTAATAAAAAAGAAATAGAAGACATAAGAAAAAATAATCCAGGAATTAAAATTATTGCGCATCCAGAATGTCCTCCTGATGTAATTGAAGCAAGTGATTTTGCCGGATCAACATCTGGAATGATAAAATATGTAAAAAATAATCAACCAAAAAAAGTAATGATGGTTACTGAGTGCTCAATGAGTGACAATATTCAAATAGAAAATCCAAATGTGGACTTTGTTAAGCCATGTAATATGTGTCCACATATGAAAAAAATTACACTTCCAAAGATATTAGATTGTTTAGAAAACGAGACTGGAGAAATTATCATGGACAAAGAAACGATTGATAAAGCCAGAATATCTGTAGAAAGAATGGCAGCCATTGGCAGATAATTAAGTGTCAAAAATTAAACTAAGCAAAGAATTTATCAAAAGTACAGCTAAGCTAGCGTTGAATGAAGATCTTTATCCCTCAGGAGATATCACTTCAAGTTTAATTAATAATAATAAAGTGTTAACAGTTAAATTAATTTCAAATCAAAGTGCAATTGTTGGAGGGTTATTATTTGCCAAACAATCTTTTGCATTAATTGACGATAAAATAAAATTCGTTGCTAAGAAAAAAGATGGTTCTAGAGTTAAAAAAGGAAATTTAGTAGCTTTAATTAAAGGTAATGTAAAAAATATTCTAATCGCAGAAAGAGTAGCTTTAAATTTTTTGTCTCATATTTCTGGAATAGCAACTAAGACTAATGAATTTGTTAAACTAGCTGGAAAAAAAACTAAGATTTGTTGTACAAGAAAAACAATTCCAAACTTAAGAGTTATCCAAAAATATGCTGTTAAATTAGGTGGTGGCACAAATCATAGATTTAATTTAAGCGATGAATATTTAATTAAAGATAACCATATTGCTACTTCAGATTTAAATAGTTTAGTTTTAAAAGCTATTAATAACAAAAAAGGAAAAAAAATTACTGTCGAAGTTGATACAATTAAACAGCTTAAATCAATATTAGGTCTAAAATTTAATACTGTCCTACTCGATAATATGAGTGTTAAAAATCTTAAACATGGTGTTAAAATTGCTAAAAAATTTTATGAAACTGAAGCTTCTGGAAATATTACTTTAAAAACTATCAAAGCTGTTGCGTCAACTGGAGTTGATAGAATATCTGTTGGCAGTATTACACACAGTGCTCCTGCGATTGACTATAAGCTAGAAATCTAATTCACAAACTTAGATAAGTCTGGTTTAAAATAGTTAGGCCCTTTCATAACTTTTCCAGATTCATTATAAATTGGTTTGCCATTTTCATCTAACTTACTCATATTGGAGTTTTGAACCTCTTCAAAACATTTATCCAAATCAATTCCAAATGCATGTCCTGCTCCATAAGTAACATATAATATGTCCGTTAGCGCATCAGCTACTTCCAATAAATCCTTATTATTCATAGCTTCTGTAAGTTCCTCTAATTCTTCTTTAATAAGATTTATTCTCAATTTATTTATTTTTTCAGTACTAAATGATGGTTTTGTTTTAACTTCCTGACCAAAAGTTTTCATGAATGTACCTACTTTACTAAAATTCGACATAATGCTCCTGTATGTTTTTAAAAAATTATTGTATGTTAATAATTATTTGTTGCTTAAAAATTAATCAATGAAATTAAGAAAAGAATTTGACAGTATTGGAAGCATAAATGTCCCAAATGATAAGTATTGGGGCGCATCTACTCAAAGATCCAATAAATTTTTTAATATTGGAAAAATTTTAGTTAATATTTCAATCATTAAATCAATTGCAATTATTAAAAGATCAGCTGCAATTGTACATGCTAAAGATAAATTAATCGATGGTAAAATTTCTAAAGCAATAATCAAAGCATCAGATGAAGTTATTAAAGGTAAATTAGATGAAAATTTTCCTTTAAAAGTTTGGCAGACAGGTTCAGGTACTCAAACAAATATGAATGTAAATGAGGTAATAGCTAATAGAGCTATAGAAATTTTGGGTGGAAAAAAAGGTAGTAAAAAACCAGTTCATCCAAATGACGATGTGAACAAATCTCAATCTACCAATGACGTTTTTCCAACCGCAATGCATATCTCTATAGCTAAAGAAACAATATCTAAAATGCTACCAAGCTTAAAAATTTTAGAGAAAGAGTTAAAAAAAAAATCGAGTCAATTTAAAAATATAGTAAAAATTGGAAGAACCCATTTACAAGATGCTACGCCATTATCTCTCGGGCAGGAGTTTTCAGGATATCATTTTCAAGTAAAAAAAAGTATACAAAGAATAGAATATGCATTGAAAGAAATTTTATTTCTTGCTCAAGGTGGAACAGCTGTTGGCACTGGAATAAATTCAAAAAAAAATTTCGATAGAAAAATTGTTAAAGAGATAGCAAAATTCACAAAAATAAAATTTAACCCAGCCCCAAATAAATTTGCTGAACTTGCAGCACATGATGCAATTGTGAATTTTTCCGGGTCTTTAAATACTTGTGCAGTAGCTTTAATGAAAATATCTAATGATATTCGTTTCCTAGCCTCAGGACCCAGAGCTGGTTATGGAGAATTAATTCTTCCTGAAAATGAACCAGGCTCGTCTATAATGCCAGGAAAAGTAAATCCAACACAGTGCGAGGCTGTCACAATGGTTTGTGTTAAAGTTATTGGAAATCATAACGGTATAACAATAGCGGGATCTCATGGACATTTTGAACTTAATGTTTTTAAGCCGTTAATTGCTCATAATATTTTACAATCAATTGACTTGATCGCTGATAGTACAAAAAATTTCGCTAACTATTGTGTTAAAGGAATTAAAGCCAATAAGAAAAAAATACAGGAACATCTTGATAATTCATTAATGCTTGTTACAGCACTAGCTCCACATATCGGTTACGATAATGCTGCGAAAATTGCAAAATTTGCACTTAAGAATAATAGTACTTTAAAACATGAGGCTTTAAAGACAGGATTAATAAGCGAAAAAGATTATAATAAAATAGTTGATCCTAAAAAAATGATCTATCCAGCATAACTTTTAATTGCTGCATTTAATAAATTTTTAAAATAAATTTTATTTTGAAAATTGTCACTTTTTAAAATCACATTATTTAAAATTTTATTTACATTTTGATTAATTTTATTATCAATTTTTATATCTTTTAATTCTGCTAAGTTTTGGTCAAAATTATAACTAAAGTTTAAATCTATATGTTTAATTTTATTCCTATAATTTTTTGGAGTAAGAAGAAACTTATAAATTTCGTTATAATTGTTAATGGTAATATTTAATTTTCCATCCAAAACTAATTCACCATCTCTAATAAAAATTAGACTGTCTAACAATTCAAAATTTGCAAAATTTTTCCATTCAAATTTTGTCTCGTCTATATCAATTAATCCATTTTTGATTTTTGAATTAAAATTAATATTTTTAAAATTAATATTTTTATAAATACTATCTGCATTTATATTTAATTCAAAATCGATATTTTTATTGTTAAATATTTCAGTTTTTAAAAGTTGAGCCACTATAGCATTGGCTCCAAAAATATAATTTAAATTAATTTCATTCAAGTCACCATTAATATTTGCATAAAAGGGTTTAAAATTAAACTTTCCTTCATAAAATATGTTTGGTTTATCTTTTTTATCAAAAATTTTAAAATTAAAGTAACTTTCCTCTATTTTATATTCTGCAGTTCTTTTCAATTTATTAAAAATAATTTCTGATTTACCTATTTTATTTTCTTTGCCATATATTAGCTCATTTTCAATCTTAAATTTTATTAAACTAAGATTTAAATTAGAAAAAATTTTACTTTTATCTTTATTGAAAAATGAGTCCATTGAAAAAGGAACGTTAAAAATTTCATTTTCAGAATAAAAGATATTTTTTGTTTCTTTTGGTTCAAAGTAATATTTGATTTTCAAAATTTTGTTTATAAACAATACTTCTTCAACTGAATTCCTAAAGAAAATTTTACTATTTTTTATCACTAAATTTCCATTTTTAAAATTTTTGTTTAAAAGTTGAGTGAAAAAATTATAATTTTCTTTATTAAGATTAAAATTTGCTTTTTCAAAAATTACATCTTTAAGTTGAATATTATTTAATGAAAAAAGATTATTGATTGATATAAAAACTTTTAATTTTTCAATTTTTGAAATGTTGTTTTTATCATCAAAAATGTTTAGCTGACTTGTAATGAAGTGAGGTCTGGGAAAAATATTATATTTTATACTTTTTGAAAATTTTAAATCTATATCAAATTTACTCTTAATCTCATTTCTTAATTTATTAGAAACTTCTGATTGCTTATAAAATGATGGCAATAATAAATAAGATATAAATACTAGAAAAAGTGCGACAATAGTTAAAATTATTTTGTTATTTTTTATTAAATAGCGATGATTTTTTAAATTTAACTTGTTTAAATTTTTTTCTAAAAGACTATTAATAAAATTACTAATGTTACTTAAATATTTTAAGAAAAAATTTTTTTTACTCATAAAATTAAGAGAGTTTATAAAGTATTATTTTAAATGATAAATAAAGATTATTTAAAAAATTTAAATGATGCACAAAAAGAAGCCGTTCTCTATTTAGATGGCCCACTTTTGATTGTGGCTGGGGCCGGATCTGGAAAAACAAAAGTTTTAACTTCTAGAATTGCTAATATTATTAAAGAAAAAAAGGCATTTCCAAATCAAATCTTGGCAGTAACATTCACAAATAAGGCTGCTAAAGAGATGCAAAATAGAGTCAGCAAAATACTTGGCTCTACTGCAGTCGGACTTTCATGGCTAGGTACATTTCATTCTATTTGTGCAAAATTATTGCGAAAACATGCATCTGCTGCAAATCTTAATTCTAATTTTACAATTATTGATACAGATGATCAGATCAGACTTATTAAAAATATTTGTAAAGCTGAAAATATTGACATCAAACAATTGTCTCCGAGGTTTATATTGGCAATAATTGATCGTTGGAAAAATAAAGGATATTATCCAAATGAAGTAATAATAAATAAAAAAGATCTTTATGAAAAAACAATTCTTCCACTCTATAAAATTTATCAACAAAAATTAACAGACCTTAACTCTTGTGACTTTGGTGATCTTATATTACATGCTGTAAAAATTTTAGAATTCAATTTAGATATTAGAGAGATATATTCAAAAAATTTTAAATATATTCTTGTTGATGAATATCAAGATACAAATTTTATTCAAAGTAAGTGGCTTAATCTCCTTTCAGAAAAAAATAAAAATATTTGCTGTGTAGGGGATGATGATCAATCTATTTATAGTTGGAGGGGTGCAGAAATAAAAAATTTTTTAGAGTTTGATCAGATTTATAAAAATACAAAAGTAATAAGATTAGAGCAAAATTATAGATCTTCCCAAAATATTTTATCTGTGGCTTCAGACCTGATTTCTAATAATCAAAATAGAGTTGGAAAAACATTAATCACTACTATGGAAAAGGGTGATCCAGTACAATTAAACTGTTTTAAAAATGGTAAAGATGAAGCAATTGGTATTTCTGATGAAATTGAAAAAAAAATAAAAAAAAAGTTTTCTTATAATAATATTGCAATTTTAGTAAGAGCAATTTTTCAAACACGTGAATTTGAAGAAAGATTTCTTAAAATTGGTATGCCTTATAGAATATTAGGTGGTACGAAATTTTACGAAAGAGCTGAAATTAAAGATTGTGTTGCCTATTTAAGATTAATTCATCAGGAAAGAGATGACTTGGCTTTTGAGAGAATAGTAAATAACCCTAAGAGATCCATAGGCGATAGTACTTTAAAAAATATTCATGAGTTTGCTAAGGAAAATAATTTAAATTTAGAAAGAGCGTCAATAAAAATGCTTGATCAAAATTTGATTAAACCGAAAGCTAAAATTGGTCTTAGTTTATTTATTAATTCTTTGATGAAGTGGAGAAATGATTTAATTGTAAAAAAATCAAGTCATATAAAATTATTACAAGTTGTTTTGGATGAATCAGGATATTCAGCAATGCTTAAAAATAAAAAAGACTTGGATAATGAAAATAGATTAGAAAATATTAAAGAGTTATTGAGCGCAATGAAAGAATTTGACAATCTAGAAAGTTTTTTAGAACACGTTTCTTTGGCAACGTCTGTAGATCAAGAATGGGATGGCGAAAAAATTAACATGATGACTATGCATGCCGCAAAAGGTTTAGAGTTTGATGTTGTATTTTTACCTGGATGGGAGGAAGGGTTGTTCCCACACCAAAAATCTATCGAAGAAAAGGGTCAAAATGGCCTAGAGGAAGAAAGACGTTTAGCATATGTGGGAATTACTAGAGCAAAGAAAAAAGCTATAATTTCATTCTCAATGAATAGATTTTATCAAGGAGATTGGATTGATAGCATGGCTTCAAGATTTGTTGATGAACTTCCAGAAAAACATTTAGAAAAAAACTCATTCTTCGACGAGGAAATTAATAATGATGATAATTTTGATTTTAATCAAGATTTTGAAATTGAGGAAGGTACAAGAAGTCCTGGTTGGATTAGATATCAAAAGAGAATTAAATGAAAAATTACGTAAAAGAATTAAGAAGTAAATTTAAGAAATATGAAATTGATGGATATGTAATTCCAAAAAATGACGATTATTTTACTGAATACTCAAAATTAAATAGATTAGAGGTGATCTCAAACTTTAGTGGATCTGCTGGTTTAGCAATAATTCTTAAAAATAAAAATTATTTGTTTACTGATGGAAGATATACAATTCAAAGTAAAATCGAGAGTGGAAAAAATTTTAAAATTTATGGATTTGAAAAGTTAATAAATTGTAGTTTGTTTAAAAATCTTACACTTGGCATAGATCCAAAATTATTTACCAGTACTCAAGTTAAAAATTATTTTTTAAAATATAATAAAATCAAATATGTTGAAAAAAATCTAATTGATGAAATTAAAAAACAGAAAGAATATAATTCAATTCCATTTTTTTCTTTAGATGAAAGTATTGTTGGTGAAAGCATTAATTCTAAATTAAATAAAATAACTAAATACTTAAAAAAAAATAAATGTGATTATATTTTTATTACTGCACCAGAAAATGTTGCGTGGACTTTAAATATAAGAGGTGGAGACGGTCCCAATAGTCCAATTCCCAATTCAAGATTGATAGTAAGTAAATCAAAAAAACTAATACTTATAAGTAGTATCAAAAAATGTAGGCAATTATTAAAAAATAAAATTATTAAAAAAGACGAATTTTTAGATGTGCGTACTTTACCAAGAAAAATACTACATCTTAAAGGAAAAAACTTTATTATAGATGATAAATCTTGTTCAATATTTTATGAAAATTTAATTAAGTCTAAATTTAAAATCATGAAAAAAGAAGATCCTATTTATTTATTAAAAGCAATCAAAAATAAAACTGAGATTAAGAATATGATTAATGCTCATGTCTTAGATGGAATAGCATTAACTAAATTTTTATTTTGGATAAAAAAAATTAATAAAAAAAAAATTACAGAAGTAGAAGCAGCCAAGAAATTAGAAAATTTTAGAAAATTAAATAAAAACTTTCTCTATCCTAGTTTTGATACAATTGCAGGCTCAGGTAAAAATGGTGCTATTGTACATTACCGTGCAAAAAAAGAAAAATGCAGAACTATTAATAGAAATGATATTTTACTATGTGACTCAGGAGGACAATATAAATATGGGACAACTGATGTCACAAGAACAATTTGTTTTTCTAATCAAAATACAAAAATAAAAAATATTTTTACCAAAGTATTAAAAGGTCATATTGCTGTTGCTACGACTGATATTAACAAAGATGACACAGGTAAAAAAATTGACAAAAAAGCGAGAAAATTTTTAAATATGAGTAACCTGGATTATGCACATGGTACAGGACACGGAGTTGGTTTTTTTCTCAATGTTCATGAAGGACCTCAATCTATTACAAAAGTAAATACAGTAAAAATAAGAGAAGGTATGATTTTAAGTAATGAACCTGGATATTATAAAACCAATGAATATGGAATTAGGATTGAAAATTTAGTTTATGTTAAAAAAATAAAAAAAAGAATGTCATTTCAAAATTTAACAATGGCACCTATTGAGAAAGATTTAATAAATTTTGATTTATTAACAATTTATGAGAAAAATTATCTGTCTAAATATCATTTAGAAGTTTATTCAAGTCTAGCAAAATATTTAAATCCAAATGAGAGAAGCTGGTTAGCTACTTTTATTTAGCATTTTCAAAAATTCAGCTTGGTCAATTACTTTTATTTTTAACTGTTTAGCATAATCTACTTTTTTTTTGGTTGGATTTTCACCAATAATTAGAAAATTTAGTTTTTTTGATACGCTACTGATTGTTTTTCCAGAATTTTCCTCAATGAGAGATTTAACTTCTGCTCTACTAATTCCATTTAATTTTCCAGTAACTAAAAAAGTTTTATTTTTTAACAAACCATTATCAGAATTTTGTACAGCATTTTTAATTATTAAAATTTTTTCTAATTCATTCAAAACTCTTATATTTGATTTATTTGAAAAAAAACTTTTGATAGAATTGACTTGTGTTTCACCAATACCATCGATGTTTAACAAATCTTCATAATCACTTTGAATAGATAAATTTTTAAATTTTGAAAATGATATGAAATGTTTTGATAACAGTTTTGCATTCTCTAATCCTATATGTCTAATTCCTAACGAGTAAATTAATCTTTCTAATGAAATATTTTTTTTTTGATTAATCGAATAAATTAAATTTTTTACAGATAATTGACCCCAGCCATCTAATTTCTCAATATTTGAATAATCTAATTTAAATATATCTTGGGGATATTTTATAAATTTTAATTTCCAAAAATTTTCAACAATTTTTTTACCAAATCCATCTATATTAAAAGCCTCTTTTGACACAAAATGTTTTAATTTTTCAATTGAAATTTTATCACAATAATACCCTTCACTAGAACATCTTCTTACTGCATCATTTTTTTTTGTTACTGAATTATATTCTTTTATTGCTTCTGATCCACATGATGGACACTTTTCTGGAAATACAAATTTTACACTTTCTTTTGATCTTTTCTTTTTATCAACTGAAAGGATATGGGGTATTACATCTCCTGCTCTCTCAACAGTTACTGTGTCTCCGACTCTAATATCTTTTCTATTTATTTCGTCTTCATTATGCAAAGTTGCATTTGACACTACAACACCACCTATATTAATAGGTTTAATTTTTGCCACAGGCGTTAAAGCTCCTGTTCTACCTATTTGAATTTCAATTGACTGAATTTTAGAAATAGCTTTACTGGAGGAAAACTTATGAGCTATTGCCCATCTGGGAGCGTTGGCAACATTTCCTAATCTTTTTTGTAATTCAAAATCGTCAATTTTATAAACAATACCATCTATATCAAAATCTAGATTAGCTCTTTGTTTTTCAATTTCATTATAATTTTGAATTAAATTTTTTATACCTGAAATTGCTTTGTTAAGTGGATTAACTTTAAAACCCCATTCCTTTAATTTTTTTAAATAGTCTGATTGTCTTTTTTGTTTTAAACCCTGATCAAAACCAAAAGTATAAGCTATAAATTTTAATGGTATTTTTTTTGTATCTTCAGGATTTTTTTGTCTTAAAGAGCCTGAGGCTGCGTTTCTAGGATTTGCAAATTTTTCTTTTAAATTTTCAAAATCACTATTTTGAATAAATACCTCACCTCTTATATCAATATCTTTAGGAAAATCTTTGTCTGAAATTTTTTTTGGTATATCCTTTATTGTTAATAAATTTATAGTTATATCTTCACCTTCTCTTCCGTCTCCTCTAGATAATCCTCTCTCAAAATTACCATTTTTATAAGTTAAAGAAGCTGAAATACCATCTATTTTTGGTTCAGCGCTATAAGATATTTTAAAATTTTTTTTTTCTGACAAAAAATTGATAATTTTCTTTTCAAAATTTATCAAATCTTCCTCAGAAAATGCATTAGATAATGAGAGCATTGGTACTCTATGAAATTCCTTTTTAAAGTTTTTAGATGGTTTATGTCCTATAATTTTGGAAGGGGAATTTTTAGATTGCAAGAATTTGTATTTATTTTCTAAAGATAATATTTCATTTTTTAAATTATCATATTCTCTATCAGACACAGTTGGTTTACTTTTATCATAATAATTTGAGTTATATTTTAAATATAGTTTTATTTTTGTTTGATATTTTTCTTGAATTTGTTTTTTGTTCATCTCACTCAAAAAGTGACTTGGCTTTTTTTAAAATTGATTTTTTATTTTTGGTTGTTACTTTATTTTTTTCATACATTTTATTAAATACACTATAAGATCTTTCATACCACTCAGATGATTGGTAATTATATCCTAAAAGTGTTGCATATTTCTTTGCCTCTTCTGTTAATCCAATTAAATAATGTATTTCTACAAGCCTATGCAATGCTTCCTCAACATAAATAGTAGTTTGATAATTCTCAGTAACTACTTTAAATCGATTAATTGCTGGTATCCATTTTTTTTTACTAAAATAATACCTCCCAACATACATTTCTTTTGAAGCTAATATATCATTTATAAGTCCTATCTTGAATTCTGAGTCAATCGCATACTCTGTATTTGGATAATTCATTAACACTATTTCGAAATACTCTTTAGATTTTATTATTGATTGTAAGTCTTTTTTTTCATCAACAATTTGTTCATAGTAAGATATTCCTAATAAATAGTGGACATAATCAAGACTTTCATGCTTTGGGTATACTTTTAAAAACCTTTCAAGTTCAGCAATCGCATCACCATAATAATCTTTTGAGTAATATGAATAAGCTGCCATTAAAGCTGATCTGGGTGCCCAGTTCGATTGAGGAAATAAAGTTTCAGCCTCATTAAATTTTTTAGCAGCAAACAAAACATCACCAGCCTCTAAAAAATTCTTTCCTTCTTGATAAGCCTCTAAAACTTGTAAATCCAAACTTTTTTGATCTATAGATGAATCAATTTTATTTTCCTTAGAACAAGAAATAATTAAGGTAAATAAAAATATAAAATATAAAAAATTAATTTTCTTCATTATATGATTTATACTTTTTAAAAGCTTAATTTTAAAGCTATCTTTGCTATTAAGCTATTGATCTTAAGAAATTTTTATTTATTAAAGTATGAGGTAGGTTTTTTTCTTTAATTTCCAAAATAGAAAAATTTTCTTTATTTTCAAATACTTTTCTTAGTAATTGATTTGTTAAATAATGGCCACCTTGAGAGCAGGTAACGCTTGCAACAATTCTATATCCTGATGTGTAAAGATCACCTATACAATCAAGTATTTTGTGATTAACAAATTCTTTATTATTTCTTAATCCGTTAGAATTTAATAACTCATTACCCTTAACAACGATAGCGTTATCTAAGCTTCCACCTTTAGCTAATCCATTTTTTTTAATTAATTCAATGTCCTCAAATAAGCAATATGTTCTTGAGTTATATACATCTTTTAGATCATCTTCATAAACTTTAACTTTGTTCCTTTGATTTCCAATGATCTGGTTATCATACTTGAGTTCAAAATCTATTTCTAGTGATAAAGTTGATGGCTTAATAGAAATATATCTTTCTCCTTGAGAAAAAGTGATTTCTTTATTTATTTTAATAATTTTAATTGGAGAGTCGCTTGTCAAAAAACCTGCAAATAAAATTTTTTCAATAAAATTTTTTGCCGACCCATCTAAAATTGGAACTTCCTCGTTATCTATCTCAATTATCGCGTTATCAATACCTAATCCAAATAATGCACCCATTAAATGTTCTATAGTTGAAACCTTTGCACCAAACTCATTTTCAACAGTAGTATTTAAGGATGTGCTAGATACATTCATAAAATTTGGCACAATTAAATTGTTTTGCTTTAAGTCGGTTCTTTTAAAAACTATACCAAAATTTGGTTCAGCCGGTTTTATGCAAACATTTGCATTCTGTCCGTTATGTAAACCTATACCAGAAAATGAAATATTTTTTTTTATAGTTTTTTGAGTTAAATAAGACACACATTACTTTTAATTACTTTATATAATAATTTAAAAACAACAAATGTTACTGTAAATAACAGGATTAACTGAAAAGTTGAAAAAATCTCTCAAAAAAACCCACTTTTTTTTGAATTTTTGGAACAATCTGTACCTCTTGATCATTAATACCTTGATGAATTTTAAAAACTTTTTCAGTTATAATTAGATCCTCTTTTTTAAAAAAACTTTGAACATATTTTTCATCAAACCATTTGTCAGACTTAACATGAAATTTTTCTAAAATTTTATTTATTTCAAAGACAAAACTTTTTGAGATAGCAATAAATTGAACTTCCAAAAATATGCTATCGCTATTTATTTTTTTATCAAACATTGGTTGATATTTGTCGTTAATAAAATATTTGTTTACTAAAATATGTAATATTTTTTTATTCTGATAGTTTTCTTTAAAAATATCCCTTACTTCAGTTAGCATATTTTTTAAATATTTTTGGTTAAATGTCTCCTTATAATTTTTTTTTTTGACACCAATATAAATATTAATAATTTCGATATTTTTAATTACTAAGGAGATTTTTTTTAAAAAACCTCCAATATGTTTTTCAATTTTAAAAATATTTTCCTCCAAAAAATTATTTAAGGTATTATAATCAATATATTGAAGATGGTTTTTTAATATAAGTTTATTTTCATATAAATTTTTAAGATTTTTTTTGTCGAATAAATATATTTTTAACTCACCTGGTGAAATAAATAGGTAAGTTTCAAAATCTAATTCTTCAATCATTTAAAATTATCTGATTTTTTACTCTAAGATCTACTATTTTAATGTTGCTAATATTCTTGCTATTCAAAATTTCAAAAGCTTCATCTAATTTTTCCTTTAAATCTTCTTTTGATAATTTTAAAATAATATTATTCTTTAATTCAATATCCCATCGCTTTGATGGAAAAAAATAAAAATTTTTAATTTCCTGGTATGATAATTTAGACATGTCTAAAATATTTTTGAAATATAAAAAGTCTTCAATTTCAGGTTTTCCAAAAATATAAGGTAAATTATTATTTGAATATTTCTCCCCTAATAGTTTTCCATTTGATCCGACTACAAAAAGTTTCCCATTTTTATTAATTCTAGCTAAAAAATTAGTTTGTTCGATTTCAATAAATAGAGTTGAGGGATAGATTTTAAAAATTTCAAATTTTTCTACTAAATTATTACTATTAATAATTTTTCTGATTTCATTTGCGTTTATAAAATATATATTTTTTAAATTTAAACTTTTTAAATCTTGGAGAAGAATTTGTGTTTCATTATTTTTTAAACCTAAAATCTTTATATTTTTTATTTTATTAAATTTAATATTATTTAGGCTAATATTGGTTATTGAGCCAACCAACATAAATAAAAAAATGTAAAGTAGAATTTTTTTACTTTTTTGTTGATGCATCTCTTAACATCCATTGGATTAATTTTAAGAAGCTTATACCTTTGTATGCTGCAATCTCTGGTACGAGTGATAATTTTGTCATTCCTGGCTGAGTATTAATTTCCAATAAATAAAATTTTCCATTGTAAAATTTAAAATCTGATCTTGTAACACCCTTACAACCAATTTTGTTGTGAGCTTTGAGAGCAATATTTAATAACTTTTTCATTTTTTTTGTACTTAATTTAACTGGGATTATATGTTCAGTTTTTGCACTAATATTATATTTCGCCTGATAATCATAAAATTTTCTTTTTGGTTTCAACTCAATTGCTCCTAGTTTTTTATTACCCATAACTGCAACTTGAATTTCTCTTCCACCAATAAACTCTTCAATCATAACCTTTTTGTAAGTTTTAATCGAACTTAAAATCTTGAGTATATTTTTTTTTCCACATATAAATACATTTACACTTGAACCTTCATTCAAAGGTTTCACAACTACTGGAAATTTTAATTTTTTTTTAATTTTTTTGATTAAATCAGATGAAATCATGTCATATGAGTAAGTAAAAAATTTTGGTGTTTTAATTTTATTTTTAATAAATATTTTTTTTGAAATTTCCTTATCCATCGCTATAGATGATGCTATTACCCCTGAGTGGGTATATGGGATTTTGAAACTCTCTAATATACTTTGAATATATCCATCCTCACCAAATTGGCCATGTAATGCATTAAAAATTACGTTGGGTCTAAAATTTTTAATATTTTTTGATAAATTATAATCTGGTTCAGATATTTTAACTTGATAACCATTTTTTTTTAGTTCTTTAGCAACCTGCGCCCCTGTATCAAGACTAATAGATCTCTCTTTTGAAATTCCACCCGACAAAACTAATATTTTTTTTATCAATTTACTCTAATATTTTTATTTCAGTTTCTAGTTTAACTCCTGTTTTCTTAAATACACTTTCCGTCACAAAATTTATCAATTTTTTCATATCCTCAAATTTAGCATTACCTTTATTTACAAAAAAATTACAGTGTTTTTGAGAAATTGATGCGTCTCCAAACGATTTTTCTAACGGCACAGACTCTTTTATTAATTGCCAAACCTTTTTATCAGATTGATCTATAGGATTTTTAAATGTGCTACCACTAGTTCTAATTTTTGTTGGTTGTGCTTGTTCTTTTTTTTCTTTAAGCAGCCTTATTTCATTCTCTATTAAACTCTTATCTTTTTTAAAACCTTTAAATGATGCACTTAAAAAAATAAGATCTTCAGACAATCCGCTGTCTCTATATTTAAAATTAATATCTTTTGCAGGTATAGTAATTACTTGACCTGATTTATTTACAGCTTGAATAGAAATAAGAATATCTTTGAACTCTCTTTGAAAACAACCTGCATTCATTTTAATACCACCGCCTATTGTTCCAGGTATACAAGAAAGAAACTCAAAACCACCTAAGCTATTTTCCATTGCAAATTCAGATAAAGATTTATCTGTAACAGCACTACCGGCAACTATGATTTCTTTAGAATGTAAAGAAATATTATTAAAATTTTGAGCAAGTTTTATTACAACACCATCAAATTTATTATCAGATATAAGTATATTGGAACCGGCTCCTAAAATAAATATTTTTTCTTTATCTTGAATTTTTTTAAGAAACTTAATTAATTCTTTTAAATCATTTGCCTTATAGAAAGCTTTAGTTTTACCTCCTATATTAAACCAATTTTTTTTTTTTAGATCATAATCTAGCTTTAAATTGTTATTAAATTCTAAAATCAGCTCTTTTAAATCAATTTTCATGATAACAATTTAGGTAATTCTCTCATCCAGCTAGAAATTGTCCCCGCACCCATTCCTATGACAATTTTTTTTCCAAATATGTTTGCTTTAATAAATTTTGCTAATTGAAATCTATCATCTACTAAAAATAGCTGGACCTTAGAGTTTTTAATTATTTCTTTTGCAAAATTTACATAACTAAATCCAAGTTTTAATTTTTCTCCTGCAGTATAAATTGGAAATAAAATTACTTTATCTGCATATTTAAAAGCGTAGGTAAATTCTTTTTTTAAATCTTTTAACCTTGATATCCTGTGTGGTTGAAAAATACATATTTTTTCATAATCTTTATAAACTTTTTTTACACCATCTAGCACCTCTTGTATTTCTGTAGGATGATGGGCATAATCATCATAAAAATCTACATTATTAAAATTGAAAATTTTATTAAATCTTCTTTGCACTCCTTTAAAATTTTTAAGTCCTTTTTTTATATTATTAATTGGTAGACCAACAGTTAAAGCTAATGCAGCTGCAGCTACAGAATTTTTAATATTATGAGTTCCTAATAAAGGAATTTTGAATTTTTTAATTAATTGTTTTTTTTTATTAGGTAATTTTATGGTTAAATCAAACTCAGAGTGCTCTTTTAAAAGTTTTATATTTTTAATACAAAAATTTGATTTGGTATCCAAACCATATGTATAGAAATTTTTATTTTTGATATTTTTAATTAAATTTTTGTTATTTTTGTCATCTAAACAAATAAATGATTTTCCAAATGATGGAACCTTATTTACAAAATTTTTGAAATATTTATTTAATTTATCCATACTACCATAATAATCCATGTGCTCTCGATCTATATTGGTGATGATTGAATATGTTGGGGGTATAAAAATAAAACTTCCATCTGACTCGTCTGCCTCTAATATAGACCAATCACTTTTTCCAAGCTTTGCGGAATTATTAATTGAATTTATTACTCCACCGTTGATTATTGTAGGATCAATTTTTGTTTCTTGAAATATAGATGCTATCAATGATGTTGTTGTGGTTTTACCGTGCGACCCAACTACTACAATATTTTTTGTTAAAGAAACAATATTAGCAAGCATCTCTCCTCTTTTATAAATGGGTAATTGTTTTTTTTTAGCCGCGACAAGCTCAGGATTATTTTTTCTTATAGCTGAAGATATAACTAGGATAGTTCCATTACTTATATTTTGCTTCTTATGTCCAATAAAAACTTTTATTTTTTCTTTTCTCAATCTTTCAATATTTTTATTATTTGAAATATCACTCCCTTGAACTTTAAAACCTTTCCCCTTCATTATTAATGCTAGGCCACTCATACCTATTCCACCTATTCCAACGAAATGTATAAGTTCTGATTTTGCTAATTTAATATTCATTAATAATTTTTAGTATTTTTTGATTAACATTATTCCATGTATTTTGATAATTTAATTTCTGTAAATTATTTTTTTTTGTCATGTAATCCTGACTTTTATTTGTCAATTTTAGCAAAAATTTCTCAAATTTTAGATCATCGAAATTTTTTTGATCAATTATCCAACAACAATCCTGTTCCTCATAATATTTTGCATTTTCATACTGATGATTATCTTTTGATGATGGAAGTGGTATTGCTATAAATGGAATATTTAAAAAGGATAATTCAGCCAAACTAGATGCTCCAGCTCTTGTTATGCATAAGTCTCCTTGTTTTAAAACCTCACTAAGATTATGATCAAAACTGAAAACTCTACTTTCAATATTATTTTGAGTATAAAAATTTTTTAAAGAATTTATATTTTTCTCACTTGTTTGATGAATAATTTTTATAGATGCTTGTTTTGCTACACTAACCAAAGATTTATTCAAAAGCTCATCAAAGATTTTTGCACCCTGACTACCTCCTATGATTATAATAGTAAACAAGTTATCATGTTTTTGATACTTGCTGGTTTCATAATATTCTTTTCTTATCAAGGGTTTAATAGTAGTTAATTTGTGATTAATTCCAGGTGGTAAATTAATTAAATTCTTTGAATAACATATTAATTTTCTTGAAAAATTTAAAAAAAATTTATTTGCTCTTCCAAGAACCATATTTGGTTCAATTAAAAAAATATTAATTCCCAATATTTTTGCTGCTAAACATATTGGCAAAGACATGTAGCCACCTGTAGAAATTAAAATTGAAATATTATTTTTTTTTAAAAGAAAAAAAGATTTTACAGTTAAATAAAATATTTTTAAAAATGAAAAAGGAAGTAAAAAATAATTATTTAATTTTGGAGTGTTTATTTGAAATACTTTGTAATTCTTATCTAAATACTCAATGCCTCTAATATCAGTAGAGATCAAGATTTCATGAGTATTTTTTAAGTGATTATAAATTGTAATTGCTGGTATCACATGACCCCCAGATCCACCTGTAGAAATTAAAACTTTTTTTGTCATTTATTAAGTTAATTTTCTTTTTGTTAAATTTAAAATTATACCAGCTAATATTGATGTGCTTATTATTGATGAACCACCATAACTTAAAAAAGGCAATGTCATTCCGGTGGTTGGAAATAATCTTATATTAACCCCAATATGAATAGTAGCCTGCATTAATATTAAACTAATGGATCCAATTAAAATAAGTTTAGCTTTATCATTTGTTTCAAAACTTATTTTTTTAAAAACCATATAAATTAAGATCAGAAACAATAACAATATCAACATTATGGCAACAACACCAAACTCTTCAGAAATTACTGAAATAATATAGTCAGTATGAGCTTCAGGAACTCTGTTTTTAAGAACTCCTTCACCTATACCTTTTCCAAAGAAACCTCCACTTGTGATTGACTCTATTGCTTTATCAGATTGAAAATTATGAGTACCAGTTTCTCTATTAAAAAATGAAAAAATACGTCCTTGGATATAATCAAACCTAGGAACATAAATAATAAGATAAGCAAGCAAAGATGCTCCAGCAACAAATATTGCTAAAAGAATATATATATTAATTCCTGATGTGAAGATTAGAGCTGCCCAACAAAATACTACTAATAAAGTTTGACCAATATCTGGTTGAGCTATTAAAAATAAAGAAATAACTGATATCAAAATAATAGATATCGAATACTTAAATAAAATATTTGATCTGATATCGCAAAAAATAGTTGCTAAAATTATTATCAAAAATGGTTTTAAAATTTCAATAGGTTGAAATCTTGGTAAGAAAAATAAGTCTATCCATCTTTTAGAACCTTTAACTTCAACACCAATGAATGGTACCAAAAATAAAGAAATAAGTGAAATAAAAAAAAGAAAAATAGAATATTTATATAATTGATCTGAATTTAAAGAGGAAAATATAAAAATAAGAGATATTCCAATTAACACATAAATCAAATGTTTAAAAAAGAAGAAATAACTGTTGGTATCTAATTTATCAGAGGCTATTAGAGAAGTTGAAACTAAAGAAAAAAATAATCCAATAATGAATAATAAACTTATTAGTAAAAAAATAGATTTATCTATGTTTTTCCACCATTGATAATAAAATTTGTAAACAATACTATCGTTTTGCATTTATATACTTTTTTATTATTTGATTAAAATAATACCCTCTATCTTCAAAATTTTTGAAACTATCGAATGAAGCTCCAGCTGGACTGAAAAAAATAATATTTTTTTTAGATTGTCGAATATTAATTTCTGAAAAAATAACTTTAAGGGTTTCTTGTAAATTTTTAAAATTTTTAATATTTAATCTGTTATTTAAAATTTTTATAAATTTTCTATGATGTGATCCAAAAATATAAGCTTTGATATTTTTACACTTTATTTTTGATAGTTTAAATTTATCTCCCTTTTTGGGAATTCCACCTAATATCCAATATGCATCATTTAAATTTTTTAATATATTTTCCGAGGAAGCAAAGCTTGTGGATTTAGAATCATTAATTATTGTGAGATTTTTTTTATCAAATATAATTTGTTGTCTGAAATTTAGGCCTTCAAATTTATTAATAGTCTTAATTAATTTTTTATAATTAAGTTTTAATCTTGGAGCAATTTTTAATATAAATGATAAATTTTCTTTATTGGCATCAGATAAAAAATATTTATTGGTAATTTTATTTAACTTATTATTCAAATTTAAAGTCTTAACTCTATAAATTTTTGAACTGTATATATTTTTTTTTAATTTTTTAGTGATCAGTTCATCTTCTTGTTTTACGTATGCAAAAGATCCTCTTATTTGAGATTTTAACAATTTAAATTTTGTATTTACGTAATTATTTAGACTTTTATGTCTTTCAATATGATCTGGAGTAATGTTTAAAATGACTGCATATTTTGATCTAAATATACTGCTGTAATCTAGCTGATAAGAAGAAGCCTCTATTACAAAGATTGTTTTTTTTGTTATATTTTTTTCTGATAATGCTGGATTACCAATATTGCCAATGAGTCTTGAGTCTCTTTTTTGATCAATTAAAGCTTTATGTAAAATTTTAGCAGTTGTAGATTTACCGTTAGTTCCAGTAATAGTAATACTTTCATTGTTATAAAATGAAAACAAAACATCAAGGTCAGTATGAATTTTTTTAAAATTTTTGTTTAAAAATTTTGATAATTTACAATTTGAGATGTCAATTCCAGGACTAATTATAATTCTATCAAAACTTATTTTTTGAATTTGCTCTAGTTTAATTAATTTTTTTTTAAGTTTTAATTTAATTTTTTGATTATCATCAAACAAATATACATCGGACTTGTTTTTTAAAAACTTATAAGATGAAATGCCACTCTTTCCTAAACCGTAAATTAATATTTTTTTTCTTAAAAAAATATTATTAAATATTTTCATTATCTTAATTTTAAAGTAGCTAAACCAATCATTGCTAGGATGATAGAGATAATCCAAAACCTAATAACAACTGTAGACTCTGGCCATCCCTTTTTCTCAAAATGATGATGGATAGGTGCCATTCTAAAAATTCTTTTTCCAGTGAGTTTAAACGAAATTACCTGAACCATTACTGAAACTGCTTCTAGTACAAAAAGCCCGCCGGTAATTGCTAAAACAATTTCATGCTTTGTGATAATTCCAACTGCACCTAAAGATCCTCCAAGGGATAATGAGCCTGTGTCACCCATAAAAATTTTAGCAGGTGGAGCATTAAACCATAAAAAACCTAAACAAGAACCAATAATTGCTCCACAAAAAATTGATACTTCACCAGTTCCTTCTATATAGGGAATTTGTAAATAATTTGAAAATACAATGTTTCCGGTAACATAACTTATAAAAGCGAAACATGCTGCAACTAATATTACAGGCACTGTTGCTAAACCATCTAATCCATCCGTAAGGTTAACAGCATTAGATGAGCCTATGATTACGAATATTGCAAATGGTATAAAAAACCATCCAAGGTTTAAGATCAAATTTTTAAAGAATGGAAAATATAAATTATTTAAATCTTGATAATCGTTTAAATAAACAAAAAAACTTACACCAATAATTGCTAATATTATTTGTGAAGTTATTTTAAACTTTGAAGAAATTCCTGATGAGTTGCTATATTTAATCTTCTTAAAGTCATCATATGCTCCCAGTAAACCAAATGTAATTGCTATATAGATACAAAATAAAATATTAATATTTGATAAATCTGCCCAAAATATTACAGATATTAACAAGCCAAATAAAATTATTAAACCTCCCATTGTTGGTGTTCCAATTTTTTTAACTATATGATCTTCGGGTCCATCGTCCCGGATTGGATTTAAAATTTTTTGTTTTGAAAAAAATTTAATAAAAGGACCCCCAATAATCAGCACAATAACCAACGAGGTAAAAAAAGATAAACCTGTTCTAAAAGTTAAATATTTAAATACATTTAAAAAACTAAAAGTATCAACAAAATTTAATAAAAATTGATAAAGCATTTAATGCAATCCTTTCAGATCTTTTACTATGTCGTTGAATCCTGTCGCAAGTGAGGCTTTAATCATTAAATAATCATTATTATTTAAATCTTTTCTAATCAATTCAATAATTTGAGATTTGTTTATTAAAATCCTACCTTTTTTGGCTTTTGAGATACCTGCAAATATTATAGATGCCATTTTACCTTTAACAAATACCTTATCTATCTTGGTTTGATTAATTATTGGAACAATAGATTTATGAAGTTTTTTAGAATGACGACCCAACTCTAACATGTCACCAATTAGTAAATATTTATTTGATTTTTTTGAGTTTATTTTATCAAAATTTTTTATTGATGATTTTAATGATAGAGGATTTGAATTATAACTTTGATCAATTAAATTAATTTTTTTATTATTAATTTTTACTACAGAATGGTCTCCCCTTCCTCCTGGAATTTTAAAATTAAGGAAAATATTTTCTTTAAGTTTAAATATATTTTTATAAATACTAATGACTGCTAAAGCAGAAAGTGTATTATATATGTTGTTTTGAAAATCGTTTGATAATGTGAAATACTTTTTTTTATTATTTAACCTAACATTAATTCTAAATTTTTTACCAAAGTGCTTTATATTAATTAATTTAATATCAGATTTCTGACTTTTAATACCAAAAGAAACTACTTTAATTTTATTTTCTTTGGCAATTTTTTTATGCAATTGGAAAAAGTTATCATCCGCATTTAATACAACATAACCATAAGGTTTTATGTTTTTAATAATTTCAGATTTTGCCAAAGCAATCTGTTTTATATTTTTAAAATTTTTAATATGTGCATAATTTATATTTGTTATTACCCCAACATCTGGTTCTATTATTTTTGACAAATTATCAATTTCACCTTTTTTATCCATTCCAACTTCTAAAATTCCAAATTCATCATTTTGTTTCAAATTAAAAAGACTCAAAGGAACTCCAAATTTATTATTATAAGATTTTGGAGAAATACTTACTTTTGAAAATTTACTTAATACATTACCCAGTAATTCTTTAAGTGTAGTTTTGCCACAACTACCTGTAATAGCTATAATATTTGTATCAATACTTTTTCTAAAAGTTTTCGAAGTATTTGTTAGGAATTTTAAAGTATTTTTTACTTTAATCTGACGACTTTTATTTAAATTATTTTGAATTTTGTTTACTACAGCTAACGATGCTTTCTTCTTGAATGATTGTGCAACATATTTATTACCATCATTTTTTTTTCCTTTAATAGCAAAAAAAATATCATTTTTAGTAACTTCTTGTGAGTTAATTCTTGCCATTTTTAGAGATATAGAGGGAGATAATTTTTTAATTTTAACTTTCTCTTGAACCACATTTAATTTTAAATTATTTGATAAATTATTATTTTTAATCTTAATTGCATTTAAAATTACTTTTTTATCTGAAAAGAAAACTTTCTTATTTCCAATTTCTTGCGTTTTCTCATGACCTTTTCCAGCGACTAACAAAATATCACCTGAGTTCAAATTATGAATAGCTTGTTTTATTGCTAAGGCTCTATTAGAAATTTCCGTAATTCTATTTTTTTTTATGCCTTTTTTTATTTCTCCTCTTATTTTTTTAGGATTTTCAAATCTAGGATTATCATTTGTTAGAATTATATTATCTGCGTAATCACTAGCTATTTTCCCCATTTTGGATCTTTTATTTTTATCTCTATTTCCCCCACAACCGAACAGCACTGTGACTCCTGCATTAGGAAATTGTTCTCTAAGATTTAAAAGACATGTTTTTAAAGCATCAGGCGTATGAGCATAATCAAGAATTACTTTTGATTGATTTTTAATTTTACCAATTTTTTCAAACCTTCCCTCGACTGGTTTTAATTTTGGAATTGTGTTTAAAATTTTATCTAAACTAATACCGCTATATTTTGCTGCAATTATTGCCATGAAAACATTTTTTATTTGTATTTTTCCAATTAAATTTAATTTTATATATCTTGTTGAACTATTTAATTTAATTCTAAGAAATTGACCCTCCCCTTTAAAATTGTGAGATAGTAGCTCAAGATTATTTTTCTTATCATTTAATGTATATAATTTTAATTTCTTATTAATTGTAATTTTTTTTATGTTTTTAAACTCTGGTATTAATTGATCTGTAATTACATTACCTCTTTTTTGGATTAAGTTTTCAAATAAATAAAGTTTTGCTTTTAAATAATTTTTTAAATTTTTATGATAGTCAAGATGATCCTGGGATAAATTAGTAAATATACCTGAATTAAACTTCAAACCATCTAATCTATTTTGTTTTAAACCATGACTTGAGGCTTCCATAATTACATTTTCTATTTTTTGAGTTTTTAACTTAGTTAAAATTTTAGCCAATTTAATTGGATCTATTGTGGTATTAGATAAATTTAAATTAATTTTTTTTGATTTAACACCTAATGTACCAATTGAAGCAGCCTTTTTATTATTTAATTTTAATATTTGATAATAAAAATCAGCGACTGACGATTTTCCATTTGTACCTGTGACTGCGATTAAGTTTTTTGGTTTTTTATTATAAATTTTAAAAGCAATTTTTGCTAATAATTTTCTTATATTCTTTGTGTGAATGTATAAAATTCCATTTTGAAATAAATTTCCTTTTTTTTCAGTTATAATAATTTTAGATCCTTTTTTAATTGCTTTAGGAATAAATTTATTACCATCAATAGTATTTCCTTTGATTGCAAAAAAAATATTATTTTTTTTAATACTTTTTGTATCAAAAGAAATTCCTGAAAAAGAAAAATTTTTGTAATTTTTATTTATGTTATGGAAGTAATTTCCTAGAAGCATAATTAATTAACCTCTATATATTTTGTGGCTAAAATAGGCCCAATTTTATCTATGACTTGCCCAGCTACCTCTACTGAGGTCCAGCCGGCAGTATTATAAAGTGTACCCTTCCACCCTCCTTCTCGATGTCTATACTTATAATAATAATCTTTAGATTTTTTTGGAGTATCTAACATTACAACAAAAACAAATTGTGGATTTGATGTGGGAAAAATGGAAGCAAAAGTATTTATTTTTGCCTCAGAATATGCTCCTCCTTCAGGTTGATCAGCGGTTCCTGTTTTTCCACCAATTTCATAATTTTGAATATCTGCAAATTTAGCTGTCCCTTCTTCAGTATTTACAATTTTTCTTAACGCACTAACAACTTGTTCTGAAATACCTCTGTTCAATATTCTTACATTTTTTTTATTAAAATTTTTTTCTTTATAAATTAATGTTGGCTTAATTTCATAACCGCCATTTGATAAAACAGAATATCCTTTTGCTAATTGAAGAATTGTAGTTGCTATTCCATGTCCAAAAGAAGCTGTAGCCAATCTGCATTTTCCAAAATCATAATTTTTTTGAGGAGCAACTTCTTCAATATCAAAATCAATATCACTTAAAACGCCAATTTTTTCTAAAAATAATTTAAATTTTTCTGAGCCAATTTTTTGTGCAATTTTTACTGATCCTATATTACCAGATCTAACTAAAATTTGCTCTGCAGTTAAATCTGATGGTATTTCATTGTCGTACTCACCTATTCTGTATTTGTCACATTTAATTGATTTGGGTAAATCTAAAAATTCAGTCTCTGGTTTAATTACTTTTTCATTTAAGGCGCTAGCAAAAGTAAATGCTTTAAATACAGACCCAAGTTCATATGTTCCTTTAGTTACCCTGTTAATGTAATTTACATCTGTAATATTTTGTCTTTCATTTGGATTGAAATCTGGCAAAGAAACTAATGATAAAATATTGCCATTATTTACATCCATTAAAATAGCTGCACTACCTTTGCTTTTAAAAATTTCCTGATATTTAATTAATTCTTTTCTAATTAAAAATTGAATATCTTTATCTAATGTAAGTTTAATTGACTCTTTAGATTTTCTGAGTTCATCATTTAACGATTTTTCTAATCCAGAGATACCATTATTATCATCATCTATCTGACCCAAAACATGACTAAAAAGATTTTTTTGTGGATACATCCTTAAAACTCTTTCCTCTGGAACTAAAGATTTGTCACCTAATTTCATTATTTTTTCATAATTTTCCTCTGAAATTTTCTTCTCTAAATAAAAAAATTTTTTAGTTTTTATTTTTTTTTTAATTTCATCAAAATTTTTATTAGGAAAAATAATGTTTAAACTTAAAAGTAATTTTTTTTCATTGATTATATCTGAAGTTTTTAAACCAATATCAATCGATTTAACTGTCTTAGCTAAATAATTTCCATTAATATCTATGATGTCTGCTCGATATAGCTGATTTTTAAATGTAGGAAGATTATTTATTTTTTCTAACTTACTCTTTCGTAAACCTAGGTGAACGAGGTGTATTGTGTAAATCAAATAGATAATAAAAAAAACAAAGAAAATAAAAGCTACACGATTAAAATGAATATTTAGCCCATTCTCTTTTTTCTTAAATGTAAATTCACTTTTATAGTCTTCTATTATTAATTTCGATTTATTATTAGCCATTACTCTTTAATAATTTTAAAATTTTGGATTTTATTTATGTCATCTGAAATAACAAAGATTTTTATGTTGTTTATATTTTTTTGAATTAACTCATCCTCAAAATACTGTGATTGATAATCAAGTAATCTTTCTGCAGAACTTAAATAATCATACTCTAAGGATACATTTTCAAATTCAGAATTTAAAACTCTAATATTCTCTTTTACTGCAAATATTTCATCTTCAATTTGTTTAGTGGTATTTTTTATTATTGCAGTTGATAGGACTAAGAAAAAAATCACTAGAGCTAAAGTAAACTTTTTCACAGTTTGTCTCCATAATTTTCAATTTCAATATAATTTCTAAATTGCTCTTTTATATCTGTATCAAAATTATAAAAATCTGTTTTTTTAATTGCATATCTAAATTTAGCAGATCTAGATGATGGATTTTCGCTTACTTCTTCCTCTGAGGGAATTATTGGTTTTTTGTGTATCAAATTAAATAATGTATCTGCTTGTTTTACAACAGGACTATAACGTGAAACGCTTTTATTTTCAGAGAGACTTTTAAAAAAATATTTCACTATTTTATCCTCTAAAGAATGAAATGTAACTACACCTATAACACCTCCTTTTTTTAAAACTTTAGTGGCATTAATTAGTCCATTAATTAATTCGCTTACTTCTTTATTTACAAATATTCTAAGTGCCTGAAAAACTTTGGTTGCATTATGAACTTTAAAATTTTTTCTTTTTTTTGATTTATCAATAATTTCAACTAAAGATTGAGTATCAATTTTATTTTTTGATCTCTCTTTTATGATATTTCGTGAAATATATTTTGCCTCTTTTTCGTCACCAAAAAATTTAAATATTTTTTCTAATTCTTTTTCATCAAGTTTATTGATTGCATCTTCTGCTGAATAACTGTTTAATCCCAGCTTCATATTTAGTTTACCATTAGCATCAAAAGATAATCCCTTTTGAGGATCTTTTATTTGAGTATAGGAATAACCAAGATCAAAAACCACTCCTCTTATGTTTTCATTTTTTAGCTTTAAATTACTTAACTGGCTAAATTTAATATTTTTAAAAATAAATCTATCTTCAAAGTTTTCTTTTAATTGAGCAGCAATTTTTTCACTCTCATTATCTCTATCAAGAGCTATTACATTCGTATTTTTAAAATCTAGAATTTTTTTTGTGTAACCACCTTGACCAAAGGTGCAATCAATAAATGTGCCACCATGTTGAGGGGAAATAACGCTAATAATTTCTTTTAGCAGCACCGGATAATGCTTTTGCATTTTCGGTACAATGGTGGCGTCCATTTATTTCTTTGAAGACCATTAATTTTTTTGTCTTCTTAAAAATGCTGGTATTTCAAGATCATCTTCTTCTTCCTCTTGGTCAGAAGATAAAAGTTCATCTGAACTTGAGCTTTCAGTTTCTGAACTGAATAAATCTGGTGCATCAGAATCAACCCCAAATTCTTTTAAATCGTTAGAAACTTCTGTCTCAATATTCATCTTTTGGGTTTCTTCGTGAGTTGTTTCCATAGCTTCTTGTGTAAAAGATTTTTCTATTTCATTAAATGTATTATCTTCAACTATACTTTCGCTTTCTACACTATTGTTTTCAACAATTTCCTCATTCAACATTTGATTTTGAGAACTTTCGATTTTTTGATCTTGGGTGACCTCATTTTCAAGTTTTAAAGCATTAGCACCATGTGTAATTGGATTTGATGATATCGAATTTGAAAAATTGAAAGATTGAGATGATCCCATGTTTGAAAAATCAGAATAACCAGGGTTACGGTTTTGAATTCGATGAACCATATTAACTACTGATTTCGACTCAGGCTGCTGACCGTCTAAAGAAGTAGCAACAATCGAAACTCTCATTTTTCCATCTAATTCTGTATCAGTGATAGCGCCAATGATTAATTCTGCCTCTGGATCCACTTCTGCTCTAACTTTATTTACAGCTTCATCAACTTCAAAAAGTTTTAGATCTTTGCCGCCAGTAATATTTACTAATAAACCTTTTGCACCTTTTAAAGTATAGTCATCTATTAATGGATTGCTAATTGCCATTTCTGCAGCTTTTAAGGCTCTACCTTCTCCTTCAGCTTCTCCTGTTCCCATCATAGCTTTACCCATTGCTGCCATAACAGTTTCAACATCAGCAAAATCTAAATTAATTAAACCAGGTCTAACCATCAAATCAGTTATACTTTGAACACCGTGCATCAAAACATTATTTGAAAGATTAAATGACTCCTCAAAAGTTGTCTGTTCGTTAGCTATTTTAAATAAGTTTTGGTTAGGAATAACAATTATTGTATCAACATGTTTTCTTAACTCTTCTAAGCCCTGTTGTGCTCTTCTCATTCTAGAGGGGCCTTCATATAAAAACGGAAGAGTCACAACGCCTACAGTCAATATATTTAATTCTTTAGCAGCTCTTGCGATTACATGAGCGGCTCCAGTACCTGTTCCACCACCCATGCCGGCTGCAATAAAAACCATGTTTGCACCTTGAAGTGTGTTTACAATTTCGTTTAAAGATTCGTCAGCTGCAGCTTGTCCAATATCAAGTTTTGCACCTGCGCCTAAACCTTTTGTTAAATTCAAACCAATTTGAATTCTTGTTTTTGCTTTGCTAAGCTTCAGGTCTTGAGCATCAGTATTTACTGCAATAAATTCAACTCCCTGTAGATTATTTTCTATCATTTCGTTAATTGCATTTCCACCTGCTCCACCTACACCTAATACTAATAGTCGTGGTTGTAACTCTTTTATCTCTGGTGCTTTAAAGTTTATTGTCATCTTTTATCCCCTATTGTTTGTTTTGTTGAAGCTCCCATTTAAGATTGGCTCGATTTATATTTGCCTTTTTTCTTGCTCTTATCTTAAATTTATCAAATAAAGTTGGTTCCCAAATTTGAAAGGTTTGTCCTTGACCAACAAACAACATGCTATTTTTTATTTTTGCATGTTTTAGTAATTTTGTTGTAAGTGAAATTCTACCTTCACTATCAAACTGTAAATTTATACTTTCTGCTAATATTGAAGTAGCAAAATAATCTCTTTTTTCATCAAAAGGGTTTAAAGAATCAATTGCTGAAGAAATTTTTTCAATTCTATCCTGAGAACATGCTTCTATTGAAGAATTATTAAATGATGGATAACAAATAACTCCATTGTAACCTAAGTTAGATAAATATGACCTAAAACTAGCAGGCACAGACACTCTCCCTTTTTTGTCTAACTTGTTCTCGTAAGTTGATAAAAACATATATTTTTAAATATTTAAATTCCATATTTGGGAATACATGGGAATATATGGGTATTTAAAATAATAGTCAAACCCTGAATCTGGGCCAATTTTCCTCATACATATTGGTCTTTTTTATACTAGCGTTAATTAGAAGAGTATTTTTTAATGATTATTGATTTTAAATAAATAAGTGAAAAAAAAGAACATAAATGACTTAACATTGAATCTAAACAAGAACATTTATGTAATAAAAAATATTATGCTAAGAATAAGTTTGCCAGATAAACTATAAGCCGGGTTCTGTCATTTAAACTTATCATTTGTCTAGGCTTAAGATCACTCTTAAGCTCAAGCAACTAACCCTGATGACTAGCCAAGGACGGCTTTTAGTTTTTCAACAATGTCATCTCTACTTAGTCTTGCTCCCAGTGGGGTTTTCCAGCGTTCATTGTTACCAATAGAACCGGTGTGCTCTTACCACACCTTTTCACCCTTGCCATGTTATGGCGGTTTATTTTCTGTGGCACTGTCCCTAGGGTTTCCCCCGCCAGGTATTACCTGGCACTGTGTCCTCGTAGAGCCCGGACTTTCCTCTTTAAGAAAACTTAAAGCGATAAGTCATTTATCTGGCATTATCAATTTATTACTTAACTTAAAATTTTCAAGGAAAATTATTTTAGATTTTTAGCAAGATTTTTACTTATCAATAAACATTCTTTATCAATTATTCCATTAACCAAATCCTGTCTAAATCTTCTTTGGAAAGCTTTTGTAAGTAATTTAATATTTTTATTTTTGTATTTATTTAACTCTATTGAATAACCAATTTTACGTAAATTTTTAAGAAAATCAATTTTGTCATATTTATCAACTTTTATTTCTTTTGTTTTGAAGAGTTTTTTTTCATTTAAATTATGCCATAAACCAACTTTACTTTTTGATAAATATTTCCAGGGAAACTTTTCACCAGGATCTTTTTTTCTATAAGGAGCAATATCAGAATGTCCTAAAACAAATTTAATTTTAATTTTATATTTTTTAATTAAATATTTACTAAGTTTTAATAATGAGTGAATTTGTTTTTTTGAAAATTTTTTATATTTATTATTGTGCCCTGGATTACTTATTTCTATACCAATCGAATGTTTATTAATAAAATTATAATTTTGCCAAGATGATATTCCAGCATGCCAACTTACGTAAAGTTCTGGCACTAAAGTTACAATCTCTCCATTATTTTTTATTAAATAATGACTGCTAACTTTTGATTTAATATTAGTAAGACGTTGAATTGCATCCTTTTCACTTTTCATTCCAGTATAGTGAAAAATAATAAATTTAATTTGTTTAAATTTTCTTTTTTTTTTATCAAAATTAGGAGAATAATTTAGAGTTGTATTTATACTCATTTTTGATGTCAATTTTAGCTACTTTATAGACATTTTGTTGTCATTTTTATAAAATAATACTTAATTTACTTTTAGAATTTATATATTATATAACTTACAATGTTTAGAAAATTGGCCCTAATAGTAACTTTATTTTTATTTGTAGCGTTCAACGCAAATGCTGGATCTGATGGTGAATTAATTTTAAAAAAAAATCAGCCTAATGAAGTTAAAGACTGTTTTGAAAATTTGAATAGAGCTACTTTTGCTTTTAACCAAGCACTAGATGGAATATTATTTCAACCTGTTGCTAGTGCATATAGAGTCCTGCCATCTCCAATTAAAACTGGGGTAAGTAATTCTCTTGACAATCTAACTACACTTATAACAATTCCAAATAATATTTTGCAAGGAGAATTAAAAAAAGCTGGAGTTAATTCGGGTAGATTTGTTATTAACACAACAGTTGGTATTTTAGGTTTTGTTGATGTAGCCCAGCATTTAGGGTTTCCAGAATACGAAAAAGAGGATTATGGTCAATCTTTAGCAACAATGGGTGTTGGTCCTGGTTGTTATTTAGTTTTGCCTGTTTTAGGACCAAGTACAGTTAGAGATACTTCCGCTTCAATTGTAAGCTTGGTTGGTGGAGACGCTTGGTATAATATTACTGTTACAAACGATACACAACATTTCAGTGACTTTGATTATTACGCATCAAGAGTTACAAGTGGCATAGATTTTAGAGCAAAAAACTATGATGCAATAGAAAATTTAGAAAAAAATTCAATTGATTTTTACGCTTCAGTAAAAAGTCTATATTTACAAGACAGACAGCAAAAAATACTAAATACAAATAAAATTATTGAAACCCAAGACGATAGTGATTGGGAAGAGATCGAAACACAGTAATTTTAAATAATTATAATGAAAATTAAAAAATTTTTATTAGTTTTATTTTTTTATACATTAGCTTTCACAAATTCCTATTCATTAGAGCCAGACGTATTTGTGCAGTCTACAGTAAATAGGGCGTCTAATGTTCTCTCAAAAGATATATCCAAAGATGAAAAAATAAATGAATTAAAGGTTATAGCTAAAGAAACAGTAGACATAAGAGGTGTTGGTTTTTATTCTCTTGGATCAGCTAGAAAAAATTTAGATCAAAATCAAAAAATTAAATATTCAAAATTGTTTGAGTCTTATTTTTTAAAAAGTTTTTCTAGTAGACTAGCTGAGTATACTAATCCAGAAATTGAAGTTCAGGGTAAAGAGGTTCTGAATAAAAATTATACAATTGTAAATAGCTTATTAGTTGGAACATCTGATAGGCCTGAAGTAAAAATTGATTGGAGGATATATACTAAAAATCCTGACAATCCATTAATAAGAGATTTGATAATCGAAGGCTTAAGTCTTGCAAGAACACAAAAAGAAGAGTTTTCATCAATTTTAAATTCAAATGATGGAGACATTAATATTTTATTTAAAACTTTAGAAGAATTTTCTAATAACTAAGATAGATTTATTTGGTGGGCCCGCCAGGACTCGAACCTGGGACCAATACATTATGAGTGTACTGCTCTAACCAACTGAGCTACAGGCCCAAACAGAATATTAGTTATATCATTTTTTTAAACTTATCAATTAAAGATAATAAATAAATGGTGGGCCGTGTTGGTTACGCTCCAACTACCCCTGCAATGTCAATGCAGTACTCTACTATTGAGCTAACGGCCCTAGATTAACTTTCTAAAAAACTTTTTAGTTGTTTCGATCTACTTGGATGTTTTAATTTTCTAAGAGCTTTAGCCTCAATTTGTCTAATTCTCTCTCTTGTTACTGAAAACTGTAATCCAACTTCTTCTAATGTGTGATCAGTGTTCATTCCCACACCAAACCTCATTCTTAGAACCCTTTCTTCTCTTGGGGTAAGTGTTGACAAAATTTTTGTTGTTGCTTCACCAAGATTTGATTTGATAGCCTGCTCTAAAGGAGCAAGAGCTTTAGTATCTTCTATAAAATCTCCTAAACTACTATCTTCTTCATCTCCAACTGGTTTTTCTAATGATACTGGTTCTTTTGAAATTTTTAGTACTTTTCTAACCTTATCCAAAGGCATTCGCAGTTTCTTGGCTAGTTCTTCTGGTGTTGCCTCTCTACCAAATTCACTCAATATTAACCTTTGAGTTCTAACTATTTTATTTATAGTTTCAATCATATGAACAGGTATACGTATAGTTCTTGCTTGATCGGCAATTGATCTAGTAATTGCCTGTCTAATCCACCATGTTGCGTATGTCGAAAATTTATATCCTCTTCTATACTCAAATTTGTCTACAGCTTTCATTAAACCTATGTTTCCTTCTTGAATTAAGTCTAAAAATTGAAGACCCCTATTTGTATATTTTTTCGCTATAGAAATAACTAATCTTAAGTTTGCTTCAACCATTTCTTTTTTAGCTAATCTAGATTCTTTCTCACCTTTTTGAATTCTGCTAACCAATTTCTTAAAATCAGTAACTGAGATTCCTAATTTATGACTAATTTCAACTAGTCTATCTCTTATATTCTTAAATTCTTCTTTATATTTTGAAAAAAATTGCTTCCATATTGTATTTGTATCTAAAAATTTTTTTAAATTGGGGTTGATCTCATTTCCCACATAAAATTTAATGAATTCATTTCTTGGTATTTTATGATCTATTGCAAATCTTAAAAGATTACCTTCCAATGATATAATTTTTTTGTTTTCAGCATAATGTTTCTGAACAAGCTCCTCTAACACTGAGGGTGATAACTGCAAAGATTTAATATTTTCCAAAATATCATTTACAATCTTTTCATATCCTCGCTCTTTTGTTGGAGAAAAATTTTGAGAGTTTAAAATACACTCTAATTTTTCCTTTTGATACTTTATCAGTTTTGTATACTCTTTTGTTAAAGTATTTACCGTTTTTAATACCTTTGGTTTAATTTCAGTTTCCATCGCTGCAAGAGTTGGATTAAAATCATCATCTTCTTCAGATGTGCCCTCATCTTTATCAGTTTCCCCTGAATTTTTTTGCTTAGCACTTGGCCCTGTGCTCTCATCTTCCATATAATTTGTATCAATATCAATAATTTCTCTAACAAGTATTTCATCTTTTTGTAATTTCTCGTTCCAATCAAAAAATTGTTGTGCAGTAATAGGACTTTGTGAAAGTGCAATAAGCATAACATCTTTTCCAGCTTCTATTCTTTTTGCAATTGCAATTTCACCCTCTCTAGATAAAAGTTCAACGCCTCCCATTTCACGAAGGTACATCCTTATAGGGTCATCACTTTTTTCAATAGTCTTACCTTCCTCTTTATTAGAATTTTCTTTTTTTCTTAAAACTTTAAAATCTGATTTTTTTTCAACCAAGGATATATTTTCATCTAATATATGAATAAATGCTTGGGCTAAATTATCATCAGATAAATTTCTTTTTCCTAAAGATTTACTCAACTCTTCGTAAGTTATAAATCCTCTATGGGTTCCTCTCCCCATTAATCTAGCAAATGATTTTGTAATTATTCTTTCCACAGTTTTTTGAATTTGGAACTCTTATATAATGTCAATTGTAAAAAAATCCATTACTAATTTACTCTGTTTAATTGAGATTCTGCTTTTTTTTTAGCTCTTTTAACTCATTAAATGTAGACTCACTCATATCCAATGAAAACTTCGATTCTAATTCCTGGATTCTGAAGTCAAGATCATAATTAATTAAATCTCTAGAGATATCCTCTAACAATTCTATTATTTTTTGATCATCATCAGATTGGTTTTTTAGAATATGTTTAATTGGAGCAAATTTATTTATTTTTTCAATCAGTTGAGTATCCAATTTAAGATCTTGAATTGTAATTTGAGAACCAGATTTTAATTTTTCAACAATCATTTCAAATATTTTTTTATTTAACTCAGTGAATAATTTAATATTTTCAATCAAATGAATGTTGGCTTGCAACAAATCTAATTTATTTATGACCAAATATAATAAAGAAAACTCTTTCAATTCAACGCCTGTCAAAGAACGACTTGCTTGAAAATATTTTTTTGTACTCTCTAAAGATTTGGTTTTTTTTGTATAAAATCTTTTATTATTTTGATTTGAATGTGGAGTTAACTCAGTAATTTTTTCCAAAAAGTATTCTAAGACATATTTTTTTATAAAATTATCTTTGATTGTGTTTGCAACACTTCTAAGTTTTTTTTCAAAAATAGCCATCGATGATGGATTATTTTTAGTTTGTTTTTTATAATGACTAAAAATAAATTGATGAATAGATAATTTGCTCTGCTTTGTAAAGTCTATAAAATTATCTTTACCATTTTCATTTACATAGCTATCAGGATCTTCTTTATCCGGTAAAAATAAAAACGAAATTTGTTTCTCTGGTTTTAGTTCTTTAATTGAGTTTTCTGCTGCTCTAACAGCAGCTTTATATCCACTCTCGTCACCATCAAAACATATTATGATATCATCAAAAAATTGATTTAAAGTTAAAATTTGTTTGTCGGTTAATGATGTACCGAGATTTGCTACTACGTTATCAATTCCATTTTTGCTCAAACCTACAACATCCATGTATCCCTCAACTAAATAAATATGATCAATTTTATTAGAAAGTTTTCTTGCTAAGTCTAAATTATATAAATTAGATCCTTTTTTAAAAAAATTTGTTTCAGGTGAATTTATATATTTGGCTAAGTAATCTAAATTTTCAATAATTCTTCCACCCAAAGCAATTGGTTGGCCCGATATATTATTGATTGGAAATATTAATCGACCTCTAAATCTCTCGACATAAATTTTTTTTTTCTCATCAAAATAGAATAAACCAGTTTCTACCAAGGTTTGTTCACTATAATTTTTTTTTAATTTTTCAAAAAAATTTGGATTTTTTTCTATGTATCCTATTTTGAATTTTTTAACTTCATCTTTGCTTAGCGATCTATTTTTTAAATAATCTCTAGCAATAGAATAGTTTTCATTTTTTAAAAGTTCATTATGATAAAATTCTACATAATTACTAAAAATAGATTTATACTCATTCCACTTTTTTTCTCTTTCTTCATCTTTTTTAGAAAACATATATGGCTGCATACCTGCTAATTGGGCTAAGTATTTAACTGCTTCACCAAATTTTAAATTTTGAGTTTTCATAACAAAATCAAAAATATTGCCATGTTCTGAAGTTGCAAAACAATGATAAAATTCTTTTTCATCATTCACAGTAAATGATGGTGTTTTTTCATTTTTGAAAGGTGACAAACCTACAAATTCTTTACCTCTTTTTTTTAATGAAACACTTTTTGATACCACTGTTGAAACTTTCAACCTATTTTTAATTTCATCAAGATACTCTTTTGGATATTTCATTATTTAATCAACAATTCTTTAATCATTGACCCTGCTTTGGAAAAATCAATTTCATCTGCATGAGTTTTTTTTAGTTCACTCATCACTTTACCCATATCTTTTAATGAATTTGCTCCAATTTTTGAAATTACATCTGCACAGATTTTCTTAGTTTCCTCTTCACTAAGCTGCTTTGGTAAGAAACTTGTTAAAATTTCATATTCATTTTGTTCAACCTCTAAAAGATCTGTCCTATTATTTTTTTTATAAATATCAATCGATTCGGCGCGCTGTTTAACCATTTTTTTTAAAAGTTTTTTAATATCCTCATCATCAGTTTCCTTTTTGTTAGGGCCTGATCTATTAACAATGTCCAAATCCTTAATAGAAGATAATATTAACCTATAGGTTGATATTTTATTTTTATCTTTAGATTTTAGAGCATTTTTGTATTCGTTTTCAAGAGTCTGTTTTAATGACATAATTTTTTAATCTACTTTAAAGAAAAAATTCTGCAAAAGAAAAATTGTTTTTTTACAATTTTATATTACATCTCTGTTGCGATAATAAAGCAATTATTGTATTAACCTTTAACTTATGAGTTGTAATTGATCAAAAAAGCAAAAAAAACTAACTCAAAAATAAAATCTCTAATCAGCACAGGCGTTTTAGTTCTTGAAAACAAAAAAGTATTTAGAGGAATTGGAATTGGATACCATGGAGAAGCTACAGGTGAAGTTTGCTTCAATACATCTTTGACTGGTTATCAAGAAATCATCTCCGATCCATCATACGCAGGTCAAATTATTAACTTTACTTTTCCTCATATTGGAAATGTTGGAACCAACAAAGAGGATCATGAGTCTGATAAGATATGGGCCAGAGGAGTTATAATTAACTCTGAAATAACCTCTCCCTCAAATTACAGATCGTTCCTACATTTAGATAATTGGCTTAAGAAAAATAAAATTGTTGGAATTACTGGCTTAGACACCAGAAGCCTTACAAACTTTATAAGAGACAAAGGTGCTCCAAAAGGCACGATTAGTAATTCAAAAAAAGGAAAGTTTAATATTAATAAATTGACTAATTCTACCATCAAATGGAGTGGATTAAAAAATCTTGATCTTGCAGAAGTAGTTTCTACTCAGAAAAATTATATTTGGAAAGGTCTTAAAACCTGGAAAAAAGAATTTGGATATAAGAAAAATAATAAAAATTCATTTCATGTTGTTGCAATTGATTATGGAATAAAAAAAAATATCCTAAGATATTTTTCTGACTTTAATTGTAAAGTTACTGTTGTTTCTTGCAAAACAAATGCACAAAAAATTTTAGCTTTAAAACCAAATGGAATATTTTTATCAAATGGTCCTGGTGATCCAGCTGCAACAGGAAAATATGCTATAGAAATTATTAAAGATCTAATTAAAAAAAATTTACCAATATTTGGTATTTGTTTAGGTCATCAGATTTTGGCGTTAGCTTTAGGTGGCAAAACAAAAAAAATGAAGTTAGGACATAGAGGTGCGAACCATCCTGTTAAAAATTTAGTTCATGACAAAGTTGAAATTACCAGTCAAAATCATGGGTTTGTAGTAGTTGAAGAGACTTTACCAAAAAAAATTGAAGTAACTCATAAGTCTCTTTTTGATAATACTATTGAAGGAATAAAGCTTAAAAATAAACCAATATTTTCAGTTCAATATCATCCGGAATCTAATCCTGGACCCCAAGACAGTATTTATTTGTTTCAAGAATTTATTAACAACATGAAAAAAAATGCCAAAAAGAAAAGATATTAAAAAAATTTTAGTCGTGGGCGCTGGTCCAATAATTATAGGGCAAGCGTGTGAATTTGACTATTCAGGCACACAAGCATGTAAAGCTTTAAAAGATGAAGGTTATAAAGTAGTCCTAATAAATTCAAATCCAGCAACAATTATGACAGATCCAGATGTTGCAGATAAAACATACATTGAGCCAATTACACTTGGCGTACTAGAAAAAATCCTCAAAAAAGAAAAGCCAGACGCAATTCTACCAACTATGGGCGGTCAAACTGCTCTTAATCTTGCAATGGAAGCTGAGAAAAGAGGACTTTTAAAAAAATACAAAATAGAATTGATAGGAGCGAATTCAAAAGCAATTTCTAACGCTGAGGACAGAAAGAAATTTAGAAAAAACATGATTGATATTGGTTTAGATTTACCAAAATCTGAAATTGTTAATAGCAACAACCAAGCATCAAAGGTATTAAAAAAAATTGGATTGCCAGCAATTATAAGACCTGCTTTTACACTTGGTGGACTTGGTGGAGGAATAGCTAAAACTAAAAAGGATTATTTTAAAATTGTGAAAAATGGATTGCACGAATCTCCCGTAAGCCAAGTTCTAGTTGAGGAATGTTTGGAGGGTTGGAAAGAATTTGAGATGGAGGTTGTAAGAGATAAGAAAGACAACTGTATCATCATTTGCTCAATTGAAAATATAGATCCAATGGGAATTCATACAGGTGACTCCGTAACAGTTGCACCAGCTCTTACACTTACAGATAAAGAATACCAAGTGATGAGAAATGCTTCTATTGCATGTTTGAGAAAAATTGGAGTTGAAACTGGAGGATCAAATGTTCAGTTTGCTATCAATCCTAAAAACGGTCGAATGGTTATAATTGAAATGAACCCACGTGTATCAAGATCATCAGCACTTGCATCAAAAGCAACTGGATTTCCAATTGCGAAAGTGGCTGCAAAGTTAGCAGTTGGTTATACTCTAGATGAATTAAAAAATGAAATAACTAAAGTTACTCCTGCATCATTTGAACCAAGTATTGATTATGTAGTCACTAAAATTCCAAGATTTACATTTGAAAAATTTTCAACTTCTCCTGCAACTTTAGGGACATCAATGAAATCAGTAGGTGAAGCAATGGCAATAGGAAGAAACTTTAAAGAGTCCCTACAAAAGGCTTTAGTGTCTCTAGAAACTGGTTTTTCAGGTTTAGACAGAATTTTTGATTTAAACAAAGAACAAATTGAAAAAAAACTTAAAGAAACTATTCCAAATAAAATATTATTAGTCGCTGAAGCAATTAGAAAAAAAATAGACTTAAAGAGAATATACAATTTATCGAAAATTGATCCTTGGTTTTTAGAACAAATTAAAGAAATAGTTGATTGTGAAATACAAATCAAAAATAAAGGACTTCCTCAAAATTTTGTAGAATTTAATAGAATAAAATCAATAGGATTTTCAGATAAAAAACTTTCAGAATTAACTAAAACTTCTGAAGATATTGTTAGAAGAAAAAGATCAGCTTTTAAAATACTTCCAGTTTATAAAAAAGTAGATACATGTGCAGCAGAATTCAAATCGTTTACGCCTTATATGTATTCAACCTATCAAAGAAACTTTTCAATTAACTCTCAATGTGAAGCTGACCCATCTAATAGGAAAAAAATAATTATTCTTGGAGGAGGTCCAAATAGAATTGGCCAAGGAATTGAGTTTGATTATTGCTGTTGTCAGGCAAGTTTTTCATTAAAAGATGCTGGTTATGAGACGATAATGGTAAATTGTAACCCTGAAACAGTATCAACAGATTATGATACTAGTGATCGATTATACTTTGAACCTTTAAAAGAAGAATACGTTTTTAACATAATTAAAAAAGAGCAAGAAAAAGGAAATCTGATAGGTGTAATAGCCCAGTTTGGTGGCCAAACTCCGATTAAGCTTGCTAAATTTTTACACGACAACAAGCTTCCAATTTTAGGAACCCAATATACCTCTATTGATTTAGCAGAGGATAGAGACCGATTTAGAAATTTATTAAATAAATTAAAACTAAAACAAGCAGAAAGTGGAATTGCAAAGACGTTTGATCAGGCAATAAAAATTGCAGATAAAATAGGATTACCATTAATGGTGAGACCATCTTATGTTTTGGGTGGAAGAGCAATGGAAATCGTTCATGAAAAAAATCAGCTTAAAAAATTTGTTGAAGAGGCATTTAAAGCCGCAGAAGAAAATCCAATTTTGATTGACAAATTTATTGATAGTGCAATGGAAGTAGATGTGGATGCTATATCAGATGGAAAACAGGTTTATGTTGCTGGAATTATGCAGCATATCGAAGAAGCTGGAATTCATTCAGGAGACTCAGCATGTAGCCTGCCTCCAGTATCAATCAAACCATACCTCCTTAGAAAAATAGAAAATCAAACAAAAAAACTAGCCTTAGCTTTAAATGTAAAGGGTTTCATGAATATACAATATGCAATTAAGAAAGATGAAATTTATGTCATTGAAGTAAATCCTAGAGCAAGCCGAACAGTTCCTTTTGTATCAAAAGCGAAAGGTCTTCCTTTAGCTAAAATTGCATCGAGAGTAATGGCAGGAGAAAGATTGTCTAAATTTAATTTAAAAGATAAGTCCAAAGGTATGTATGCAGTTAAAGAAGCTGTTTTTCCGTTCAATAAATTTCCAAATAGTGACTTATTGTTAGGACCCGAAATGAAATCAACTGGTGAGGTTATGGGATTTGACAAAAACTTCGGAATGGCTTTTGCCAAAAGTCAAATTGCTGCAGCTAACTCTTTACCAAAACAAGGTTTAGCTTTTATTTCGTTAAAAGACTCTCATAAAGATGAAGGAATAGATTTAGCAAAAGAACTTCTAAAACTGAAATTTCAATTATGTGCAACTAGAGGAACTGCAAAATACATTCGAAAACATGGGATGAAATGCAAAATTATAAATAAAGTAAGCACAGGTTCACCTCATATAGTAGATATTTTAGATTCCAAAAAGATTGCATTAGTTATAAATACTGGAGGTGGAAATAGTGAACACCGATTAAGCGATGCTATAGCTTTAAGAAGAGCGACATTAAAAAATAAGGTCCCATACTGTACTAATATGTCTACTGCTCAAGCATGTTTGCAAGCAATCAAATCACTTAAAACTAAAAAATTAGAAGTTAATTCTCTTCAAGATATATAAATCTATACGTCAACAATTAAAGTGTCTTTAGATCCTCCACCTTGGGAACTATTAACAATTGTACTTCCTTTTCTAAGCGCAACCCTAGTTAATCCCCCTGTGCTTACATATGTAGTTTTTCCACTAAGTACAAATGGTCTTAAATCGAGATGTCTTGGTTCAATATCATTTTCAGTAATTGTTGGGGCAGTTGAAAGAGTTTCAAGAGGTTGTGCAATATATTCTCTTGGATTTTTTTTGATTTTAGCTATTACCTCATCTCTCTCTTTTTTGTCTGCTTTAGGACCAATCATTATACCATAACCACCAGATGCGTTAGCAGGTTTAACAACTAACTTAGAAATATTTTCAATAACATAGTTTCTCTCATTTTTATTATGACATAAGTAAGTTTCTACCTGATTTAAGATAGGTTGTTCACCTAGATAATAAACAATCATTTTGTTAACATAAGAGTAAACCGCCTTGTCGTCAGCAACACCTGTCCCTATTGCATTTATTATACCAACATTTCCTTTACGCCAGCTTTTAAATAATCCTGGCACCCCAATCAGTGAATCTTTGAAAAATACTTTTGGATCTAAAAAATTGTCATCAAGACGTCTATAGATACAATCAACCTTTAATGGACCTTTAACAGTCTTCATATAAACGATATCATTCTCAACAAATAAATCTTTTCCTTCAACCAAAGCAATGCCCATCTGTTCAGCTAAGAAAGAGTGCTCAAAATAAGCAGAGTTGTATATACCAGGTGTTAGAACCACCATGTGAGGGTTTGAAGTTTTTTTTGGAATACATTCAACCATACAGTTAAATAATTTATTTGTGTATTGATGAATTGATGCAACTTTATATCTTGTAAATAATTCAGGAAATACATCTCGCATCACCATCCTGTTTTCAAGCATGTAAGATACACCCGAGGGTACTCTTAAATTATCTTCTAAAACTAAATAATCACCATTAGAATTCCTAATTAAATCAATTCCAGAAATATTTGACCAAGCTTTGTGTTTAGGAGAAAAACCCTCACATTCCTTTACATAAAATGGAGAATTAAAAATAATTTCTTTTGGTACTACTTTATCTTTGAATATTTTTTTTTGATTATAAACATCATCAATAAATAAATTTAAGGCCTTTACACGCTGCTTTAAACCCTTTGAAACTTTGTTCCATTGTGACTTCGGTATTATTCTTGGTATTATATCAAGTGGCCATTTTTTTTCCTCTGCCCTATTGTTAGCTGCATATACTCTAAAATTAATACCTCTGGCACTAATTGTACTTTGGCAATTTTTTTCAATTTCTTGAAGTTTTTTTTTACCGTATTTTTCTAAAATTGATGAAATTATTGCAGCATGTTTCCGAAGTTTATTATCTTTAGTAAAATAACCATCATATGCATAACTTGAGTTATAGTTTTTCCAAAGTTTTGATATCATAGAATTATAGTGTTTAATAATTAAATAAAATAAGCAAATGCATTTTAGATATATCTGTTATGCTTTTAATTGATTTTAAAAAAATGTTATAGTTAATTAATTATTTTACTCTATGACTTACTGCATAGGAATTAAAACAAATGACGGTCTTGTGTTTGCCTCAGACTCAAGGACAAATGCTGGATTAGATAATGTAAATATTTATTCCAAAATGATGACTCACGATGTAGGTGATAGAACAATCGTAATAGTCACTTCAGGAAATTTAGGTACCTCTCAAGCAGTTTATAAATCAATAGAGAAAGATTTAAAAAGCTCAACTGGGATAATGAACTTAAATACATGCTCTGATTTTGAACAAATAGCTTCCTATATTGGTTCACTAAATATTGAGCACTCCTCACCTCAAGGAATTAATACAGATAATGTTTTACTTGGTTCAACATTTATAGTTGGAGGACAAATCAAAGGTCAGCAACACGAACTATATTTAATATATCCTCAAGGAAATTTTATAAGACCTGCAGACAGCAAACCTTATCTTGTAATTGGAGAAGTAAAATATGGTAAACCAATATTAGATAGAGTAATCAAACCAAACGTATCTATTGGAGACGCATCACGTTGCGCATTAATTTCGATGGACTCAACCTTAAAAAGTGATTTAACAGTAGGCCCACCAATAGATTTTGCTGTACATAAAAAAGATAATGAAAAATTAGCTTCACTTGAATGTTTAAATCTTTCTGACGAAACTTATTCCCGAGTTTGTAACCAGTGGTCAGAAGGAATATTTAAAGTTTTTGACTCATTTCCCAGATTTGAATGGGAAAAATAATTATAAATAAAGTAAGCACAAATTCACCTCATATAGTAGATATTTTAGCTTCTAAAAAAATTGGACTAGTAATAGATACTAGGGTTGGAAACAGTGAACATCGATTAAGTGATGCAATAGCTTTAAGAAGGGCAACACTTAAAAATAAAGTTCCTTATTGCACTAATATGTCAACAGCACAAGCATGTCTGGAGGCGATTAAATCACTTAAGACAAAAAGATTAGAGGTAACATCCCTTCAGGATATTTAATAATTGAATTTAAACAAAAATTTTTTTCACTAAACTAATTAAATAAAATTGGATCAAGATAAATAAAACCTTTAAACTCATTTTGCTTTCACTATTATATCTTCGGTTAAAATCTATAGTTACATCTTTTGTTTGTAAATTTTGCTTAGAATTTATTAAAAAATCTACAAGAATTTTAAATCCTTTACCAAAAAAAAATTTTTTATTTTCATGGTAAATTTCTTTTTTAAATAAAAAAAAACCACTCATTGGATCGTTAGTTTCAAGCTTAAATATTCCAAATAAGTAAATAAGTAATATAGATGCGAACCTTCTTGGTTCTGACAATCCTTTATTTTTACCATCAAGAAGTTTTCTTGACCCAATAACTATATCAAGATTATATTTATTATAAATTTTTAACATTTTTTTTATATATTTTGGATCATGCTGTAAATCTCCATCCATGATCAAAATATTTTTGTATATAGATTTTCTAATACCATCAAAACAGGATTGACAAAGATCTCTTTTTTTGTTCCTATAAATTGGCTTTAAAAATTTGTATTTTTTTTTTAATTTTTTTAACTTTTGCCTACTATTATCTATCGAACTGTCATCAACAAAAATAATTTCATATTTAATTTTAGTTAAATTTTGAATAATTTTGTTTGTTAAAGGTAAAATATTTTTTTCTTCATTTAGTATAGGAATAACTAAACTTAATTTATCCATCATTACTTTACTTTCCAATCAGTCGGAAAAGTAACATAATTTACTTGAATACATCGTCTTTCTTTTATAATTTTTTTCTTCTCCATTCCATGCCATGTGTTTGGTCCACTTGTAAAAAGATACCCATAATTATGTTTGTAAGGAAGTGTCTTTACCTTTTCTAATTTTTCATTGTAAAAATCAGTACCCAAGTCCTCGGATTCATTGGTTTTATTAACAAATATTAAACCTGACATAAGTTTTTCTTCTATATCGCAATGTGGTTTAAGCCAAAAACCTTCTCGATCGCATATTACCTCAACCCTAACATAGGAATTTGATAAATCTTTATTTATCATTTTAGAAATTGTTTCATATGTTTCTTTGGACTGAAGTTCATTTATAAATTTTACTAAATTTGGGAATTGATAGGAATTTTCTTTATTAATAAAACATCTAAACTTTTTTGCTTCTCCCCCTGAAGCTATACCTTTCCTAAATTCTGCAGCTCCACCATCTATTGCTCTTGTTCCGTCATAATTAAGATTATATTTACTGACATCAGGAATATCTGCTTTAACTATTTCATCAATTGCCTCTTCTGACAAAGCGTTACTATATTCCCAATGATTAAAAGGGAAATTATATTCTTTTGAATTGTTTTTAATTGAATTTAAAAATGACATTAATTTTGGATTTTAGTTTTTAATATTCTCGCAACTCTATTCGTTTCATCAAGTTTTTCATAGTTCCAATTTTCTATTTCTTCTCCTAAATTTCTTGTGATATTTAATTCTCTAAATAGATTTCTAAAGTTTTGAAATCTCTTATCATTTCTTTTTGGTAAAATATTTGCTATATAAATAGGCTTTCCAGTCAAAGCTGCTTCCGATATCATCGAGCTAGAGTCACAAGTAACCACAATATTTTCAGATAAACCTAGTGCTGATAAATAAGCTCTCTTATCAACATCCATTATAATTGTGTGATTTTCTCCAAAAAATTCTTTAGCATAATGAATAGTATTCAGTGGTGTTCTCATTGATGGAATTACCACAAGTTGAAAATTATGTTTCTTTAACAATTTATAAAAAATTGAAAAAATATGTTTCATATTTTTTGTTGAATAATCATAATATTTGGTGGGCCCACCCAAAATTAAAGACCAAATTTTTCTTTCATCTTTTTTAATAAATGAATTTAAATAATGCTTATTTTCCTCGATTTCATTTTCTGTAAGATAATGTATTGCTCCTTTGGTAGAAATTACATTTGAACCTTTTATTCCATCATGTTCAGGAGCTATTACAAAATCAAAATGGTTTAAATCTACTTTTGGATCCTGGATATGAATGTTAAATACTTTTTTATTTGAAATACTTTTTAAATGAATTGAGGGAATTACACTCTTTCTTCCGCAGGATATAATTATATCAAAATCTAAGTGCACTATTTTTTTATACACACTTTGTGAGATGGGAGTAAATTTTGGTGGAAGCATATTCCAAAAATTATTTAGTTCAACCTTGTGGTGTGTAAATTCAATTTCAAGGGCTTTAGCCAATCCTTCAACTTGGCTTATCATTCCGTGCATACCTTGAGTTAATAAAATACCTTTTAATTTAGTCATTAATCACTATATAGCTTTCATATGAGTCAAAATCCAACTAAACACACAAAAGTGTTAATAATTGGATCTGGTCCTGCCGGATACACAGCTGCTGTTTATGCGGCTCGAGCTATGTTAAATCCAATTTTAGTTCATGGATCTGAGCCTGGTGGTCAATTAACTACCACAACTGATGTTGAAAACTTTCCAGGATTTGCAGAGGTAATACAAGGTCCTTGGTTAATGGAACAAATGAAAGAACAAGCTAAAGCCGTTGGTACAGACATGATAGAAGATCATATAAGTAATGTAAATTTAAAAACTTCTCCATTCGAGGCAACTGGAGATAGTGGTCAAAAATATACTGCTGATAGTATAATTATTTCTACGGGTGCTCAGGCAAGATGGCTTAATTTAGAATCAGAACAAGAATTTAGGGGATTTGGAGTCTCTGCTTGTGCAACATGTGATGGTTTCTTTTTTAAAAATAAAGAAGTTGCAGTCGTTGGAGGAGGAAATGCAGCTGTTGAAGAGGCAATGTTTCTTACAAAATTTGCATCAAAAGTAAAATTAATTCATAGAAGAGACAGTTTAAGAGCTGAGAAAATGCTTCAAAAAAAATTAATGGAGAATAAAAAAATTGAAATTATTTGGGACTCTGTAGTTGAAGATGTTTTAGGTGATAAAGATCCTAAAAATGTTAATGGAATAAAAATTAAAAATGTTAAAACAAATAAAACACAAGAATTAAAGCTTGATGGTGTATTCATTGCTATTGGCCATGATCCAGCAACTCAACTATTTAAAGATCAGCTGGAAATGGATAAAGAAGGGTACTTAATCACAAAAGCAGACTCAACTGAAACTAATATACCTGGAGTTTTTGCAGCTGGGGACGTAAAAGATAAAATTTTCAGACAAGCAGTCACAGCTGCTGGAATGGGGTGTATGGCAGCTCTTGAAGCAGAAAAACATCTCTCACACAATTAAATGTCAGAAAAAGTATTGCTAACTGGAATAAGCGGTTGGATAGCAAAACACACGGCAATAGAATTATTAAATTCTGGTTACGAAGTCATAGGAACAGTAAGGAATGAAACTTTAATTGAACAAACCAAAGATACTATTAGTAAATACGCTACTATAGATAAATTATCTTTTGTTAAATTAGATCTTGTTAGAGATGATGGATGGAATGATGCAGCTAAAGGATGTAAATATATATTTCATATTGCATCTCCTTTTCCAATAAAAGTTTCAAATAATAGAGAAAGTTTATTACCTCCTGCAGTAGATGGTACTTTAAGGGTATTAAATGCAGGGATAAATGCTGGGGTAGATCAAATCGTTAAAACTTCTTCTATCGTTGCTATGTTTAGAAAACCTAACAGAACTAATCCTTATACATTTGGAGAACAAGATTGGACTGACGAAAATTGGGTAGAAGGGGTAAATGATTATTTTTTATCAAAAACTAAAGCTGAGAGAGTTGCTTGGGAATTAATGGAAAGCAAAGGATTAAAAAATAAATTAACAACAATTTGTCCTGGTGGAGTCTTTGGTGATGCTCTAGATAAAAAAGGAGGTACTTCAATTGAGTATGTTAGACAATTTATGGCTGGTAAATTTCCTGGAGCACCTAAATTTGCTGTTCTAATTTCTGATGTAAAAGATATTGCAAAAGCACATGTTGCTTGTATTGGAAATGATAAAGTTGGAGGTAGAAGATTAATTGTTGGAAAAGAGGTAAAAAAATTGGTCGAATTATCCCAATTGATGGCTGAAGCAATGCCTGCTTATGCAAAGAAACTTCCAAAAAAAGAGCTTCCAAATTTCATGGTTAAGTTGATAAGCTATATAGACTCAAGTGCTAAAATGATGATACCTGATCTAGGAATTTTAATGCAAACCGACCCCTCTTATGCTGAAGAGTTATTAGGTTTTAAGTTTAAAGCTGCAAAAGATTGTATGGCAGAGAATGCGAAATCTGTTGTGAGACTAGGTTTGGTTTAATTATAATTTTAAAATTTCATCAGACTCAAACGTAATTTTTTGCAAATTTTCTTTAGCAATTTTGATCATTGCTTTTGCAACATTTTCTGAACTGATTGGTCTCATTTTTTTAAATGGCCCAAATAACAAAGGCGACAATGCGCTAAATGTCAAAATACCTATTTTTTCACCTACTCTGTTCTCTTTTCTTTTCCCCATTAAAAAAGAAGGTCTTAATATTCCTAATTTAGAGAAGTTTAATCTTTTTAATTCTTCTTCAACTAAACCTTTAAATTTCACATAATTTCCAGAACTATTTGGATTAGCATATATTGAAGAAATAAAAATAAATGACTCAACTGAATTAGCTTTTGCAATTTGTGCAATTTCCTTTGGAATATCTAGCTCTACTTTTTGGTAATCGTTTTTATCAGGAGAATTTTGTTTTGTAGTACCAATACAAAAAAAACAATCATCCCCAGTAATTTCAGTTTTATGACTTTCTAAATTATTAAAATCAATATTTATTACCTCAACTTTTTCATTATTAATTGAAGTTTGTGAACGAACGAAAATCTTAACTTTAGTGTAATAATTATCTTGAATTAATTGATTAACTAAATGGCCACCAATTAATCCAGTGGAACCAAATACTATGGCTGTTTTCATTAAGTTAAACTTTTACAAAAAGAGGAAATTTTTTCTAAAGCTTTTTTTAGATTTTCCATTGAAGTTGCATATGAAATTCTAAAAAATCCCTCTAAACCAAATGCAGAACCCTGAACAACAGCAATACCACTATTCTCTAGAAGAGATTGAACAAAATCAGTGTCTGATTTAATTTCTTTTCCACTAAGATCTTTTTTTCCCATTAAATCTTTACAACTGGGAAAAACGTAAAATGCCCCGTCAGGATTTAAACAATTGATGCCATCAATATCATTTAATGCTTTTACTACAAAATCTCGTCTCTCTTGAAAAGAGTCAGCTCTTTTTTTAATAAAATCTTGTGTCCCACTTAGTGCTTCAACTGATGCTGCTTGACTAATTGAGGAAGGATTGGTTGTTGATTGTGATTGAATTTTAGCAATAGCTTTAACAATATCTTTTGGACCAGCTGCATACCCTATCCTCCAGCCTGTCATTGAGTAAGCTTTACTTACACCATTCATTGTAAGAACCCTGTCTTTTAAACTTTCTATTTGAGCAATAGTAAAAAATTTAAACCCTTCGTAGGTAATGTGTTCATATATATCATCACTTAAAATGTAAATATGCTTGTGTTTTTCTAAAACAGCAGCAATTGCTTTTATATCATTTTCAGAATAACAAGCTCCAGTTGGATTAGATGGTGAGTTTAATATTATCCATTTTGTTTTTGGAGTAATAAATTTTTCTAAGTCTAATGGATTTATTTTGAAGCCTTGTTTCTCACCACATTCCATTACAACTGGTTTTCCACCAGCTAATAAAACTATATCTGGATAAGACACCCAATAAGGGGCTGGAATTATTACCTCATCTCCATCGTTTAGTGTTGCCATCATAGCATTATAGATAACGTGTTTTCCTCCTGCACCAACTGTAATTTGATCAGTGGTATACTCTAAATTATTTTCTTTTTTAAATTTTGCTACAATTGCTTTTTTTAATGCAGGTGTTCCGTCAACTGCCGTATATTTAGTATCACCTTTATTAATTGCTTTTATTGCAGCTTCTTTAATATTATCTGGAGTATCAAAATCTGGTTCTCCTGCGCCGAGGCCAATAACATCTTTTCCAGCAGCTTTTAATTCTCTTGCTTTTTGAGTAACAGCAATAGTAGGAGATGGTTTAATCTTTTTTAAACTGTCTGATATTATGCTCATTGAAATATAAATAAATCCTATTACGTTGTTTAATATATGGAAAATACTTATCAAGATTTAATTACAGATATTCAAAGCAAAAATCCAAAAATAGGTGGAAAACTCGAGGGTGGAAAAAAATTTAAAATTAAATCTGATTTTAAACCTGCAGGTGATCAGCCTGAAGCAATAAAAAAATTAGTTAATGGTGCTAACAAAGAACAATTTAACCAGGTTCTACTTGGTGTTACAGGATCTGGAAAAACGTTTACTATGGCTAAAGTTATTGAAGCAACTAACAGACCTGCCTTAATATTAGCTCCAAACAAAACACTTGCTGCTCAACTTTACGGGGAAATGAAAACTTTTTTTCCAGATAACGCAGTTGAGTATTTTGTTTCGTACTATGACTATTATACTCCTGAGGCTTATGTACCAAGATCAGATACATATATAGAAAAAGAGGCCTCCATAAATGAGCAGATTGATCGAATGAGGCACTCCGCAACGAGATCACTTTTGGAAAGAGATGATGTATTAATTGTTGCAAGTGTTTCTTGTATTTACGGTCTTGGATCAGTTGAAGCTTATAGTAAAATGACTTTAACACTGCAAAAAAATTATGATTATAATAGAGAAGAAATAATTAAGTCTTTAGTTGCACTTCAATACAAACGTAATGATCAAAATTTTTACAGAGGAACATTTAGAGCGAGAGGAGAATATTTAGAAATTTTTCCATCACACTTAGAAGACAGGGCGTGGAGATTATGTTTATTTGGAGATAAACTTGAACAGATAGAAGAATTTGATCCCTTAACAGGTGATAAAGTGAGAGAACTGAGTTTAGTAAAAGTTTATGCAAATAGTCACTACATCACACCAAAACCAACAATAGAACAAGCAGTAATCAATATTAAAAAAGAATTAGAAGTCACTTTAAAAAAACACCGCTCTGAAAATAAATTATTAGAGGCACAAAGATTAGAAGAAAGAACTAAATTTGATCTAGAAATGATTGAGGCAACTGGATCTTGCGCAGGCATTGAAAATTACTCAAGATTTTTATCTGGAAGAAAACCAGGAGAGCCTCCCCCTACTCTTTTTGAATACTTCCCTGATAATACTTTAATATTTGTAGATGAATGTCACGTTACAGTTCCACAGTTAAATGGAATGTATAAAGGTGATAGATCAAGAAAAAGTACTTTAGCTGAATATGGATTCAGACTTCCGTCCTGTATGGATAATAGACCATTAAAGTTTGAAGAATGGGATTTAATGAGAACACAAACAGTTTTTGTTTCAGCAACTCCTGGACCGTGGGAACTGGAGCAAACAAAAGGTAAATTTATTGATCAAGTTATAAGACCTACAGGACTTATAGATCCAGTTGTAGAAAAAAGACCAGCCAAAAATCAAGTTGATGATTTAATGCATGAATGTAAAAAGGTAATTGATAAAAATCATAGAGTTCTTGTCACAACTTTAACAAAAAAAATGGCTGAAGATCTAACTGAGTATCTTCACGAAAACGGAATTAAAGTAAGATACCTACACTCTGACATTGATACACTTGAGAGAATAGAGATTATGCGTGATTTAAGAATGGGTGTATTTGATGTTTTGGTTGGAATAAACTTATTGAGGGAAGGATTGGATATTCCTGAATGTGCTCTAGTTGGTATTTTAGATGCTGATAAGGAAGGTTTTTTAAGGTCTGAAACTTCTTTAATTCAAACAATTGGTAGAGCTGCGAGAAACGTTGATGGTAAGGTAATTTTGTATGCTGATAAAGAGACAAAAAGTATAAAAAAAGCTATTGCAGAAACTGACCGGAGAAGACAAATCCAATTAACATATAACAAAAAACATAAAATTGATGCTAAGTCAGTAAAAAAAGAAATTAGCGATATCCTAGAAAGTGTTTATGAAAAAGATTATGTTAAAATCAGTGAAGGTTCAAATATTGGGGGTAACTTAAAGAAACACTTAAAAGGTTTAGACAAAAAAATGAAAGAGGCAGCTTCGAACCTTGAGTTTGAGGAAGCTGCAAAAATTAGAGATGAAATCAGAAAATTAGAGAGCACAGAATTAGAAATAACATTAAATCCAAAAATACGACAGTATGATGTAAAAAATAAACTATACCCTAAAGGTAGATCAACTATGGGTATGCCGGGGACTAAAGTTACAAAAAAAAGAGATAAGAAATGGAAGCACGGAAGATAATTATTACTGGTGGAGCTACTAGAATTGGTGCTGCAATTGCGAGAAAGTTATCTAGTCCAAATGTTGAAATCTTGATTCATTATAATAAATCAAAATTGAAGGCAGAAAAGTTAAAGAAAGAATTATCCAATAAAGGTTCAAAAGTGTACTTAGTCAAAGGTGATTTAAGTAAAGAAACTGATATTAAAAAAATAATTAAATTTGCAAAATCAAAACTAAAAATATTTGATTGTCTTATTAACAATGCCTCTTTATTTGAAAATGATAAATTAGAAAATTTTTCTTTAGATAGTTGGAGTAAACATTTAAGGACTAATTTAAGAGCACCTGCACTATTAACAAAAGAATTTGCTAAAAATGTTAAAGGCAAAAATAACAATATTATAAATATTGTTGATCAAAGAGTGTTCAAATTAACCCCATACTTCTTTTCATACACTCTTAGCAAAACTGGTTTGTATACTCTAACAAAAACTAGCGCTATGAGTTTAGCTCCTAATATTAGAGTAAATGCAATTGCGCCTGGGCCTACTATAAAAAATCAAAGACAATCTGAAAAACATTTCAAAAAGCAATATTTGGCAACACCCTTAAAAAGACAAGTTGATGTAGAACAAATATGTAATGCTGTTGACTTTTTCATTAAAAATATATCTATTACTGGCCAAGTTTTGGCTATTGATAGTGGTCAAAATCTTAATTGGCAAACACCAGATGTAATGGGCAAAGAATGAAAAAGAATAATTTGAAAATAGTAAAAATAGACAAGAATAAAAGCCTATTTAATTATGAGAAAAAAATACTAATTAATGAGTTAATTTTAGATTTAAAACTTGGTTATTACGACTCTGAAAAAGAAAAATCACAAAAAGTAAAATTTAGTCTCGAAATAGATTATGAAGATAAAAAACCCTCTAGCGATAAAGATATAAAATCTATTGTAAATTATGGAACAATTGTGAAATTAATTGCGAAACTTGTAAAAAAGAAACATTACAATTTTTTAGAAACCCTGGCAGAAGCTGTTTTTGATGAACTATTTAAAGACAAAAGAATTGCTAAAATAATGTTAAAAATTGAAAAATTAGAAATCTTAAAACAGTGTTCATCGGTTGGTATTCAAATTACCAAAAAGAGAAGCCATGATAAGCTCTGAAATAGGAAAAGAAGTAATAAAAAAAGAGTTACCTTTGGTACCAAAACTTCCTGGTGTGTACAGGATGCTTAACGACAAAAGTGAAATTCTTTACGTTGGTAAAGCTAAAAACCTACCGAACAGATTAAAAAGTTACATTTCAGAAAAAAATCATATCATTAGAACAGAGAGAATGCTTTCACAGACAAGAAAATTAGAGATAACAACAACATCTAATGAAAGTGAAGCATTACTTTTAGAGGCAAATTTAATCAAAAAGCATAAGCCTAAATTTAATATCCTTTTACGTGATGACAAATCATTTCCATTTATATTTATTGGAAACAAAGATAAATGGCCTCAAATAAAAAGACATAGAGGTAAAAAAACCAAAGAAGGTTTTTATTTTGGACCTTTTGCATCTGCTGGTTCAGCAAATTGGACAATAAAAATGATCCAAAAAATTTTTCACTTAAGAGTATGTGATGATACAGTTTTCAAAAACAGAGAAAGACCATGTATTTTATATCAAATCAAAAGATGTTCAGGACCTTGCGTGGGTTTTGTAAAAAAGGAAGAATATAATCAAACTGTAGAAGATGCGATTGAATTTGTCTCTGGTAAGTCTAGGAAAATTCAAAAAAATCTTTCAAATCAAATGGAAAAGGCAAGTGAAGATCTCAATTTTGAAAAAGCTGTTATATTAAGGGACAGAATTAAAGCGCTAAATATAATTCAATCCTCTCAAAGAATTAATGAAGCAAATTTAGTTGAGGCAGATGTTATTGCTGGATATAAAGAATCTGGAAAAACTTGTATTCAGGTATTTTTTTATCGATCAAAACAAAATTGGGGCAATCAGGCTTTTTTTCCAAAACATGATCCAGACGAAGAATTTAGTGAAATTCTAAATTCATTTGTTTCTCAATTTTATGAAAATAAGAGTGTTCCATCATCAGTTATTCTATCAGAAGAAATAAAAGAAAAAGCTTTAATTGAAAAAACACTTACTCAAAAAGAGGGAAAACAGATTAATATTTCGGTTGCAAAAAAAGGATCAAAACTAAAAGTTATCAATCAAGCAATTAAAAATGCAAAAGATAGCCTGAATAGAAAACTTTATGAAAGTCAGAATAACAAGGAATTGTTCGATTCAGTTGCTAAAAAATTTAATTTAGAAACGAGTATAAATTTAATTGAAGTATATGATAACAGTCATATTCAAGGCACAAATAGTGTGGGAGCATTAATAGCTTATGGCGATGAAGGATTTATTAAAAAAAGATATAGAAAATTTAATATAAAACATAAGAAAAATGAACAAGATGATTATGGAATGATGAAAGAAGTATTAAATAGAAGGTTCAAAAGAGCAGTTCAAGAAAAAGATAATTACCTTACTTTTCCTGATTTAGTTCTAGTTGATGGGGGTAAGGGTCAATACTCAGTTGCTAGAGAAAGTCTTAACGAGCTAGGTCTTCACGATATTCCAGTTATTGCTATAGCAAAGGGTAAGTTTAGAAACAGTGGAAATGAAACCTTTTTTCATAATGGTAAAGAATACAAATTTGATAGAAACGACCCAACCCTATTTTTTCTTCAAAGAATTAGGGATGAGTCACATAGATTTGCTATAAGTGCTCATAGAGCAAAAAGGAAAAAAGGAATAAGCAAATCTTTATTAGACCAAATAGATGGTATTGGAGCTATAAGAAAAAGGGCTCTATTAAATCATTTTGGATCTGCAAGATCTGTTGAGTCTGCAAGTTTAGATGAGATAAAATCTGTGGAAGGTGTTGAGGAAAAAGTAGCAAAAAAGATATACAACTTTTTTCACGAATAATTATGATTAAAAAAATTCCAAATATATTGACTATCGGACGAATAATAATAGTCCCTTTTTTTGTCTTAGCTTTTTATCTTCCAGGTTTTTATGGTGATCTAACTGCTTTAATTTTATTTATAGTTGCATCTTTTACTGACTTTCTAGACGGAATGTTAGCTAGAATGTTTGGGGTAGAATCAAAATTAGGAGAGTTACTAGATCCTATAGCTGATAAAATTATTGTCGCAACAGCATTAATACTTTTAGTTATGGATGGTACTATTAGAAATTATGAAGTTATTGCAGCAATAATAATTCTTACAAGGGAAATTTTAATTTCAGGTTTAAGAGAATTTTTAGCAAAAGGAAAAATAAAACTACCTGTTTCAAACCTTGCAAAACTTAAAACGGTATTACAAATGGTAGCTATAGCTCTTTTATTGTCTGGAGATACAGGAAATAAAATAATTAACTTCCAAGATTATAACGCACAAACCATTGGTATAATTTTTTTATGGCTATCGGCTGCTTTAACACTTTTTACCGCATATGATTATATGCGCAAAGGCATTGATCACGCAATGTCTGAAGACAGTAAAGATTAAGCTGCTTTTTTCTTCCTAACTAATTTTTGATAACTTTCATTTAAATCAATAATAGTGTCACAAACTACAAATTGATTTTCTGCAATACATGAGACAGGAGTTACCTCTGCTGCAGTTCCTGTTAAAAAACAACCAACAAAATTTGGAAGTTCTGTTGGACTAATTTTTCTTTCATGGACTTTTATATTTTTAGATTTTGCTATTCCAATTACAGTTCTTCTGGTGATACCATCTAAAAATGAATCTGGTATGGGAGTATGGATTTCTCCATTTTTATCTTTAAAAAAAATATTTGCCCCTGTTGCCTCAGCAATATTTCCCTCATGATCCAACATTAATGAATCCGTAAAACCCTGTTTTTCAGCCTCATGTTTTGAAAGAGTACAAATCATATATAAACCTGATGCTTTCGTATCCCATGGTATTGTGTTAGGAGCTGGTCTTCTCCAATTTGAAATATTTAATCTTATTCCTTCAACTTTAAGTTTAGGATCAAAATACGATCCCCACTCCCAGGTTGCTATCGCAACATGAATTTTTGTGTGTTGTGCTGAAATAGCCATCATCTCACTACCTCTCCAAGCCACAGGTCTCACATAACCATTTTCTACTTTTTGAGTCGTAACAATCTTATTTGATGCAATATTTATTTCCTCTTCAGTATATGGAATGTCGAAACCCATTCGTTTTGCAGAATAAAAAAATCTTGAGGTATGCTCTTCTAATTTGAAAATTGAACCATCATAAACTCTCTCACCTTCAAATACACAACTAGCGTAGTGCATTCCATGACTTAAAACATGCAATTTAACATCAGCCCAATCAACTAATTCGTTGTTGTACCATATTTTTCCAGATCTCTTGTCGTAAGGTATCATGTGTGAAAATATTTTAATTTATAACTGAAAAATATCTTTGTATCTTTAATATGTCAATATAACTTACCTATAATGAAAGAACTTTTATATTTAAAAGATGAGCAGCTTAAGGGTCTTATTGAAAAACTGTTCGTAAGCTACAGAGAAACCTTTTCAGACTCAAAAAAAATATTAGATAGATATTCAATTGGTTTAGCACATCATAAAGTAATTCACTTGGTATCAATGTACGAAGGAATTTCAATTTCAGAGCTTTTAAAAAGATTAAAAGTAACAAAACAAAGTTTGAATAGAGTTCTCAAAGATTTAATTAAATTAGATATTGTTGTGTTTAAAAAAGATGATCAAGATACTAGAGTAAAGCATATCTTTCTTAATGAAAAAGGTAAAAAAATATTTAATGAAATTTTTAATTTACAAAAAAAAAGAATTTATAACGCTTTACTAAATTCAAGATCTGAAGAAGTTATTAATTTTGATAACGTATTAAATAAAATTATTAATGGATAAATTTATTGCACATATATTGATGGTTGATGATGACGACGGTATCAGATCACTTGTAAAAAAATACCTTAACGAGAATAATTTTTTAGTCACAACCGCGAATAGTGCAGAAAATGCTTTGGAAAAAATAAAAATAATCAAGTTTGATTTAATAGTTCTAGATATCATGATGCCAGGTAAAAGTGGACTTGAGTTTATAATGGAAAATAAAAAAAAATTAGAAACACCAGTAATACTCCTAACTGCCAAAGGTGAAGCTAAAGAAAGAGTTGAAGGATTAGAAGTTGGAGCTGATGATTATTTGCCAAAGCCTTTTGAACCAAAAGAATTAATTTTAAGAATTAAAAATATTTTAAACAAAACCATCAAAATAGATCAAAAAAGAGTTATAGAATTTGAAAACGTAAAAATTGATTTAAATAAATTTTTGATATTTAAGAATAATAGAGAGTTTAAAATTAATGCAACAGAAAAAGTAATTTTAGAACAGATGATTAGTTATCCAGGTAAAACTTTTTCTAGAGAAGATATTGGTCAATTAATTAATCTAGATAAAGAAAGATCAATAGATGTTGTTATTACTCGATTAAGAAAGAAAATTGAAATTGATCCTAAAAATCCAAAATTTTTACAAACAATAAGAGGTACAGGATATGTTCTTTGGATTGAGTGATTTTTTTAAAAAAATATTACCTAAAAGATTATTTTATAGAGCTCTACTTATTGTTGCTATACCAGTTATAGTTTTACAGCTAGTTATAACGATTGTTTTTTTTGATAGCCTTTGGATAAAAACAAATAAAGGTATGACAAGGACTTTAGTAAATGAAATTAGTACTTTTATTGAGGCTTATGGAAATGAACAAGAAAATAAACAAGAGTTACTTGATCTTTTTTCCATATTTTTAGATTTAAACATTGAATTTACCAATAACGAAAAATTACAAAATACAAATACTGAAAGATGGTTCAGTCCCATAGATAGAACTTTAAGAAGAGAGCTTAAATCAAAATTTGGATTAAATGAATATTGGTTTGATACAACAAGTTATAAAGAATTAATTGATTTAAGAATAAAATATGATGATGGTTATTTTAAATTTTTAGTGCCTAAAGATAGAGTTGCAAGTTCTTCAGCAAGAATATTTGCACTTTGGATCACAGTGCCTGCAATTATAATGGTGATTATTTCTCTAATATTTTTAAAAAATCAAACTAGACCAATCACGAATCTAGCTCGTGCGGCTGAAAGGTTTGGTAAAGGAGAAAATGTTGAGGAGTTCAAACCTTCTGGAGCCCTTGAAATAAGACAAGCAGGACATGAATTTGATAAAATGAGAAAGAGAATTGAAAGACACATAAATCAAAGAACAGAAATGTTATCTGGAATAAGTCATGATTTAAGGACTCCTTTAACTAGGATGAAACTACAACTAGCTTTTATAAAAGATAGAGAAACAGTTAATAAATTAACTGAAGACATCAATGAAATGGAGAAAATGTTAAATGAATATTTACAATTTACTAGCTCATCGTATGATGAAAAAGATGAAATGTTTAATCTATCTGAATTAATTTCAGAAGTTATTAAAAAATATAATAATAAAAATATTTCACAAAACTTAACAGCAAGAATTTACTTTAATGGTAGGAAAAATTTAATTAATAGATGTCTAAATAATCTAATCGATAATTCACTAAAATATGGTAATAAAGTTGAAATTAGCTTGAGTAAGAAAAATACAAGCTTATTCATTATTATAGATGATGATGGTCCTGGAATACCAAAAAATGAGTATGAAAATGTCTTTAAACCTTTCTATAAAATAGATAAGGGTCGAGCAGACTCGAAATCAAGTGTTGGTCTTGGTTTATCAATTTCATCAGATATTATCAAATCCCATGGGGGGAATATTATGTTGGAAAAATCAAAAATGAATGGTTTAAGAGTTAAGGTTTTCTTACCTTTTTAACTTTTTTTATTTTTTTTTTCTCAAGTTTATTTATTTTATTTTCAAGATTCTCAACACGTTTTGAGAGTACTTCGAACTCATCTTTACTTGTAAGTTTCATTTTAAAAACAAACTCATCTCTTTTAGATTTTAATATATTAAATAGTTCTGTAGTTAAATCTTTTGAAGATACTAGTCCTTGCTCTATTAATTTAGCAATCTTATCAATTATGAATTTAGAATTTTTCATATTTAAGATATACATTATAAGTATTATTAAAAATGTTCATTAATAATTTTGACCCAGTAGCCTTAGAAATATTTTCTTTAGAAATCAGATGGTATTCTTTAGCTTATATATTTGGAATTATATTAGGCTGGATACTAGCTAAAAAATTGTTTATTCAAGATATAGAAATCAAAAATAAATTTGATGATTACTTAGCCTATTTAATTGTAGGTATAATTTTAGGAGGAAGACTTGGTTATATTTTTATTTATAATTTGAGTTTTTATGTAAACAATCCATTAGATATATTTAAAATTTGGCAAGGGGGTATGTCCTTCCATGGTGGTTTAATTGGAGTTATTTTTGCATCTATACTTTTTGCCAAAAAAAATAATCAAAATCCATTTTTATATATGGATATTGTCGCTTTAGTAGCTCCAGTGGGATTATTTTTTGGACGAATAGCAAACTTTATAAATTCAGAGTTATATGGAACTTTAACTAATGTCCCTTGGGCAGTAACATTTATTCAAATAGATAATCTTCCAAGACATCCCTCACAATTATACGAAGCACTATTAGAAGGTTTATTTCTATTTTTATTATTAATTTATTTTAGAAATAAATTTTCAAATAAACCTGGTGTAATTTCAGGATTATTTTTAATTATTTACTCGATCTTCAGATTTATTGTTGAATTTTATAGATCACCAGATGAACAACTAGGTTATATATTCTTAAACTTTACGATGGGGCAAGTAGTAAGTTTAATATTTATACTATCAGGGGTAATCTTATTTTATTTAAAATATGAAACTCACTAAAACTAATAATTTACCATTAGATCAATTTATAAATTTAGCTCTTTACGATAAGGACAAAGGTTATTATATGAAAAAAAATCCTTTTGGAAAGGATGGAGACTTTATTACTTCTCCTAATATCACAAGATTATTTTCAGAAATAATTGCAATTTGGACAGTTACTTTTTGGAAAAGTATAGGATCTCCGAAAAAATTTAATTTGCTAGAACTTGGAGCTGGAAATGGGGAAATGATGAAAGTCATAGATGAGACACTAATGAATTTTCCAGAGTGTTACAATGCCTGCAGTTTTCTAATTCATGAGAAAAGTAATTTTTTAATCAAAGAACAAAAAAAAAATTTAAATTCTAAAAAATTTTCATGGTTAAAAGATATTGAAAAAATAAATTCAAAACCTACAATTTTTTTAGCTAATGAATTTTTTGATGCCATTCCAATTAAACAATTTTTTAAAAAAAAAGATGTTTGGTTTGAAAGATTTGTGAATTTGAATGATCCAAAAAAAGCTGAATTTAAAGAAGAAAAAATTAATTTAGAAAAAATTGAAAAACATTTAAATTTCGAAATATCGAAAAATCAAGACGTTATAGAATATTCGCCAGATTCATTTAGATATCTAAGAATAATTTGCGAATTAATACAAAAAAATGATGGGGGAATGTTACTTATTGATTATGGTTATGCAGACAGCAAAATGCATGAAACTCTTCAGGCAGTAAACAATCATAAGTATTCCAACATTTTGGAAAATATTGGAGACTCTGATATTACTTACAATATAAATTTTCATTCTTTCGAGAAATTTATTAATCAATTTAAGGAAATTAATTCAATTTTTACTAATCAAAAAAAATTTTTAACAAACATGGGTATTTTTCAAAGAGCAGAAATAATAAGCAAAAATATAGTATTTTCTCAAAAAGCAGATTTATTTTATCGAGTAAGACGTTTGACAGATGAAAAGCAAATGGGTGAATTGTTTAAAGTGATGCTTATAAAAAAAAAGATAAATAAATTTAGAACAGGTTTTTAAAATTGATAAAATCAAAAAAACTATCAAAAATTAAAATAATTAAACATGGTTTTTTTAATAAAACTGGTGGTAAATCAAAAAAAATTTATAAAAGTTTAAACTGTGGTCCTGGTTCTAAAGATAATCCGTCAGATGTTAGAAAAAATTTACAAATAGTTAAAAAAAAAATGGGAAGTACTGCTAAAAATATTTTTTTACTTCACCAAATACATAGTAATAAATTTATTTATATAAATAAAAAAATTAAATTTAAATTCAAACCAAAAGCAGATGCAATAATAACAAATCAAAAAAAACTACCAATTGGGGTTTTAACTGCTGACTGTGTTCCAATTTTAATTTGTGATCAAAGAACTAAATTAATTGCAGCAATTCATGCTGGATGGAAAGGTGCATACAAAGATATAATTAGCAAAGTAATAAAATTTATGATCAAAAAAGGATCTAATCCTAAAAATATTATTGCGGCTATTGGACCTGCTATCTCAGCTAAAAATTATGAGGTAAAAGCAGATTTTAAAAAAAAATTTATAAAAAAGGATAAAAAAAATAATAAATTTTTTAAAGTTAAATACAAAAAGCTTTATTTTGATTTACCTAAATATGTAAAATCATGTCTTTTAAAGAATAAAATAAAAAATGTTGAGTTTTTAAATATTGATACATTTGATATTAATAATAATTTTTTTAGTGCAAGAAGAGCGTTAAGGCTAAATCATGATGATTATGGTAGAAATATTTCAATAATTATGCTTTATTAGGCTTTTTTAATGAAATTATTATCCGGAAATAGCAACAAACCATTAAGCAAGAGTATTGCTAAATATCTAAAATCTAAATTAGTAAACTCTAGTATTAGAAATTTTTCTGATGGAGAAATCTATGTGGAAATAAATGAAAATATTAGAGGTAATAGTATTTTTTTAATTCAATCTGTTTCATCTCCGGCAAATGATAACCTAATGGAATTACTACTATGTATTGATGCACTTAAGAGATCGTCAGCAAAAAATATTACTGCTGTTATTCCGTACTTTGGTTATGCTAGACAAGATAGAAAAGTTGCACCAAGAACCTCAATTTCAGCAAAATTGGTCTCAAATCTTATTACTAAAGCAGGAGCAGATAGAGTTGTTACTGTTGATTTGCATGCAGGACAAATTCAAGGATTTTTTGATATTCCAGTAGATAACTTGTTCGCAACACCTATTTTTGCAAGACATGTAAAAAAAAAGATAAAAAGTAAAAATCTAATTTGTGTTGCACCAGATGTTGGTGGTACTGAGAGGGCTAGAGCACTAGGAAAGATTTTAAATGTTGGACTAGCTATTGTAGATAAAAGAAGACCAAAGCCAGGTCAATCTCAAGTAATGAATATTATTGGAGACGTTAAAGGAAAAACTTGTATTCTTGTTGACGATATAATCGATTCAGGTGGTACAATTGTAAACGCAGCTAAGGCTCTTAAAGATCGAGGCGCCAAAGAAGTTTATGTTTACATTACTCACGGTGTACTTAGTGGAGAAGCTGTAAATAAAATTAAAAAATCAGTAATTAAAAATTTAGTAATAACTGATACAATTGATAACATGAAAAGAGTTAAAGGTGCGAAAAACATTGAAGTTCTGTCAATTTCAGGTCTTATGGGTGAAGCAATTAAAAGAATATCTAATTCAACTTCAGTATCAGATTTATTCAAATAAATACCTTGAGTTATTAAGGAACTTGAGCTAAAAACCCTTGTTTTTATGAATTCATTAGACGCTAACATCAGAACTACAAAAACTAAAGGTGAGCTTAATTCGCTGAGGGATAACGGTAATGTGCCCGCGATAATATATGGCGGTGAAGCTCAAAACGAAAAGATTTCAATATCTAAAAAGGTACTTAAATCACTAATTGAAAATGAAAATTTTTTATCAAGTATCATAACTCTAAATGTAGATGGCAAACCACAAAAAGCTCTTCCAAGAGAAATAAAATATGACATTATTTCAGATGAACCAATTCATGTAGACTTTCTAAGAATAGTCGCAGGAATAAAAGTTAGAATTGAAGTTCCAGTAAAATTTTTGAATCATGAAAAATCTCCTGGTTTGAAAAGAGGTGGGGTTTTAAACATTGTTAGAAGAAAAGTTGAGCTAAAATGTCCAAGTGAAAAAATTCCTGAAAATCTTGTAATAGATCTTGATGGAGTTGATATTGGAGAAAGTTTTAAGATTTCTTCTATAAATCTTGACAGTGAAGTCACTCCTACTATTCAAGGAAGAGATTTCGTAATTGCAACTCTAGCAGCTCCAACTGTTATGAAAGAACCTGAAAAACCTGCAGAAGCTGAGGCGGCTGAGGGAGAAGGTGCTGAAGGAACAGAAGCGGCGGCAGCTGAAGGTGGAGAGAAACCAGCGGCTGAAGGTGATAAAAAAGAAGGTGAAGACAAAAAACCTGCTGAAGAAAAAAAATAAGTTAATTAAAATTGAATTTTATCCTCCAATACTAATATTTTATGCTTCTACTTGTAGGATTAGGCAATCCAACCCCAGACAGTGAAAACAATAGACACAATATTGGTTTCAAAATCATAGATGCAATAAATAAAAAATTTAATCTTTCAAAACAAAAACCAAAATTCAAAGGACTGCTTACAACCGGAAATGTTGGAGAGCAAAAGGTTTATGCTATTAAACCTTTAACATTTATGAACAATTCTGGAATTTGTATAAGAGAATTGATTGAATATTTTAAAATAGATGCCGAAGATGTAATTGTATTTCATGACGATCTAGATGTTGAATTTGGAAAAATTAAAGCAAAATTTGGTGGATCAAGTGCAGGTCATAATGGTGTTGCCTCAATAGATAAATTCATTGGCAAAGATTATTCCAGAGTGCGAATAGGAATTGGTAAACCAAAAGAAAAAATTGAAGTTAGTGATTTTGTCCTTCAAAATTTTGATGAGGATGAAATGCTTGGATTGAAAAAAATTACAAATAACATCACAGATTCTATTTCAATACTTATCGACAAAAAATTAGATTTATTCTCTAGCACTGTAAATAATAAATAATGAGTTTTAAATGTGGAATTGTTGGTTTGCCTAATGTGGGTAAATCTACACTCTTCAACGCACTTACAAACTCAAGTAAAGCTCAAGCAGCAAATTTTCCATTTTGTACGATAGATCCCAATGTGGGAGTAGTCCCAGTCCCAGATGAAAGATTAAATAAATTATCAGCAGTTTCAAAATCAAAAAAAACAATAAATACCACTATTTCATTTGTAGATATAGCCGGTCTCGTAAAAGGTGCATCAAAAGGTGAGGGATTAGGCAATAAGTTTTTATCACACATAAGAGAAGTTGATGCAGTTATTCATATGATTAGATGCTTTGACTCTGATGATGTTCAAAATGTTAATCCTAACGTCGATCCAATTAGAGATATTGAAATCATTGAAACTGAGATGATGCTAGCTGACCTAGAATCTATACAAAAAAGACTTGAAAAAAATAACAAAAAAAATTTAGACGAAAACCAGGTTAAGATCTTAGAAATTTGTTTAGACTGCATTAATAATGACAAAGATATATCAATCTTGAAATCTGAATTTGATACAAAACAACTAAATCAAAGTGGCCTTTTATCAATAAAGCCAAAAATTTTTGTTTGCAATGTGGATGAACAAAATGTCCAAAATGGAAACAATTATACCAAAAACTTCATCGATAAATTTGGAAAGGACAACACGCTGATTGTTTCTGCAGACATAGAGAACCAAATAAATGAATTGGCAGAAGATGAAAAAAAAAATTATATGGAAATGATTGGTTTAGAAAATACAGGATTAAATGTGCTAATTCAAAAGGGCTATAAAATATTAGAACTTGAAACGTTTTTTACGTCTGGACCTGAGGAAACAAGAGCTTGGACGATACAAAAAAATTGTACTGCTCCTAAAGCGGCAGGAGAAATTCATACTGATTTTGAAAAAGGTTTTATTAAAGCTGAAACTATATCTTATGAGGATTTCATTGCTAATGATGGATGGGTAAATTCTAAAGCTAACGGAAAGATGAGATTAGAAGGTAAAGATTATCTCGTAAAAGATGGGGATGTTTTAAACTTCAGATTCAACACGTGACCAGATTTTTTTCATACTAAAATAAACTAGAATAGTAAGAATAATCAAATAGACAATTGCTTTAAAGCCCATCTGATGTCGAGCTTCTAAATGAGGTTCAGCAGACCACATTAAAAAAGTCGTTACATCTTTTGACATCTGTTCTACAGTTGCGCTCGTACCATCACCATACTCCACTAGACCATCTGATAATGGGGCAGCCATTCTTATTTTGTTACCATACATATATTTGTTGTAATAAACTCCATCATCTAAAGATACGTCGCTGGGGGCTTCTTCATATCCTTGTAATAAGGAATAGATGTAGTCAACACCACCACCTCTTGCTTTCACTAAAACAGACATATCAGGGGGGTATGCACCTCCATTTGCAGCTTGAGCGGCTTTTACATTATCGTAAGGCATTACAAATTTATCAGATAATTTACCTGGTCTTGTAAACATATCTCCATCAGAATTTGGACCGTCAGTAACATCAAAGGAAGCTGCTATAGCTTTGGCCTGAGCCTCAGAAAATTCTGGTCCACCCTTTTCAGCTAAATTTCTATAACTTAAATATTTCATCGAATGACATGAAGCACATACTTCGGTATAAACTTGGTAACCTCTTTGAAGAGAAGCTCTATCAAATTTTCCAAATAAACCTTTAAAGCTCCAATCTGTTTTTAAATATTCTACTTTTTCTGCCGCAAAAGAGCTTAAATTTGACGAAATGATAAGTATTAGAATTGAGAATAACTTAAAAAAATTTTTCACCTTATTCTATTTTACTTTCTTTATTTCTGGCGGCAGCAAAATTTGGTGAACCACCAAGAACAGGCTCAGTAATACTTAGAGGCACCGGTAAAGTTTTTTCTTTAAATCCTAATACGGGAAGAATTACTAGAAAATGCAGAAAGTAATATGCTGTCGCAACTCTTGCTATTAACAAATAAAGTCCCTCAGCTGGCATAGCCCCCACATATCCAAGTATTAAAACATCTGCAACAAGTATCCAGTAAAATTGCTTATATAAAGGTCTAAATACAGCTGATCTTATTTTAGAGGTATCCAGCCACGGCAAAACCGCTAAAATTAATATTGCAGATAACATAGCCACAACTCCTAACAACTTATCAGGAACTGATCTTAATATTGCATAAAAAGGTAGTAGATACCACTCAGGCACAATATGCGCAGGGGTTACCATCGGGTTTGCCTCAATATAATTGTCCGCATGTCCCAAAATATTTGGTGCATAAAAAACAAAGAAAGCAAAGACAATCATGAACATTAATAAAGCAAAACCATCTTTAATTACAATGTAAGGATGGAAAGGCACAGTGTCTTTAGATGGTTTTTTAATGTCTATACCGACTGGATTATTATTTCCAGGCACATGTAGAGCCCATATATGTAAAACAACTAATCCTAAAATTAAAAATGGAATTAAATAATGCAAAGTAAAAAATCTAGTTAACGTAGGGTTGTCAACTGAGTAACCACCCCATAACCAAGTAACTATTCCCTCTCCTACGAGAGGAATAGCACTAAACAAATTTGTAATAACTGTTGCTCCCCAAAAACTCATTTGACCCCATGGCAAAACATAACCCATAAAGGCTGCAGCCATCATTAATAAATAAATTATTATTCCTAAAATCCATATTATTTCTCTTGGAGATTTATAAGAACCGTAGAATAATGATCTAAATATATGAATATACACTGCTAAGAAAAACATTGAAGCGCCGTTTGCATGAATATATCTGATTAACCAACCATAGTTAACATCACGCATTATATGCTCTACACTTTCAAAAGCCATATCAGCATGAGCAATATAATGCATTGCAAGAGTTAATCCCGTTACAATTTGAGTGATTAAACAAAATGTTAAAATTCCACCAAATGTCCACCAATAGTTTAAATTTTTAGGAGTTGGGTAATCTGTTAAATGATTTGCAAGTGTTAATAGTGGCAATCGGTCATTAAACCATTGTCCTACTTTTGATTTTGGTCTGTAATCGTGGTCACTCATTTTTCTTTATCCAATTTTAATTGTATTTGCATCAACAAATTCGTATTTAGGCACTTCCATATTCCAAGGTGCTGGTCCTTTTCTAATTCTTCCGGAAGTATCATAATGAGATCCATGACATGGACAGAACCAACCATTATAATCACCTTTATCATTCAGAGGTACACATCCAAGATGGGTGCATACACCTAACATAACAAGCCACTCGGGGTTTTTTGCTCTATCTTCATCTTTTTCAGGATGAATTAAATCCTCCATCTTCACAGATCTTGCCTCCTCAATTTCTTCTTGAGTTCTTCTTCTTATAAAAACTGGTTTCCCTCTCCATAAAACAGTCAATGTGTTTCCAGGTGTTAATGAACTGACGTCAACCTCTGTACTAGCTAATGCTTTGACGGAAGCATCTGGATTCATTTGATCTATCATTGGCCACACTACTGCTGCGGCACCGACGGCTCCTACAGCTGTAGTAGCTGTAAATAAAAAATCTCTTCTTTTTGTTTTTTTTTCAGACACTTTTAGTAGCTTTTGTTATTATCTCTTTTTGATTTAAAACAGTTAATATACGAATTCATATAATATAAAATAATTATTTTACTACTGAAAGAATGACACATAATTCAACAATTTTAGGACCCAAAATAGCTTTGTATGAGCCTGATATACCTCAGAATACTGCTGCAATCATTAGAACTTGTGCTTGTTTAGGTGCCAAACTAGAAATAATTGAACCATGTGGCTTTCTATTATCAGACAAACGCTTAAAAAGAGTGGTTATGGACTATATGGATTATAGTCAAATAGAATTTTATCAAAGTTCGGAGAAATTTTTTGAGGCAAAAAAGAAAGAGAGAATCGTATTGATGACAACTAAGGGTTCAATAAATTATACTAAATTTAAATTTAAGCCTGATGATACTATTTTGTTTGGGAGAGAGAGTGCTGGAGTACCAGAAAAGGTTCATAAAATAATTAAAAATCGTTTAAAAATACCAATGAATAACCAAGTAAGATCTCTTAATATTGCATCGTCTGTTGCCATTGTTTTGGCTGAAAGTTTGCGTCAAATAGGATTAATATAAAATGGATACTTCAATCAAAAAAGACTTAGCTAGTAATTGGTTTAAACTATTACAAAATGCAATATGCGATGACATTTTAAAAATTGAAAAAAATAAATTAAATTTTCAATCAACTTCTTGGAAAAGAAGCGGCAAAAAAGATGAGGGGGGTGGTGAATATAGAATTCTTAAAAATGGAAAAATTTTTGAAAAAGTAGGAGTTAATTTTTCAAAGGTTTATGGAAGATTTCCTAAACAATTTCAAAAGAATATCCCAGGTGCAAGCAAGGATCCTAGATTTTGGGCATCAGGAATATCAATAGTTATGCACATGCAAAATCCCCATATTCCTGCAATGCATTTTAATACCAGATTTATTTGCACAACAAAGAATTGGTTTGGTGGAGGTATGGATGTAACACCAGCAATAAAAGATGAAAAAGAGAAGAAAAACTTTCATAAAATATTAAAAGCAATGTGTGATAGACATAATAAAAATTATTATAAAAAATATAAAAAGTGGTGTGATGAATATTTTTATCTACCTCACAGAAAAGAAGCAAGAGGTATAGGTGGAATCTTTTTTGACTATAAAAATGATAATTTTGAAAATGACTTTAAATTCGTCAGAGATGTTGGTGTTACATTTCAAATGCTATTTAATGAAATAATTAAAAAAAAATTAAAAAGAAAATGGACTTTAAAAGATAAAGAGTTTCAGTATATTAAAAGAGGTCGATACGCAGAATTTAATTTGCTATATGATAGAGGAACAAAATTTGGGCTACAAACTGGTGGTAATGTTGAAGGAATTTTGATGTCATTACCTCCGATTGCAAAATGGAAATAAAAAATGGATAAAGAGCCAATAACATTAAACGGACTAAATAAACTAAAGGAAGAATTAGTTTTTTTAAAAGAAAAAAAAAGACCCGAAATAGTAGCTGCAATTGCTGAAGCAAGATCCCATGGAGACCTTAAAGAAAATGCAGAATATCATGCAGCTAAAGAAGAACAATCTCATAACGAAGGAAGAATAACCGAAATTAACGATATTATTGCTAGAGCAAATGTTATTGATGTTACAAAACTAAATAATGAAGGAAAAGTAATTTTTGGATCTACAGTTTATTTAGAAGATTTAGATAATGGTGAAAAAATTAATTATAAAATTGTTGGAAAAGATGAGGCAGATTTAAAACAAAAACTAATTTTCTTTCAATCACCAATTGGTAAAGGTTTGATTGGAAAAAATAAAAGTGATTTAGTTGAAATAAATACACCCTCTGGTGTAAAAAATTTTGAAATTAAAGATGTTAAATATATTTAACTTTTAACTATTTGCTGTACTTGCTTATCTGAAATTTGAAATCCGTTTTGAACCCAAGTTTCCTCTATTTTTTTTAATTTATTGCCTAAAGTTTTACCCTCAGGAATTTGAAATTTAGACATTAGTAGATCAGCCCCTATTGGCAAAGTTGGAATTACTCTTTCTTTATAAGTATCTAATAGTTTGATTAGTTTTTTCTCTACTTTATTAGAGGTAAAAATTTTAAAATTAATTATATCTATTACAGCCTGTCGCCCATTAAAATAAAATAATTTATTCAAATTTTTCTCTGTAAAATTGTTTAGAGTTACTTTTTCTCTATAAAAAAGATCTATCAATTTTAGTCTTTTCTTGTCTTTGTTAGATATTTTAAATTTATAAAGAAAATAATCAGCATTATCAGTACCATCAATCACTAAAAGGGCAATTAAGAATATAAAGTCAATTTTTAAAAAATTCTCTGCAGCATAAGAATTTTGTTTTTTAAAATTTTTAATATTCTTAAATTGAGGGAAAATTATTTCTATTAGCTCTAAACTTTCTATATCTTTAAACAGTTTTAAAAATCCATTTGAACCCGTTATTTTTTTTAGTTCATCTATTAGCCTTTCAGATGATATATTTGAAATTCCATCAATATTTTTTTTTATATTTTTTATTATTTCTGATTGGTGCTTATGATTTGAGTAATTTAAATAAAATCTTAAATACCTTAAAATACGCAAATAATCCTCTTGAATTCTTTTTTCCGCATTGCCAATAAAATTAATATAACCCTCTTCCAAATCTTTTTTACCGTTAAATGGATCAAATAAATTACCATCGCCATCTGCATAAATTGAATTGATAGTAAAATCCCTTCTAGAGGCATCTTCCTTCCAATCTAAAGAGAATTCTACTTCAGCATGCCTTCCATCAGTTGAGACGTCTTTCCTTAAAGAAGTAATTTCATATTTATATTCGTCAATTATTGCGGTTATAGTTCCGTGTTCAATTCCTGTTTCGTAATAACTTATTTGTTTTTTTTTAAGAGCCTCACAAACTTCTAGGGGAGTTAAATTTGTTGCTAGGTCAATATCATCAACATTTTCTTTTTTTATTACTTTTCTTACACACCCACCCACATATCTAATTTCACTTTTCTCTGAAAAATTATTAATTGCTTCAAAAATTTTATTCGTGGGTGTTGTTAAAGTAATTTGTTTTAAATTTTGACTGATATAATCAAAATTTTTTGATCGAGAAAAAAATTTATCTAAAAAATTTTTCATAAATGGCTGGGGCGCTAGGATTCGAACCTAGGATGCAGGTACCAAAAACCCGTGCCTTACCGCTTGGCTACGCCCCAATACTAGCTTCCTATAACATAAAAATATAAAATTCATATAGTTTTTGCTGTAACACACCAATAATTTTTATATTTTCTTTTAAATTTAGCTTTTGCCAATTTACAACTCTTTAATGAATTATAATAGGCAACAATTGCTGATCCTGAACCAGTCATTCTTACAAATAATGGATTATTTATACTTTCTAAGAACAACTTTATTTTTTTAAGTTTTGGATATTTTTTGAGTGCTATTGTTTCAAGGGCATTTTGTTGATCAATTAAATATTTTACTCCAAACATGTTTTTCTTAGGTTTGTTATATTTTGATTTTGTATACTTTCGAACAGCTGAGTATATTTTTTTAGTTGAGCACCCAAAATCAGGCTTTACTAAAGTAGAGTAATATTTTGGAGTATTATAAATCTTTTTTAATCTACCATCTGATGACAACACACAGCTGGAAGAAATGGTTCCCAGAATAACATCGGAACCAACCAAGTTACAGATACTTCGAGTTTTTTGATGATTAGGATTAATAATTTTTTTTTTAACCAGATAATTAATCACGCTAGCTGCATTCATCGATCCCCCACCCAACCCAGCTTCTTGAGGGATTAATTTTTTAATTTTAACTTTGAATTTTTTATTTTTTAATAAATTTTCTTTATCTAGTATTTGAAATAATTTTTGAACAGTATTTTTTTTTCCAATATTTTTAGAAAACTTTCCATAAAAAGAAATATCATGTTTTTTTCCATTATGCTGATTTATCGAAATAACATCATGTAAATCTATGAAACCAATTATACTTTCAATTTTATGTAAAACCTTTTTTTTTCCAGTGATATTTAGTGCTAAATTTAACTTTGCATTAGATTTAATTTTATTAATTTTCATTTAGGAATTTTTAAGACCTTCAATTACTTTAATATTGATTTTTTCTCTCATATGGTCTTCGGTGTCATCAAAAGTTAATACGTTGTTCCAAAAGTATCTTGCTTGAATTTTTCGATTTAATTTCCATAAAATGTCTCCATAATGATCATTCACAATTGGGTCATCTGGCATTAATTCTACAGCTCTTTTTAAATACTTTTCTGCCTCTAGATAATCCTCAATTAAAAAATAAGCCCATCCAATTGAATCAATAATATATGGATCATTGCTTTTTAAATCATATGCTGTTTTTAACATATCCATTGCTTCATTAATTTTATAATCACGCTCTAACCAAGAGTAAGCAAGGTAATTTAAAATATATGCATCACTAGGATCAATTTTAAGCGCATGCAGTAAATCTTCATCTGACTTTTCATAATTGCCCATTCTTTCATAACTACCACCTCTACGATACAATACATCTGATTTAATAAGTGAATTGTCATCTAGTGTTAAAATAATTTCTGTATAACGATCTATTGCCTTTTCATAATTTTTAGAATTTTTATAAAAATTGGCTAAATCAAAAATCATTTTTTTGTTTGGATTTTCAATTTTATTAAATTTTGAATCTATGAATTTAATTCCATTTTCATAATCCTGCTCTTGAATTATTATTTGAGCTTCTTTTTTTAATCTAAACCAATAATAAAATTCATCTTCTTTTTTAAAGTTTTTTAAGATCCTTTGTACTTTATCAAATTCATCATTAAGATAAAAATTTTCTGCAACCAATGACAGATTAAATTTAAATTTAGGATTTAAATAGTTTGACAAATTTAAGTAAAAATTTGATTTCTCAAAATTATCCTGAGAAGAATAAAGATTAGAGATTAAAAATAAAAACTCACTTACAAGATCATTATGATCTTTGCACGAAAAAATTTTTCCAAAATCATCGAATTTTTCTTTGTCTACCCAACTTTTACTTTGTGAGAGTAAAAGTGTTGAATTTATATAATCTATTTGTTCAACAACTGATCTTGCTTCATTTAATTTATTGTTATCAATTAAATGATTAAGATAAAAGAAAATATATCTTGAATAGTCGCCTTGTTGATTATTTATTAAATTAAGAAAAAATGATGAAGTTCTTGTATCTTCAATATAACATCTTTGGAATGTCTCAGCTATAAGAGACAGGTTCCCAAAATTTTTTTTGTTATCTAATATTTTTTTATTTTTAAATGTATAAATGTACTGTTTAAGAGTTTCAAATATAACCAAGTTTATTCTATCTTCATCTTGAAATTTTAAGCTTTGTGTCAAATATTCGTAAGCCTTTTTAAAATTATTTTTTTTTAAACTGTCAATTATTAAAATTATATAAGCATCATAAAAATCTGAATTAGATTTCTTTGCATTGTTATTTAATACATTAATTGCTTGAGGTACTTTGTTATCTAAAACTAAAGAGTTAACATATCTTTTTAAATAACTGTCATGTTTGTTAATTAATACTTTAGTTAAGTTAAAAAATTTTAAAGCTTCAGAATTATCTCGATTTTCAAATGCAACAATTCCAGAAAAATAATTTGATAAATCTCTTGAGTTGAAATCATTAAAAGTAGCACTTTTAGAATACAAAGGTGTCTGATAAGATATAAATATTAATAGTACTAATTTTAGAAATTTTAGGAACATGTGACCATACTATGACTAAAAAAGTAATAAATCAAAATACCAAATTAAACCAAGAACTAATTAATACGATTGAGCCAAAATTTATATTCGCTGATAAGCCAATAAATAGATTTAATATTTTAGAAACGAACAATGGCACCCTGCAGATTAATAAAGAAGAATTACTAAAAAATTTAAAAGATCAAATAAATTCAATTGAAAATTGTAAATTGAAAGAAAATTCAAAAAAAATTATTTTTGGTGAGGGAAATATAAATAGCCCTTTAATGTTAATTGGAGAGTCTCCAGGGGCTGAAGAGGAAAAATTGGGTGTCCCATTTAGAGGTGAAGTTGGAGAACTTCTAGACAAAATGCTTATAGCCATCAATATTAAGAGACAAAATATTTACACTAGTTATGCGATTAATTTTAGACCACCTGATGACAGAAAACCAACCTCAACTGAGATTAAAAGATACTCAGTATTTTTGAAGGAGCATATATCGATTATAAACCCAAAGATTATTGTTTTGATGGGTAGTTCAGCAATGGAGGCTATAACAGGAATAAGTGAAAAAATAACTACTGAAAGAGGACATTGGAAGGAAGTGATTTTAATAAACAAAACATTCCCTTTAATGATAACTTTTAATCCATCTTATTTAATCCGTTTTCCAGAAAATAAAAAACTCTCATGGGAAGATTTAAAGAAAATTAGAGACAAAATTAAAGAACTAAACTTAAAAATTTGATGAAAATAATTGCTGGGGTTGATGAAGTTGGTAGAGGAAGTTTAATTGGGCCTGTTTATGCTTCAGCAGTAATTTTAAAAAAATCAATTAATCGAAAGTTATTAAAAGATTCAAAATCATTAAGTAAAAAAGAGAGAGAATATCTATGTACATACATAAAAAAAAATTCTACTTGGTCCATAGGTAAAGCTTCCGTCAAAGAAATAGAAAAACTGAATATACTACAAGCAAGTTTGCTGGCTATGAAAAGAGCCATCAAAAAACTTAAGAAAAAACCAACACATGTTATTATAGATGGAAACAAAACTCCAAAATTAGAAAATTATTATTTAAAATCAGTTATTAAAGGAGATAAAAAAATTCCCTCTATTTCGGCAGCTTCTATAATTGCAAAAGTATCAAGGGATAAATTTATAACCACCTTGTCAAAAAAAAATAAAGGTTATGACTGGGATAAAAACTTTGGGTACGGAACAAAACAACACTTAAAAGCTTTAAAAAAATTAGGTATTACTAAACATCATAGAAAAACTTTTTCACCAATATCTAAAATAAATTAACACTACATCTAGTTACCCTCTAATTTAGAAACACTAATTGAATCCAAATTTTTCAATCTCAGGTTGACCGAAGAATCCATTTGGAGTCTAATTAATTTTTACAAATGAAAACTGGTTTCAAAAATAAAATAATTAATGGAGATAGTCTCGAAGAATTAAAAAAAATTCCACGTGAAACTTTTGATTTAATTTTTGCTGATCCTCCTTACAACTTACAATTAAAAAGTGAATTAACTAGACCAGATAGATCAAAAGTTAGTGCGGTAAATGATAAGTGGGATCAATTTGAAAATTTTAAAAAATATGATGATTTCACTTATAAATGGCTTAATGAATGTAAAAGAATTTTAAAAAAAGATGGAGCTATTTGGGTTATAGGAAGCTACCATAATATTTTTAGAGTTGGCACAGTAATCCAAAATTTAGGTTTCTGGATTTTAAACGATGTTATTTGGAATAAAAATAATCCAATGCCAAATTTTAGAGGAACACGTTTTACTAACGCTCATGAAACTTTAATATGGGCATCTAAAAGTGAAAAATCGAAATACACATTCAATTATCAATCTTTAAAATGTTTAAATGATGATTTGCAAATGAGATCTAATTGGGATCTTCCAATATGCAATGGATCTGAAAGACTTAAAAAGGATGGAAAAAAAATTCACTCTACACAAAAACCAGAAGCACTATTACATAGAATTTTACTAGCTACATCTAATAAAAATGACCTAATACTTGATCCTTTTTTAGGATCAGGAACAACAGCTACAGTAGCAAAAAAACTAGGAAGAAATTATTTCGGAATAGAAAAAGAAAAAAATTATTTTAAAGCTGCTGAGCAACGCTTAAAAACTACTAAGCCAATTGAGGATGATTTGTTAGATACGCTAAAAAATAATAGATCAAAACCAAGAATTCCTTTTGGTTCATTAGTTGAGCTTGGAATAATTAAACCTGGAACTAATATTTTTGATAATAAGAAAAAAATAACAGCCAGAATTATGGCTGATGGTAGTATAAAACATAATCAAGCAGAGGGTTCTATACACAAAGTTGCTGCTACTATTTTAGGAGCTGAAAGTTGCAATGGATGGACTTTTTGGCACTGTGATATAAATGGACGAACTTATCCTATTGATTATCTAAGACAAAGATTAATTTCTAAAAATTAACTTTTATAAATTTTACCTAAATAACCTTGTAAAAATTTTTTATTTTTAGTTAAAAGTTTTAAAAAAATATTTCTAAATATGATCATAATTGGATTTGATAAATGGAAGGCAAATTGATTGAAATTAGATCTACTATTAATCATTTTTACTCTCTTTAATCTGGTATCATAAAAATTATTATTGTTTATTAAACATTCATATAATTCATTAGCCCCCTCAATTGATTGGGAAGCTCCCTGCGCAAATGAAGGTGAAAAAGCAAAAAATGCATCTCCTACAAGGAATATATTTTTTGGAGGATTATATAAGTTTTTACTTACAAATATTGGAAATAATTTAATATTTTGAAGACTTTCCAAAAAACTTTGAGAAACTTTTTGAGATAATTTAAATTTAATATTTTTTATAAAAGAACTCTCGGTAAAAAGATTATAGTTCTCTTGCTCATTTGAATTTAATTTATGTTTTAAAATGCCAATAAAATTAAATTTTTTATCATTATTAATTGGATAAACAACATAATGAAAATTTGGTCCTAAAAACAAAGAAATATTTTCTTCATTTATATTTTGAAAATTTTCTCTAGATATAGTGCCCCTAATAGCAATCGTTTCATTGTAAATTGGTTTTGACTTGTTGTTTGAAATTAATAACTTCCCCTTAGAAAACACACCATCTGAAATAATTAAATAGTCACAAGTTATTTTATTTTTATTAAATATTAATTTTATTGAATCTTTATCATAATCAATCTGTTCAATACTGTGGTTATATTTAATTATATCTTCGTCTAGTTTTTTTTTTAAAAATTGAAGTAATTTTGATCTTTTCAATGTTGTATATTTACAATCTCCAGAATTAAATTTTGAAATATCTAAGTCACAAATTTTTTTTGAATTTTTAATCTCATAAAAATCAATTTTTTTTGGATTAAATTTTTCCTCTTCAGTGAGAGAAGTGAAGCCCATTTTATTTAATAACTTTACGCTATTTACTGACAACTGAATTCCATAGCCTTCATCATTTTCTAATGAATTCTTTTTTTCATAAATCCTAACCTGATAATCCTTATGATCTTTGAATAAATTGGCAATATACAAACCAGAAATTCCAGCACCAATTATTGCTATTTTTTTCATTTATGACTTTCTAAAAATTTTACTATCTTTTTTGTAAATGTTGGCAGTGTGTAATTTTGAAGCTTTGTTGGATCAATCCAATAATTATTTTTATTTAAATTATATTTATTTTTAAATTCGATTTTAATATTCATGTTCATATTGGACATTTTAAAATTCAAATCTTTATCAAAATTTTTAGGGTTGTTTACTTCCTCCATTGGGAAGATATTAAAATTTTTCAAAAAATTAAATTTGTTATTTTTGATTAATAAATAATGATCATTTTTTTTATAAACATTTAGCTTGTAAAAAGTTTCCTTATCTTTTTTTTTAAATTTTACTAAATCAAAATTTTTATTTTTAAATGATTTGCATTTTTTTACTAATGGACAGTTCTTACAATTAGGACTAACAGGTTTACAAATTAGTGCCCCTAATTCCATTAAAGCTTGAGCATAATCACTAGACCTTTTGATAGATGTTCCAAAAATTTTTTTCTTCTCTTGTAGATTTTCTTTTTTTATTTGATCATGTTTTTTTAAAAATAAGTATCTCTTTAATACTCTTTCAATATTTCCATCAAGGGGAATTATTGGTTCATTGAATGCAATTGCAGAAATTGCACTTGCTGTATAATCTCCAATTCCTGGAAGAGACTTTAAATCTACAAAATTTCTAGGTATTTTTTTATTATAGTTTTTAACAATTATTTGAGCTGTTTTTTTTAAATTTCTTACTCTTGAATAGTATCCAAGACCCTCCCAAAGTTTAATTAATTTTCTATCATCGTATTTAGATAATTTTTCAATTGTAGGAATATTTTTTATAAATCTGTTAAAGTAAGGTATTACCGTTGCAACCTGGGTTTGCTGCAACATAAATTCACTTACTAAAGTATAGTATTGCTTTTTTGATTGAGAAACATTCTTTCTCCAAGGTAAAGATCTTTTATTTAAATCATACCAATTAAGAATATTATTTGTTATTATTGGATCTTTCATATGCAATCTAAAAATAATACTAAGCAGAGAAACGCTAGCATTCAAGGATTAAGATCTTTCAAAGACACTTTGCCAAAAAATGTTAAAAAAATAATAAATAAAAAAGGTCATGTATATTCAGAAACCCTGAGCAATTGGAAATATTTTGTTGGAGGCGAATTATTTAAAATTTGCTATCCAAAAACATTTAAAAATTCAAATAAATTTGGTGTTAGCACCTTAGTGGTTATGGTCAAGCGTGGTCATGAAGTCGATGTAGAATATTCGAAAAAAAATATTTTGGATAAAATGAATAATTTTTTTGGATATTCTGTTGTTGAAAAGCTTAAATTTATAAGTTTTGATGATGAACATGAAATGACGGGCTCGAGTGAAACAAAAGTTAAAAATGTGGCAATTAGTAAATATCAAGATAAAATTAAAGATGTTAAAAACGAAAAGATTAAAAAATCATTAACTGAGTTATCCAAGGTTTTTAGAGAGAAATGAAAAAAATTATATTCTTAATATTAATATTTTTTACTACAGTTTTAAATTTACAAGCTGAGGAAATTAAAAGGATAACTGTTGGTAACAAAGATGCAAAAATAACTATTATAGCATTTGAGTCTTTAACATGCAGTCACTGCGCTAATTTTCATAAAAATGTTTACCCTCAATTAAAAGAGGAATTTCTTGATAAAGGGGTTGCCAAAATTGAATTTAGACATTTTCCCCTAGACATAGCTGCTTTTAATGCATCAAAAATTTCTCAATGTAAGAATGACGGAAATACAGATATCCTTGAAAGTTTATACGCTAATCAACAAAAATGGGTTAAAGGAAGTTCAGTAGAGGAAGCAAATGAAAACTTACAAAAATTTTTAAAAAATGAAGGATTTAAAATTGATTTTGACTCATGTGTAAATAATAAAGAAATTGAAGATTTTGTTTTAAAGGATCGAATCGATGGAGCAAAGAACTTCAAAGTTAACGCAACTCCTACGATAATTATTAACAACGAAAAATTTGAAAAACCCTTAAATTATAAAAATTTAAAAAAAGCGCTAGAAAAACTGATATAAGTTAGTGCATGGAGTTTAAAAAAATCCAATTAAACGGATTTAAATCTTTTGCAGAAAAAACCAATTTCTTAATTGAAGATGGTCTTACTGGTATAGTAGGTCCAAACGGCTGTGGTAAATCTAATATTGTAGAATCTTTAAGATGGGTAATGGGAGAGACCTCAGCAAAAAGTATGCGTGGATCAGGTATGGAAGATGTTATTTTTTCAGGAACATCTAATAAAGCATCAAAAAATATTGCAGAGGTATCTATTGAAGTTGAAAACAAAGATAAAGAAGGTCCAATCCAATACCGCGAGTTGGATCAAATACAAATTAGAAGAAAAATAGAAAAAGATAAAGGATCTAAATTTTACATTAATGACAAAGAAGTAAGAGCAAGAGATGCGCAAATGTTTTTTGCAGACCTTTCGACTGGTGCACACTCTCCATCTATGATTAGCCAAGGAAGAATAGGTGCACTAGTAACTGCTAAACCAACAGATAGAAGAGCTATTTTAGAAGAAGCTGCAGGAATATCTGGTTTACACGTTAGAAGACATGAGGCTGAATTAAGATTGGGTGCGGCTGAGAATAATTTAAAAAGAGCAGATGAATTAAGAAGACAGCAAGAAAAACAATTAGCAAATCTTCAAAAACAAGCTGAAGAGGCAACAAAATACAAACTAATTTCAGATCAAATTAAAAAAATTGAAGCAGGTTTATATTATTTAAAATTATTAGAAATTGACAAAGAAATTAAAATAGAAAATGAAATAAATACTGAGGCAGAAGGAGAAGTAGAAGGATTTAATAACAAAATATCTGAATTAGAAAATTCAATCAAAACTTTTACAGATAAAGTAAATCCATTGAGAGAAAAAAACATAGAAAATTTGTCAAGGATACAAAGACTTAATCTAGAACTTCAAAGTTTAGATGAGGAAAATACAAGAATTCAAGATGAGATAGAAAGCATCAAAAAATCAATTCAAACACTTGATGATGATATCACAAGAGAAAAAGGAATTATTATAGACGCTAACTCAAATGAAAAAAGATTGAAGGAAGAAAAAACTGAATTAATTGAGACAGACTCGAAATATTTTGAAACAGAAAAATTATCTAATGAAGAGTTGGAAAGTGCAAAAAATAAACTTAAAGAAGAACAAAAAGCTGTTGATGAAGTTGTAAACAATTTAGCTGAAGAAACCGTAAATATAAGTGTTGGTCCAATAAGAAATGTGAAAAATACTATATCAAGGATAAAAGAATTAATAGATAGTAATGAAATAAATCAAGCAACAACACTTCTAGATAGATGCAATATGGAGCTAGATAGTTTTTTAAATGATTTAAAAAATGAGAGATCTAGAAGTGAGTTATTAGGAGTTAGTGAAAAATCAAAAAATATAAAATTACTTCAAGAAAAATATGCAGATGCATATAGCAAAAATCAATCAATAAAAAATGAGTCTCTAAAAAGAAATGAGAGAATTAAAACCATTGAAACAGAAATTGAAAGTTGGAAAAATTTATTAACTAACTCAGAAAAAATGGTTAATGAACTAACACAAAGGAAAGATAAATTATCAAAACAATTAAGTGATTTAGAAAATCAACCTAGAGTACAGGCAGAAAGAAAAGGTCAAATTTCAGAAAATTTAAGAATTTCGGATAAAGAAAAAATTGATAATGAAGCAATTATAGATGAAACAGATCAAAAAATTGAAATGTTAAGAACACAATTAAATGAAATTCAAGAACAATCAATTCAAATCAGAGAAAGAAAAGCAAGCTCAGGAGCTACAATTGAAGGCCTGCAAAAAAGAAAAAATGATCTCCTTGATAGAATTAGTTCTGAGTTAAATTTGAATGAAGATAATATTTTAGAAAATTCAAATTTAAATGGAGTAGAAGAGCTTCCAAATCCAGTTGATCAAGAAGATGCTTTGGACAAGAAAAAACAAGAAAGAGAAAAATTAGGATCTGTAAATTTAAAAGCAGATGAAGAAACAAGTAAATATGAAGAAGAGATAAAAAAAATGGAACAGGATCGTGCTGACCTTGTTACTGCTATTGTGAAACTGAAAGATAGCATTAATGAACTTAATCAAAAAGGAAGAGAAAGATTGATTGAAGCTTTTGAAAAAGTTAATAGAAAATTTAATGAAGTTTATACAAAACTTTTCAATGGTGGAAATGCAAAATTAGAATTAGTGGACTCTGATGATCCACTTGAAGCAGGTTTAGAAATGTTAGTTAGCCCTCCAGGAAAAAGACTTCAATCTATAACTTTGTTATCTGGGGGTGAACAAGCATTGACTGCGCTCTCTTTAATCTTTGCAGTATTTTTAACAAACCCTTCACCTATATGTGTATTAGATGAGGTTGATGCACCACTTGACGATGCCAACGTAACAAGATTTTGTAGTCTACTCGAGGAATTAATAAAAATAACCAATACAAAATTCATAATTGTAACTCATCATGCTTTAACCATGTCAAAAATGAACAGACTATATGGAGTGACTATGCCTCAAAAAGGAATTAGTCAGCTTGTGGCTGTTGATTTACAAAAAGCAGAGAGTATGGTTGCTTAAACTATATAAATGCCAAAAGACCCTTTTAAAAATCGCTTAGAGATTGCAAAAAGCAAGATTTCAAAGAAAAATCTCTACAATAAGAAGAATGACCCCTCACCTTTAGGCGCTGCATTCAAATTGAGTACAGAACTTGTGTCTGCGGTGGCTGTGGGGACAATTATTGGGTTTATTTTTGACAAGACCTTTGGTACTAAACCTTGGTTTATATTAATATTTTTTTTTGTTGGTGTAGTTGCTGGAATAACCAATGTGATTAGATCTGCAAAAAAAATGCAAAAATAAATAAGTATTATGGCAGCAAATCCGATGTCTCAATTCGATGTTTATAGAATTGGACCAGAAATTAAAGTTGGAGCATTTGACATCTCGTTTACGAACGCGAGTTTGTTTATGATTTTAAGCACAGTATCTATTTTATTAATCTTTAATTTAGGATCAAAAAAAAATTCAATACTACCAAATAAAATTCAATTAATAGCAGAACTTAGCTACACCTTTGTATCCAAAATGATTAGTGATACAGCCGGATCAAAAGCTAAACCATACTTCGCATTTATATTCTCTCTATTCATGTTTGTTTTATTTTGTAACATGTTTGGAATGATACCTTATACTTTTACTGTAACCAGTCATATCATTGTAACATTTGTGCTCGCAGCATTTATATTTATTGGAGTGACTGTAATTGGGTTTATTAAACATGGGTTTGGGTATTTAAAATTATTTGTTCCAAGTGGAGTGCCTGCAGTATTGCTCCCTTTAATTGTTGTTATAGAAATTATTTCTTATTTGAGTAGACCTATAAGTTTATCAGTTAGATTATTTGCCAATATGATGGCTGGTCATACAATGATGAAAGTTTTCGGAGGCTTTGTAATTAGCCTTGGAATAGTTGGTGGGTGGCTTCCACTAAGTTTTTCGGTTGCGTTAACTGGTTTGGAGATCTTAGTTGCTTTTCTTCAAGCTTATGTTTTTGCAATCTTAACCTGCATCTATTTAAATGATGCATTAAATTTACACCATTAATAACAGAGGAGGATATAATGGAATTAGAAGCAGCAAAAATGATCGGAGCAGGTTTAGCAGCAATTGCTTTAGCTGGAGCCGGTGTTGGGATTGGAATAATTTTTGGAAATTATTTGTCTGGTGCAATGAGAAATCCATCTGCAGCACAAAAGCAATTTCCTAACTTGCTTTTAGGTTTCGCACTTGCAGAAGCTACAGGATTATTTGGATTGGTAGTTGCGTTAATCATTCTTTTTGCGTTTTAAATTGATGGTTAAAAAAATATATTTTCAGTCAATATTTTTTAGCTTCTTTTTTATTAAAGAAGCTTTTGCAGCTGAAAGTGGAGGTATGCCTCAATTAAATCCAGAGTTTTGGGTTTCTCAAATTTTTTGGCTAATACTTACTTTTGGCATTATGTATTTAGTTTTATCTAAACTAATACTACCAAAAATTAGTAACAACTTAGAAACGAGAAAATCTCAAATATTAGAAAATATTGAGGCTGCTGAGAAACAAAGAGAAGATAGTGATGCAAAACTAAAAGAATACGATGAAATTATATCTAAAAGCAAACTTGAGGCTAATAGCATTTTCAATCAAGCAAGAGAAAAAGCACTAAAAGATATTAGTGCAAAGAGAGCAATTCTTGATCAGCAAATTGATAATGAAATTGTAGAAGCTGAAAAAGAAATAGATATATTAAGAAAGAATGCACCAGATAAAATAAATAAAATAGCTATTGAGACTTCATCTGAGTTATTACAAAAACTTATTGGAGCTGATGTAAATAATAGTAGCATATCTGCAATTGTCGACGATCTATCTAAGAGAAATGGAGATAAATACTATGGCAATTGATGCAACATTTTGGGTGGCTATATCATTTATTATTTTTTTTGGAGTATTAATATATTTTAAAATCCCTCAAAAAGTTTTGGAAATGCTAGATAAAATGATATCTGACATTAAGAATGAAATAGATGAAAGTGAAAAATTAAGAACAGAGGCAAAAACTCTATTAGATAACTCACAAAAAAAATTAGATACAGCTCAATCTGTTAGTAACGAAATTCTTGAGAACGCCAAAAAAGATGCAGATAGATTAATAATTGAGATGAATGATAAGTTTCATAAATCATCAGAAATTAAAAAAAATTTGACTGAAAATAAAATTAGTCAAATGAAAGAAGCTGCTATAAAAGAAATTAAAGATGCGTCAATAAAGATTGCGGTGGACTCAGTTAAAAAAATAATGACTACATCAGTAGATAAGTCAAAATTAGACGCAGTGTTTCAAAAAAATTTAGATGAAACTAAAGCAGAGTTAAAAAAAATTAACTCATAATACACTTACAATTTTACAAAAAAGCTATAAATTATTAAAATGAACTCTATAGTCATTGGATCAGGATTTGGTGGAATCGCAGCAGCACTAAGACTTAAGGCAAAAGGACATAAAGTAAAATTAATAGAAAAACACCCAGACCTAGGTGGTAGAGCTAGGGTTTTTAAAAGAAATGGATTTATATATGATGCTGGACCAACGGTAATTACTGCACCCTACTTAATTAATGAATTATTTGAGTTATTCAATAAAGATCCCAAAAATTATATAGAATTAACACCACTTAAAATTTGGTACCAATTTATTTTTGAAGATAAAACCAAGTTTAACTACTCTGGTGATGAAAGAGAAATGAAAAGCCAAATTGAGAAGCTTAGCAAAGAAGATGTAAATGGATATGAAAAATTAGTTAATTTTACAAAAAAGATATTTGATAAAGGTTTTTTAGAACTTGCAGATGTGCCATTTGATAAACCTTTTGTAATGATGCAACAATTACCTGCTCTATTAAAACTTAAGAGTTATAAATCAGTTTACTCACTGGTTTCATCTTACATAAAAAATGAAAAATTAAGAAGAATGCTTAGCATGCATCCTTTGCTAGTTGGGGGAAATCCTTTTACTACCACCTCTATTTATGGATTAATTCTTTATTTAGAAAAAAAATGGGGAATACATTATTCAGTTGGAGGAACAGGAAATATAATTAAAGGTTTTGAAAAGTTAATGAATGAGGTTGGTATTGAAATAATAAAAAACAGTGAAGTAACCGAAATTATAACAAAAAATAATAAAATAAGTGGTGTAAAATTAAATAATGGAAATGAAGTTGGTGCAGATAATGTTGTTTGTAATGCAGATCCACCTGCATTTTATGAAAAAATGTTAAGCAAAAACAACGAGAGTTCCATGTTGTTTAATTGGAAAAAAAATCGAATGGAATATTCTATGGGTTTATTTGTTTACTATTTTGGAACAAAAAAAATTTATGATAATGTTGAACATCACACAATAAAGTTTGGAAACAAGTATAAAGAACATCTTGATGACATATTTGATAAGAAAAAATTAAATAACGACATTAGCTATTATCTTCACAGACCTACAGCGACTGATAAAACTATGGCCCCAGAAGGAAATGATTGTTTTTATGTTTTAGTGCCTGTTCCTAACAATCAGTCAAAAATAAATTGGGAAACTGAAGGTGAGATAATGAAAAATCTTGTAATTGAAAAAATGGAAAAAGACTTAATGCCAGATCTTAAGAATAATATAGTTGAGGATTTTTATCTAACACCTGATTACTTTGAAAAGGAATTAAATACAAAATTTGGATCTGGGTTTTCGATTCAACCTAAATTTACACAATCCGCATACTTTAGATTTCATAATAAATCAGAAATATATGATGGTTTATACTTTGTTGGTGCGGGCACACATCCAGGGGCCGGTGTTCCAGGTGTTCTCTCTTCAGCGAAGGTTTTAGATAAATTATTTTAATGTTAACAAAGAATTATTTAGCTATTTACGCAAAATCTTTTAATTGGGCAGGTTTTTTTTTACCAAAAAAAACCTATGAAAAATGCTCTGCACTTTATGATTTTTGTAGAGAAGCAGATAATATTGCTGACGATGCAAATAAGATTGAAATAAAAAGAGATAATTTTATCAAATTTAGGAATAATTTTGTTAATAAAAATCATGATTATCCAGTTATTAAAAACATGTGGGATCTTATTAATGAATTTAGTATTTCAACTAAAATTGTAGATGATTTATTTGAGGGTATTAATTCTGATATAAAAGAAAATGTTAAACTTAATTCAAAAAAAGAATTATTAATTTATTCCTATAGGGTGGCTGGAACAGTTGGATTGATGATGGCTAAAATATTGAATGTTCACAAACAACAATCTCTAAAATCAGCAATTGATCTTGGGATTGCTATGCAATTAACAAATATTTCCAGGGATGTTATTGAAGATAAAAAAAATAATAGATTTTATATAAATGAAAGTTTTGAGGATATAAAGACTACAATCGAGCTTTCAGAAAAGTTTTATGAAAACTCATTTTACTCAATAAAAGAAATACCATTAAGTTTTAGATTTTCTATTTTGGTTGCAAGAAGAGTTTATAGAAAAATAGGATATAAAATTTTAAATAAACAGAACATAGAAAATTATAAAAAGTCAGGAAAAATTTATGTTTCAAATATTGAAAAAATTATTGAAACTTTTTTATCTATTTTTGACTTAATTAAGTTATCACTTATAAACAAAAACGATGATAATATTAATCATGATCATAATTTAATTAATGAAGAAATAAATTTAAATGAAAGAATTTGATTACATAATTATAGGTGGAGGTTGCGCAGGTCTTTCATTAGCATATGAGCTAGAAGTTTATGATAAATTAAAAGATAAAACTTTAGCAATTATTGAGCCAAGAGAAGATTATAAAAGAGATAAAACTTGGTCATTTTGGAAGGTTTTTTCACATAACTTCGATGACTGTGTCAAAAAGAGTTGGAATAATTTTACAATAAATACACCCAATAATACAAAATATGTAGATTGCGAGCCTACACCATATCAAACGATAGATAGTGGCATGTTCTACGAAAAAATACTTTCAAAACTTAAATTAAATAAAAATATTCAATTTTTTAAAAGTATTGATCAATTAGATAAATCAAATTCAATTGTATTTAATAGTGTACCTAGTTTTGAGAATAAACAGAGTGAGTTATGGCAACATTTTTGCGGAGTTGAAATAGAAACAGATAAAGACTTCTTTGATGAAGAAATTTTCAATTTGATGGACTTTGCTTGTGATCAAAGAAATAAAGTTCATTTTTTTTATACGCTACCATTTACAAAAAGAAACGCCTTAATTGAAACTACTTGGATATCTGAACTAAATAATGAAAAACTAAAAGATTATGATGAACAAATTGATAATTATTTAAGCAACCACCTAAATATCAGAAACTGTAAAATCAATTTCAAAGAAACTGGAGCAATCCCACTTTTTAGACAAAAAAATGTAAATAAATTAAATGAAATTTATATAGGCTCAGCTGGAGGAATGACTAGATTAAGTACAGGTTATACTTTCCTAAATATTCAAGAACAAAGCAGATATATAAGAGAAAACATAGAAAATATAAAAAATGTAAATCTATTTAAAATTAATTCGAAATATGATTTTTTAGATAAAATCTTATTGAGGGTTCTTAAAAACAATTCCAATGAAATGGGAAATATATTTTTCAAAGTTTTTAATTCAAAGCCTAAAACAGCTATCAATTTTTTATCAAATAAAAGCAGTTTTTTTGAAGATTTAGAAGTAATTCTAAAAATGCCAAAGTGGAAATTTTTAAAAGAATTAATTTAAGATGATCAATAAAATAAAAAAAATAAATCTAAATCATTCATTTATTTTTTTCTTTGTTGTAAACCTTTTTTGTATTTTGCTATTTAAGTTTAATAATTTAAATATTTCTTCAATTTTGTGTTTACTTTTAATTTTAATTATAGGTGTTTCCCATGGGTCTTTAGATCATATAAAAGGAAAAAAACTGCTAAGATTATTTAATATAAAATCAACTTATATATTCTATATCACGTATATTTTTATTGCAGTAATAGTAATACTAACTTGGATAATATTGCCATCAATAACTTTAATTGTTTTTTTAATGATTGCCTCTTATCACTTTGGAAAAGAGGATACACAATTTTTGATTAATGATAGATCTTATTTCATTCAAATACTTTATTTTTTTAAGGGATTTTTAATTATACTTGCTCCTTTGTATTTTCATTTTCAGGAAACAATAGCGATTTTTAAATTATTATTAATTGATAATGAGGCATTTTATTCAAGTTTAAATTTTATTGAGACAAATAATGTAATTCAAATAGGAATATTCTGTAGCACTCTCTCTAGTATTTTTCTTTTCCTAAAGAATTTTGAAATCAAAAAATTTGCAGTTTTTTTAGATTATTTTTCTATTTTAATCAATGCTGTTTTTGGTGTATTTGAGTAGTCATACAATCTTGTTAATAAATATCTTAATGCTGCACCTCTACACAAAATATTTATTGATTTTTTTTCTTTAATTGAAATTTTTTTAATGCTTTCAT